>JBAQDI010000001.1:0-15614 GCA_049294655.1 Azonexus sp.
GCGCCGCGGCGGCCGGCTGGACCAGCGCGACCGGCGGCGGAACCCGGAGGCCGAGCACCTGCGCGAAGCTCGGGTCGGAATGACGGTTCAGCGCATAGGATGCGGCAAGATAGATCACGGCCAGGACCATTGCGGCAAGCGCTGCGACAACCCAGATCGGCAGCAGGTCGCGCAGCGGACGGGCGGCATTGGCCGTCGTTTTCCACTGCGGCGACAGTTCGCGCACCGGCTCGCCGCGCTCCTTGAGGATCATCTGCGCCAGGCGTTCGCGAACCGCTTCGAGTTGGGCCCGGCCATTCTGCAGTACGCGGTAACGCCCCTCGAAACCGAGCGACAGGATGATATAAAACAGCTCGAGCAGATGGCGATGAGCCGACGCCTGCTCGGCCAGTTTGGCGAGCAGATGAAAGAATTTCTCGCCGCCCCACGCCTCGTTGTGGAACTGCACCAGCAAGCTGCCTTGCGCCCAGGTCTTCTCGCCCCACGGCGTATTTGCCGCCGCCTCGTCAAGAAAGGTGCACAGCGCATAACGCGCCCCGATGACATGCTCGTTGAGCACCCCGACCTCGCGCGCCCGGGCTTCGAAAGCCTGCACGGCGCGCGCCAGTATCTCGCGCAAGCCGGCCGGATCGGGATGATGGGCCTGGCGTAACTGTGGCACCAGATTGAGCAGCGGATTGGCCGCGGCAACCAGCGGATTCAGGCCGAGCGTCCAGTCGAGGGCGGACAATTCGACGCGTTCAAAAGCGAAGCGGGTTGCCGCCGCTGAGCGCTCGCCGCGGGCTCCGGGATTGGGAATCATCAGGGTCCGCTCACCCACGGGTGGAGCAAAAGGATCGTTGTTCGTCATCGTTTATTTGACCTTTAAAGCCGGCCGGCGCCAGGCCGCTCCGGCTGTCTCGGAGAAGCACGGCATGTCCGGTCCGGGCGAACTCAGGCGCGGATGGCCCACAAAGAGACCTCCAGCCCCGGAAAATCGCCGGTCACATACATGCCCAGACCGCCCGAGGTATCCAGCTGCTTCCAGAGGTCGCCACCGTTATCGAGTTCGAAATAGGTGAAGCCGGCATGGAAAGGGATCTGGCGCGGCGCAACCGGCAACGGACGCAAGGCGATGCCCGGCAGTTGCAGATTGACCAGTTCGCGAATCTTTTCCACCGGACCGAGCTTGGCCTGGGTCGGGAAGCGCGTCCGCAAGGCCTCGGCCGGCATCTGCGCTCCGACGGCCAGCACGAACCCGGCCTGGCGCAACAGGCCGCGGTCGGCCACGATGCCGACGTAGCGCCCCTGACTGTGATCCTGCAGCGGAATCTGCACGGCATTCTGTTCGAGAATGGCCGACAGGCCACGGCGGATCTCCCGCATGACCCGGTCAAAGCACTCCTCAAGCGCCTCGTGGCGATAGGCCGGCATCACCGGCGGACGGCGGTCCATGGCGGTCAGGCTGGCCAGTTCGCCCATCAGGGCCAGCAACTGACTGTAGAGGCGTTCCGGATGCAAGGGCCGCAACTGTTCGAGATGGCTGACCACGGGCAGGTGACGATTGACCGCCAGCAGAAACAGGAAATCGGCAATCTCGGCGACGCCGCCGGTGCCGGCCTGACTCATCCGACCGGCCAGCGCATCCGAGCGCTGGCCGAGCAAACCGATGACTTCGCGGAGCATCGAGACCAGCTGCGGCGCCGCGCTGCAAGCCAGGACCGGCGGAATATAGCCGCGATCGAGCAACAAGCTGCCGTCGGGCCGCCGCTCGGTGACGCGCGCCACACCAATGCGCACGAAGGCGTCGGAGAACTCGTCTGTCAGCCCGAGCTCCAGGCGTGGCCGGCCGACCTGCACGATCTCGGCCGCCCCGCCGCCACCGGCGGCATCCGGCAAACTGGCATCGGCGATGCTGTAACGCGCCAGGGCATCGTCACCATCAATGCTGCATTCCGGCAGCAGAACACGATGCAGCGGCAAGACCATGACAACCAGAACATCCTTGGCATCGGCCGGAAAATCGAAAGCGACCGGCCCCTCATGCGCCGCCGGAAAATCAAATGGCGTGCCATCGGGCAGGATGCCGCTGGCGGCGCGCACGACGATCTTGCCGATGGCCAGCGCGGCTTCGTCCAGTTCGAGCGCCGAATAACCCCAGCCATTCGGCTGCAGTTGGTGGCGAAGCGCTTCGGCACGCCACTCGGCATGCCGGTCTTGTTGCTGGAAATGTTGCGGGCGCAGGAACAGCCCCTCTGACCAGATGACCTTGCTGAACCATGACATGGACAATACTTTCCTCTGCTGACTTGATTTATGCAGTCGAACTACCTGACGGGAATGGAGAATTGCCAGGCCGGCGTGCTGACTGACGGTGTCGGGATGGCGGGTGTAGGGATGGAGACAGTCGGAACGGATGGCGTCGTAATGGAAACGGCCGGAACGGATGGCGTCGTAATGGAAACAGCCGGAACTGCCGATGCAGGGAGAGCAACATCGGGAACCGCCGGAATGGCCGGAACAGTCGGCACGGCCGGCATGGCTGGTATGGCCGGCATGGCTGGTATGGCCGGCGCTTCAATCGAACCCGGCAAGGACAAGGCCGGCAGCGCCGGCTTGGCGACCGACACGGGCCGCGGCAGGACGGGCAGGAAAGCCGAGCCGAGCGACGAAGAAAGTTCGACGCGATTGTCCTGAAGGGTCAGCACGATCTCGTTTATCCGATTGGCAACGAGCGGTACACTGGCCCGCCACACGGCCCGGTCAATTTCGCGAAATGCCGCGAAGACAGCCACCACCCGGCCCCCTTCGACTTCCACGAGATCCAGCGTACGCGTCTGACCGGGGATCAGCGCCACTTCCTCACGCACCATCATCGCCTCGCCGAGTACCTGTTTGTCACGCTCAAAAAGCGAAAAGAAGTCAGCCGCCTCGAAGGCGGAAGCATTCTTCAGTATGTAAGTGCGCACTACCACCGGCATCGAGCGCCCCCGTGCATCGACGTTTACCGTTGCCGCCGCGTTCAGGCGAATACCGATCCGGGTGGGATCCGGCTTCGATGGCATGATCGGAAGTTTGGTGCAGGCAGCGAGCAGGCCAACCAGCAGTAACAGCAACGCCCGGCCGAGCCACCCGGACGAAAGGAAGTTCGCTGCGAAGCCCAGGACCGCGGAACGACTCGGGCAGGCGGGGTCGATCATTCGCTGATTTTCGGGGCTCCCATTTACACCGCTCCGCGTCGGGAAAAGCCGATAGCGGACAGGCAAGCCCCAATTTTTCCCCGCCGCACACAATGACAAATCTTTTCCCCGATAACATAAACAAGAAGCCTGCTGACATTATTTTTTTGGCATTCTTTGATGACAAAAAAATTTATTGAATTATTATATCGACCGATTCCGGAATTCACTACATCCAGCATGACATTGACAAAGCAACGGTCATTCGCCAAAGGGATTCCGGACCAAACATCACCTAGGGCAGCGGACCATCGGCACTCCCAAAATCTTGAACATGTCTCTGAATATCGACCTCGACGCGCTACTACGCCCTCTGAGTACTGAGCAGCCGTGCGGCCCCAATCTGGAATACGCGCCTGATTTTCTGCAACTCGAAGAAGTGTCCCGCCAGCAGGCCAGCCAGGAGTTCACCAGCGACGGCGGCAAGCGCGTCACCATCGAAGGCCAGGAGCCGAACTGGCCAGAAGTTCGCCGGCTGGCTGAAAGCCTGCTCGAACGCACACGCGATATCCGGGTCGCCGTCTATTACACCCGCGCCCTGCTGCACACCGAGGGTTTCGGCGGTCTCCAGTTCGGCCTGCGGCTGATTCTTGGCTACCTCGAACAATACTGGACACAGGTCCACCCCGAGCTCGACAGCACTGACAACAACGACCCCACGATGCGGGTTAACGCCCTGGCGCCGCTGGTCGCCAATGACGCCATCGTCGCCGACCTGCGGGCCAGCTGGCTGCTGCGCTCGCGCCAAGCGGGCGAACTGGCGGTACGCGATATCGAAGTCAGCCTGGGCAGGCTCGTCGCCCGCGAAGGCGAACAGGCGCTTTCCCAGTCGCAGGTCAGCGGCATGCTGGGCGAAGCAATCTCTGCCGACCCCGGACTCGCCGAAATGATCAGCGCCACCCCGCAACTGGTCCGCCGGTTATCCAGCCACCTGCAGGACCAAATCGGTGCCAGCGCGAGCCTCGACTTCGACACCCTGAATAGCCCCCTGTCTGCGGTGCAACAGCTGCTGTCCGGCCTTGTCCCGGCGGCCAGCAGCACCGACAGCCCCGCGGATGAAAGCGGCACGGCGCTCCCGCCAGTCGCTGCCGCTACGTCCAGCGCGCCATCTGCCACGGGCGAAATCCGCTCACGCGCCGACGTCATCGCCACCATCGACCGGCTGGTCGCCCACCTTGAGCGCACCGAACCGACCAACCCCGCGCAATGGCTGCTGCGCCGCGCCCAGCGGGTGATGGACATGAACTTCCTCGAAGCCATTGTCGAACTTGCCCCGGACGCCCTCGAGCAGACCGAACGCATGGTCGGCGGCCAGCTTCATCGCGAGCCGCAAGGCTAAGCCCAGCCTTTCCCGAGCCACCACACGCAGTCACCAACGCCACTTTTTCCTGACGGAGAATCAACATGTCGAGCAGCAGTCAGAAATTCATCGCACGCAACCGCGCCCCGCGCGTCCAGATCGAGTACGACGTCGAACTCTACGGTGCCGAGAAAAAGGTCCAGCTGCCGTTCATCATGGGCGTCCTGTCCGACCTCTCCGGCAAGCCGAGCGATCCGCTGGCCCCGGTCGCCGACCGCAAGTTCCTGGAAATCGACGTCGACAATTTCGACAGCCGCATGAAATCGATGAAGCCGCGGGCCGCCTTCCAGGTGCCCAATACGCTGACTGGCGAAGGCAACCTCAACATCGAACTCACCTTCGAAAGCATGGACGATTTCTCGCCGGCCGCCATCGCCCGCAAGGTCGACGCGCTCAACAAGCTGCTCACCGCCCGCCAGCAGCTATCCAACCTGATCACCTACATGGATGGCAAGACCGGGGCCGAGGAACTGATTGCCAAGGTACTGCAGGATCCGGCGCTGCTCCAGAGCCTGGCGGCCGCCCCCAAACCGGAAGACCAGCCGGCCAAGTGAGCCAGCGTTTCATTCTCTCCCTATTCCCAGTCCACATCCGAAGTCGAGGAATTCAGCATGGCTGATACACAAGTACAGAACGAAGCCCAGGGCGGCATTTTGGCAACCCAGGGCGGCGAGTTTGAATCCCTGCTCCGCCAGGAATTCAACCCGAAGACCGACGAAGCGCGCAGCGCCGTCGAAAACGCCGTGCGCACCCTGGCCGAACAGGCCCTGTCGCAGAGCACCCTGATTGGCAACGATGTTGTCAAATCGATCGAATCGATCATCGCTGCACTCGACCAGAAACTCACCGAGCAGGTCAACCTCATCCTGCACCACGAAGATGTCCAGAAGCTCGAGGGCGCCTGGCGCGGCCTGCACCATCTGGTGAACAACACCGAGACCGATGAAATGCTGAAGATCCGTGTCTTCAACATCACCAAGGCCGAGCTCGGCAAAACCCTCAAACGCTACAAGGGCACGGCCTGGGACCAGAGCCCCCTGTTCAAGCGCGTCTATGAGGAAGAATACGGTCAATTCGGCGGCGAGCCCTACGGCTGCCTGGTCGGTGATTACCACTTCGACCAGAGCCCGCCCGATGTCGAGTTGCTTGGCGAAATGGCCAAGATCAGTGCCGCTGCGCACACCCCGTTCATCACCGGCGCCTCGCCGACCATCATGCAGATGGACTCCTGGCAGGAACTCGCCAACCCGCGCGACCTGACGAAAATCTTCACCACGCCGGAATACGCCGCCTGGCGCTCGCTGCGCGAATCAGACGACGCCAAGTACATCGGCCTGGCGATGCCCCGTTTCCTCAGCCGCGTGCCCTATGGCGCGCGGACCAACCCGGTCGAGGAATTCGATTTCGAGGAAGAAACCGGCGCCGCCGACCATAGCAAATACACCTGGTCGAACGCCGCCTACGCCATGGCGGTCAATATCAACCGCTCGTTCAAGGAATTCGGCTGGTGCTCGCGCATTCGCGGCATCGAGTCGGGTGGCGCCGTGCAGGGCCTGCCCGTGCATAGTTTCCCGACCGACGACGGCGGGGTGGACATCAAATGCCCGACCGAGATCGCCATCTCCGACCGGCGCGAAGCCGAACTCGCCAAGAATGGCTTCATGCCGCTGGTGCACAAGAAGAACTCCGACTTCGCCGCCTTCATCGGTGCCCAGTCGCTGCACAAGCCGGCTGAATACGACGATCCGGATGCCACGGCCAACGCCAATCTCGGTGCCCGCCTGCCCTACCTGTTCGCTTCCTGCCGTTTCGCCCATTACCTGAAATGCATCGTCCGCGACAAGCTCGGCTCGTTCAAGGAACGCGCCGACATGCAGCGCTGGCTGCAGGACTGGATCATGAATTACGTCGATGGCGATCCGGCGCGCTCCTCCGAAGCCACCAAGGCGCGTCGTCCGCTGGCGGCAGCCGAGGTCGTGGTCGAGGAAATCGAAGGCAACCCCGGCTTCTACACCTCGAAGTTCTTCCTTCGTCCGCACTACCAGTTGGAAGGTCTCACCGTTTCGCTGCGCCTGGTCTCCAAACTTCCCTCGGCCAAGGCAGCCTGATCCAGAGCAACGGAAATACCACCTCGTCCAGCCCCCTGGACTCAACTCGCATTATCAAAATCTGTAATAGGAGAATACAAGCATGGCAGTCGATATGTTTCTCAAGCTTGGCAACATCAAGGGCGAATCGGTAGACGGCAATCACAAGGACTCGATCGATGTTCTGGCCTGGAGCTGGGGCATGAGCCAGTCGAGCAGCACCCACATCGGTGGCGGCGGCGGTTCGGGCAAGGTCCACGTGCAGGACATTTCCTTCACCAAATACATCGATGCCTCGAGCCACGCGCTGATCCAGGCCTGCTGCAACGGCGAACACTTCGACAAGGCCCTGCTGACCGTGCGCAAGGCCGGCAAGACCCCGCTCGAGTACATCAAGATCAGCATGGAAGAAGTCATCATCAGCTCGGTGAACACCGGCGGCAGCGGTGGCGAAGATCGCCTCACCGAAAATGTCACGCTGAACTTTGCCAAATTCAAGTACGAGTACACCACCCAGGACAAGACCGGCGGCCAAGGCACCACGATGACTGCCAACTGGGACATCGCCAAGAACCAGGACAAGTAAGCACAGACTATCCGGCATGGCGTGGCAGCCCTTACCCGGGCCGCCACGCCAGTCACAGGTTTACCCGCTTCGCCGGCGTCAGCCGGCAATCATCCCCGTAACAGGAATCCGCCATGGCCACCAGCGACATGTTTCTGAAAATCGAAGGTGCTCGCATGGGCCCGATCAAGGGCGAAGCCCAGGACGCACAGCATGAAGGTGAAATCGACATTCACTCATGGAGTTGGGGCATGCAGGGCAACGCCAGCGCCACGGCCACGGCCGGCGGCCGCACCGGGGGCGCCAGCCAGGTTTCCGCCAGTGAACTGATTGTCGCCAAGAGCTTCGACCGCGCCAGCACCGCGCTGCTCGTCGCGCTGCGCTCCAACGAACCGATCAAGCGGGCCGTGCTCACCGCGCGCAAGGCCGGCGGCAGTGCCGCCGTCGAGTTTCTGACCATGACCCTGGAAAATGCCCGCATTCGTTCGGTAGAACTGTCCGGCAGTGGTGGCGCCACCGATCCGGTACACGAGCAGATCGCCATCTCCTTCCAGAAAATCGCCATTGAATACCGCGGTCAGGAAAGCAGCGGCTGCGGCAACGCCGTTTCCCGCTTCGAAACCGATCTCACCCCCCAATAATCAGCCCCTCAAGGAAACAGGCCGGCATGACCCCTCTCCCCAAGAACGCCGCCGATGCCGAAGCCTGCCTGCGGGCCGGCGATCCGGACAGCGCCCTCAGTCAGTTGCAGGCAGCCATCCGGGCCCAGCCGGGCGAGGCCAGGCTGCGCGTCTTCCTGTTCCAGTTGCTGGCCGTGCTCGGCCAGTGGGAACGCGCCCTCAAGCAGCTTGATGTCGCTACCGAACTCGATGCCTCGACCCTGGCCATGGCCCAGATGTACCGCGCCGCGCTGCGCTGCGAGATGCTGCGCAGCGGTGTATTTGCCGGCACGCGCGTGCCGCTGCTTTTCGGCGAGCCGGAACAATGGCTGGCCTTGCTGATCGAATCACAACTGACGGCGGGCCGGGGCGACCATGCTGCGGCGCTCGCCCTGCGCGACCAGGCCTTCGACCTCGCCCCCGCGACGAGCGGCCAGATCGACGGCCAGGCCTTCGCCTGGCTGGCCGATGCCGACAGCCGCCTGGGCCCGGTCTGCGAAGCGGTGATCAATGGCAGCTACTACTGGATTCCCTATTCGCGACTGGCCCGCATCGACATCGAGCCACCGGTCGACCTGCGCGATTTTGTCTGGGCCCCGGCCCACTTCCTGTTTGCCAATGGTGGCGAGGCCGTCGGGGTGATCCCGAGCCGCTACCCGGACTCGGAAAATGCCGCCGATGGCGCCATCAAGCTCGGCCGGCGCACCGAATGGCTGGAATACGGCGGCAACTACCGCGGGCTCGGCCAACGTCTGCTGGTCACAGAGGCCGGCGAATATCCCCTGCTCGCCGTACGCAGCATCCAGTTCGACAACACCGACAGCTTGCCTGGCGCACTCGATGGCTGACCTGCTGCCACTCGACCGCCTGCAACCCGCCCTGCTCGACCGCCTGCAAGACGACGCCCCCGACCGGAGCAGCGAAGCCAGGGAGGCCCAAGTCCTCAGTCGCAGTCAGTTGCGCGCCGCCGTGCTGCGCGACCTGAGCTGGATGCTCAACGCCATACGGCCGCCGAGCAGTGATGGCATCGCCAGCTGGCCGGAAGTCGAGAACTCGGTGCTCAACTACGGCATGCCCTGCTTTTCCGGCGAAACCGCCTCCTCGCTCGACATCACCGATCTTGAACGGGCCATCCGCAATTCGCTGCTGCGCTTCGAGCCACGCATCATCCCGGGCAGCCTGCAAGTCAGCAGCGAGCAGCAGGAAAGCCTGCTCGACTGGCACAACGTCATCGGCGTCCGCATCTCGGCGCATATCTGGGCCCAGCCGGTCCCGCTGGAGTTGCTGCTGCATACCGAAATCGATCTGGAAAGCGGGCAGATCGCCGTCCGCGATCTCGGCAACTACTGACGACGCCATGGATCCACGGCTTTTACGCTATTACAACCAGGAACTCCTGCACCTGCGCGAGATGGGTGCCGAGTTCGCCCGCCAATACCCGAAAATCGCCGGCCGACTCGGCATGAACGGCATCGAGGTAGCCGACCCCTATGTCGAGCGCCTGCTCGAAGGCGCCGGCTTCCTTGCCGCCCGTATCCAGATCAAGCTCGACGCCGAGTTCCCGCGCTTCACGCAGCGCCTGCTGGAGATGCTGCATCCGCACTACCTGGCGCCGACGCCGGCCATGCTGATCGCCCAGTTCCGCCCGATCCCCGGCGAGGCCAATCTGGCGCGCGGCTTCACCCTGCCGCGCGGCGCGCCTTTTCACGGCACGCCCGGCAAGGAAGACAACACCGCCTGCGAATTCCGCACCGCGCACGAAATCCAGTTGTGGCCGATCGAACTGACCCAGGCGCGCTACTTCAGCTTCGCCGCCGACTTGCCGCTCGCCAAGCTGCCGCTGGCCGGCCGGGTGCGCGGCGGGGTACGGCTGACCTTGCGCACCACCGGTGGCCTGAAGTTCAGCCAGCTGTCGCTCGACACCCTGAACCTGCACCTCGGTGGCGCCACCGAAGTTGCCTACAAGCTATGCGAACTGATCGGCGCCTCAAGCCTCGGCGCCCTGGTCCGCCCGACGGGCGGCAAGACCGACTGGCAACACTTCATCGCGCCGGACCAGATCCGGCTCAGCGGCTACGCCGACGATCAGGCGCTGCTGCCGAATGCACAGCGCAGCTTCGATGGCTACCGGCTGGTCCAGGAGTACTTTTCTTTCCCGGAGCGTTTCCTGTTCTTCGACGTCGGCGGACTGGCGCCGGCCCTGGCCCGGGCCAACGAGGAAATCGAACTGGTCCTGCTCTTTGGCCAGGGCAATGCCGTGCTCGAAAACGTCGTTGATGACAGCAATTTCCTGTTGCACTGCACGCCGGCCATCAACCTCTTCCCGAAGCGCATCGACCGCATCCACATCAACGACAGCAGCCACGAATTCCACGTCGTCGCCGACCGGACCCGGCCGATGGACTACGAGATCTACGAACTCAGCGAGGTGCTCGGCCATTTCCATGGCTCGCACGAGGAACAGCGCTTCCTGCCTTTCTACGCCGATTTCCATTCCGCCATCGGCAACGCCCAGGCCTACTACAGCTGCCGCCGCGAACCGCGACTGCTCTCGGAAAAGCAGAAGAAACACGGGCCACGCACCGGCTATATCGGCAGCGAGCTCTTCCTCTCCCTGGTCGACCCGCGCGAAGCCCCGTATCGGGCCGACCTGCGCCAGCTCTCCATGCAGGCCCTGTGCACCAACCGCGACCTGCCCATCGTGATGCCCCAGGGCAACAAGCAGACCGATTTCTCGCTCGGCATTGCCGCGCCGCTCGAAGCCATCCGCTGCGTACGCGGCCCGTCGCGGCCCTATGGCATGCTGGCGGAGGGGGCCACGGCCTGGCGGCTGATCAGTCACCTGGCGCTCAATCACTACTCGCTGGTCAATGCCGACCCTGACGAAGGCGCCGGCGCGCTGCGCGAAATGCTCGAGCTCTATGCGGCAAGCGCCGATAGCACCATGCGGCGCCAGATCGAGGGGCTGAAGTCGGTCAGTGTCAAACCGGTCACCGCCCGCCTGCCCTTCCCCGGCCCGATCTGCTTCGGCCGCGGCCTGGAGATCGCGCTGAAAATCGATGAAACGGCCTTCGAGGGCGGCAGCGCCTTCATCTTCGGCAGTGTCATGGACCATTTCCTGGCCCGGCACGCCTCGCTCAACAGTTTCACCCAGACCACGCTGCACTCGCTCTCGCGCGGCGAGATCATGCGCGGAGAGCCCCGATGCGGCAAGCGCACGATTCTGTAGAGCTGTTCGCCGCGCTGGCTCGCGAACCCTGGGCCTTCGATTTCCTGCAAACGATGCGCCGCATCGAATGCGCCTTTCCCGACCAGCCGCGCTGGGCGAGCGCCCTGCGTCCGCAGGACGAGCCGGTGCGCCTGGGCCAGGAAGCCTCGCTGTCGTTCGCCCCGGCCAGTCTGTCCTCCTTCAAGACGCAGGACAAAGCGCCGCCCCGCCTGGAAGTCCGCTTCTTCGGCCTGCTCGGCCCGAACGGCCCGCTGCCCCTGCATTTCACGGAACACGCCCGACATCGCCAGTTGCATTTCGGCGACCACACCTTCGTGCGTTTCCTCGACCTCATTCACCACCGCTTCCTCGCACTGTTCTACCGCGCCTGGGCTCAGGCGCAACCGACGGTCAGCCTCGACCGGCCACAGCAGGACCGCTTCGCAACCTATGTCGGCTCGCTGATCGGCCTCGGCCAGCCCGGGCTGGAACAGCGCGACCAGGTGCCGGACAACGCCAAGCGCTTCCATGCCGGTCTGCTCGCCCGCCAGGTACGCAATGCCGAAGGCCTGCAGATGCTGCTCGCCAGCTATTTCGAATTGCCGGTCGAGGTCGAGCAATACGTCGGTCACTGGCTGCAACTGCGCGACCGCGACCGTTCGCACCTCGGCCGCAGCCGACTCGGCGTCGATGCCGTACTCGGCCGCCGGGTCTGGGACCGGCAGAGCAAGTTCCGGATCCACATCGGTCCGATGAGCCTGGCGCAATACCGGGATTTCCTGCCCGGCGCCGACACCCTGCAGCGCCTGGCCGACTGGGTGGCGCTCTATAGCAACGGCGAACTGGCCTGGGATGTCCGCCTGAAACTGCAACACGACGAAGTCCCGCCGCTTGAACTGGGGCGCGGCGCCCGGCTCGGCTGGACGAGCTGGCTCGGCCGGCGCCCGGGCAACCGCGACGCCGACGACCTGGTACTCGATGCCGAACGCCTGCTGGCCAGGCCGGCATGATCAACAACATCCACCTATCCAAAGAGAGACACGCATGAGCGAAATCAGTCGAGTAGCCTCGTTCGGCAAACTCAACAGCATGGCCTACAAATCGATGGAAGGCGCCACCGTCTTCTGCAAGCTGCGCGGCAATCCCTACGTCGAACTGGAACACTGGCTGCAGCAATTGCTGCAGAACGAAGATACCGACCTGCATCGCATCCTGCGTCATTTCGAAATCGATGCGGCGCGCCTGGCCGCCGACCTGACGACGGCCCTCGACCGTCTGCCGCGTGGCTCGACCTCGATCTCCGACCTCTCGGCCAATCTCGACACGGCCGTCGAACGCGGCTGGGTCTATAGCTCGCTGATGTTCGGCGACGGCCGGATCCGCTCCGGGCATTTGCTGGTCGGCATGCTCAAGACGCCCTCGTTGCGCAATGCACTGATGGCCATCTCCCGCCAGTTCGAACGCGTGCGGCCCGATGCACTGACCGAAGAATTCGCCAATATCGTCGGCGGCTCGGTCGAAGATGGCCTGAGTGCCCCGAATGGTGGTGCACCGGGTGAGGAAAGCGGCGCCATCGCACCGGCCGCACTGGGCAAGCAGGAAGCCCTGAAGAAATTCACCACCGATCTGACCGAACAGGCACGCAGCGGCAAGATGGACCCGATCGTCGGCCGCGATGACGAGATCCGCCAAGCCATCGACATCCTGATGCGTCGCCGGCAGAACAACCCGATCCTGGTCGGCGAAGCCGGTGTCGGCAAAACGGCGGTCGTCGAAGGTTTCGCCCAGCGCATTGCGCGCGGCGATGTGCCGCCCAGCCTCAAGGAAGCGCAACTGCTCGCCCTCGATGTCGGCCTGCTGCAGGCCGGCGCCAGCATGAAGGGCGAGTTCGAGCAGCGCCTGCGTTCGGTGATCGACGAGGTTCAGGCCAGCCCGAAACCGATCATCCTCTTTGTCGACGAAACCCACACCCTGGTCGGGGCCGGCGGCGCAGCCGGTACCGGCGACGCTGCCAACCTGCTCAAGCCGGCCCTGGCCCGCGGCACGCTGCGCATGATCGGCGCCACCACCTTTGCCGAATACAAGACACACATCGAGAAAGACCCGGCCCTGACCCGCCGCTTCCAGACCATACAGGTGGACGAACCCGACGAAACCCGCGCCACCCTGATGATGCGCGGCGTCGCCAGCACCATGGAAAAACACCACAAAGTGCAGATTCTCGACGAGGCGCTGGAAGCCGCCGTCAAGCTCGCGCACCGCTACATCCCGGCCCGCCAGTTGCCGGACAAGTCGGTCAGCCTGCTCGACACCGCCTGCGCCCGGGTCGCCATCAGCCTGCACGCCACGCCGGCCGAAGTGGACGACAGCCGCCAGCGCATTGAGGCGCTGCATACCGAACTGGCCATCATCAGCCGGGAGAAGGCGATCGGCATCGACATCGCCGAACGGGAAACTGAAGCCACCGCCTCGCTGGCCGACGAAGCGGCGCGTCTGGCCGAACTCGAGGCGCGCTGGAACAGCGAACGCCAACTGGTCGACGAATTGCTCGCGCTGCGCGCCCGACTGCGCGCCGCCAGCGGCCATATCGAAGGCACCGGCAGCAAGCTCGAAGCCTCGGCCGATGCCGCCGCCAAGATCACAAGCGACCAGCCGGTGCTTGACGAGGCAGAACGGGCCGCCGCGCTGAGCCGCTTGCGCGAAGTCCAGCAGGAACTGAGCAGCCTGCAGGGCGAAACCCCGCTCATCCTGCCGACCGTCGATTACCAGGCGGTCGCCACCGTGGTTGCGGACTGGACGGGCATCCCGGTCGGCCGCATGGCGCGCAACGAAATCGAGACCGTGCTGCGCCTGCCGGAAATCCTGGCGCAACGCATCATCGGCCAGGATCACGCGATGGAGATGATCGCCCGGCGCATCCAGACCAGCCGGGCCGGCCTCGACAACCCCGGCAAGCCGATCGGCGTCTTCATGCTGGCTGGCACCTCCGGTGTCGGCAAGACCGAAACCGCACTGGCCCTGGCCGAAGCGCTCTACGGCGGCGAACACAACCTGATCACCATCAACATGAGCGAGTTCCAGGAAGCGCATACCGTGTCGACGCTGAAGGGTGCGCCGCCCGGCTATGTCGGCTATGGCGAAGGCGGCGTGCTGACCGAGGCGGTCCGCCGCAAGCCGTACAGCGTGGTGCTGCTCGACGAAGTCGAGAAAGCCCACCCGGATGTCCACGAGATGTTCTTCCAGGTCTTCGACAAGGGCTTCATGGAGGATGGCGAGGGGCGCTTCATCGATTTCAAGAATACCCTGATCCTCCTCACGACAAATGCCGGCACCGACCTGATTGCCGGTCTGTGCAAGGACCCCGAGCTGATGCCCGAGCCCGAAGGCATGGCCAAGGCGCTGCGCGAGCCCCTGCTGAAGATCTTCCCGCCGGCCCTGCTCGGCCGCCTGGTGACCATCCCCTACTACCCGCTATCCGACGCCATGCTGGCGCGCATCGTGCAGCTGCAGCTCAAGCGCATCAAGAAGCGCATCGAGGACCGGCACAAGGTGCCCTTCGCGTATGACGACGCTGTCGTCGACCTGGTCGTCAGCCGGTGCACCGAGTCGGAATCGGGCGGCCGCATGATCGAGGCGATTCTCACCAACACCATGCTGCCCAGGCTGTCGCGGGCTTTCCTCGAACGCATGATGGGCGGCGAAGCGATAGCACGGGTCAGCGTTGGCGTCAGCAACGCCGATTTCAACTACGCGTTTGGCTAGCAGGCTGTTGAAAATCACCGGCTGACGGAAAAGCGCCAGCCGGCCCCGACCTTTACATGCCCAACGAATTCAGGAAGTCATCCTGTTCGCTGCTCGCCGCGGTCTTGGGCGGAGCCGCCGCGACCGACTGCGCGCTAGCCTGCTCGATCAGCGCATCGGGATCGGCTTCATCGCTCTCGAAATCATTGAGCTTGATGAACTCGGTACGGTCGATCGCCAGTTCGAGATAGAAGATGTTGTTACGGCCGGTGAAGAAGGTCACGCGGCGGGCTTCCGGCTTGTCGAGATTGGTGTCGACGCTGAGCATGACCTGCTTGGTCAGGGCCAGCATTTTCGGCTGGTTCTGCGTGATGTGCGTCTGCAGCTCGCGCGCCACCTTGCCGGTGAAATCGCCGACGATCTGGTTCATCAGTTCGCCCATGACGTTCGCCACCTCGTCCGAGGTATGCGAACTGGCCAGCTCGTCCTTGGCCATGCCCATGCTCAGCATGTAGCTCTCGTAGAGCTCCATCGCCGCCGCGGCCGAGAAGTTAGTGACGACCAGCCCGGAAAAGCCGCCATCGAACAGCACGAAGCAGCCAATGTCCGGCTTCAGGCAGGTCTTGGTGATGCGCTGGACCATGCCGGAATAGTGAATCTGGCTCTGGGTGGCGATGGTCAACACCTTGGTCACCGAATTGCACAAGCTGCGCAGGATGTCTTCGGTACCGTAAACGACGGGGCTTTCGTGCAGGGTCATGGTTGTTGGTTTTCTG
>JBAQDI010000002.1:0-134229 GCA_049294655.1 Azonexus sp.
TGGGAACTCAATATGCGGCCGAGAAAAACCCTGGGATGGCGCTCTCCCGCCGAGGTGTTCTTCGATAACATCTTCATGGACAAAGCAGGGCTTATTCCAAATGTTGCACTTGGTCTTTGAAACCGCCTCTACTTTCTTTTGGCGAAGCAAAAGAAAGTACGCCCGCCCGCAAGGCGGAACCCCACGCTCATTCAACGCAACCCCAAGCTGAAATAGGCGAAATCTCATTTAAAAAAAGCCCCGTCCCGAATCAACTCCGCCATCGGCTCCCCAGCCAGCGCCTCAACCAGGCTGGCCTGATTAACCGCCGGCTGATTCTGGCTGACCTTCCACTTGCCAATCAGACGCTCGACAACGATTTCGATGCCGACAATCGCCCCAAGCATTTTCTCAATATAGTCAGCCGGCGCATCACCGACCGTCCAGGGCTTCGGCCGCCCAACCTCATGCTCGGCAGTCAACGCCGTCAATTGCGCCAAAAGCCACTCAGCATCATCGACCATCCGCAGACGGCCGGTGGCGTGCACGGCACAGTAATTCCAGGTCGGCACCACCTTGCCGTGTTCGGCCTTGGTCGCGTAGCCCGACGGGCTGATGTAGCCCTCATGACCCTGAAAAATGACCAGGATTTCCTGGCCGTCAGCGGCTGCCAGCGGATTGCTGCGCGCCACATGGCCGCGCAGCGTGCCATTCGGCCCGGCTGCACGATCGAGCAGCAGCGGTACGTGGTTGGCCTCCAGCCCGTCGGGTCCATGCGTGACCAGCGTGGCGAGCGGGAAGGCACGCATCAGGTCGTGCAGCTTGGCGATGTCGGTTTCGGCGAAGTGTTTGGGCAGGTACATCGGCCTACATCCGGAAAATGCCGAACTTCGTTTCTTCGGCCGGCGCATTCATCGACGCCGAGAGTCCGAGTCCGAGTACCCGCCGGGTATCCGCCGGATCAATAATCCCGTCGTCCCACAGCCGGGCCGAGGCGTAGTAGGGATGGCCCTGCGTCTCGTACTGTTCGCGGATCGGCGCCTTGAAGGCGGCTTCCTCTTCGGCCGACCAACTCTTGCCCGCCGCCTCGATGCCGTCGCGTTTGACGGTGGCCAGCACGCCGGCCGCCTGTTCACCGCCCATCACCGAAATCCGGGCGTTCGGCCACATCCACAGGAAGCGCGGCGAGTAGGCGCGGCCGCACATGCCGTAGTTGCCCGCACCAAAGGAACCGCCGATGACGACGGTGAATTTCGGCACTTTCGCTGTGGCGACGGCGGTGACCATCTTGGCGCCGTCGCGCGCGATGCCGCCGTTTTCGTACTTGCGGCCGACCATGAAGCCGGTGATGTTCTGCAGGAAGACCAGCGGAATGCCGCGCTGGGCGCAGAGTTCGATGAAATGCGCGCCTTTCAGGGCCGATTCCGAAAACAGGATGCCGTTGTTGGCGACGATGCCGACCGGATAGCCGAAGAGGCGCGCAAAGCCGCAGACCAGCGTCGTGCCGTAGCGCGCCTTGAATTCGTCGAAATCCGAGCCGTCGACGAGGCGGGCGATGATCTCGCGGACGTCGAAGGGCTTCTTGGCATCGGTCGGAATCACGCCGTACAGCTCTTCCGGGCTGAACAGCGGTTCGCTCGGGGCGGTCAAGGTGACCGGCGGGGTCTTTTTCCAGTTCAGATCCTTGACGATGCGCCGGGCGATGGCCAGGGCGTGCGCGTCGTTTTCGGCCAGATGATCAACGACGCCGGAAATCCGCGTATGCACGTCGGCGCCGCCGAGGTCTTCAGCCGAAACGACTTCACCGGTGGCGGCCTTGACCAGCGGCGGGCCACCCAAAAAGATCGTGCCTTGGTTCCTGACGATGATCGACTCGTCGCACATCGCCGGCACGTAGGCGCCACCAGCGGTGCATGAACCCATCACGGCGGCGATCTGGGGAATGCCGGCAGCGGACAGGTTGGCCTGGTTGAAGAAAATGCGGCCAAAGTGTTCCTTGTCCGGGAAGACCTCGTCCTGCATGGGCAAAAAGGCGCCGCCGGAATCAACCAGATAGATGCACGGCAGGCGATTTTCCAGCGCGATTTCCTGGGCGCGCAGGTGTTTCTTGACGGTCAGCGGGTAATAGGTGCCGCCCTTCACGGTGGCGTCATTGGCAACGATCATGCATTCGATGCCTTCGACCCGGCCGATACCGGCAATCACCGAGGCGGCCGGGACTTCGAAAGGATCAGCGCCGCCATACATGCCATAGGCCGCGAACTGGCCGATTTCGAGGAAAGGCGTGCCGGGATCAAGCAGGGCGCTGACCCGCTCACGCGGCAGCAGCTTGCCGCGCGCTAGGTGCTTTTGCCGCGCCGCTTCCGGACCGCCGAGGGCGATTTTTTCGACCTTTTCATGCAGGTCGGCGACTACCGTCGTCATGGCTGCCGCATTGACCTGGAAGTCGGCCGAACGCGGGTTGAGTTGGGATTTCAGGATGGTCATGTCTTTCCTAGCTATTAGTCGGTAGTTATTAGTTGTTAGCGGTTTGGCTTATGGTTTTGCTATTGACTAACGACTCATAACTCACTACTGCCTTTCAGCCATTTGCTGACCGGCTCCGCGCGGTAGCTCTGCATCGCCGACAGCAGCCGTTCGCCATCCGTTTCGACCAGGGCCATCGCCCGGTTTTGCGGGCGCAGGAAGCCTTCGCTGACGGCATGGTCGAACAGGGCGAGCAGCGGGTCGTAGAAGCCGTTCACGTTGAGCAGGCCCATCGGTTTCACGTGAAACCCGAGCTGGCCCCAGGTCAGGATTTCGCAGAATTCCTCGAAAGTGCCGAAACCGCCGGGCAGGGCGATGAAGCCATCGGACAGTTCGGCCATGCGCGCCTTGCGGGTGTGCATCGAATCGACAATCTCGATGCGTGTCAGCGCCCGGTGATCGACCGGGCGACCGGCAACTTCCTTGCCGACCAGGGCTTCCGGGATGATGCCGATCACCGTGCCACCGGCCTCGAGACAGGCATCGGCGACGGCTCCCATGAGGCCGACATTGCCGGCGCCATAGACCAGTTCAATGCCGCGTTCGGCGAGCAGGCGGCCGAGCTTTTCGGCCGCAGCGCGGTACAGCGGGTTGTGGCCGGCATTCGAGCCGCAAAAGACACAGATTCGTTTCATGAGTTTTCCTTGCCGCTCAGGCGCAGGACGAGGGTTTCGGGCGGGCAGTTGAAGCGCACCGGCAGGATGCTGGTGCCGATGCCGGCAGAGACATAGGTGGGCGTGGGAACATCCGGCAGCCAGCCGAGAGAGTGACGCAGTGGCGAGCGCCCCGGCGTGATCAGCGCACCGATCAGCGGCAGGCGGACCTGGCCGCCGTGCGTGTGGCCGGCAAAGGCGAGGATGCTTTGCCGGGGCAGTTCAGGGGCGTTGGCCGGGTCGTGCAGCATGACGATGAGGCGGGCCTCGGCCGGAATGCCGGTCAGGGCCTTGGCCGTGTCCGCGTGGCCGGTCATGTCGTCGCCGATGCCGAGCAGCCAGATGTTTGGGGTCAGGCCGGGCAGCGGCAGCGCACTGTTTTCGAGGACGCGAATGCCGACGGCTTCGAGCGCCTTGCCCATGCGTTCGCCGTCGCTCCACCAGTCGTGATTGCCCAGGGTCGCGTAAACACCGAGCGGCGCCTTGAGTGTGGCCAGTTCGGCAGCGATGGCTTCCGGGCTGACTTCTTCACCATTGAGCAGGCCGTGATGCACGAAATCGCCGGGCAGCAGGATGAGGTCGGGTTTCGCTGCGTTGAGATCGGCAACGACGCGGCGCAGCATGGCGCTGCCGACATGTGGGGCGCCGACATGCAGGTCACTGGCCACGCCGATGGTGATTGGCGCGCCCGGCCAGTTGGCCGAGGCGAGTGCCAGTTGCCGTTGCTGCAGCCAGCCTGGTTCGAAGCCGAAAGCCCAGGCGGCCATGGCGAGCAGTATTCCCCAGACGAGCAGGCGGGCGCGTTTCATCAAGGGTTCAGAAACCGCCGCTGGCCAGCCAGTGCTCAATTTGCGGCAGGCGGTCGGCGCCGAAGAAGTGTTCGCCGTCGATGATCACGTGCGGCGAACCGAAGACGCCGGCTTGCATTGCCTGATCAACTTCCGCCTTGAGCCGGGCCTTGATTTCCGGGTTTTGCAGGGCAGCGGCCAGGGCGTTACGGTCGACGCCGAACCTGGCGGCGATCTCGAGTACGGTGTCGGGCGCGGAAATGTCGAGGTCCTCGACGTACAGCGCACGGAAAATGGCGTGGGCGAATTGCCGGGCCAGGCCGCAATCCTGGCCGTGCAGCCAGTAGTAGGTGCGGGCCGCGTTCTGCGAGGGTAGCGGGAACTGGCTCGGCTGACGGTAGGGAATGCCCATGAAGCGGGCCGAGCGCGCGAAGTCGTGCAGCGAGTAGGCAGCCTTGGCCGGATTCTGCATGGTCAGCGGCGCGCTGCCGGTAGCCTTGAAAACGATGCCGAGCAGGATCGGGTGCCAGCGTACCTTGCGACCGTATTTGGCGGCGACGGCGTCGATTTTCTCGGACAGCAGGTAGCCGTAGGGGCTCGAGAAATCGAACCAGAAGTCGAGCGGGGCCTTGTTTTCGGTTGCGTTCATGGGTGTCTCCTCAGTGAGACGGTCGCCGGCTTTTGTTGTTATTGCCGGGCGACCGTTGCAGGTTGGCTTACTCGGCGGCGATGCTGCGCCCGATGACCAGGCGCTGGATATCATTGGCACCTTCGTAGATCTGGCAGATGCGCACGTCGCGGTAGATGCGCTCGACCGGGAAATCGCTGGTGTAGCCAACGCCGCCGTGGATCTGGATGGCATCCGAAGCGATCTTCTCGGCCGCCTCGGAAGCGAACATCTTGGCCATCGAGGCTTCCTTCAGACAGGGATTGCCGGCGTCCTTGAGCTGCGCGGCGCGCCAGACCATCAGACGGGCGGCATCGAGCAGGGTGTTCATGTCGGCCAGGCGGAAATTGACGGCCTGGTGGTCGATGATCGGCACGCCGAAGGTGATGCGTTCCTTGGCGTAGCGCACGGCGGCTTCAAACGCGGCGCGGGCCATGCCGATGCTCTGCGCGGCGATGCCGATGCGCCCGGCTTCGAGGTTGGAGAGGGCGATGCGGTAGCCTTCGCCTTCCTGGCCGAGCAGCGCCGAAGCCGGGACGCGGCAGTTCTCGAAAATGATCTGCACGGTGTCGGAAGCGTGCTGGCCCATCTTCTCTTCAGTGCGACCGACGATGAAGCCGGGCGTCGCCGTCGGGATCAGGAAGCAGGAGATGCCCTTCTTGCCGGCCGACTTGTCGGTGACGGCGAAGACGATGGCCATGTGGGCGTGCTTGCCGGTGGTGATGAACTGCTTGACGCCGTTGAGCACGAAGAAATCGCCGTCGCGGTCGGCGCGTGTCGTGATGGCGGCCGCGTCGGAGCCGGTATGTGGCTCGGTGAGGCAGAAGCAGCCGAGCTTTTCACCGCGGGCCAGCGGCTTCAGCCATTCTTCCTTCTGCGCATCCGTGCCGTATTTCATGGTGATGCCGCAGGCCAGCGAGTTCTGCACCGAGACGATGGTCGAGGTGGCGCCGTCGCCGGCGGCGATTTCTTCGAGCGTCAGGACCAGCGACATGTAATCCATGCCGGCGCCGTCCCATTCCTCGGGCACGACCATGCCGAGCGCGCCGAGTTCGCCGAGCTCCTTGAGGGCCTGGGCCGGGAAGGTATGGTTGCGGTCCCATTCGGCGGCGAAGGGGGCGAGACGTTCCTGCGCGAAGCTGCGCATGGTGTCGCGGATCATTTCCTGTTCTTGGGTCAGAATCATGTGCGAATCTCCAGAGAAATTTTTTGTTGCGTGGTCAGCCAGACGCCGGCAATGACCAGCAGGCCGCCGAACAGCACCGACAGGCCGAGCCGCTCATCGAGCAGCAGCGCCGCCTGCAGTACGGCAAACACGGGGACCAGATTGATGAAAATCGAGGCATGGCTGGCGCCCAGCTGATGCACCGCGGCGGTGAACCAGGTGTAGGCGATGGCCGTGCCGAAAATGGCGAGAAAAAGCATGGCACTCCATGCCTGCCAGGACCATGTCGCCGGGGCCATGTCACCCTGCAGCAGGGCGGCGACCCCGAGAAAAGCCGCGCCAACCAGGCTGCCGTAGAGCGTCGTGGCGAGTGGCGACAGCGTTTTTGTCGCTTGCCGGCCGATGAAGGTATACGCCGCCCAGCTCAGCACGCAGCCGATGATCAGCCATTCGCCGACCCCCACCGTGCCCTCGATCAGGGCCAGTGGATTGCCATTGCCGATCACCGTCAGGCAGCCGGCCAGCGCGATGGCGCTACCGAGTGCCTTGCGCCGGTTCATCCGCTCGTGACCGAACAGCCAGGCTGCCAGTACGATGACCACCGGGTTGAGCGCCACAACCAGCGCGCCGCGACCGGCGGTGATGTGCTGCAGGCCGTAGAAAAAGCACAGGCCGTAAAGAAAAATGCCGAAAAAGCCCAGTCCGCAGACGACGCCCCATTCGCGGCTGCTGCGCAAGCGCGGCAGCGTCTGGCCGGAAAGCAGGAGCGCTGCGGCGAGCACCATGGCCGTGACGACGAAGCGGATGGCCGCGATGCCGAGCGGCGCTGATACCTCCTGGGCAATGATGCGCCCGGCGATCCAGGTGCCTCCCCAAAAAAACATCGCGGCGACCAGTTTGGCGTAGGTGAGAGAAGGCATTTTTTAGGATCGAGGATTTAGGATCGAGGATCCAGCTAATGTTTCCGCGCCAAAGGCGCGCAAATATTGGCTAACAGCTCGATCCTCAATCCTCGATCCTGTTCTCAAAGCATTTCCACCGCCAGGGCCGTGGCTTCGCCGCCGCCGATGCACAGGCTGGCAACACCGCGCTTCTTGCCGTACTTTTTCAGGGCGCCGAGCAGGGTGACGACGATGCGGGCGCCGGAAGCGCCGATCGGATGGCCGAGCGCGCAGGCGCCGCCGTGGATATTGACCTTGGCCGGATCGAGCTTGAGATCATGCAGGGCGGCCATGGTGACCACGGCAAAGGCTTCGTTGATCTCGAACAGGTCGACCGATTCGGCCGTCCAGCCGGTCTTGGCGAACAGTTTCTGCATGGCGCCGACCGGGGCCGACGGGAACAGGGCGGGCACGCCGGCATGCGTCGTATGGGCGACGATGCGGGCGACCGGGGCCAGACCGAGCTTGGCGGCCTGCGAGGCGCGCATCAGGACCAGGGCGGCGGCGCCGTCGGAAATCGACGAGGAATTGGCGGCGGTGACCGTGCCATCCTTCTGGAAAGCCGGCTTCAGGGTCGGGATCTTGTCGACATTGACGGCGAACGGGCCTTCGTCCTTGTCGATGACGACATCGCCCTTGCGGCCGGCGACGGTGACCGGCGCGATTTCCCAGGCGAAGGCGCCGTTGTTGCTGGCCTCAATGGCGCGCGTCGTCGAGCGGACGGCGAATTCGTCCTGGGCTTCGCGGGTGAAACCGTAAGTGGTCGCACACTCTTCAGCAAAAGTGCCCATCAGGCGGCCACGCGTTTCCTTGCTGTAGGAGTCCTCGAGGCCGTCCATGAACATGTGGTCGAACATCTGGCCGTGGCCGAGGCGATAACCGCCGCGCGCCTTGGAGAGCAGGTAGGGGGCGTTGGTCATCGATTCCATGCCGCCAACCACGGCGGCGCCGTAGGAACCGG
This sequence comes from Azonexus sp., assembly GCA_049294655.1. Lineage (GTDB taxonomy): Bacteria > Pseudomonadota > Gammaproteobacteria > Burkholderiales > Rhodocyclaceae > Azonexus. The sequence continues at coordinate 7,681 of JBAQDI010000002.1, forward strand.
CCAGAATGCCGTCGTGACCGAGCATGGTCGCCTTCATGGCCGAACCGCAGACCTTGTGGATGGTGGCGCAGCCGGCAGAGATCGGCAGGCCGGCCTGCAATGCGGCCTGGCGGGCCGGCGCCTGGCCCTGACCGGCTTGCAGCACGCAGCCCATGAGCACTTCCTCGATCAGGTTGGCGTCGATGCCGGCGCGTTCGACGGCGGCCTTGATGGCGACAGCGCCGAGATTGGCGGCGGTCAACGCGGTGAAGCCACCCTGAAATGCGCCCAGCGCGGTGCGGGCGGCGGAAACGATCACAATCGGGTCATTCATGCTGATTTCTCCTAAGCAGTTGTTATGAATTCAGGCGTCGAGCGCCTTCAGTGCAGCGTCGTAGCGGAAAGGCAAATCCTGCGGACAGTCGATGGTAATGCCAAGGTCATGAATCAGGCCATCCTTCAGGCCGTAAATCCAGCCATGAACAGTGAGCTGCTGGCTGCGCGCCCAGGCATCCTGGACGACCGGGTTGTGGCAGACATTGACTACCTGCTCAAGCACGTTCAGTTCGCACAGACGGTCGTGGCGAAGTTCTTCCGGCAGACTGTTGACGTTGGCCAGATGCTTGTTGTGCACGTCATGGACGTGGCGCAGCCAGAGGTCGACCACACCGACCCGGTCGCGGCGCAACGCGGCGCCGACGCCGCCGCAACCATAGTGGCCGACGACCATGATGTGTTTGACCTTGAGCACGTCGACGGCGTACTGGATGACCGACAAGCAGTTGAGATCGGTGTGCACGACGACGTTGGCGACGTTGCGATGGACGAAAACTTCGCCCGGCAGCAGGCCGACGATCTGGTTGGCCGGGACGCGCGAATCGGAGCAGCCGATCCACAGGAATTCGGGGCTCTGCAACTGCGACAGCTTGTCGAAATAGTTCGGGTCGACGGCCTGCATCTGGCCAGCCCAGGCGCGGTTGAAGTCAAACAGGTGCGACAGGTTCTCGCTGCGGATTTCCTCTTCCGACCAGTTTTCGAGATCAAGAGCGAGGAACATCGTGCCTTCGACCGGCGTCTGGTAGTAATTCGGCGCCTCGGTGAAGCCAAGTTCACGGTAAAGCTTCACGGCCATGCGCATGTTGGGCAGCGTGTCAATCATCAGCTTGCGATAGCCGATTTCCTTGGCGGCCTTGATCGCCGCCAGGGCCAGCGTCGCGCCAACGCCGTGGCCACGTTCTTCCGGTGTGACGTAGAGGCGTTTCATCTCGCACACGCCATCGCTGTCCGGCAGCGGGCGCACGCCGACGCAACCGGCCGGGCGGCCATCGACCTCGGCAAAGAACAGCCGGCCCTGCGGCGCGACATAAGTGCCGGGCAGGGAGGCCATTTCCTGGTCGAAATTCTGGTACGACAGATCGACGCCCAGCCAGGCCGCGTAATTGCGGAAATACTGGCGCACCTGTTCCAGGGCGTCGGTATCGTTGGCGGTGAGGGTGCGAAGGGTGACAGTCATGCTGTGGGCTCCATGTTGCGGTGCTCCCTGCTCGGAAACACCGGCGGGAGCTTGTTAGGCGGTTTCAGCGAATAATTCGCGACCAATCAGCATTCTACGGATTTCCGAGGTGCCTGCCCCGATCTCGTAGAGCTTGGCATCGCGCCACAAACGGCCGGCCGGATACTCGTTGGTATAGCCGACGCCACCCAGCGTCTGGATCGCCTCGCCGGCCATCCAGGTGGCCTTTTCGGCGGAATAGAGAATGGCCCCGGCGGCGTCCTTGCGCAGACTGCGCGAGTGATCGCCGGTATCGCAGGCGCGGCCGACGGCATAGACGTAAGCGCGGTTGGCCATCCAGGTCGAATACATGTCGGCCACCTTGCCCTGCATGAGCTGGAATTCGCCGATGGCCTGGCCGAACTGCCGGCGTTCGTGCAGAAAGGGGACGACGACATCCATGCACGCCGCCATGATGCCGAGCGGGCCGCCACAGAGTACGGCGCGCTCGTAGTCGAGGCCGGACATCAGCACTTTGGTGCCGTTACCGACGCCACCTAGCACGTTTTCTTCCGGCACCTCGCAGTCGTCGAAGAACAGTGGATAGGTGTTCGAGCCGCGCATGCCCAATTTGTCGAGGTGGGTGCCGTGGCTGAAGCCAGCGAAACCCTTTTCAACGATGAAGGCGGTCATGCCCTTGGCGCCGGCGTTCGCGTCGGTCTTGGCGTAAACCACCAAGGTGTCGGCATCGCCGCCGTTGGTGATCCACATTTTCGAGCCGTTGAGGACGTAGCGGTCGCCCTTTTTCTCGGCCTTGAGCTTCATCGAGACGACATCGGAACCGGCGTTCGGCTCGGACATGGCCAAGGCGCCGACATGCTCGCCGGAAATGAGCTTGGGCAAATACTTCTGGCGCTGGGCTTCGGTGCCGTTGCGGCGGATCTGGTTGACGCACAGATTCGAATGGGCGCCGTAGGACAGGCCGACCGAGGCCGAGGCGCGCGAGATTTCCTCCAGCGCGACGATGTGCGCGAGGTAGCCCAGATTGGTGCCGCCGTACTCCTCGCCGGCCGTCATGCCAAGCAGGCCCATATCGCCGAATTTTTTCCAGAGGTCGGCCGGGAATTCGTTAAGCCGGTCGATCTCCGCGGCGCGCGGCGCAATCTCGGCATCGGCAAAGGCCTTCACGGCGTCGCGTAGCAGCTTGATGTCTTCGCCGAGGCCGAAGTCGAGGCTGGGAATGTGCATGGGTTTGTCTCCGTCTAGTTATTAGTCGCTAGTAGCTAGTCATTAGTTGTCAGGATCAAGAGGGGGTGCTAACTACTAACAACTACCGACTAAAAACTAGCATTCCGCGATTGTATTGACGTTGACGTTAACGTCAACTAGCGGGCAAAAAAATCCCCGGCCTGAAGTCGGGGATTGTCGGCTCAAACGCTGAGTATGGCCTTGACCAGCTTTTCGGAGAGTTGATCCTTGGTGAATTGCGGGGTATTGGGCGGGTACAGGGAATCTTCGTCGAACTCGAAGCCGTGTTCGCGGGCGAGGGCGCGCAATTCCTTGATCTTCTGACAGGCTTTCAGGCTTTCAGCGAGGGTGGAGTCGGCTTTGGCCTTCTCGGAGAAGGCGGTGATCTGGGCTACGGACATGTTGTTCTCACTAAACTGTTGTGGGGAAAAGCCCGACAGTGCGGGCAGGGGATTTTAAATCCACAACCCGAGTAGGGGAATAGGATGGGCGGACAAATTTGCCCCTTTCAGGCGACCGGTTCGCCGCGCCGGGTCAGGATGCCGCGGCACTGTTCCTCGAACTGGCCGATTTCGCCGAGCATGGTTTCAATGTCCTCGCGCTGCTGTTCGAGCGACTGGCGGCGCTTGGCCATGACGCGCAGGCATTCCTGCAACTGCGGCGTTGCATCCTGTTCGCCGTCGTACATGCCGATCAGATCCTTGATCTCGGCCAGGCTCAAGCCGAGCCGTTTGCCGCGCAGGGCCATTTTCAGGCGGGCCCGGTCGCGCCGGGTAAAGATGCGCTTGCCGCCTTCGCGTTCAGGCGACAGGATGCCCTGATCCTCCCAATAGCGGATGGTGCGGGGGGTGATGCCGAACTCGCGGGCGAGGTCGGAAATGGCGAAGGTAATGGCCGGTTGGCTCAAGCGGATCTCCTGACGGTGCGCCCCAGTAAATCAGAAGAGGGGCGTTTTTTCAATCGGCGCAGCCTATGGTAACTTGGTCGGTCACGTCCCAAGGTTTGTCCATGTCCCTGCATTATCCCTACGCCCAGGCACCGGCCGCCGGCGAACTTGTCGAAGTCGCGCCGGGCATCTTCTGGCTGCGCATGCCGCTGCCTTTTCAGCTCGACCATATCAATCTCTGGCTGCTGCGCGATGGCGAGGGCTGGACCATTATCGACACCGGTTTTCCCGATGATGCGGTACGGGCGACCTGGAGCCGGATTCTCGAGGGCCTGGATGGCCCGGTCAAACGCCTGATCGTCACGCATTTCCATCCCGACCATCTCGGCCTCGCTACCTGGCTCATGGAAAAAACCGGTGCACCACTGGCGATGACGACCGGCGAATTCCTGACGGCGCATGTCGTGTGGAACGAGGTTGGCGGCCATGGAGCGCGTTTCATGGTCGAACAGTTCCGCCAGCACGGCCTGGATGCCGCGCGGCTGGCCCGGTTTGAACAACGTGGTTCGGGCTATCGCAAGGCCGTGCCGGCCTTGCCGGAGTATTACCAGCGCCTGAAAGCCGGCGATGTGACGGCGATCAACGGCCAGTTATGGCAAATAATCATTGGCCACGGCCACGCGCCGGAACATATGTCGCTTTACTGTGCCGAACTCGGCGTGTTAATTTCGGGAGACATGCTTTTGCCGAGAATTTCGACCAATGTCAGCGTGTTCGCGGCGACGCCTGATGCCGATGCTCTGGGCTGGTATCTTGAATCGCTCGACGAACTGGCGGGAAATATTCCGGAAAAGACCCTGGTGTTACCTTCACACGGCCTGCCCTTCTATGGAGTTAAGGCCCGGGTGATGGCACTGCACGCGCACCATGAGGAAAGATTGCGTGCATTGGAGAACAGTTGTGAACAAGCGCCACAGAGCGCGGCAGACCTACTCGAGACCCTGTTCCAGCGGGCACTCGATACGCATCAAACCATGTTCGCCATGGGTGAGGCCATTGCTCACCTGAATTATCTTGAACAAGCCGGCCGGCTGTCGCGCATGACCGACGTCGACGGGGTAATTCGATACACGCGGTTGCCCAAAGCCGCGCACTGACAGAGGGAGTTTCACGTATGTCGCAACAAACCGAACAACAGGCCGCCAATCTGCCGAATCCGGCGGAAATCGCCAAAACCTATGCCGAAGTCGCCCAGCGCGCTTCGCGCCTGATCACTTCCTTCATGGAAAAGAAGGCCAAGGACGGCGTCAATGCGCCGACCGACGAACTTGGCGTGGCCAAGGCCTTCATGGACCTCTCTTCGCGCCTGATGGCCAACCCGTACAAGGTGGCCCAGACGCAGATGAACATGATGTGGGACTACTTCTCGCTGTGGCAGAACACGACGATGAAGATGATGGGCATGCCGGCGCAGCATCCGATCGCGGCGCCGAAGAAGGGCGACAACCGCTTCAAGGACGAAGAGTGGGAACAGCATTTCCTGTTCGACTTCGTCAAGCAGTCCTACCTGATCACCGCCCGCCACCTGCATGACACCGTGGCCGGCACCGATGGCCTCGACGAAGCGACGCAGCAGAAGGTCAATTTCTTCACGCGCCAGTACATCGACGCGCTGTCGCCGTCGAACTTCGCGCTGACCAATCCGGAAGTCTTCCGCGAAACAGTCAAGTCGCACGGCCAGAACCTCATCAAGGGCCTCAATAACCTGCTGCACGACGTCGAATCCGGTGACGGCCAGTTGCGCATCCGGATGACCGACACCTCGGCCTTCGAAATGGGCAAGAACGTTGCCACGACGCCGGGCAAGGTGGTCTTCCAGAACGAACTGTTCCAGCTCATCCAGTACACCCCGACGACGCCGGACCAGAACAAGAAGCCCTTCCTGATCGTGCCGCCGTGGATCAACAAGTACTACATCCTCGATCTGCGCGAGAAGAATTCGCTGGTCAAATGGGCGACCGACCAGGGTCACACCACCTTCATCATGTCGTGGACCAACCCGGACGAAAAGCTGGCCAAGAAGTCCTTCGAGAACTACCTGCTCGAAGGCTCGATCGAAGCCATCAACCAGGTCTGTGCCCACACCGGTGAAGACAGCGTGAACGTCGCCGGTTACTGCCTGGGCGGCACGCTGCTCATGAGCACCCTGGCCTACATGACGGCCAAGAAGGACAAGCGGGTCAATTCCGCGACCTTCTTCACGACCATGCTCGATTTCTCCGAGCCGGGCGAACTGGGCATCTTCCTCGACGAAGGTGCGGTCGCCGGTCTGGAAAAGAAGATGGCTGAACGCGGCTTCCTCGAAGGTTCGGAAATGGCCGGCACCTTCAACATGCTGCGCGCCAACGACCTGATCTGGTCCTTCGTGGTCAACAACTACCTGATGGGCAAGGATCCGTTCCCCTTCGACCTGCTCTACTGGAACTCGGATTCGACGCGCATGCCGGCCGCCATGCACAGCTTCTACCTGCGCAACATGTACCTCGGCAACCTGCTCAAGGAACCGGGCGGCATCACGCTGGGCGGCGTCAAGATCGACATCTCCAAGGTCAAGACCCCGTGCTACTTCATCTCGACCATCGAAGATCACATCGCGCCGTGGAAGAGCACCTACATGGGCGCCCGCCTGCCGTCCGGCAACACCAAGTTCGTGCTCGGTGGTTCCGGTCACATCGCCGGTATCGTCAATCCGCCGGCCGCCAACAAGTACGGCTTCTGGACCAATGACGCGACCGACGGCAAGCTGCCGGAAAGCCCGGAAGACTTCCTGGCCGGCGCGACGCAGAATGCCGGTTCGTGGTGGACGCACTGGAATCAATGGGTGACCAGCCTGCCGGGTGGCTCGGCCAAGGTCAAGGCCCGTCAGCCGGCAGATGGCGCGCTCAAGGTCATCGAAGAGGCGCCGGGCAGCTACGTCAAGTTCCGTCTGGATACGCAGAAGAAGGTCGCCTGATCCGACGGCCGGATCAAGCTCAGGACGGGAGGCTGCGGCCTCCCGTTTTTTTCGAACTCGTTTTGCCGAACGGGGTCTGATGTGTACCTGCTCAAAGGAGGTGCATCATGCTTTCCGACGCTCCGGTTGTCACCGTTCACATCCCCGCACCCTTGCGTAGCTATGCCGGCGGTCACGCCGAACTGATGGCCAGCGGCGAGACAGTGGGCGAGATTTTCGAGACCATCAGCCACGAATATCCGGCCATGCGCATTCATCTGATGCTCGGCAAAAGCGAAATGGCGCCAGGTCTGGCCGTCTTTCTCGGCGGGCGCAGCGTGCGCGACCTGCAGGGGCTGGCGACGCCGATCGATCAGGAAGAACTGATCAGCGTCGTGCTGACCGGCTGATCAGCGGCTGAGGATAGGCAGTTTGGGCAGGCTGGGCCACTCGACGGCATCCAGCATGTTCTTGACGATCAGGCCGAGTTCCGTATCGCCGGTGATTTCCAGTTCGCGGTTGAAGAACAGCGTGTCCGGGTCTTCCTGGCGGGCCAGCAATTGCAGGAAGGCCGACAGGTTGGCCGAAAAAGCCAGATCGGGTTCGCCGGCCGGCGAGAAGACCGGGCGGAACAGGCCGTCACGGTAGGTGTAACTGGCTTCGCCACCGGTATCGAGGACGTGCACCCGGAACAGCTTGTCCTCCAGCGCCTCAAGTTCGCTTTCCGGCAGCAGCTTCATTTTCAGGGCGGCATTCAGGCCGGCGACCAGGGTCAGCGTATGCGGCCACTGCGGCAGTTTGCGGCCGAGCTCGCCGATGATGGCGGGCAGGCGGAACTTCGGGATGGTGAAATTCATGTTCAGGCTCCCAGTTGGGCGAGGGCTTGCGTGTGGTGAGCGACAATGCCGGCGTCGCCGAACCAGTAGCCGTCGACCAGGCCGCTGGCGTTCCAGCCAGTGGTGTCGGGTTGCGGGCTCTCGCCGCGGCGGGCGGCGTCGAAGGCGGCGATGATGGCGTTGATGTGCTGTTTCTGCGGGCTGAGGCGGATGATGTCGATGCCCATGCTGAGCATTTCCGGGATTTCGTGCAGCAGATTGTAGCTCTGCGCCGACATGGTCTGGATGCCGTTGATGCACAGGAAATCCTGGCCGTCGCGGGTGGTCAGGGTCAGGCCTTCCGAGTGCTCGAGGCACTTGAACTGGCAATCGTCCTTGTTCAGGTCGTAATGGCGGGCCGTGAAACAGCGCGCCGAGAAGGCGAGCGGCAGCTTGCCATAAACGAAAACCTCAGTTTCGACGCCGGCCGGCCGGCTGGTGTGCAGGCTTTCGATCAGCGCGCGGCTGGCTTCGAGCGGTGGCACCCAACGCTTCAGGCCATGCCGGGCGAAGGTGGCGAGCGTTGCCTCGTTGTAGATGTTGAGATGCGGGCCGGCGACGAAGTCCTGGCCGTGCACAAGATTGACCGCGCCGAGATCATTGGCTTCGAGCTTGCAGCCGGCTTCGTCGACGAGGCGGCGCAGTGCCTTGAGGTCACTTTCCGATTCGAGCAGGGCCTGGGCCGAAATGACGACTTCCTTGCCGGCATCGGCGAGGTCGCGGGCCAGGCCGATCCAGTCGCTGGTGCGCAGTTGCTGGCGGCGCGAACAGACGACTTCACCGACGTAGATGATGTCGAGAGCCGGGTTCTGCGCCATTTCGGCGTAGAACTCCATGACTTCGGCTTTCGGCCAGAAATAGAGCAGGGGTCCAAGGGCAAGCTTCATGTTCATCTCCACGGCCGGCTGTAGGCGCCGAGCGTCGCCTGGCTGCCTTCGGAAACCTTGGCCAGTTCCGCCTGCCAGGCCGGCTTGACCTGGAAGCGCTCGCCGCCTGCGGCCAGTGCATCGAGCGCGGCGCGCAAGGTGCGGGTGACCTGAGTGACGTAGGCCGGGCTGCGCTGGCGGCCTTCGACCTTGATGGCGCGGACGCCGATTTTCATGATCTCGGGCAGGATGGAGATGACATTCAGGCTGGTCGGTTCTTCCAGCGCGTAATAGGTTTCGCCCTGCACTTCGAAGCGGCCCTTGCACAGGGTCGGGTAGCCGGCCGGCTCGGCATCGCCGAAGCGGTCGATGAGGATGCCGTTGAGGCGGGTTTCCATGGCCCCCGGCTGCTTGTCCCACTTGACGTACTTGGCCGGTGAACAGGCGCCGACGGTATTCGGCGATTCGCCGCAGGCGTAGGACGACAGCCAGCAACGGCCTTCGTTCATGACGCACAGGCTGCCGAAACCGAAGACCTCGATCTCGACCGTGGTGTTTTTGATCACGTTTTCGACCTGGGCCAGGGTCAGGACGCGGGGCAGCACGGCGCGCTTGATGCCGAATTCGCGCTGGCAGAAATTGATCGCTTCGTAGCTGGTCGCCGAACCCTGCACCGACAGATGCAGACGCTGCTGCGGATGCTTGTTGCGGGCGTAGTCGAGCAGCCCGACATCGGCCAGGATGATGGCGTCCACGCCTTGGTCGACCGCGGCGTCGACCGCCTTGTGCCACTCGCCGACGCGTCCGGCCTGCGGGAAAGTGTTGATCGCCAGCAGGATTTCGCGGCCCTTGGCGTGCGCGTAGCGGATGCCTTCGGCCATGTTCTTGGCGTCGAAATTCAGGCCGGCGAAATTGCGCGCGTTGGTGTCGTTCTTGAAGCCGAGGTACACGGCATCGGCGCCGTTGTCGACCGCGGCCTTGAGGGCCGGCAGGCTGCCGGCCGGGCAGATCAGATCAGGCAGGGAACTCATGCAATGGCGTTCGTGAGGGTAAGCCGGGCAGTATAGCCAGCGCCGGCGGCTGGCCATTGATCCTCGTCAAAAAGCCGGCTTCTGGCTCAGCGAATGACAATGCCCGGCTTGTAGCCCAGGGTGCTGCGGATCATTTCGGCAACCTTCTCGGCATCGCTCCGGCTGGCGTAGGGGCCGAGTTGCAGGCGATGCACCCCGCCGCCCGGGTACACGCGCATCGCCGCCTCGCTTACTCCGTCTAGTTCGCGGCTCAGGTGGTTTTTCAGGTTTTCCGCATTGTCGGCATTGGCAAAGGCGCCGAGTTGCAGGTAAATGCCCCTAGCGGCGATCTCGGTGCCGGCCGGTGGCGTATTTTGAGCCGGGCGTTCCTCTTGGGTCAGGCGTCTGGCCATCTGCTCGATGTCGTCGCTTTCGGCCGGCGCGGCCTTGGCTGGTGGCGTGATCTGGGCATAGCTGGTGCTGGCCGGTTCGCCGGGAATGATTGCCTCTACATCGACCAGGCCGCTGCCGCCGTTGATCAGGCCAAGCTTGTAGGCGGCGGTGTAGGACAGGTCGATGACGCGGTCGGCATGGAAGGGGCCGCGGTCGGTGATGCGCACGATCACCGACTTGCCGCTCTGGGCGCTGGTGACGCGGACATAGGAAGGCAGGGCCAGGGTCGGATGGGCTGCGGTCATGGCGAACATGTTGTAGGGCTCGCCGATCGAGGTCTTCTGGCCGTGGAATTTCTTGCCGTACCAGCTGGCGATGCCGCGCACCTTGTAGGGTTTGACTACCGCATTCGGCACATATTCCTTGCCGAGCACGACATAGGGCCGGGTCGCCGGCTTGTGCAGCGGCTCCCATTTCGGCTCGGCATCTGGAATGTCGTCGAGGCCTTCCGGGATATCGTCGGCCGGGCCGTCATCCTTGTAGAAACCGCCGCCCTTCTTCAGGGTGACATTGGGCTTTCTGGTCGGGGTTGGCGATTTGCCGAGCGGCGCTTTGGGCGATTCGACACCGGGCTCCCCGGTATAGTGCGGCGCGCTGCCGCAGGCCACCAATAGCAGCGCAAGTGAGGCGGCAGGAAGCAGGCGCCAGATCATTTTTTGACCAGCATGCGGTGGGTATGAATGGACATCAGCATGCCGACACCGAGGAACAGCGTGACCAGCGCGGTGCCGCCATAGCTCATGAAGGGAAGCGGCACGCCGACCACGGGCAGGATCCCGCTGACCATGCCCATGTTGATGAAGGCGTAGGTGAAGAAGCCGAGCGTGATCGAGCCGGCCAGCAGGCGCGAGAACATGGTCGGCGCCGCCGAGGCGATCATCAGGCCGCGCCCGATCAGCATGGTGTAGAGGACAAGCAGCACGATATTGCCGAGCAGGCCCCACTCTTCCGAAAAAACGGCAAAGATGAAGTCGGTATGCTTTTCCGGGATGAACTCAAGGTGGGTCTGCGTGCCATTCAGATAGCCCTTGCCGATGGCGCCGCCCGAACCGATGGCGATGGTCGCCTGGATGATGTGATAGCCCGAGCCGAGTGGGTCGGTGGTCGGGTCGATCAGGGTCAGGATGCGCTTCTTCTGGTAGTCATGCAGCATGCCCCAGAGGAAGGGGGCGGCCGAGGCAGCGGCGACAATCATCCCGGCCATGATCTTCCACGGCAGGCCGGCAAAGAAAATGACGTAGAAACCGGCGGCGCCGACCAGCAGCGCCGTACCGAGATCGGGTTGCTTGGCGATCAGGGCAAAGGGCACCAGCAGGAGCAGGGCGGCGACCGCGTAATGTTTGAGTTTTAGCGTCGCCTCGTATTTCTGGAAGTACCAGGCGAGCATCAGCGGCATGGCGATCTTCATGATTTCCGAGGGCTGGATGCGCGTAAAGCCGAGCGACAGCCAGCGTCGGGCACCGTTGATCTTGACCCCGAACAGGAAAACGGCGATCAGCAGAATGACGCCCAGCACATACAGCGGAATGGCGAAGCCCATGAGCTTTTGTGGCGGCAGGCGCGAGACGAACCACATGATGACCAAGGCGACGCCCATGTTGCCGGCCTGCGAGAAGATGCGCTGATTGCCGTCAAAGGTCGCCGAATGCACGGTGGTCAGACCGATGGCCATGATCGCCAGGGTGATGAAAAGCAGCGGAAAGTCGATATGGGCGATCAGTTGCTGCCAGACGCGTCGCAGGGTGGTGCCGAAATCGATCATTCCTCGACTTCCTCCTCGATCGCTGCACTGTCTTCCGGGGCGGCCCCGGCTGGCAGTTTGCCGAGCAGGTAGTAATCGATGACCATGCGGGCAATTGGTGCCGCCGACTGGGCACCGAAGCCGCCGTTCTCGACCAGCACGGCCAGGGCGATTTTCGGATTGTTGGCCGGCGCGTAGGCAATGAACAGCGCATGGTCGCGCAGTTCCTTCTTGATGCCGCCTTCCTTGTACTGCCCGCCCTTCAGCGAGTACACCTGGGCCGTCCCGGTCTTGCCGGCTGCTTCGTAGGAGGCGCCGGCAAAGGCGCGGGCCCCCGTGCCTTCCTTGTTCACGCCAACCATGGCGCGGCGGATGACTTCGATGTTCTGCGGCTTGAGATGCAGGTCGCGGATCGGCTCGGGTTCGATCAGGCGTTTCTGGCCGCTCTTGGTATCGATGATGTGGTGCACGATGTGCGGCCGGAACATGATGCCGTTATTGGCAATGGTCGCCGTTGCTTGGGCCAGCTGGATCGGTGTGTAGGCGTTGTAGCCCTGGCCGATACCGATCGAGATGGTTTCGCCGGCATACCATTTCTGCTGCTCCGGCTTCTTGAAACGCTGTTTTTTCCATTCCTGCGATGGCAGCACGCCCTTCGATTCGCCGAATTCGTCCTTGCCCAGATCGATTCCGGTGCGCTGGCCGAGACCGAGTTGTCCCATGAATTTCGAGATGTTGTCGATACCCATGTCGTTGGCCAGCATGTAGTAGTAGGTATCGCAGGAATGCACGATGGACTTGTACATGTCCACGCTGCCGTGGCCGCCCTTCTTGTCGTCGCGGAAAGTATGGTTGCCGAAGGTGTAAAAGCCGGGATCGCTGATCGCCTGGCTGGGAGTGCGCTTACCCATTTCCAGGGCGGCCAGCGCCATGAAGGGCTTGAAGGTCGAGCCCGGCGGGTAGGCGCCGTTGATGGCGCGATTGACCATCGGCTTGTCCGGGTGTTCGTTGAGTTCCTTCCAGTTGTCCGGGGTGATGCCATCGACGAACAGGTTGGGGTCGAAGGTCGGGTTTGAAACCAGGGCCAGGATGCCGCCGTTCGAAGGGTCGATGGCGACCAGCGAGCCCTTGCGGTCGCCGAAGGCCTGCTCGGTGATTTCCTGCAGCTTGGCGTCGAGGGTCAGCGCCAGGTTGTTGCCGGAGACCGGCGGTATGCGCTTGAGGCTGCGCAGGGCGTGGCCGCCGGCGTCGATTTCGACTTCCTCATAGCCGGTCTGGCCGTGCAGCTCAAACTCGTAATGCTGTTCCAGCCCGGTCTTGCCGATGTGGTCGGTGCCCTTGAACATGGCTTGCTGTTCGGCTTCCTCGATCCATTTCAGGTCGCGATCGGTGATCCGCCCGATATAACCGATGGCGTGCGAGGCCACGGTGCCCAGCGGATACTGGCGGAACAGCCGGGCCTTGACCTCGATGCCGGGGAAACGATAACGCTGGGCCGCGAACTTGGCGACTTCGGCATCGGAGAGGCGGGTGCGGATCGGAATGGACTCGAAATTCTTCGCTTCGTCCATCAGGCGCTTGAAGCGCTTGCGGTCCTTGGGCTGGATATCGATGATGGCCGCCAGTTCGTCGATGGCGGCCTCCAGGTCAGGGACGCGGGACGGCGTGATTTCCAGCGTGAAGGCCGAGTAGTTGCGGGCCAGCACCGTCCCGTTGCGGTCGGTGATGACGCCGCGGTTGGGCACGATGGGAATCAGCGCGATGCGGTTGTCTTCGGCCCGGGTCTGGTAAAAATCATGCTGGACGACCTGCAGCCAGACAAAGCGGCCGAGCAGAATGCCGAAAGCGAGCAGTACGGCAATGACCGCGACACCGGAACGAAAGCGGAAGCGGTCGAGATCGGCTTCTGGATTGTGAAAGTCACCCACGGTCAGCGGCCTGCTTAAATCGGTCGGTCAGGATTCTGCTCGACTGGCCGGTATTGCGGCAGGAGCAGGATAAAGGTAGCCGGAATCCAGAGCAGGGTGGCGATCAGGGGGCCGATGAAATAGCCCCAGCCCGGGAAGTCGGCGCCGACCGCCAGGCGCATCAGGGCCTGGACGAGCTGGGCGGCGAGCAGCAGGGGCATGATCTGCAGGGCCTGCTGCAACAGCGGAAACCACAGCAGGCGACGCGACAGGTTGGCCGAGATGTAGGCGAGCAGGACATAGGCGAAGCAGTGCTGGCCGAGGACGGAACCGTCGGCGACATCCATCAGCAGGCCGAGCAGGAAGGCCCAGCCCATGCCGACGCGGCGGAATTCGCGGACGCTCCAGAAACACAGGACCAGTGCCACCCAGTCCGGCATGCCGGGCCAGTGGGCGGTGGGCAGTAAATTGAGCAGGACGGCGGCGATCAGGCTGAAAAAAATGAACCACGGACGAACCGGGAGCAGGATGCGCGAGGAGGAAAAGGTCGGTTGCATCAGTTGCCTTTCGTCGCGCGTTTTTTCTGGCGCAGCAGATTTTTGTCCGGGCTGGCACTGCTTTCCCGGCTGCCCGACTCAGGCGGTGCCGGGGGCAGGGGCTGGCGCGGATCAAGCACCATGATTTCACCAAAATTCTCGACGCCGGCCACCGGTACGCAGAAGATGCGGGCAAAGGAGTAGGCGCTGTCGCGTTCGATGTTGATCACCTTGGCGACCGGGAAGCCCGGCAGATAGACGCCATCAAGCCCCGAGGTAACGAGGATGTCGCCTTCCTGGACATCGGCGTTGGCTGGCATGTAGCGCAGTTCGAGCTGGCCGTTGCCGAGACCGAAGACCACCGAGCGCTGGCCGCTGCGCACGATCTGGACCGGCACCGCCTGGTCCTTGTCGGTGATCAGCGTGATTTCGGCCGAGAAGGGGAAGACGCGGGTCACCTGGCCGACGACGCCGGCTTCGTCGATGGCCGGCTGGCCGGCGACGATACCCGACTGCTGCCCCTTGTCGACGATGACCTTGCGCGAGAAGGGGTCGCGCGCGGTGTACAGGATCTGGGCGACCTGGCCGCCGGCCTTTTCGCGTTCCTTGACGGCGAGCAGCTTGCGCAGGCGCTCGTTTTCCGCCTCAAGCTGGATCAGGCGTTGCAGGTTGGGGGCAGTATTGAGCTGGGCGTGCTTCAGTTCACGACTTTCCTGCTGCAGGGCCTGCATGCCCTGCAGATAGCCGGCTGCATAGTCGACCAGGCTGCCTGGCGTCTGGGCGACGCGCTGCACCGGATCGACGAGCAGCGCGATGCTCTGACGCAGCAGGTTGAGGCTGCGAAAGCGCAGGTCGACGATGAACAGGGCCAGGGAAATGGCGATGTAGAAAGTCAGGAGGGCCAGCGGTGCTGGCCCTCGCTTGAAGAACGGTGGTGGCGCGTGGTCGATGCCGGCCATCGCTTAACCTCGGTGTGGTGCGATCAAGTTCAGTCCGAGGCGAAGATGCTGCCCAGCTTGTCCATCTTTTCCAGCGCCATGCCGCAACCGCGGGCGACGCAGGTCAAGGGTTCGTCGGCGACGATGACCGGCAGGCCGGTTTCTTCCATCAGCAGACGGTCGAGGTCGCGCAACAGGGCGCCACCGCCGGTCAGGACCATGCCCTTTTCGGCAATGTCGGCGCCGAGTTCGGGCGGCGTCTTTTCCAGCGCCGACTTGACGGCGGAAACGATCTGGTTGAGCGGGTCGGTCAGTGCTTCGAGGATTTCGTTCGACGAGATCGTGAACTTGCGCGGAATGCCCTCGGCCTTGTTGATGCCGGAGACTTCCATCTCGCGCACTTCGGCGCCAGGGAAGGCGGAGCCGATGTTTTTCTTGATGTTTTCGGCGGTGTTCTCGCCGATCATCATGCCGTAATTGCGGCTGATGTAATTGATGATGGCTTCGTCGAGCTTGTCGCCGCCGACGCGCACCGAACCGGCATAGACCATGCCGCCGAGCGAGATGACGCCAACTTCCGTCGTGCCGCCGCCGATATCGACGACCATCGAGCCGGTTGCTTCGGCGACCGGCAGGCCGGCGCCGATGGCGGCCGCCATCGGTTCCTCGATCAGGTAAACCTGGCTGGCGCCAGCGCCGATCGCTGATTCGCGAATGGCGCGGCGTTCCACCTGGGTCGAGCCGGAGGGCACGCAGATGATGATGCGCGGGCTCGGGCTGAACAGCTTCGAGTCGTGCACCTTCTTGATGAATTGTTTGAGCATCTGCTCGGTGACCGTGAAGTCGGCGATCACGCCGTCCTTCATCGGACGAATGACGGTAATGCTGCCCGGTGCCTTGCCAAGCATTTCCTTGGCTTCCCGGCCGACGGCCTGGATGGTTTTTTTGGCATTGGGGCCGCCTTCGAGGCGGATGGCGACGACCGACGGCTCATCGAGAACAATGGAGCGACCGCGAACATAAATCAGCGTATTCGCTGTGCCAAGGTCGATGGCCAGATCGTTGGAGAAATATTTACTGAGGAAACCGAACATCTGCTGTGACTCCGCTTGGGGGGGTGCGGTAGAGAAAACTTTTATGATACCTTATAACGCTTTCCATTTTAAGACTTTGTGCGCTGCACTAAGGTCCCTGGCAGCCATGTCGCTCACACTAGAACAGGTTCACCGCATCGCTCATCTCGCCCGTATCGAGGTCAGCGAATCTGAAGCCCTTTCAACACAGGGGCATCTTAACGGCATTTTCCAGCTTATTGAACAGATGCAGGCGGTGGATACCCAAGGCGTCGAGCCGATGGCCCATGCCCAGGATCTCAGCCAGCGTCTGCGCACCGATGCCGTCAGCGAAAGCGATCGTCGCGCCGCCTTCCAGGCCATTGCCCCGGAAACCGAAGCCGGCCTTTATCTTGTGCCGAAGGTGATCGAATGATCAACGCCAGCCTCAAGCAACTGTCGCAGGCCCTGGCCGCCAAGCAGATTTCCAGCGTCGAACTGACCCAGCTCTTTCTCGACCGGATCAAGCGTTTCAACCCGACGCTGAACGCCTTCATCACCGTCGATGCCGACAAGAGCCTGGCCGTGGCGCGTGCCGCCGATGCCCGTATCGCTGCCGGTACCGGCGGTTTGCTGACCGGCATTCCGATCGCCCAGAAGGATATTTTCTGCGCTGAAGGCTGGCGCACGACCTGCGGTTCGAAAATGCTGGCCAATTTTGTCTCGCCCTACGATGCGACGGTGATCCGCAAGATGGAAGCGGAAGCCGGCCTCGTTTCGCTGGGCAAGACCAATATGGACGAATTTGCCATGGGCTCGTCGAACGAAACCTCGTTCTTCGGTCCGGTGCGCAATCCCTGGGATACCGAGCGGGTGCCCGGCGGCTCGTCTGGTGGTTCGGCGGCGGCCGTGGCTGCCCGTCTGGCGCCTGCCGCGACCGGTACCGATACCGGCGGCTCAATCCGCCAGCCGGCCGCGCTGTGCAATTTGACCGGCCTCAAGCCGACCTACGGCGTGGTCTCGCGCTACGGCATGATCGCCTTCGCCTCCTCGCTCGACCAGGCCGGCCCGATGGCGGCGAGCGCCGAAGACTGCGCCTTGCTGCTCAATAGCATGGTCGGTTTCGACGAACGCGATTCGACCTCGCTCGAGCGTCCGGCTGAGGACTACTACCGCGACCTGGAAAAGCCGCTGAGCGGCCTGCGCATCGGCCTGCCGAAAGAGTTCTTCGGTGAAGGTTGCGATGCCGCCGTGATGGCCGCCGTGCGCGCCGCCATCGCCGAATACGAAAAACTTGGCGCGACAACCGTCGAAGTCTCGCTGCCCAATTCGCACCTGTCGGTGCCGGCCTATTACGTCATCGCACCGGCCGAGGCCAGTTCCAACCTGTCGCGTTTCGACGGCGTGCGCTATGGCTTCCGCGCCGAGGATTACGCCAATCTCGACGACATGTACATGAAGAGCCGCGCCCAGGGCTTCGGTGCCGAGGTCAAGCGGCGCATCATGATCGGTGCCTACGTGCTGTCGCACGGCTATTACGATGCCTATTACCTGCAGGCCCAGCGCATCCGCCGCCTGATCGCCAACGACTTCGTCGAAGCCTTCAAGTCCTGCGACGTGATCATGGGTCCGACCTCGCCGTCCACCGCCTTCAAGCTTGGTGAAAAGGCCGCCGATCCGGTGCAGATGTACCTCTCGGACATCTACACCATCGCCGTCAACCTGGCTGGTTTGCCCGGCATGTCGGTGCCCTGTGGTCTGGTCGGTGGTTTGCCGGTTGGCCTGCAATTGGTCGGCAATTACTTCGCCGAAGCGCAATTGCTCAATGTGGCACATCGTTATCAGCAGGCCACGGACTGGCATCAGCGTCGGCCGGCTGGCCTCGAGTAAGCATGAAGTGGGGATCGGCGCTGTTGGCCGTCGGGCTGCTGGCGGGCTGTGCCGAAGTGGCGAAGCCGCCGGAGCCGGTGGCGGAAAAGGAAACCGTGGCGGAAACCCCGCTCGTCAGTAGCGAACCGAAATTCAAGAATTCGACCCTGAAGTACCTGGCCAACCGCAACCTCAAACCGCAGCCGACCCGGCCGCTCAACGTCAAGTCGAAGTGTTCGCACAAGGATGCGATCGGCACGACGACCAAGCTCGATTTGCTGGTCAAAGAGTCGCTGGTCAAGAATTTCAGCGCTCAGGTGACAATGAAGGGCTACGGCGCCTGTCGCTTCAACCTCGGCGATTTCGAGCAGGTGGAAAAAATGCCGCAGCCGCTGCTGCGGCACAAGAAGGATCAGGGCTGCCAGGTGCGCATGTGGGAGCAGGGCCCGAAAATGACGATTGCTTTCAACAGTTGCCCGAAAGCTTGCGATGGCGATGCTTTCAGCTACCTCTGGCCGATCATGGTCGAGGCAAAATCAGGGCGTTGTTTCTGAACGGATGACATTATGAATCAGTGGGAAGTGGTGATTGGCATCGAAACGCACGCGCAACTGGCGACCGTTTCGAAAATTTTCTCCGGTGCCTCGACGGCTTTTGGCGCCGAACCGAATACCCAGGCCTGCGCGGTCGACCTTGCCTTGCCGGGCGTTTTGCCGGTGCTCAACAAGCAGGCCGTCGAATGCGCCATCCGCTTTGGCCTGGCGATTGACGCCGAAGTGGCGCGCAAGTCGGTGTTTGCCCGCAAGAACTACTTCTACCCCGATCTGCCCAAGGGCTACCAGATCAGCCAGATGGACCTGCCGGTCGTCGTCGGCGGCCAGATTGCCGTGCAGGTAGGGCAGGGCGACAAGGCCTACGAAAAGGTCGTCCATCTGACGCGCGCCCACCTCGAAGAAGATGCCGGCAAGTCGCTGCACGAGGATTTCCACGGCAAGTCGGGCATCGACCTGAATCGGGCCGGTACGCCGCTGCTCGAAATCGTTACCGAGCCGGACATGCGCTCCTCTGACGAGGCCGTCGCCTACGCCAAGTCCCTGCATGCGCTGGTCCAGTGGATCGGCATCTGCGACGGCAACATGCAGGAAGGCTCCTTCCGCTGCGACGCCAATGTTTCGGTGCGCCCGAAGGGCCAGGCCGAATACGGCACACGCCGCGAAATCAAGAACCTCAATTCCTTCCGCTTCCTCAAGGAAGCCATCGACTTCGAAGTCCAGTGGCAGATCAACGAGATCGAGGAAGGCCGCCGGATCCAGCAGGCGACCGTGCTCTTCGATCCGGACTCGGGCGAGACGCGCATGATGCGCAGCAAGGAAGATGCGCACGACTATCGCTACTTCCCGGATCCCGACCTGCTGCCACTGATCATTTCCGAAGAATGGATCGCCCGTGTGCGGGGCGAATTGCCGGAATTGCCGGTGCACAAGCGCGCCCGTTTCGTCAGCGAATTCGGCCTATCGGTCTACGATGCGACGACCCTGACCGCCAGCCAGGAAATGGCTGCCTATTTCGAAGCAACCGTCGCCGTCGCCGGTCAGGCCAATGCCAAGCCCTGTGCCAACTGGGTCATGGTCGACCTGGCGGCCCGCCTGAACAAGGAAGGGCAGGAAATTGCCACGTCGCCGGTCGGCGCGCAGCAGCTCGGCGGGCTGATCCTGCGCATCGCCGACAACACCATTTCCAACAACATCGCGAAAAAGGTGTTCGACGCGCTGTGGACCGGTGAAGGCAAGACGGCTGACGAGATCATCGAGAAACAGGGGTTGAAGCAGATCACCGATACGGGCGCCATCGAGGCGCTGGTCGACGAAGTGTTGGCGGCAAACGCTGCCAATGTCGCGGAATTCCGCGCCGGCAAGGAAAAGGCGTTCAACGCGCTGGTTGGTCAGGTGATGAAGGCGGCCAAGGGCAAGGCCAATCCGCAGCAGGTCAATGATCTGCTGCGCATCAAACTGGCTGGCTGATCAGCGCTGTCTGGAGTCGGTTGCACCGCCGGTGGGCGGTAGCGGCCGCCGACGGGTGGTCAAGTCCAGGTAGCGCTGGCGGTCGGCGTCGTACTTGGCGCGGATCAGCTCGAAGTCGTGTTTCTTGACGTCCAGCAATTCCTGTTCGACCTTGATTTCATGTTCGACGGCCCGCAGACTCTTGTCGAGCTCTGGGGGCAGGCTCTTTTTCCGGTAAAACTCGGCCTCATCCAGCAATTTCTTGCGCTTGGTCATGGCCACATTGATCTTGGCCTGGGTGGCTGCCATGGCCAGATTGACGTCGTTCTCGGCCTTGCGCTGGGACAGGTCGATATCCTGCAGCGTGGCGTAGGTGTCGAGCAGGGCCTGATCCTTGCGATTCTGTTCGCGGGCGGCTTCTTCCTGCTGTTTGCGGCGCACATTCTCGGCTGCCTGCTGCTGTCTTTCTTCAGCCGTCAGCGGCGGCCCGACTTCCCGCATGATGTTGCCACCGCTGTCGAGCACCTTGTACGGCCGGCCGCGGCACTGCTCGGGCAGGGTGTCGCTGCAGGCCCGCCGGCCGCTGTTGTCCTGACAACAATAGAACTCGCTGGCGGCCTGACTCGAGGCAGCAATCAACAGCAGCAGCGGCAGCAGGAGCAGTTGTTTAGACATCGACGCCGTATTGTTTCCGATAGTCCGTCACGGCCGGGCGGTGGGCGGCAAACTCGGGGTGGTGCTCAAGAAAGGCCATGAGGTCGTTCAGGCCGGCTACGGCGATGACCGGGATGCCATAGTCGCGCTGCACTTCCTGAACGGCCGACAGGTCACCCTGGCCGCGCTCCTGGCGGTCAAGTGCGATCAATACGCCGGCCGGCGTGGCACCGGCAGCGCGGATCAGTTCGACCGATTCGCGGACCGAGGTGCCGGCCGAAATTACGTCATCGACAATCAGTACCCTGCCGCTCAGCGGTGCGCCGACAATGCTGCCGCCTTCGCCATGGTCCTTGGCTTCCTTGCGGTTGTAGGCGAAGGGGTAATTGCTGCCACGACCGGCCAGCGCGATGGCGATGGCAGCGACCAGCGGGATGCCCTTGTAGGCCGGGCCGAACAGCATGCCGAAGCTGACCCCGCCGGCTTCGGCGGCTTTCGCGTAGAATTCGGCGAGGCGGCCGAGCGAGTTGCCGTCGTTGAACAAGCCGGCATTGAAGAAATAGGGCGAGAGCCGTCCCGCCTTGGTCTTGAATTCGCCAAAGCGCAAAACCTTGCAGCCGACCGCGAATTCGATGAAATCCTGACGAAAGTCCATTTTTTCCATTTCCTGTGGTCAGTCCGTCTGACCGGTACCTAGCCAATGTTACGCATCATCTCCCTGAATCTCAACGGTATCCGCTCCGCCTGGAGCAAAAATGTGCTGCCCTGGGCGGCCGCCCAACAGGCCGACATCATCTGCCTGCAGGAACTGAAGGCGCAGTTGCCCGATCTTTCGCCGGAAATGCGTCAGCCGGACGGCATGCATGCCTGTTACCACTGTGCCGAAAAGAAGGGCTACAGCGGCGTCGGTATCTGGAGCCGGAACAAGCCGGACCGCGTTGTCGAGGGCTTCGATGGTGGCGAATTTGATGCCGAGGGACGCTATATCCGGGCCGATTTCGGCAATTTGTCGGTGATCTCGCTATACCTGCCCTCCGGGTCCTCGTCGCCCGAGCGCCAGGAGGCCAAATTCCGCTTTCTTGATCTGTTCTTTCCGCAAATGCTGGCCTTGCGTCAGGAAGGGCGGGAAATCGTGCTGTGTGGTGACTGGAACATCGCGCACCAGCAGATCGATCTGAAAAACTGGAAGTCGAACCAGAAGAATTCCGGTTTCCTGCCCGAGGAGCGGGCTTGGCTGAGCCGGCTGTTCGACGAGCTGGGCTGGGTCGATGTCTATCGTCAGCTTTATCCCGAGACGACCGGCGATGCCTACACTTGGTGGAGCAATCGTGGCCAGGCTTGGGCGAAGAATGTCGGCTGGCGCATCGATTATCAGATCGCCACCCCGGGGGTTGCGGCGCAGGCGCGGGAAGCCTCGGTGTACAAGGCCGAGCGCTTTTCCGATCATGCGCCGCTGATTATTGATTATGATTTTCCCGTGTGCCCTGATGCGAATTGATTTCGGGATGTAGACGGGCTAACCTGTACCCCTTGCTTAACTGTCATCAACGAGGTCAAAAAATGTCCCAAGAACTGAGCGCTGCCAACAAAGACAAACTGGTTTCCGACCTGAAGGCCGTCGTTACCGACGCTGAGGAAATCCTTCGCGCTACCGCTGGCGCTGCCGGTGAAAAGGTCGGCGAACTGCGTACCAAGATTGAACTGCGTCTGCGCGATGCCAAGGAACGCCTGGCCGATGCTGAAGCCATCCTGGTCGACAAGACCAAGGCTGCCGCCCGGGCGACCGATGATTTCGTGCATGACCAGCCGTGGAAGGCTGTTGGCGTCGCTGCTGCACTGGGCCTCGCCCTCGGTGTGCTGATCGGCCGTCGCTAAGCGCATGACGCAGGACACCGGCGGTGAAGGTGGCCGGGCCGGCCTCTTTGCCGCCCTGAAAAACACGATCGCGACTTTGCTCGCGATCGGCAAGACGCGCGCCGAATTGCTGGTCACCGAGCTTGAGGAGGAGAAAATCCGCCTCATGTCCTTGTGGTCGAAGGCGATCGGCGCGGCGTTCCTGCTCGCGGTTGGCGTGATCATGGCGGTTTTCTGCCTGGCCCTGCTGTTCTGGGAGCAGCGCGTGCTGGTTTTCGGCCTTTTCGCTGCCCTGTTTATCGGGGGCGGCCTATGGCTGGTCGCTTCACTGAAAAGCCAGGCGGCACAGCCAAGCAAGCTGTTGCGCTCGAGTCTGTCGGAGCTCGAAGCCGACATCGAGCAATTGCGTCAATACGCCAAGAAGCCGGAATGAACGAAAAAGCCCTGGTCCTGGCGATGCGCCATGGCGCGCTCAAGGCGCGTATCGAGGAACAGCGGCGAACGCTGGCCCGCCATGCGCGCCCGCTGGAAGCCGCCCTGGCGCACGGCGATAGCGCCTTGCAGGGCGTCAACTGGTTGAAACATCATCCGGTGGCGATTGCTGCCGCGGCTGTTGCCGTCGTTATCTTCAGTCCCAAAGCCGCCTGGCGCTGGGCCAAGCGTGGCTTCTTCGCCTGGCGTGGCTGGCAGGCTGTCCGGCATACCCTGCTCGGAACACCCCGGGCGTGACGGCCAGTGATCCCGTAAACGCCGTCGTTCCCGGCTGGTGGCAGCAACTGCTGTCTACGCAACGGCGCGAGATCCGGCGCATTCTGGCCGAAGTGCTGGTCATGCGCGGCATGATGCCGTTGCTCATGAAGGCGCGTAACGGCGGCCACTGGACGCCGGAAGAAAAGGAACAAATCGTCGGCCACCTGCGCCGCATGGCGCATCTGTCGCCCTACTTGCTGGTCCTCATGCTGCCCGGCTCGGTATTCCTGTTGCCGGCCTACGCCTGGTGGCTGGACCGGCGCCGGCTCAACCGGCAAGACTGACCGATTCGGCCCGCGTATTCCACGGGGCCACTTTGAGCAGCAACAGCATGCCGGGGATGGCCAGTGCGGCGCACAGCCAGAAGAAGTTGAACCAGCCCAGCGCTTCGACCAGCCAGCCGGCCGAGGCATTGATGAAAGTGCGTGGTACGGCAGCCAGGCTGGTGAACAAGGCCATCTGCGTTGCCGTATAGGCCGGATGCGTCGAGCGGGCGATGAAGGCGACGAAAGCGGCCGTGCCGAGACCGACACCGAGTGCCTCGAGGCTGATGACGAAGGCCAGTGCAATGCGTTCGGCAGCGCCTATTGTGTCGTAATGGCCCTGGGCCGCCAGCCAGGCGAAACCGAAAATCGAGACCAGCTGGACCACCCCGAACAGCCACAGCGCCCGGTTGATGCCCAGCTTGACCATCCACAGGCCGCCGAGCAGCGCGCCAATGACGGCCGGCCACAGCCCGGCATGTTTGGCGATCAGGCCGATGTCGGTCTTGGTGAAGCCCATGTCGAGATAGAAAGGCGTGGCCAGTGCCGTGCACAGGCTGTCGCCGACCTTGTACAGGAAGATGAAGCCGAGAATCAGCAAGGCGCCGCGCCAGCCCTGGCGCCCCATGAACTCGTGGAAGGGTTCGGTGACGGCCTGGCGCAGGGTTTTGGGCGCCCCCCTGACCAGTGGTTCGCTGACCAGCCAGGCCATGGCCATGCCGGGCAGCATGAAGGCGCTGGTGATCCAGAAAACCTCGCTCCAGGGCAGGCGGTCGGCGAGGATCAGCGACAGCGAGCCGGGAATCAAACCGGCGATACGGTAGGCGTTCACATGCACGGCATTGCCGAGGCCAAGCTCGTTGTCGCTCAAAATCTCGCGCCGGAAAGCATCGACCGCGATGTCCTGGGTGCCGGACAGGAAGGCGAGCAGCGTGGCCAGCCAGAGAATCGGCCAGATGTTGTCCTTCGGGCTCAGGCCGCCCATGAAACCGATGGTCAGCAGCAAGCCGATCTGGGTCGCCAGCATCCAGCCGCGTCGGCGGCCGAAGCCAGGGATGCTGAAACGGTCGAGCAGCGGCGACCAGAGGAATTTCCAGGTGTAGGGAAACTGGATCAGCGCGAAGAAGCCGATGGTCTTGAGGTCGATGCCTTCGCTGCGCAGCCATGCCGGCAGCAGGTTGAGCAGCAGGTAGAGCGGCAGGCCCGAAGAAAAACCCGTGAAGATGCAGATCAGCATCTTCCGGGTGAGCAGCGCGGCGAGCCAGGCCGGCATCAGCGCGGCTGGGTCAGGCGGTAGACCGCCAGGCTGCCGAGGAAATTGACGTCGCGGTCGGCGCTGCAGGTGACCGGATTGCCTTCTTCATCGAGCACGCTGCGTTCGCGGATGATCAGGCCCATTCGGGCACACAGCGCCTCGAAGTCGAGCAGCGTGAAGAAACGCACGTTGGGCGAGTCGTACCACTCGTAAGGCAGGTCTTCGGAAACCGGCATGCGGCCGTCGAGCACCGAACGCAGGTTTTTCCAGTAGGCGAAATTGGGAAAGGAGACGACGGCTTCGCGGCCGACGCGCAGCATTTCGCGCAGGATGCCCTCGGTATGGCGCACGGTCTGCAGGGTGCGCGACAGCACGACATGGTCGAACGCCTGGTCGGCGAATTCGTCGAGGCCCCTTTCGAGGTTGCCCTGGATGATGTTGATGCCGTTCTTGATCGCCGCCAGCACATTGGCGTCGTCGATTTCGACGCCGACACCATCGACGCCGCGCGTCTCGATCAGGTGCTTCAACAGCGTGCCGTCGCCGCAACCGAGGTCGAGCACGCGGTGGCCCGGCTCGACCCAGCCGGCAATAACCTCGAAATCGGGGCGGCCCAGGGTATGCGTCATAGCTTGATGTTCCGCAGGTAGGCATCGACCACGCCGTGATACTGGGCGTCTTCCATGAGGAAGGAGTCGTGGCCGAAGTTGAGGTCGATCTCGGCGTAGGAAACATTGCGCCGGGCGGCGAGCAGCGCGGCGACGATTTCCTTGGAACGGGCCGGCGTGAAGCGCCAGTCGGTGGTGAACGAGGCGATCAGGAAATTGGCTTTGGTACGGGCCAGTGTCTTGTTGAGATCGCCGTCGTCCTCGCGCGACGGGTCGAAGTAGTCGAGCGCCTTGGTCATCAACAGGTAGGTGTTGGCGTCGAAATAGCCGGCGAACTTGTCGCCCTGGTAGCGCAAATACGATTCGACCTCGAATTCGACATCGAAACCGAAGGAAAAAGCGCTGTTGCGCAGCTCGCGACCGAATTTCTCGCCCATCTGGTCGTCCGACAGGTAGGTGATGTGGCCGAGCATGCGCGCCAGGCGCAGGCCGCGTACCGGCCGCGTATCGTGTTCGTAGTAATTGCCGCCGTGGAAGTCGGGGTCGGTCAGGATGGCCTGGCGGGCGACGTCGTTGAAGGCGATGTTCTGGGCCGAGAGCTTGGGCGCGGCGGCGATCACGATGGCGTTGCGGACGCGCTCCGGGTAGGTGATGCTCCAGCGCAGCGCCTGCATGCCGCCCAGGCTGCCGCCCATGACGGCGGCCCAGCTGTCGATGCCGAGCAAATCGGCGAGGCGCGCCTGGGCATGCACCCAGTCATTGACCGCGACGATGGGAAAATCGGCGCCCCATTGCTTGCCGGTGGCGGGGTTGAGCGACGACGGGCCGGTCGAGCCATGGCAGCCGCCGAGATTGTTCAGGCCGACGATGAAGAAACGGTCGGTATCGAGCGGTCGACCGGGGCCAATGATGTTGTCCCACCAGCCGATGTTGTCCGGTTGGTCGGCATAGTGGCCGGCGACGTGGTGGTGGCCGGACAGCGCGTGACAGACGAGAATGGCATTCGACTTGGCCGCATTGAGCGTGCCGTAGGTCTCGTAGACCAGGTCGTAAGCTGGCAGTACGCCGCCGCTACGGAGATGCAACGGCTGATCGAAATGGGCGCGCTGTGCTACGACGGCGCCGACGGAATGTCCTGGCATGCTGTTCCTGAAAACAAAAACCCAGTTGGCTGAAAAACGCGAACTGGGCGGTTCCCGTTTTAGCTGTATTTAGAAGCGCCCGCAATCAGAGCTCAAATCGGCGCGGCTGGCGTGTTGCCAGCGTGTGGCAGACAATACCGAGCGGGCCGGCAAAAGTCAATTCAGGGCCGACCCTGGGCGGAATGCCTGAGCGGCAGCGACGGGTTTTGTTAAGATGCTGAAAAACGAAGTATCGGGGGAATCGTGGCGAGCAACTTTTTCGAACAACGGCGACATCAACGCATCCGCTTCGGCAATCCGCCTCCGATCAGGATTGGCTATGCTGGCAGGATCGGTGAAGGCCTGATCGTCAATCTTTCCCTGGCGGGCCTGATGGTCAGAACCGACATGGAACTGGAAATCGGTCATACCGTCGGTTGCGAGTTTTCGCTGTTCGGTTCGCCGGTCATTGACGTGCCGGCCAGCGTGGTCAGCCGGGTCGGCGACCTGTTCGGCGGGCGTTTCCAGACCGGGCCGATCAACCAGGTGGTGATCGACGATGCGATCAATGCCGCGCTGGCCGGCGGGCAAGCCTCGATCCTTTCAGTCAACGAACTTGCCGGGCGCAAGGTCATCCGCATTTCCGGCGGCCTGAATGGCGAATTGCGTGGCGATTTCATGCATGCCCTGACCCGCGTCGGGGTCGATGAAATCGATGTCGCTGGCGTAACGACGGTAGACCAGGCCGGACTGGCTCTGTGCCTGGTCGCGACGACGCGCTACGGGGTGGTCATCGGGGCCCAGTCGGAATGTTTTGCCGCGGCCTGGAAACTGGCGCTGGCGGCGCCCGGCTCGCTTGAAGAATCTTGAAAGACGCGGCATGAGCGTTTACCCGGAAGATCTGCGCCGGTCGCTGGCGCTTGCGCTCGTCGGCCTGGGTCTGGCCGGCCTGGCGCAGGCCGACGAGAATGCCTATTTCAGCGAACTGCCCCTGGTTGCCTCGGTCAGCCGTTTGCCACAGCGCCTGGCCGATGCGCCAACGGCGGTGACGGTGATCGATCGCGACCTGATCAAGGCTTCCGGGGCGCGCGATCTCAACGACATTTTCCGCCTGGTGCCGGGTTTCCAGACCTACCCGAACAATACCGAATCGGCGCGGGCAACTTACCATGGCATGGGCGACGGCGATTACTCGTCGCGGGTGCAGGTGATGATTGACGGGCGCTCGATGTATTCGCCGCTGTTCGGCGGCGGCGTCAACTGGGCGACCCTGCCGGTGGCGCTCGAGGATATCGAACGCATCGAGGTGGTGCGCGGCACCAACGCCGTGTCTTACGGCAGCAACGCTTTTCTGGGCGTCATCAACATTATCACCGTCGACCCGGCACTGGTCCGTGGTACCTCGGTATCCACCAGCTACGGCAACCAGAATGTCCGCGACTATGTTCTGCGGACGGGTGGCAAGATCGCCGATATTGGCGATTTCCGCTTCACCTACAAGCAGCAGAACGATGATGGCCTGACCAACCGGGGCGACTGGGTTGACTCGTATTCTTCTCGCCTGTTCGATTTGCGCGCCGATTTCGTGTTGAGTGATCGGGACAGCCTGCAGTTCAGCGCGGGACAGGTGGAGGGGGTGACGCAATTGGGGCGGATCGGCAGCGTGACCATGGTCCAGGGATTGCCTGTTGTGGACAATCCGATTCGCGATTTGCGCCAGACGGATACTTATCTACAGTTCCTGTGGCGTCGGGTGCTTTCGCCGGATTCGGAATTTCAGCTGCGTTATTCCTATGTCGATGATCGTTCGAACGATGCGTTCTCGACCGTGATCCCGACCACGCCCATTGTCTATAGCGTCAACCAGTCCGGTGATCAGGGAACCCGCCATGAGATCGAACTGCAGCATAACCTGCGGCTCGACGAGATGACGCGTCTGGTGTGGGGGGCGAGCTGGCGAGATGATGCCATGCGCTCGGCCTGGGCTCTGCCGGATCAGGGTACGGTGCATCGCGAAGTAACGCGCTTGTTCAGCAATGTCGAATGGAAGCCGGCCGCCTGGTTTACCGGCAACGTCGGCCTGGCCGGCCAAAACGATTCGCTGGCCGGGTTTCATGCCGCGCCGCGGATCAGTGCCAATTTTCACCTGGATCCGGAAAACACCGTCCGTATCGGCTATTCGCAGGCCTACCGAACGGCGAGCACGGTCAATTTCCTGGGTAACCAGAGAATTCTCATTCCCGGGGTGTATTCAGAGCAGGTCTATACCGGCGATCGCAATTTGCCGGCCGAGCAACTCGATACCTGGGAAATCGGTTATCTCGGCAACTGGCGTGACTGGCGGGCCAGCCTGGACGTCCGCCTGTTCAACGAGCGCATTCACAATCGAATTTTCGAGATCACCACGACAACGGGCAAAACGGACCAGCCGATCCAGAATGTCGATATTCAGGGTGTTGAATACCAGTTCAAATGGCAGCCGTTCGAGACAACCCGCCTGATCCTGAACCAGACCTTTTCCCATATTGCCAGCGAGTATCTGGCCTCTGCGCTTGTTTTTCCCAACTCGACGCTGAATCAGCAGGGCATCAAGGACTTCACGGAACATTCGATGCCGGGCAGTTCGAGCTCGCTGCTCTTGATGCAGAAACTGCCATTCGGCCTGGATTTTTCGCTGGCCGGGTACTGGCAGGACAAGATGAAGTGGTCAACGCACACCTGGTCGCCAGCCTATGAACGCTACGATGCGCGGCTGGCGTATCCGTTCCGCTTTACCCAGATTGGCGGCGAGCTCGCGGTGACCGTCCAGTCACTGAATGGCGCCCACTACGAATACAAGACGGGTTTTCCACCGGCCAACGACCGTATCGTCGAACGTCGCCAGTGGGTCAGCCTGCGTCTCGATTTCTGATCAGGCACTCCTGATCACCGCCCCTTCGAGCCAGACCTCGAAGGGTTCGGGGGCGGCAACCGCCGGGCCCTGGGCAAAACTGATACCGAGTTCGGCGAGTTGTTCGAGGGCCGTCGGGTCGACGATATTGTCGGCGATGGTGTGGATGCCGAGATCGGCCGTGATTTCCTGCACGGCGCGCAGCAGGGCCGTCGACGCCCGGTTGCCGCCAAGGTCGCGGGTCAGGCTGCGGCTGAGTTTGACGTAACTCGGGGCAATGGCGCGCAAATGGCTGAACGAGGAGAGGCCGCCGCCGAAATCATCAAGGCCGACCTGACAACCGAGCGCCCGGGCCAACCGGGAGAATTCTGCCGCCTGGCTGCTCTGGTGCGTCGAGACATCTTCCGAGAAGAACAGGCACAAGCCCTCGCCCGGCAGCTCCTTGGCGGCCAGGCTGCGGCCGATGAAGTCGATCAGGGCACGCCGGCCGAGCGAGTTGCGGGATAGCGGAACCAGGCAGTACAGCTGTTTGTTGTGGCGCCGGGCCCGGTCAATGGCATCAATGGCGGTTTCGATGAAGCGCAGGTCGATGCCGGCCGCCAGATCGTAGCGTTCGGCGGCATCGATCAGGGCCGCGAGGGCGACCGGGGGCTGGCCGGGTTCGTGCAGGCGGGCGCTGAGTTCGACACAATGGCTGGCCGGGCTGGCGTCGTTCAGGGAGAGCAGCGGCAAGGCCTCGACTTGCAGGCGGTTCTCGGCCAGTGCGCTGCCGATGCGGGCCGTCCAGTTCTGGCTTTCCTGCCGGCGCTCCGGCACGTTGCTGGCTTCCTGTTCGCAGACCTGGTTGCGGCCGCTTTCCTTGGCCCGGTAGCAGGCAGCGTCAACGGCCGAGAGTATTTCGTTGATGTTGCGCACGCGGCGGCTGACCGGTGTCAGGCCGATACTGGCGCCAACGGCGAACACCTTGTCCTGCCAGATGAAGCGATAGGCGCTGGCCAGGCCGCAGATGTCGTCGGCCACCTGGCGGGCGCGCGGGCCGCTGCAGTTGGCCAGGATGATGCCGAATTCGTCGCCGCCGAGGCGGGCCAGGGTGTCCTCCTCGCGCAGGCGGCCCTGGAAGAGCTGGGAAATCTGCCGCAGCAGTTCGTCGCCGGCCAGGTGGCCGCAGGTGTCGTTGACCGGCTTGAAGCGGTCGAGGTCGATGAGCAGCACGCTGAATTCCTCGCCGCCGGCCTGCACGCTGGACAAGGCCTTTTCCAGGCGGTGTTCGAATTCGCGCCGGTTGAGCAGGCCGGTCAGCGGGTCATGGCGGGCCTGGAAGGCAAGTTGTGCCGTCGCCTCCTCGATGCGCGTCTGCATCGAGCGATGGACATCCTCGATATGGTTGGCCATTTCGTTGAAGCCCTGTTCCAGGATGCCCAGTTCGGCGCTGGAATGGATGGGCACGCGGGCATCGAAGCGGCCCGAGGACATTTCGCGCACGGCCTGGACGAGCCGCTTCAGCGGCCGGGCCAGGCTGTCGGCCATGGCGATGGCGAGCAGGGCGATGAAAATCAGGCCGATGAAGACGATGACCAGGCCACGCAGCAGCAGGTCGCGCTGGCGGTTGGCCAGCTCGGTCTTGTCAAACTCGACGAAGACCTGGCCGATGACTTCGTGGGCCGGCGGTTGCTTGCCGGAAATCGGCTCGAAAATGGCATCGCTTTCACTTTGCGAGCGCATGACTGGCGCGCCAAAGCCGATCCAGCGCTCGGTCTGGTCCACCATGGTCGGTTCGCGCAGCGGCTGGTGCAGGGTTTCGCTGGCCAGCGAGACGCGGCCGCTGACGGCGATGGCCCGGCCTTTGGCATTGACGATCACGGCGGCCTTGACGCCGGATTCCTGGATGGTCATCTGGGCCAGACCGTGCAGGCTTTCGAGCTGGCCGGAGATGATGCCGTATTCGCTGACCTGGGCCAGGTAGCGCACGGTAGACAGGCCCTTGGTGCGCAATTCGCCTTCCAGGGTCCGGATGCCGCTCAGCGTGAAATAGGAGACCAGCGTGATGGCGATCATCGCGCTCGGTAGCAGCGAGAGCAGCAGCAGGCGCTGTCGCAGGTTGAAGCGGTTCATCGGGCCTCCTTGTCGGCGAGCATGGCCCGCCGGATATCGGCTTCATCCTGGAGGTGCAGGTTGAGTGCCTCGGCAACATTCTGGTTGATCAGGATAGCGAACTGGTTGGGTGACCCGGGCGGCGGCAGCGTGGGGCCGGCGGACTGCATGATGTCGACGGTCTGACGGGCGATCTGGGCCGGTGTCGAATACAGCGCGGCGAGCGCGCCGGCATTGACGAAGGCCGGCGAAAAGGCAATCACCGGGCGCTGGTAGCGATAGGTGGTGATCAGGATGCTCTTGATGTTGTCGCGCTTGTAGATGTTCGAGTCGGGGATGGCGAACAGGATATTGACCCGGCCAAGCAGGCTGTTCAGGGCGGGCAGCAGGGTCTGGTCGGACTCGCTGTCCTCGCTGTCCAGACTCAGGCCGGCATTGGCGAACGGCTGGCGGAACTGGGCAGCCTGGGCGCGGGTTTCGTTGCTGAGCAGCATGCCGATGCGCGTTTTTCCCGGCAGCAGGTGGCGCAGGAAAATGGCCTGGCGGGCGGGTGGCTGATCAAGCCAGATGGCGCTCACCCGGCGATTGCGGTTGCCGCTTTCGGCCAGCAGCTTTTCATAGGACAGGCGCGGGATCAGCGTTGCGATGATCGGTGTCGGGCTGGCCCTGGCCAGGGCCTGGCGCAAGGCGCTGCTGCCGACGGCGATGATCAGGTCGGGATGTTCCGCGGCGTTGTCGAGATTTTCCTGGCTGCCCTGAGCGCTGATTTTCCAGTTGGTGGCGCTGATCGCACTGCGAAAACTGCTGGCGTATTCGGCGTAGGGGCCATCCTGGCCGCTCAGCAGCAGCGCGACATTTTCCGCCTGCGCCGGAGCGGCGAACAGGCAGAACACGAAGAGCAGGCGGCAGACGGCGGGGAGCATCGCAGCAATATAGCTGTTCCCCCTATGCCAAAGCAATTGCGGTTCGCTCCGGCTCAAGCACTTGCCCGGTCTGGTGGGGCTTCCCGGGGATTTTCGCGTTGTTCCGCGGCGAGTATTTCGAGCAGCAGCGGCAGGCCCTCGCTGATCGCTACCGGCCCGGGCGTCAGGATGATGGCCGACTTGATTTCATGCAGGCGAGCGCTGCGCACCGCCGATATCGCCGACCAGCCCGGGCGGGCGGCGACCCGTTCCGGACGGAAATGTTTGCCGCACCAGGAGCCGATGATGACTTCCGGATCGCGCCGGACGATTTCCAGCGGATCGGCCAGGATGCGGTCGCGGGCCAGCGGCGAGGCGGCGCGTTCGGGAAAGATGTCGGCTCCGCCGGCGATGCCGATCAGTTCGGAAACCCAGCGCACGGCCGTGATGTTCGGCTCGTCCCATTCCTCGAAATAGACGCGCGGCCGGTGCCCGGTTCGGGCCAGGCGGGCGGCGGCGCTGGCCTGCGTGGCCTCGATCTGCGCTTCCAGCCCGGCCACCAGTTCGTGCGCTTTAGCCTCGGCGCCGACCAGGCGGCCGAGCGTTTCGATCATGCCGAGAATGTCGTCGACGCTGCGCATGTTGAAGGCGTAAACCGGCACGCCGGCCTTGATCAGGTCGCGCGCGATGTCGGCCTGCAGATCCGAGAAGGTCAGCACCAGATCGGGCTGCACGGCGAGGATCTTGTCGATATCGCCGCTCGTGAAGGCATAGACCTTGGGCTTTTCCCGGCGCGCCTGCGGCGGGCGCACGGTGTAGCCGGAAATGCCGGCGATGCGGTCCTGCTCACCGAGCGCGTAAAGCACTTCGACGGTTTCGGTGGTCAGACAGACGATGCGTTGCGGCAGGCGGCTCATGCGGTTTTCATTTGGGCGGGCGACGGCTACGTGCGACATCGAGGTGGGCACAAAGTTTCTCCGCCCCGTCGAGAATGCGCGGCGTGTGGCGCTGCATGATGTCCGGATTGATGTGGAACAGGTTGCCGCGCTTGACGGCGGTCATGCGCGGCCATTTGTCCCAGTCGCCCAGCCAGTCGGGCCGCCCATCGCCCATGCCGGTGGCGACGATGGCCTCGGGGTCGGCTTCGAGCACGGCTTCGAGACTGACCGTTGGCGCCATCCGGGAAAAATGGCCGAAGGGATTCTCGCCGCCACACAGGTGCATGGCATCGGTGATGATCTGCTGGCCACCGACCGTCGTCAGCGGGTTTTTCCAGATCTGGTAGAAAACGCGGACCGCGGGTTTGCCGGCATTGGCCTTGCGCAGCCCTTCCAGGCGCTGGCGGAAAGCCGTGGCGGCGGCATTGGCGGCCGGCTCGGTGCCGGCCAGCTTGCCCAGTTGCTCAAGCTGGCGCGCCACATCGGCCATCAGGTTGGGCTGGGTCATGAAGACGGTCAGGCCGAGGGCCCGCAGCTTGTCCACCTGGACCGCGGCATTGCCGCTCTGCCAGGCGATGACCAGATCGGGCTTGAGGGCGACGATGGCTTCGAGATCAAGACGCGAATAGCCGCCGACCCGTGGCACCTTCTTGGCGGCCGGCGGGTAGTCGCTGTAATCGACGGTGCCGACCAGGGTGGCGCCGGCCCCGGCGGCATACAGGCTTTCCGCCGAATGCGGGGCCAGGGTGACGATGCGGCGGGCCGGTTCTTTCAGGCGTACCTCGTTGCCGGCATCGTCGCGGACGACGATTTCGGCCCGGACGGCCGACAGCAGGCCGAGCAGAACGGCCAGCAAGCAGATTTTTCCTGCCTTCATGCCGCCTGCCATTCGGTCAGGGCGGCTGCCAGGCGTTGCCACTCGGCTTCGTTGCCGGGCAGGCCGCAGCGCAGTAGCGCCTGCTGCTCGAAACGGCGCAGCAGGATGCCGCGCCGGGCGAGGAATTCGTAGAGCGCGTCGGGCTGGGCGGTGGTCAGCGCGGCGAACAGGGCGCTGCGCTTTACTTCGCCATGCGCCTGCAACAGGCTGGCCAGGCGGGTGCTGGCCGTCTGCAGCCGTTCCCGGGCGGCGCTTTGCCACAGGCGATCCTGCAAGGCCAGCCGGGCGACGAGACGCGACGGCCCGGCGATGCTCCACGGGCCGATCGCTTCGGCCAGTTTGCCGAGCAGGTCGGGGGCGGCGAGCAGGAAGCCGACGCGCGCCCCGGCCAGGCCGAAGAATTTGCCGAGCGAGCGGAAAACGATCAGGTTGGGCGCTTCGGCGGTGCCGGCCAGCGCCGCCAGGCTGTCGTCCGGCGTCGGGTCGATGAAGGCCTCGTCGATGATCAGCCAGCCGCCGCGCTTCTTCAATTGCTGCGCGGCATCGAGAGCGAGCTCGCGCGGATGGCGGTCGGCCGTCGGATTGTTCGGGTTGCAGAGCAGCACGTAGGGCGTCGCCGCCGCCAGGGCGCGCGGCAGCGTCGCATTCTGCAGGAAGCGCAGGCGATGTCCGGCGCGCTGCCAGGCCTGCGGGTGTTCGGCGTAGAGCGGGCTGACGCAGGCGACTACGGCGCGTGGCAGGAGCATCGGCAGGAGCTGGATGGCGGCCTGCGAACCGGCCACCGGCAGCAGGTTCTCGTTGCCGTAATAGTCGGCGGCCGAAGCCTCCAGGCCGTCACCGGTTTCCGGCAGGCGTTGCCAGACTTCACTCGGCAGTGCCGGCACCGGCCAGGCTTCGGGATTGATGCCGGTCGACAGATCGAGCCAGTCGGCGAGCGGGATGTTGTATTTGGCTGCGGCTTCGCGCAGACGTCCGCCGTGCTCAAGCATGGAGGGCTCCGGAAATGATGAAAAGGCCGGCCAGCCACAGCCACAGGCTGTTGTTGACCAGGGAAACGGCGCGCCGCAGGTCGGCCGCGACCGGGGCCGGGCCGAGCCCGAGCGGCGAGCGGATTTCTTCGACGCCATGATAGATCGCCGCGCCGCCCAGCGCGATGCCCAGACTGCCGGCGCCGGCCGCCATGACCGGCCCGGCATTCGGACTGTCCCAGCCCGGGGCCTGGGTGCGCCAGCAGTGCAGCGCCGTCCGGGTCTGGCCGAGCAGCGCGTAGGCGAGGGCGGTCAGGCGGGCCGGCAGGTAATTCAGCGCGTCGTCAAAACGGGCGGCAAAGCGGCCGAACAGGTTATAGCGTTCGGTGCGGTAGCCCCACATCGCATCCAGCGTGTTGGCCAGCCGGAAGAGCACGGTGCCCGGTCCGCCGAGCAGGGCAAACCAGAACAGGGCGCCGAAGATCGCATCGTTGCCGTTTTCCAGCACCGATTCGACGCCGCCCTTGGCCACGCCGGATTCATCCAGCGTCGCCGTTTCGCGCGAAACGATCCAGCTCAGGCGCTGCCGGGCGGCGTCGAGTTGCCCGGCCTGCAGCGGCGCGGCAATGGCTTCGGCATGCTGGCCCAGGCTTTGCGCGCCGAGGGCGAAGTAGAGCAGCACGACATCGACGGCAAACGGGGCGAACGGGCGCAGCCAGAAGGCCAGGGCGACCCACGGCCCGACGGCGAGCAGCCAGGCGAACAGGCCACCAAAGATCGAGCGCCGGTTGAGCCGCTTTTCGATGGCAGCCGCCAGATTGCCGAAACCGACCAGCGGATGAAAGCGCGAGACTTCGCCGAGCAGGCGGTCGAGCAGCACGGCAGCCAGCGCGGCGAGCGGCATGGCAAAAGCGTTAAAACTGAAACTCATCGGGGAAATACCTGATCCTGCTGGATGGCGGACTGCATGTCATGCAGGGTTTTGCTCAAGGCGGCCTCCGTCGCGCTGTGCTCGCCCCACTGCTCGTGAAACACCAGTTCCTCGACCGGCAGGCGGGGCAGCCAGCCGGCCTGTTCGAGCTCCGGCCGGTCCTTGAAATGGCTGACATAACCGATGCACAGGTAGGCAATCGGCACGATATGGTGCGGAATGCCGAGCGCGTCCTGCAGCGCCTTCTCGTGGAAAATGCTCACCCAGCCAACGCCCAGCCCCTCGGCGCGGGCGGCCAGCCAGAGATTCTGCACGGCACACACACTGCTGTAGAGGTCCATGGTCGGCATGTGCGTGCGGCCGAGCACGACCGGGCCGGAACGCGTCCGGTCGCAGGTGATGCACAGGTTGAGCGGTGCTTCGAGAATGCCCTGCAGCTTCAGGCGGCTGTAGATTTCGCGCTTCTCGTCGGGGAACATGCGCGCCGCCTCGTCATTGGCCTGGTGGAAGACGTCATGGACACGCTGTTTCACTTCTGCCGAGCGGACCAGCAGGAAATTCCACGGCTGCATGAAACCGACCGAAGGCGCGTGATGGGCCGCCATCAGGATGCGGGCGAGCAGATCGTCGGGCACCGTATCGGGCAGGAATTGGCCGCGCACGTCGCGCCGGCTGAAAATGGCGTGGTAGACGGCCGCCCGCTCGGCGTCCGAAAAAGCCTGCGCCGATGGCGCGGATGAGTTTTCCATGGATTCCCCTTCTGGAAAGACAAAGGCTGCCTGACCAAGCAGCCCGCATTATCTCCCGGCCGGTCTTCTGACTTGGAATCACATGAACGATGCGCCTTCCCGGGTCGCCCCAGTGGCTTGTGCATCGCCCATCCTCCTTACAGCGCTGGGCACGTGGCGGAATTGCACCGCCTTCCCGATTCTCCCCGGGGATTTCTGCCACAACCGACGCCTGACTTTGTCGACTTCGCCTTGCCGTGCAATAGCACTGTCCCACGGGGATTCCCGTTGGTCATCTTCGGCTCGTCTTCGCGTCAGGTATCGTCTGTGGCAGAAATCCTGTCCGGGGCACCCGGAGACATGAAGGCGAGAGGATAGCAGGAGGGGGCGGGGTGAGGATGAGATTAGCGTCCAAAATCACAGGGACTCAGCGCCTTTTCCTTTTGTTATTGGGTTACTAGCCACTCTGCTGTGTTACGACTGAGAACCTGCAAGAAGTTCTTCCAGCGCTGCCATCACAGAACGAATGGCCGGCTCCAGTGGCTTGGCCGTTCCGTCATCAAGTATGGCGAACACGAATAAGGCTTCAGCAAACAAGCCTTCGCCAAAAGGGGCTTGAAACAGGCCAGGGCCGGGGGACGCAGTGATTTGTTGTGAGGATGACACTTCTCGCGGGGCCTTCGTGCGGACAAACAGCTTTGCATGTTTCGTTGCGTCGGCAATGTCCCCTATTAGAGAAAAATCAGGACATTGAGCCTTCAACTTTTCACGAATTGCATCCCCTTTCCTGTCCATTTCCTTTTTGTCCCGTCCTGTGTGTCCATCCAAGGCTAGGTGTTCCGCCATGTGATAAAGAACAAGAGCAGCAAGGCGGCCTCGCCGAACATCTCGGGGATCATAGAAAAATTCATCCACGGTCGGCTTTACAGTTGAAGCGAAGAAATCAGCTGCCTCAGATATCACTTGGTTCCTCCTGTTGTGGGTGCGATGTTAATAAAGGTGGCTGCAGCGAGTCAAAGTCATATGGCATTTAATGGTCGCTTCATGCTATTCCAACCGCCCACCTTCACCCCGGCGCCAAAAAAACCTGGGCAAACGTAAACGCCTCCTTCGTCGCCCCAAACCGCCGCACCCGTTCCAGCTTTTCCCTCGCCTCCTGCGCCGTCGGCAACTGCCCGGCGGGAATCCACCAGAGCGCCTGCTGGATGTTATCCATCTTGTCGAACCAGGCATGGCGGGCGCGGATGATGTTCATGTGGGTGGTCCTGTAGACGTAGTTTTTCAGCGCATCGACGTCCCGCCACAGGCTGACGTTCATGATCACCAGCGGATCTTCGTAGGGGCGGATGGAGGTGTAGTCGCCGCCGTCGCCGAGCATGCGCCAGATGAAGCCGTCGGCGTTGTCGGCCAGCCGGTTCATGGCGTCGAGCTGGGACATGAAACCCTGCATGATTTCCGTGTGCATCTCGGCTTTGGCGCGGGCGACGTTGACTTGGGCGAGGTGGTAGGCGTTCATCGGGCGGGTAGTGGCAGAGCTGGGGATGCGGGCATTGTATTCGCCAGCGCGGTGATTGCCGTGGCCATCGGCGGGCGGATTGCGCCAGCGGATCGTCTGCCGAATGGCGATCACGGCCGGCATTTTTCCTCGGCGAGGGCGGCAAAGCGGTTTATCCTCCCGCCGTCTCCTGCTTGCGATGCTTTCACATGCCCTGTTTTTCCCTGATGGTGCAAGGCACCACCTCCGATGCCGGCAAATCGACGCTGGTTGCCGCCCTCTGTCGCATTCTGAAGCGCCGTGGCGTACGGGTCGCGCCCTTCAAGCCGCAGAATATGGCGCTCAATTCGGCGGTTACCGTCGATGGCGGCGAAATCGGCCGGGCGCAGGCGTTGCAGGCGCTGGCTTGCGGCCTGCCGCCACATACCGATTTCAACCCGGTGCTGTTGAAGCCAACCACCGACCGCAAGGCGCAGGTCATCATTCATGGCCAGGTGGTCACCGATTTCGATGCCCGCGATTATCACGAGTACAAGCCGCGGGCCATGGGGGCGGTGCTCGAATCCTGGGCGCGGCTGACGGCGGCTTACGAGTGTGTTGTTGTCGAGGGGGCCGGGTCGCCGGCCGAGATCAATCTGCGTGATCGCGATATTGCCAACATGGGCTTTGCCGAGGCGGTCGATTGCCCGGTGATCATCGTCGCCGATATCGACCGCGGTGGTGTCTTCGCGCATCTGGTAGGCACGCTCGACCTGCTGTCGCCGTCCGAGCAGGCGCGCGTCAAGGGTTTCGTCATCAACCGTTTTCGCGGCGACATCGGCTTGCTCGAATCGGGTCTGAGCTGGCTGGAAGAACGCACCGGCAAGCCGGTACTCGGTGTGCTGCCCTATCTGCACGGCCTGATGCTCGATGCCGAGGATGCCATTGCGACGACGTCGGTGGAAAAGGGCAGAGCGAAGCTGAAGGTGATCGCGCCGGCTTATCCGCGGGTTTCCAACCACAACGACCTCGACCCGCTACGCCTGCATCCGGAAGTCGATTTCCGCTGGGTCGGGCCGGGCGAAACGCCGCCGGCCGCCGATCTCATCGTCCTGCCCGGTTCCAAGGCGGTGCGCGCCGACCTCGACTGGCTGCGCGAGCAGGGCTGGGCGGCGGCGATCAACAAGCATTTGCGCTACGGCGGCAAGGTCGTCGGCCTGTGCGGCGGTTACCAGATGCTCGGCCGCCTGATTCACGATCCGCTGGGGCTGGAAGGCCAGCCGGGCAGTACGCCGGGTCTGGGTGTGCTCGATGTCAAAACGACGCTGGAAAGCGAAAAGCAGTTGCGCAATGTGAGTGGTCACTTATCCCTGCCGGGCCAGCCGACCATGACCGGTTACGAGATCCACCTTGGCGTAACGGGTGGGGCCGGGCTGGCCCGGGCCGCGGTGCAACTTGATGACGGGCGCAGCGATGGCGCCATTTCGGCTGACGAGCAGGTTTTCGCCACCTATTGCCACGGTCTTTTTGATCATCCGCAGGCGCTGACCGCGCTGCTCGCCTGGGCCGGCATGACGGAAACGGCCCCGGTCGATTTCGCGGCGCGCCGCGAAGCCGATCTTGACCGTCTGGCCGATTCGGTCGAGGCGGCGCTCGACTGGTCAAAGCTGGCGCCCTGGCTGCCAGCGGCGGGTTTTTAGGGCGGGTTTACGGCAAGCAGCAGGCTCTAGGCACCCAGGTCGGCCGCGTCGTGGTGGATGCGTTTGAGCGCCACCTGGCGCTGGATATCGCGGAAATCCATTTCGCGGCCGTGCCGTGAATACATGCCGCGCATCGCCCCGAACAGTTTCTTGGTATCGGTGCTGTGCATCAGTTCTTCACACTGGTGGTCGGCCAGTTCCCGATCGCTCAGGTTCAGCGCAGCCCGCATGACATCGAGCCTGGCCATCGCGCCCAGTTCTGCCGAGAGCAGGGCGGGACGCAGGCCGGCAAAGCGCGGCTTGCCCTTGTCCGGCGAACTGATGGCGAGCAGCGCGGCGTAACTGGCCTGTTCTCCCAGTTCCATGTTCTGGACTTCCGATTCGCGCAGGCTGACCAGCACCTTTTCAGCGGATATCTGGTCGTTGGCCGCGACATGGCTGCGCGCCAGGGCCAGACGATCTTCGGCCGAAACGGCGCCGGGCATGCTGTCGTTGGCAATGACGTCAGCCATCGCGGCGCGTGCCGTCTCGGTGTCGCCGGTCAGGCTGGCGGCTTCGGCCAGCAGGCGCTTGCGCAGGTAATTGCGCGGTGTCTTTTTGGCCACCGCATCGAGCACCTTCTGCGCTTCCTCGGGTTCGCCCTGGGCCATGCAGATGCTGGCCTTGACGTCGGAGGCATCGAAGTAATGCGGCGTGCTGGCGACCACCTGGTCGATTTCCTGACGCGCCTCGGTCAGGCGGTTCTGCTTGTGCAGCGAACGGGCGACACCAGCCCGGGCCCAGGGAAAATTGTAGTTTTCCAGAATGCCGCGATAGGTGGCCTCGGCCGATTTGGCCTGGCCACTGGCCATCTGCACCTCGGCCGTCTGGCGGAGAATCTCGAAGCGGTAGGGCCGGCCGGCCTCGCTGTCGTGCTTGGCCTGCAGGATGGACAAGGCCCGGGCGTAATCCTGCCGGCGCTTTTCCTTGTAGTAGCCGGCGAAGAAAATTTTCCGTTCCATGATGCGGTCGAGGCGCAGCATGAGCTTGTCGGGGGAAAAGGGCTTGATGATGTAGTCGTCGGGCACCAGTTCGACGGCCGAGACCACCTGTTCGTAGGATTGCTCGCCGGTGACCATCATGAAAATGGTTTCGTCGGGCAGCAGGTTGAAGCGGCGCAGCTCCTCGAGCAATTGCTGGCCGGAACGGCCGTCGCCCAGCACGTAGTCGCAGAGAATGATGTCCGGCACGTTGTTGCGGATGCGGTAAATGGCATCCTGGTAATTCGAGGCGAACTCGACGGTAAAGGCCCCCATCGTCTGCGCGACGCTGCGCAGGGCCTCGCGGGCCAGCGGCTGATCGTCGATGACGAGAAAGCGCTTTTTACTGTAATCGGCCATCAGGGCAACCACAATTCGAAACGGGCGCCACCCAGCGTGCTGTCGTTGCTCAGGCGCAGCTGGCCCGGGCGCTCATGGCGCACGTGCAATTGGGCGAGACGTTCGGCGACCAGCAGGCCGGTATTCATTTTGGGCGGCAGGCTGGCAAAGCCGGGGCCGTCGTCGTCTATGCGGAAAACCAGGCCGCCATCGGCGGCAAGGACGCTCAGGGCGACGTTCTGGCGGGCGAAGCGGCCGGCATTCTGGACGGCGTTGTTGAGCATGTCGGTGATCAGGTCGCGGTCGAGCGGCCATTCATCGACAACCTGGCAATCGACCTTGAGCGCGATGCCGGCGGTGGCCAGGTGCTTTTGCTGGCTGAGCGCCACTTCGGCGCACAGATCGCCGACGATGCTTGGCACGATGGAGAGGTGCGCACCATGGCGCATCAGGTGATAGGCGGCCAGCGTGCGCGATAGCCGGTCGGCTGCCGCTTCGATGGCGTAGCGGGCTTCGCCGAGGTCGATTTGATGTTTGGCCTCGTTCGCGGCAATCAGCGATTCGGCGATGAACAGCTGGTTTTTGGCGTCGTGGATGCCCGAAGCGAGCGTATCTAGCAGGTGTTGCATATGTTCCCCCAACGGGCTCGGTGGTCCCTGTGGTCCGAAGGATAGCCTTACTTGAGGCGGAGTGGCAGCCCCGCCGCGACCAAGCTGACCTGATCGCAGGCGGCGGCAACGCGTTGGTTGAGCCGGCCCTGCTCGTCGGCAAAGAGCCGCGACACCGGGTGCATGGGCACGATGCCCCAGCCGACTTCGTTGGAAACCAGGATGATGTGGCCGGGCAAGTGCGGCAGAAGATCGAGCAGGGCGCCGGTTTCGGCGTTGAATAAGGGGCAGTCGATGGCTGCGCCGGCTTCGGCCTGGGCCGCCGCTTTTCCGGCAAAGAGCAGGTTGGACAGCCAAAGGGTCAGGCAATCGACCAGGATGCAGGTTTCCGGCGCCGCCAGTTGGCGCAGTTTTTCTGCCAGGTACAGGGTTTCCTCGGCGCAGCCCCAGTCGGCCGGACGACGTTCGCGATGGTGGGTGATGCGCCGGCTCATCTCGCCATCGCGCGCCTCGGCCGTCGCCAGGTAAACAACGCGCAATCCGGATTCTGCCGCCCGCCTTTCGGCGAGCAGGCTCTTGCCAGAACGGGCGCCACCAAGGATCAGTTCTTTCATGGTCGGCACTTTAGGTGATTGCATGGCGTCCCGGCAAGCCGGATAATCCGCCCCGATCCGATGAAACGGAACCCGGTGCGAATCCGGGGCGGGCCCGCCGCTGTAACCGGGGACGACTGCTGCATGATGCCACTGCATGGGGAAACAGACCCGGCGGGAAGGCGCGGCAATTCGGCCGATCCGGAAGCCAGAAGACGTATCGGATAGTTCGGGCCGGAAACCTGTGGACAGGGTTTCGTCGTTGCATTCCTGCGAATGTGGCGGCGAGGCCCTTTTTGCTTTTTTGGAACAGGAAGAATCGGATGCATTCAAAATTCAACATCAGCGCCCCCGACCAGGGGCTGGCCGCTGCGCTGCAGCACAAGATCGACCAGAAGACCAAGCCGCGCGGCGCGCTCGGCCAGCTCGAAACGGTGGCCAAAAAGGTTGGCCTGATCCAGCAACGCCTTGATCCGGAATTCGGTCAGCCGCACCTGCTGGTCTTCGCCGGCGATCATGGCGCAGCCAGGGCCGGCGTCTCGGCCTACCCGCAGGACGTGACCTGGCAGATGGTCGAGAATTTCCTGGCCGGCGGCGCGGCGATCAATGTCTTCGCGCGTCAGAACGATCTCCACCTGGCGATCATCGATGCCGGCGTGGCGCACGATTTCGGCAAGCGGCCCGGTTTGATCAACGCCAAGGTGGCGCCCGGCACGGCCAATTACCTTGAAGAACCGGCGATGAGCGCCGAGCAGTGCGCCATGGCCATCGAACGTGGCGGCGAGTTCTGCCGTAACCTCTCGTCCAATGCCTGCAACCTGGTCGGTTTCGGCGAAATGGGCATCGGCAACACGGCGGCCGCTTCGCTGATCACCCATTGCCTGACTGGCGTTTCGTTGGCCGACTGCGTCGGGCGCGGCACCGGGCTCGACGATGCCGGCCTGGCCCGCAAGCTGGGTCTGCTCGAACAGGTCGTGCAG
Organism: Azonexus sp.; assembly: GCA_049294655.1. Taxonomy (GTDB): domain Bacteria; phylum Pseudomonadota; class Gammaproteobacteria; order Burkholderiales; family Rhodocyclaceae; genus Azonexus. The sequence continues at coordinate 51,068 of JBAQDI010000002.1, forward strand.
CGCTACCGCGCCGCCGGTGGCGACAACGACCCGGCGCGTGTGCTCGCCGAATTCGGCGGTTTCGAAATCGTCATGATGGTTGGCGCCATGCTCGGCGCCGCCGAGGCGAAGATGACCATGCTCATCGACGGCTTCATCGTCGGCGCGGCCGCCTTGACCGCGATTCGTCTGGTGCCGGCGGTGGCCGATTACTGCATCTTCTGCCACCGCTCGGCCGAACCGGGCCACGCGGCGCAACTGCAGGCGCTCGGCGCCGAGCCGCTGCTCGACCTCGGTCTGCGCCTGGGCGAGGGCACCGGCGCCGCGCTGGCCTATCCGCTGGTGCTGGGGGCGGTCAATTTCCTCAAGGACATGGCCAGTTTCGAGTCGGCCGGCGTTTCTGACAAAAGCTGATGCTGCGCCGCGAGCTCGAGTATTTCTTCGGCGCCATCCGCTTCTTCACGCGGCTGCCGGTGCCCGCCTGGGTCGGGCATTCGGCCGAGGCGCTGAATCACTCGGCGCGCTGGTTTCCGGCCGTCGGCCTGCTCGTCGGCGGCATCGGCGCGCTGGTCTATCTCGGCGCGCTGCAGCTCTGGGCGCAGCCGGTGGCCGTGCTGTTGTCGATGGCGGCGACCATTTACGCCACCGGCGCCTTCCACGAGGACGGCCTGGCCGACACCGTCGACGGCTTGGGCGGCGGCTGGGACAAGCTGCGCATCCTGGAGATCATGAAGGATTCGCGGGTCGGCAGTTACGGCGTGGTCGCTATGGTGCTGGCGCTGCTTGGCAAATTCACGCTGCTGGCCGCACTCGACAGCGCGCTGGTGCCCTTTGCCCTGCTGGCCGGTCATGCCCTGTCGCGTTTTTGCGCGGTCGTGCTGCTGGCCAGCCTAGATTACGTGCGCGAAGACCTGCAGTCGAAAGCCAAGCCGCTGGCCACCCGGCTGTCCGGCGGGGCATTGTTGTTTGCGGCGCTCTTCGGGCTCGGGACGCTGGCGCTGCTGCCCATCGCCAAGGCGCTGGCCGGCTGCGCCCTGGCCGGGCTGGTCACCCTGTGGCTGGCTGCCAAGTTCAAACGCTGGCTGGGCGGCTATACCGGCGATTGCCTGGGGGCGACGCAGCAAGTTGCCGAGATCGCCTTCTACCTCGGCTTGCTTGCCCAATTGCCCGGGTAAATTTGCCGCCTGCGCCGGCTTGGTCGATCATGGCATCTCATTGAGCCAAGGCCGCCATGGAAAAACCCAACGCCCCCTCCTGCGAAAAGAACCGGGAAGTCATTCTCGAGGTGCTGCGCGAGTACTTCGCAGATCGTCGCCACGTGCTGGAAATCGGTAGCGGCACCGGCCAGCACGCCATCTTTTTCGCCGAACGCCTGCCGCATTTGACCTGGCAAACTTCGGATCGCGCCGAAAACCTGCCCGGCATCAGCGTCTGGCTGAAAGAAGCGGCTTTGCCCAACACGCCGCCGCCATTCGAACTCGATGTTGCGGCGGACTGGCCCGAACAGCGCCATGACGCCGTCTTCTCGGCCAATACGCTACACATCATGCCCTGGACCGCCGTCGAGTGCCTGTTTGCCCGGCTGCCCGGGGTACTGGCTAGTCATGCCAAACTGGCCATCTACGGCCCTTTCAACTACGAAGGCCAGTTCACTAGTCAGAGCAATGCCGAGTTTGACCACTGGCTCAAGGAAAAAGCGCCGCACCAGGGAATCCGCGATTGCGAAAAAGTGCAGGCGCTGGCGCTGGCGGCGGGGCTGGAACTGCTCGAAGATCGGGCCATGCCGTCGAATAATCGCTGCCTGGTCTGGCAGAGGAAATGATTTTAGAGACCTGATTATTTGTAATTCTGATTTTATATATTGTTGTAATTAATTTATATAGTCATTTTTGTTTTAACTGCCTCATCCTGGAAATTATGGAAATGAATGAAGGTGTTGGCGTTCGCGAAGGCTTTAGAACGGATATAAATGGATTAAGAGCCTGGGCCGTCGTTGTTGTAATTTTATATCACTTCAATATTCCATGGTTTGATGGTGGATTCGTAGGTGTTGACGTGTTTTTTGTGATTTCCGGCTATTTAATGACAAGAATTATTGTCAATGGCATGGAGGTGGGCCGGTTTTCTGTCGCTGATTTTTACTTGGCAAGGGCGCGGCGCATCGTGCCTGCATTGCTTGGTGTCTGTGCAACTTTATTGCTGGTTGGGTGGTTTTATTTGTTGCCGACGGATTATGATAAGTTGAGCCGGCATGTAATTTCAAGTCTTGGGTTTTATTCAAATTTTTCGTATTGGAAAGAAGCTGGATATTTCAATTCATCATCCCATGAGAATTGGCTTTTACATACCTGGTCACTCTCGGCCGAGTGGCAGTTTTACCTGATTCTGCCGATTTTTCTAAAAATCTTATGGGCAATGCGACCTAACAGGTTGTTTTTGGCTCGGATAATGCTCGCCGGGTTTGCGTTTTCCTTGGCGTTATCCATTATTGCCAGTTCAATTTATCCAACTCCAGCCTTTTTTCTTCTCCATACACGATCTTGGGAGATGCTGGCAGGGGGGCTGGCGTTTCTGGTCGGATTAACGCCAAGGCTGACTTCTGCCAAACGGAAATGGATAGAAATTCTTGGCTTATTTCTAATTCTGATAGCTGTTTTCTCGGTCAATAAAAATTCTAGCTGGCCGGGGTGGCAGGCAATAGTACCGGTGCTTGGGGCAACGATGGTGTTGTTGGCATGTCGGGCATCGCCGTGGACTGGGAATAAGTTAGCCCAATGGCTGGGTGACAGATCTTATTCGCTTTATCTGTGGCACTGGCCACTCGTTGTCCTGCTGGTATATCTCGATCTTAGTTCGGTCCTTTGGGCTGTTTTGACTGGCCTCGGCTTAACCATACTATTGGGCCATTTTTCTTTCCGGTTGTTAGAAGTGCCTACCCGGAAAGGGCTTGCCAGATTCCGTCCAGGGATGGTTTTGACAATATTGGGTGTATCGACGTTGGCTATCGCAATTCCAAGTGTCACTATCAAGGAAAAAAATGGGGTGTGGGCAAGAACCTCGTCCGAGGTCCAGTCCATTTTGAATGAGTCAAATAACAGGAACCCGCGTCAGGCGGAGTGCTTGGCTATGCAAGGAATTGAGTCTCGATCTTGCATATTCGGCGGTAATAATCTGAAAGCTGTTTTGTTGGGAGATAGTCATGCAGATGCCGTAGTAACGGCTTTGGAAAAGGCACTGCCTTCCGAGATTGATGGAGTCATGAATTGGAGCTATGTAAGTTGCCCGGTTGTTTTTGGCGTAAAAAACTTGTCATCAAAATACCGGGCCGATGAGAAATGCGGTGACTTCTTGATGTGGGCCGCAAATAGATTGAAGAGCATTCCAAATGATGTGCCTCTTATTGTTGTGAATCGTGCTGCTGTATATGCAATTGGTCACAACGAGAAATGGGAGGATGATTCGGGAGTTCCTCTGATTTATTTCACAGCTACCTATTCCCATGCCGATCCGAAATTCATAAATGAATTTTCCGAGCGTCTTTCGAAAACCGCGTGTGAGTTAGCCAAGAGCCGTACTGTGTACCTGCTAAGACCGATCCCGGAAATAGGGCTTGATGTTCCTAAAACGATGGCGCGGGCGTTGAATGTCGGGGTCAGGAAAAATCTCTCGATTTCCTTGGCTGACTATCACGCCAGGAATGATTTTGTTTGGGCTGCTCAAAATGTTGCCAGGGATAAATGCGGAGTAAAAATTCTCGATCCGTTACCCTTTCTGTGCGACAACGATCATTGTTATGCCAGTCGGGAAGGGAGGCCGTTATATTACGATGATGATCATCTGAGCGAGTTCGGTAATAAATTGCTGATACCGATGTTCTCTAACATATTTAATACAAAAGATAACCGCTAAAGTAATATTAATGCCAACCCTGAATTGCTTCTTTTAGCCTAAGCCGACAAGGAGCCTGTCCTCAAAGCGCAATCGTTTTATGCGACACGATAAGGTCCGGGCTTGCGCGAAGGGACTTAAACTGGCGCCGGCGGCGGCTTGCCGAGAGAGATTATTGGTGCGGAAATTCCCCTGAAGGCACCGGACGAAGAGCTGCAGCGTTCAGACAGCTGTCCGGAAAGATCTACCAGCGCTGTATGCGGTCGAAGACCAGGGAGGCGACGTGTTCGTCGTCGATGTTGCCATCGGTGGTCGGCGGGAGGTCTGGACTTGGCGGCTTGTCCGGCGGTGGCCGCAGCGTTGCGCCGTGCCTGGCGCGATGGTGTGCCTTGATGGTCATGATCTCGATCAAGGCCTGCTCGGAAAATCCGTGCCGGAACTGTTCGCCGGCGCCAAGCAAGGTATCCAGATAAGGTTCAATGCGCGGCGTGCCAAGGTGCGACAGGATTTCCTGGAGAAGGAGGGGGTGCTCGTTTTCCAGTGTTACGGGAAAGTCAGCCTGCTCGAACTCGAGGAATTCGCGCAGGGTTTCACGAACCGGCAAGTGGATGGCCGGGCGGGTTCTGGCGAGCAATTGTTCCCGGTCATGGAAAGCCCGCACGGTCTCGATTTCGCGCCGCGCCTGTTCGGGGAATCCCGCGCCGGAGCTCTTGGCCGGGCTCAGTAGGCCATCGAAGTAGCCGGCCATCTGCGGCTTTCCCCAGAGGTCGATGATGCGCTGCAGGACATGGGGAAAGCGCTCTCCGAGAAAGGACGGACACCCCCCGGTTTCATCTTCCAGCAGCTTGAGCACGGCGGCTCGGCGATCGGTATGGTCAGACATGGTCAATAGAGGTGCGGCGCGTGGTTCCGTTGTTTTTGCGAGGGCTTCCCGATGGAGGGCAATGATAGCAATCAGGCGTCGGGATGCTGCCAGTGTTTTGGGCCAGCCGCCGGATCCTGCGGCGAAGCGTTGTAATTGCGCCGACTCGCCGCCAATTCTGCATGGCGGGCTGGCCGCAGTATGATGTTCTTCCCGACAATCAACGGTTGATCAAGCATGCGCCCCTTCCTGCTCTTCCTGCATCTCGCCGGCGTCATCATCTGGGTCGGCGGCATGTTTTTCGCGCATTTCTGCCTGCGCCCGGTGGTCGCCGAGCAATTGCCGTCGGCGCGCCGCCTGCACCTGCTGGCTGATGTGCTCGGGCGGTTTTTTGTGGCGGTCGGGCTGGCTGTCGTACTGATTCTGTTGTCGGGGTTCGCCAGCCTGAAAATTGCCGGTTTTGCCGCGGCGCCGCTGCACTGGCATGTCATGTCGGGGCTCGGGCTGCTCATGGCGGGGATTTTCGCCGTCATCTACTTCCGCTTCTACCCGCGCCTGCGTGACGGCGTCGCGGCCGAGGACTGGCCGGCGGCAGGGGCGGCGATGAACCGGATTCGCCAGTTGGTGGCGACTAATCTGTTGCTCGGCGGGCTGACGCTGATGGTGGCGACCCTGGGCGCCTATTTCGTCAAGTGATGGCCGGGAAAGCGCTGGTGGCCGGGTGATCCTGCATCTGATCCGGCATCCCCGGCCGCTGGTCGAGCCGGGAATCTGCTACGGCCGGCTCGATGTCGCGGGCGAACATCCGGAGTTGGTGGCGGCCCGTCTATTGGCCGAATTGCCGGCCGGGCTGCCGGTCTATAGCAGCCCGCTGCGCCGCTGTCGCGAACTGGCCGGGCATCTGCAGGCGCAGCCAGTCATCGATGCCCGCCTGGCCGAGATGAATTTTGGTGACTGGGAGGGTCGGGCCTGGGACGATATTTCGCGTGCCGAACTCGATGCCTGGGCGGCCGATGTTGCCGGCTACGCCCCGCCGGGCGGCGAGTCGCCGGTGGCTGTGCAGCAGCGGGCGCTGGATTTTGTCGCCGGCCTGCGCGTGCCGGAAGCGGTGGTCGTCACCCATGCCGGCGTGATTCGGGTGCTCATGGCGCATTGGCAGGGTTTGCCTGCGCGGCAGTGGACCACCCTGCAATTCGGTTTCGGCTCGCTGACCAGTGTCCGGGTGCCCGAGGATGGTGCGCAGCAAGCGGGCTGAGTCGGTAGAATGTCGGCTTTGCTTATTCAATAGCCCATAGTGACCCAACTCCCGAAACCCGAGCTTTCCAGCGCAGCCATCTATCGTCGTTTGCTGACCTGGGTTCGGCCGCACTGGCGGATTTTTGCCTTTGCCGTTTTCGGGATGGTGGCGACGGCCGCCACCGAGCCGCTGTTTCCGGCCTTGATGAAGCATCTGCTCGATAACGGCTTTTCGGCCGAAAACGAGCGGCAAGCGCTGCTCATCCCGCTGGCCATGATCGGTATTTTTGCGTTTCGCGGCATTGCCACCTATATCACCGGCTATTCGATGGCCTGGGTGGCCTCGCGGGTCGTGCTCGACCTGCGCCGGGCGATGTTCGACCGTTTGCTGACCTTGCCAACGCGCTTCTATGATGACCAGTCCACCGGCGTCCTGCTCTCCAAGGTGGCCTACGACGTGACCAATGTCACCCAGGCGGCGACCGGCGTCCTGACCACGGTGGTGCGCGACAGCCTGACCATCATCGGGTTGCTCGGCTACCTGCTCTACCGCGACTGGCGCCTGACCCTGATTGCCCTGACCGTCGGCCCGGTCATCCTTGGCGTCATCCGGGTTTTCAGCAAGCGCCTGCGGGCGGCCAGCCGCAAGGGCTATTCGGCCATGGGCCTGATCACCCACATCCTTGAAGAGGCGGTCGGGGCGCACAAGGTGGTGAAGATCTTCGGCGGCCAGAAATACGAGTCGGCGCGTTTTGCCGAAGCCAACAACGTGGCCCGCCGCGCCACCATGCGCGAGGCCGCTGCCGCTGCGGCGACCGTGCCGCTGACCCAGGTCGCCGCGTCGATTTCGGTGGCGATCATCACTTATCTGGCGATGACCAAGTCGACGGGCAGCGGTGGGACGACGGTCGGCGACTTCCTCTCCTTCATTACCGCGCTGATCATGCTGCTCGCCCCGGTCAAGCGCCTGACCGATGTCAGTTCGCCGCTGCAACGCGGTCTGGCAGCGGCCGAGAGTGTCTTCGAGGTGCTCGACCAGACGCCCGAGGACGACCTGGGTACGGTCGAACTGCCGCGCGCCAGCGGCCACCTGCGTTTCGACAACGTGACCTTCTCCTATGCCGGTGTTAACTGGCCGGCCCTGGAGAACATCGATCTCGAGATCAAGTCCGGGCAGACCGTCGCCCTGGTCGGTGCCTCAGGCAGCGGCAAGACGACGATGGCAGCGCTGATCCCGCGTTTCTACCACCCGGCTGCCGGGCGCCTGCTGCTTGACGGCCATCATCTGGAAGAACTCAAGCTCGACAGCCTGCGCGCCAACATCGCGCTGGTCAGCCAGGATGTCGTGCTGTTCAACGACACCGTGCGGGCCAATATCGCCTACGGCATCTCCGGCCACGCCGAGGATGAGCAGATCATCGCTGCGGCCAAGGCAGCCAATGCCTGGGAATTCATCGGCAAGATGGAAAAGGGTCTGGATACCGAGGTTGGCGAAAACGGCGTCAAGCTTTCCGGCGGCCAGCGTCAGCGCCTGGCGATTGCCCGCGCCTTCCTGAAAAACGCGCCGATCCTGATTCTCGACGAGGCGACCTCGGCGCTCGACACGGAATCCGAACGCCAGATCCAGGCGGCGCTCGATAGCCTGATCCAGGGCCGGACGACCATCGTCATCGCCCACCGCCTATCGACCATCGAACGGGCCGACCTGATTGTCGTGCTCGATCGCGGGCGCATTGTCGAGCGTGGTCGGCATGCCGAACTGCTCGCCCGGGACGGGGTTTACGCCAAGCTGCAGCGCCTGCAGCACGAAGCGCCTAGCGCCGATAGCGCAGGCGCTTGAGGAAGAAAAAGGGCGTCAGCAACCAGGGCGCGGCGGCGTAGGTCAGGATGCGGACGCGGAAATCGAGCGGCAGGCTGCGGTAATGCAGGCATAACCAGAGCTGGCCGGCGAGGCCGTAGCCCTGGAACATGCCGGCGACGAAATTTTCCTTGTCGAGCAAGCGCTCGATCATCTGTCGGGAGCTCGGGCTGGCATTCAGTTCCCGGGCTTCCTTCAGCATCTGGCGCAGTTCGATGCGCGAACTGTCAAGCTTGCGGGTCAGGCCGCGGATGACTTCGGCGGCGCTCAATGATTTTCGCTTGCTGGTCAGCCCGCCGCGCCGGTAATTGACCAGCGGCACGGGCAGGGTACGCGCCCCGGCCGAGCCGATGGCCCGGAAGGCCATCAGCATGTCCTCGCCGACGACGCCCCGGGGCAGGCCGCCAAAGTGGTCGAACAGACGGCGCGTCCAGGCCTGGGCGGCGCCGATGACATGCGGTGGCGAGCGGCACCAGTCGTCGAGCGAGCGATATTCCCTGAGATCGGCGATGCGGATGGTGCCCAGGCGCTCGCCGGTCTGGCTCATGTCGTACAGATAGGCGGCGATGAGGTCGGGCTGGCACTTCTCTTCCAGCCAGAAATTGACCACCGTGCTGACCCGGTGGGGCAGGGAAACGTCGTCGCCGCCAGCGATGAAGATCAGTTCGCCGCTCGACTGGCGGACCGCCTGATCGAGATTGCCGCCGATGCCGAGGTTGGTCTTGTTGCGCAGCCGCTTGATGCGGTGCGGGCCGTGGTAAGCGGCCAGGGTTTGCTCGATGACGCGCCAGGTATCGTCCGGCGAGGCGTCATCGGAAATGACGATTTCGAGGTTCGGATAGTCCTGGGCCAGGGCGCCGGCCAGTGCTTCGGCGATGTAATCCTGCTGCTGGTAGGAAATGAGCAGGAAGGTGACCGGCGGCAGGGCAGCGCTGTTCATGTGCGGCGGGTTTCGGTGAGCAGTTCGAACAGGACGTCGAAGTGCTGGGCCAGGGAGTAGGGGTAGTGGATGTGGGCGGCCGGATCGGTGATTTCCAGCGTACCGGCCGCGAAGCGGGCCAGCGCCTGATCGAGGGCGGCGCGCAAGGCGCTGACATTGCGTTCGAACTTCAGGCAGGCCTCGTCCGACAGGACTTCGGCGGCGCCCACGGTGCGGGCGAAGATGGCCGGCGTGCCGCACAGGATGGCTTCCGGCCCGACCAGCCCGAAGGCTTCGTAATGCGAGGCGAGGATCACGGCGTCGGCGGCGGCGTACAGCGTCGGCATGTCGTTGCGGAAACCGAGATTGATGACGCCCGGGGCATTGAGTGGTGCGTTGCCGACCACCGCCAGACGAAGGCGCGGGTCGCTGTCCCTGAGCGCTTCGAGGATCAGCTCGGCGCCTTTGAGTTGATGGTTGTTCGAAGGGAAAAGCAGCAACAGCTGATCGTCGGCAATGCCCATGGCCTGGCGTGTCGCGGTGCGCCCGGCCCGGGCGGCCAGACAGAACTTGGCGGTGTCCACGGGCGGATAGAGGGTGACGATCTTGTCCGGCTCGACCTGGTACAGCCGCTCGATTTCGCCGGCCACCTTGGCCGAGTGGGCCACGATTTTCCGGGCCTGGCGATAGAGGGCGGTTTCGCGGACGATGGTGGCCCGGTCGAAAAAGCCGAAGCGTTTCTTGCCGCGATCAAGCAGGTGGCCCAGGTGGGTGCCGCCGACGATGCACAACTCGGCACCCGGCGCCCGCGATACCGAGATGCACGGCCAGTCCGGCCGGCACCTGGCAAAGGCACGGTGTTCGAACAGGTAGTTGTTGAGGCGGGAAAATGGCGTCCGGTCGGGCATTTCGACGAATTCGACATGTTTTGGCAAGGCGCCCGGCCAGGCCAGCTTGCGGGTGATTACGCGCAGCGCGATGCCCTGATCCGAGGCATAGGAAATCAGGTCGAGAATATGTCTTTCCATGCCGCCGCCGGGACGGATGGAATGAAATATCAGGTTGATGCCGGGCAGGGAGTTCATGTCGTCGATGATGTTCGCGAGGCGAGCCTGCACCCGAACGCACGGGCTTGTCTCGGCCAAAGAAGGGCGGAAAGTGTATCATTCGGCCACGCATGAAAGTAGGTCGATAACCATACGAATTTATGAGATTTTCTGTCTGTTCCGTGCCTCGGCGCGTATTGGTCATTCGGCTGCAGAATCATGGTGATGTCTTGCTGACCACGCCAGTTTTTTCGGCCCTGAAACGCCATTTTCCCGGTGTTGAAGTCGATGCCATGGTCTTTGCCGAAACCCTGCCGATGCTGGCCGCCAATCCCGATCTGACGAATGTCTGGGCCTTGCCGCGCGGGCAACAGGCCGGGCGGGGAATGCGCCGTCTACGCGTGTTGTTCGATCTCCTGCGGCAGATTCGGCGGCGCCGTTACGACTGGGTGTTGCATCTGAACGACCAGTGGCCGGGCGCGGTTGCCGCGCTGCTCAGTGGCGCTGCGCAGCGTTTCGGCTACGCGATGCCGAAACGCGACTACTGGCTGTGGCGCAAGATCTTTCCGCTGCGTATCGAGCCGACGGCAAACGGGCACATGGTCGAGCAGAACATGCGGGTACTGCAGGCGCTGGAGGTGCCTGTTGATGCGGAAGACATGCATTGCACCATGGCCTTTTCCCCCGAGGATGCCGCTTTGTCCCGGCAAAAGCTGGCGGCAGCCGGCGTTGCCGGTAGCTATGTGCTGATCCACCCGACCTCGCGCTGGTTCTTCAAGTGCTGGGAGGATGAGCGTTTTGCCGAGGTTATCGGCGCGCTGGCCGCCGCTGGCCGGCAGGTCGTACTGACTTCCGCGCCGGACCCGCGCGAGGTTGATCTGGTCAACGGCCTGCTGCAGCGGGTTGGCAATCCAGATGTGGTGTCGCTGGCCGGGCAACTGACCTTGCCGGCCCTGGCCGCGACCATCGCCGGTGCCAGCCTGTTCGTCGGCGTCGACTCGGTGCCGATGCACATGGCCGCCGCCCTGGAGGTGCCGATCGTCGCCTTGTTCGGACCTTCGCACGTGCATATCTGGCGGCCATGGAGCGAGCGGGCCGAAGTCATCCATGCCGCCGACTATGGACCGCTGATCGAGCCGAACGATGTCGATACCGCGACGCACGAGCGCTACCTGGCCAACATCCCGGTCCAGCCAGTGCTCGAGGCCATCTGGCGCCAGCTTGAGCGTTTTCCCGATACCCGGAGCGAACATGCTGCCTGAGCGTGTCCGGCTGTCGCCCTTCTTTTTTCTGGCGCTCTGCCTCCTGCTCTGCTATCCGATCATGGCCGTCAAATGGGTGCCCTTGGGCGGCGGGGCGCGTTATTTGAGCGTTCTGGCCGGCCCGCTCAGTCTGCTTTTGCTTTATCTGGCACCGCGCCACGAAATCCGCCCCCTGCTGCAGGCTGCCGGGCGCTGGGCCTTGCCCTTCCTGCCCTTCGTGCTGTGCTGGGTATTCGCCCAGCTTTGGCATGGTTATGATCCGCTCGATTCGACGCCGCTGAGCCGTCTGCTCTGGTGTGCCGTGCTCTTTGCCGGGGCCCGGCTGGCCGGCGTGAATTATCGCCACCTGGCCATCGCGGCCGGCATCGGCGCCATCGCCTACGGCCTGGTGGCCCTGGTCGAGGTGTATGGGCTGGGTCGGGCGCGCGCCTGGGGCGGGACTTACGAAAACCGCTTTGGCCAGTACGCCATCTGGCTGGCCGCCCTGTGTTGCCTGCATGTCGTGTTTGCTAGGCCCGGCGAACGTTCCCGGGCGACGACCTGCTTTCTCCTCGGCGCCAGCCTGTTCGGGGTCGTCGCCACCGTCCTGAGCGGGGCGCGCGGCGCCTTGCTGGCGCTGTTCGTGGTTTTCTTCGTCATCCTGCAGCAAGCGGCTGACCGCAAGCGTGCCTGGTTGATTGTCGCCGGCCTGCTGAGCTTCGTGCTCGCCGTCTGCCTGCTCTATCCGCCGATCGGCCATCGCCTGTCGGTGGCCTGGCGCGATCTCCAGACCTATTTCGGCGAGGCGGAATTCCGCCCGACTTCGGTCGGTATTCGTCTCGAACTGGCCCGCATTTCTTTCCTGATGCTGCTTGAGCACCCACTGCTCGGCCCCGGTTATACCTCGCTGGAGTCCTTGTTCCAGACCCACCCTTCGCTGGGTGTGCCATCCCCCAAATTGCTCGAAATCCCGGGTTTCCACAACGACTGGTCACAAGCCATCGGCATCGGGGGCGGGGCGCTGCTGCTTGCCCTGGCGGCGACTTGTGCATGGCTGGGTATGGCTGCTCGCGGCGATGTCTATCGCCAGGCCTTCCTGGGGTTCGCGCTGGTCTTCGGGCTGAGCGAGCTTTTCATTTCCAACAAGCTCGGGCTGAGCCTGCTGATGGTGAGTTGGGCCTTGTATGGCGCCGTCGCGCCGAACCAGAGGGCAGTTCATGAAAGCCCTTAAGAAATTCCTGTTCCGCCAGGCCGAGCGACGACTGAAGAAAATTCCGGCGCTGCAGCGAGGCCAGGCCAGATTCAACCTTCATTACCCCGGCAAGTACGAATTCGGGACGGGCAGCTATGGCCTGCCCGTGGTTCATGACTGGAAACAGGGCGCCAGCCTGAAAATCGGCGCTTTTTGTTCGATTGCTGCGCACGTCCAGATCCTGCTCGGCGGGCATCATCACGCCGAGTGGCTGAGTACCTATCCATTTTCGACCATGCTGGCACAGGCCGATTTACCCGAATGCAGTTTCAGTCGCGGCGATGTGGTGATTGGCAGCGATGTCTGGTTGTGTTCCGATGTCATCATTCTCTCCGGGGTTTCCATCGGTCATGGTGCGGTCATCTCGGCCGGCGCTGTAGTCACCAGGGATGTCGAGCCTTACTCGATCGTTGCCGGCAACCCGGCCCGACATGTGCGCTGGCGCTTCGATGGTGCAAGCCGCGCCGCCCTTCTTGATCTGGCCTGGTGGGAATGGCCGGTCGAGGAAGTCACGCGGATCGCCCCCCTGCTGTGCACTAGCGACATTGGACCGTTGCTGGCTTATGCCGCCGGGCGCGGCCCCCATGAAAAGTAGGATGAGTGCCACCATGCCAATCGAGGATTCTGCCAGCCCCAAAACCGGAGCCATGAAACTCTCCGTTGTTGTCATCACGAAAAACGAAGCGCATTGCATTGCTGATTGCTTGCGCTCCGTTGCCTTCGCCGATCAGGTGATTGTCGTGGATTCGGGCAGCAGCGACGGGACGGTGGAGATTTGCCGGGCCCTTGGGGCGCGGGTCGAAATCACCGATTGGCCGGGATTCGGGCCGCAAAAGAATCGGGCGCTTGAGTATGCCGGCGGAGATTGGGTGCTCTCGCTCGATGCCGACGAGACAGTCAGCGACGCCTTGCGCGATGAAATCCTTGAGGTCGTGGCCGCGGGCGAATTCGAGGTTTATGCCCTGCCCCGCCTGTCCTCCTATCTCGGGCGTCCGATGCGCCATTCCGGGTGGTGGCCGGACCGCGTCGTGCGTCTTTTCCGCCGCGGTAGCGCCAGATTCTCGCCGGATCTGGTGCACGAAAAACTGGTTTTTTCGGCGCCCCTCGGGCGCCTGCGTGCCCATCTCGAACATGAAGCGTTCACCAGCCTTGAGGAAGTGATCGACAAGATCAACCGTTATTCGAGTGCCGGTGCCGAGATGGCGCGGCAGCGCGGCAAGGACTCTTCGCTGGGACTGGCCATTCTGAAGGGGTTGGTCGCCTTTTTCCGGACCTACATCATCCGGGCCGGCTTTCTCGATGGCCGCGAGGGCTTCATGCTCGCCGTCTCCAATGCCGAAGGGACCTATTACCGGCAATTGAAGCTCATGCTTCTGAACCGCAAACAAACATGAAACTGGCTGTTATCGTCACCACCTACAACCGGCCGGATGCCCTGCAGGCAGTCTTGCGCTCGCTGCAGGTGCAGACTGACCAGGGGTTCGAGGTTCTGGTCGCCGATGACGGTTCGCGCGACGAAACGGCCTTGGCCATTGCCGAGGTGGCGCAGGATTTTTCCTTGCCGCTGCTCCACCTCTGGCAGGCCGATGACGGCTTTCGTGCCGCTGCTGCCCGCAATCTGGCTGTCGCGGCCAGTCGCGCCGACTACCTGGTTTTCATCGACGGCGATTGCGTGCTGCGCCCGGATTTCGTCGCTCGTCACCGGGCTTTGGCGGAAAGCGGCTGGTTTGTCGCCGGCAACCGCGTCCTGTTGTCGAAAAGTTTTACCGCTGGCGCCTTGCAGTCGCCGGCTGCCGAGCTGCATGCCGATGGCCTGGCCAGCTGGCTGGTGCGGCGCCTGAATGGTTCGATCAATCGTTGGTTGCCGCTCTGTTTCGTTGGCGGACAGAATTGGCGCAAGCGTCAGCCACGCCGTTGGCAGGGCGCCCGAACCTGCAATCTGGCGGTATGGCGCAGCGATTTTGCCAAGGTCAATGGCTTCGACGAAGCTTTCCAGGGCTGGGGCCACGAGGATGCCGATCTCGCCATCCGCTTGCTGCGGGCCGGCGTCCAGCGCAAGGACGGGCGTTTCGCGACGGCCGTGCTGCATCTCTGGCACAACGAAAATGACCGCTCGAACCTGGCCGAGAATGAGCGCCGGCTGGCCGAAATTACCGGCGGCGATCGGGTGCGTGCCCGGCGCGGCGTCGATTCTTGGACGCCCGCTCTGGTTGCCGCGGCGCAGCGGCAAAAATTCGGCCCGGCCGGCGCCTGAGTCGTTCAGGCGGTTGGCAGGTTCAGTGCGCCGCTTCCCAGTTCGGCCCGACGCCGATTTCGACGATCAGCGGTACTTTCAATTCGGCGACGTCGCCCATCAAGTGGGGCAGGTGGGTGCGGATGTCGACCAGTTCGTCGTCCGGCACCTCAAGCACCAGTTCGTCGTGCACCTGCAGCACCAGGCGTGATTTTTTGCCGGTTTTTTCCAGCCAGTCTTGCACGGCGATCATCGCCAGCTTGATCAGGTCGGCAGCCGTGCCCTGCATCGGCGCGTTGATCGCGGCGCGTTCGGCCGCTTGGCGGCGGGGGCCCTTGCCGGTGCGGATTTCCGGGAACCACAGGCGGCGGCCGAAAGCGGTTTCGACGTAACCCTTCTGGCGGGCCGTTTCGCGGGCTTCTTCCATGTACTGGGCGACGCCGGGGTAACGAGCGAAATAGCGGTCGATGTAGGTTTGTGCCGCGCTGCGTTCGAGCCCGAGCTGGCGGGCCAGGCCGAAGGCGCTCATGCCGTAGATCAGACCGAAATTGATGCTCTTGGCGACGCGCCTCTGGTCGGGGCCGACTTCAAGCGGCGTCACGCCGAAGATTTCGCCGGCCGTCGCCCGGTGCACATCCTCGCCGTGGGCGAAGGCGTCGAGCAGGCCTTCGTCGCCCGACAGGTGGGCCATGATGCGCAGCTCGATCTGCGAATAGTCGGCCGAAACGATGCTGTGGCCGGCCGGGGCGATGAAGGCGGTGCGGATCTTGCGGCCTTCCTCGGTGCGCACCGGGATGTTCTGCAGGTTGGGATCGCTCGAGGCCAGGCGCCCGGTGACCACCGAAGCCTGCGAGAAATGCGTATGCACCCGGCCGGTCTGCGGGTTGATCATGCGCGGCAGCTTGTCGGTATAGGTGCCCTTGAGCTTGGACAGGCTGCGGTGTTCGAGCAGCAGCTTGGGCAGCGGGTAATCGAGGGCCAGTTCGGAGAGCACTTCCTCGTCGGTAGACGGGCCGCCGGACGGGGTTTTCTTCTTGATCGGCAGGCCGAGCTTCTCAAAGAGAATTTCGGCCAGCTGTTTCGGCGAGGCGAGGTTGAAGGGCTGACCAGCCAGTTCATAGGCCCGGGCTTCCAGTCCCATGATTTTCTGGCCGATTTCGTGGCTCTGCCGGGCCAGAACAGCGCCATCGATCAGGATGCCGGTGCGTTCCATCTGCCAGATGACCTGGCGGGCCGGCATCTCGATCTCGGCGTAAATGCGGCTCAGGCCGGCTTCGTCGGCAAATTGCGGGAACAGGGTTTGGTGTACGCGCAGGGTGACATCGGCATCTTCGGCGGCATAGGTGGCGGCGCGTTCGATATCGACCTGGTCGAAAGTGATCTGCTTGGCGCCCTTGCCGCACAGGTCTTCGTAGGCAATGGTGGCGAGGTCGAGGTGGCGTTTGCACAGCTGGCCGAGATCGTGGCCCTTGTCGGATTCGAGTACGTAGCTTTGCAGCATGGTGTCGTGGGCGATGCCGGCAAGTGTGATGCCATGATTGGCGAAGACATGCTGGTCGTACTTGGCGTTCTGCAGCACCTTCTGGTGGGCTGCGCTTTCCAGCCAGGGCTTGAGGCGGACCAGCACTTCGTCGCGCGGCAACTGGTCGGCAACGCCCGGCGCCGTGTGGCCGAGCGGGATGTAGCACGCCTCGCCGGCCTTGACCGACAGCGAGAGGCCGACGATGCGCGCCGCGAAGGAGTCGAGGCTGGTGGTTTCGGTATCCAGGCCGGTCAACTCGGCGGCTTCGATTTTTGCCAGCCAGGCGTCGAATTGCGGCCAGCTCAGTAGCGTTTCGTAATGAACCTCGACGGGGCCCGTTGGCGCGACTGGTGCTGCCAGTCCCTCGCGGGCCGGCACAGCCGCAGCGGCTTCCGGGCCATCGATTTCGCCGAGCCAGGAACGGAACTGGTAGCGCGTATAGAGATCACGCAGCGTTGCTGCATCGGGCGGGTTCGTCGTCAGGCTGGTCGGTGCCGGCAGATTGGAGAGGTCGCAGGCGACGGTCACCAGTTTCCTGCCGAGCGGCAGAAAAGCCAGATGATCACGCAGGTTCTGGCCGACGACACCGCCGATCTCGGCGGCATGAGCGACGATTTCATCGAGCGAGCCGTACTCGGCCAGCCATTTGAGCGCCGTCTTCGGGCCGCATTTGGCGACGCCCGGCACGCCATCGACGGTATCGCCGACCAGGGCCAGGTAATCGATGATCTTGCTGGGCGGGACGCCGAACTTGGCCTCGACACCGGCTTCGTCGAGCAGCTCGTTGCTCATCGTGTTGTACCAGCGGACCTGCGGATTGACCAACTGGGTCAAATCCTTGTCGCCCGTCGAAATCAGGGTTTCCAGGCCGGCGGCCGTGGCTTGCGTGGCCAGGGTGCCGATCACGTCGTCGGCTTCGACGCCGTCGACCATGAGCAGCGGCCAGCCGGCAGCGCGGATCGCGGCATGCAGCGGTTCGATCTGGCTGATCATGGCTTCCGGCATTGGCGGCCGGTGCGCCTTGTATTCGGGATACCAGTCGTCGCGGAAGGTCTTGCCCTTGGCGTCGAAGACGACGGCCTTGTAGTCGGCCTTGTAGTCGCTTTCCAGACGACGTAGCATGTTCAGAACGCCGTAGATGGCGCCCGTTGGCTCGCCGGCCTTGTTGCGCAGGTCGGGCAGGGCGTGGAAAGCACGATAAAGGTAGGACGAACCGTCCACCAACAACAAGAGAGGCATGAGAAGTGACGGAAAGTGAAAAACTGGTGATGGGCGTGGAGTCCGACGAGCTGATGAAGTCGACGTCGGCTCGCGAATCCTGGCGGATTTTCGGCATTATGTCAGAGTTCGTCGAGGCCACCGAACGCCTGGCGGCGATCAAGCCGGCCGTGACCATCTTCGGCAGCGCCCGCGTGCCCCCCGATTCGCGCTATTACATGCTCACCGAACAGACCGCCCGTTTGCTGTCGGACTCCGGTTTCTCGGTGATCTCGGGCGGCGGGCCGGGCATCATGGAAGCCGCCAACAAGGGCGCCTTCTTCGGCAAGTCGCCGTCGGTCGGCCTGAATATCCAGTTGCCGCACGAGCAGCAGAACAATCCCTACCAGGACATTTCGCAGACCTTCCGCCACTTCTTTGCGCGCAAGTACATGTTCGTGCGCTTCGCTAGCGCCTATGTCGTGATGCCTGGCGGTTTTGGCACGCTCGACGAACTCATGGAAGCGCTGACCCTGATCCAGACCGGCAAGGCGCGCAAGATTCCGCTG
Source organism: Azonexus sp. (assembly GCA_049294655.1). Lineage (GTDB taxonomy): Bacteria > Pseudomonadota > Gammaproteobacteria > Burkholderiales > Rhodocyclaceae > Azonexus. The sequence goes on from JBAQDI010000002.1 coordinate 68,870, forward strand.
ATCCTGGTCGGTTCTGATTTCTGGAAGGGCATGATCGACTGGTTCAAGGAGAAACTCGTCGAGGAAAAAATGGTCGACCCGGAGGACATCAATCTCATCCAGCTCATCGACGAGCCCGGCCAGGTGGTCGAGGCCATCTTCAAGCATTACGAAGCCCGGCCGTTCGGGCCCTTGCCGAACGAGCGCGAGCTGATGCTCAACCTGTAATAAAATGAATGCCTGATTCCCAAGGATACTGTCATGCGCCGTCTTCTTCCCGTTTTGCTGTTTGCCGCCCTGCCGGTCTGGGCCGCCGACAATGATCGCCAGCCGCTGCCCGCCGTGCCCCCGCCGCCGCCCGGCATGGAAGCCTTCGACGCAGCGCTCGAGCCGCAGGTCACCATCGTCAAATCAGAAAAGGACACGCGCGAGGAATTCCGCGTCAAGGGCAAGCTGTACATGATCAAGGTCACCCCTTCGGTCGGTCCCGCCTACTACCTGGTCGATCGTCAGGGTGACGGCAATTTCATCGAAGCCGACATCCCCAATCCGACCGTCAAGCCACCGATGTGGGTCATCCACAGCTGGTAAGCCTTGTCCGTCTATACAACAGTCGGGCACGCAGCGCTGGCCGACTGGCTGCAGCCGCTTGGCCTTGGTGAGCTGATCAGTCATGCCGGCATCGCCGCCGGCATGCAGAACTCCAATTATTTCGTGACGACGGCCAGCGGCCGTCATGTGCTGACGATCTTCGAGCACATCGAAGATGCGGCCCTCGACTTTTATCTGGCGCTCATGGATCGCCTGGCTGTTCACGGCATTCCCTGTCCGCAACCCCTGGCCGATGCGGGGGGGCGACGCCGGCGCCTGCTCTGCGGCAAGCCGGCCGCGCTGCTCAGTTGCCTGCCGGGTAGCAACGAAGAGGCAGTGACGCCGACCATGTGCCGGGTCCTCGGCGAGATGCTGGCCCGGATGCATGCGGCAACCGCCGATTTTCCGGCGCCCCTGCCTAATCCCTGTGGCGCGGCCTGGTCCCGGACGGTGGGTTTCGCCCTGCTGCCCGGTCTGCTGCCTGAAGAACGTGAACTGCTCGCCGACGAGCTGACCTTCCAGGCGGCTCAGGATTACTCGGCCCTGCCGCGCGGCATCATCCATGCCGACCTGTTTCGCGACAACGTACTGTGGACGCCGGACGGCCGCTTGTCGGGCATCCTCGATTTCTATTTCGCCGGTGAGGATGCCTTGCTGCTCGATCTGGCCGTGGTAGCCAACGACTGGTGTGCCGACGCTGCAACATTGGCCGAACTGCTCGCTGGTTATGCCAGTCAGCGTCCGCTGACGGCCGCCGAAAAGGCTGCCTGGCCGGCCATGCGGCGGGCGGCCGCGCTGCGCTTCTGGTTGCTCCGGCTCGAGGTCAGGCAGCAGCCAAGAGCGGGCGAAGTGGTGACGATCAAGGATCCCGGCCATTTTGGCCGGATGTTGCAGCGTTTTCGCCTTGCTAGCGAGGCGCTCCCCCGTTAGCATCCGCGCATGAGCGAAAACACCGTATTCCCGATGGCCCCGTCAGCTTTTACCGGCAAAAGCCGCGAAGTCGACCCCGGCGCCTGCTTCGACTGGCTGCGCCAGGGCTGGGCGATGTTCCTGGCCGAGCCGGGCGTCTGGATCGGCAGCACGGTGCTGCTGTTGATCATCCTGATGGCCATCTCCATTGTTCCCTTCTTCGGACAGGTTGCCGCTCATCTCCTGGTACCGCTCTTCGGGGCCGGCATGGTGCAGATCTGCCGGCATCTGTCGGAAGGGAAAAAGGCCGAGGTGGCCGATCTGTTTTCCGGCTTCCGGCATGGCGGCGGGCAACTGGTCATGGTCGGCGTATTTTTTGCGGCCGGCGTTTTCGGCATCGCCTCGATTGCTGTCCTGCTGGTGACCGGCGGCATCCTGGGTGGCGTGGTGACCGGCCGGGTGGCCGGTTTCAGCGTTGCCTTCGGCGGCATCATGCTGGCCAGCCTGCTGGTCATGGTGCTCTCGGTGCCGGTCATCATGGCCACCTGGTTTGCCCCCATGCTGGTTTTTTTCCATGACATGAAGCCGCTCGATGCGATGAAAGCCAGTTATGCCGCCGGTGCCAGGAACTGGCTGGCGATGAGCATTTTCGGGATTTTCCTGGTCGTCGTGCTGTTTTTTGCCATGTTGCCGCTCGGTCTCGGTCTGTTGCTGCTGCTGCCGGTGTTTTCCGGTGCGGTCTATGCCTCGTACCGCGACATCTTCGTGGAGATCTAGCGGTGCGGGCCCAGACCCTTCCCATGGCCGCCGGCTGGCGCTGGATCGCCACCGGGTTTTACATCTTTCGGCGCAATCCGCCGATCATGGGTTTGCTCGTCATTACCTACTGGTTCACGCTGCTTTTTCTCAACATCATTCCGCTTATTGGCGCCTTGGCCGCTTCGCTGGTCGTGCCCGGGCTGTCGGTCGGCCTGATGCAGGCGGCGCGTAATCTCGAACGCGGCCAGCCGGCCGGGCTGCAAACCCTGTTCGGCAGCCTGCGCGAAAATACCCGGACGCTGATGGCGCTGGGGGCCCTCTACATGTTCTGCACTTTCGGCGTGCTCGGTCTGTCGGCGCTGATCGATGGCGGCAACCTGTTCAACTACCTGCTGGCCAGCACCAAGGAGGAGCGGGCGGCCGTCGAAGATGCCGATCTGACGCTCTCGTTGTTGTTTGTCGCGCTGTTGCTGCTGCCGGTCATGATGGCTTACTGGTTTGCCCCGGTGCTGGCCGCCTGGCACCGATTGCCGCTCGGCAAATCGCTGTTTTTCAGTTTCATCGCCTGCTGGCTCAACTGGCGTCCCTTCCTGGTCTACGGCCTTGGCCTGCTGCTCGTCGCCGGCCTGATACCCGGTGTCCTGCTCGGCCTGCTGCTGGTCCTCTTTCCCGGCGCTCAGGCCTTCATCACCAGCATCGTCATCGTGCCGGTGGCGCTGGTCATCGCCCCGGTGACCTTTGCCAGCTTCTACGCGGCCTACCGCGATATTTTCGGCATTTCCGAGATTGTCTGAGCCGCTGGGCATCTTCGGCGGGACTTTCGATCCCGTTCATTTTGGCCATTTGCGGTTGGCCGAGGAATCGATTGTTCATCTCGGCCTGGGCGGTGTCCGCTGGATTCCGGCCGGACAGCCGCCGCATCGCGGGCTGCCGCAAGTCACTGCCGGCCAGCGCCTGGCCATGGTGCATCAGGCCATTGCCGGCAATGGCCGCTTTACGCTCGACGCCAGCGAGGTCGAAGCCGATGCGCCAAGCTATACGGTGCATACTCTGGAACGCCTGCGCCGTGAACTTGGCGGCAAGCAATCACTTGTTTTACTGGTCGGTGCCGACGCCTTTGCCGGCCTGGCCAATTGGCATCGCTGGCGCGATATTTTTGCCCTGGCCCATGTTGCCGTCTCGCATCGCCCAGGTTTTCCAGTCGAAACTGCCAGCCTGCCGCACGCGCTGGCGACCGAATTTGCCGACCGTCGCCTGACCGATAGCGGCGCCCTGAAAGCCTCTCCGGCCGGCGGTATCGTGACTTTTGCGATGACCCAGCTGGCGATTTCGGCGACCCAGATCCGCAAGCTGCTGGCCAACCAGCTGTCGGCGCGCTATTTGCTGCCGGATGCCGTTCTCGACTATATTCGGACCCATTCCCTTTACAGAAACGCCTAATGGACATTCGCAAGCTGCAAAAAATCGTCGTATCCGCCCTCGAAGAAATCAAGGGCAAGGACATCGAAGTCATCAACACCAGCAAGCTGACCTCGATGTTTGATCGCATGGTCATCGCTACCGGTGATTCCAATCGTCAGGTCAGGTCACTGGCCAACAACGTTCAGGAAAAAATCAAGGAAGCCGGCGGCGAAGTGCTCTCCACCGAAGGTGAAGAGAGCGGCGAATGGGTGCTGGTCGACCTCGGCGACATCGTCGTGCACGTCATGCAACCCACCGTGCGCCAGTACTACAACCTCGAAGAACTCTGGCAGGCGACGCCTTCCCAGCGTAAAAAGGCCGCGGAGCAGGGCAAGCCTGAATAAACCTTGAAACCTCAGCTGACCGCTCATGCGTCTCAAGCAAGCCGCATGAACACTGACTGGAGTGCCTTCGAAGTGATTCACCCAAAAGGTGGGAACGCTTCGCGGCTGCTGGCACGTCTGGTCGGGCGCCCAGCTTTGTCTCTCCTCCTTGCAGGCATGAGCCTGCCGCGTCGTCGCTTCGCGCTGGACATCCCGCCCAAACGCACCAACAGCCTCGCCCAACTGAGGTTTCAAGGTTGAAACTGAGCGTACTCGCCGTCGGCCATCGCCAGCCCGGCTGGGTCAGCGAAGGTTGCGCCGAGTACCTCAAGCGCATGCCGCGCGAACTGGCGGCCAGCGTTACCGAAATCAAGCCCGAGCCGCGTGGTTCGAAAACCCGCGAGCAACTGCTGGCGGCCGAGAAAGGCCGCATCCGCGAAGCCTTGCCAGCCGGTAGCCGCATCGTCGTGCTCGACGAAAAGGGCGATGACCTGACCACCCTCAAGCTCGCCAAACGTCTTGAAGTCTGGATGCAGGACGGGCGCGATGTGGCACTGCTGATCGGCGGCGCCGACGGTCTCGACGAAGAATTCAAGCAGCAGGCCGACGACCGCCTGCGCCTGTCCAGCCTGACCCTGCCGCACGGCATGGCCCGGCTGCTGCTTTGCGAGCAACTTTACCGGGCGGTCAGTGTTCTAAAGAATCATCCCTATCACCGCGAAGGCTGACCGAGCATGCGTATCTACCTCGCCTCGCGCAGCCCGCGCCGGCGCGAACTGCTGACCCAGATCGGCATCGCCTTCGACACCATCATTTTTCGTGGCGGTCAGCGCGAGGATGCCGAAGTGGACGAAACACCCCATGCCGGCGAATCGGCCATCGCTTACGTCGAACGAGTGGCCCGCGCCAAGGCCGAGCATGGCGGGCGCATCATCGGCTGGCGCAAGCTGCCCGTGCAGCCGGTCCTTTCGGCCGACACGACGCTGGAATTCGCTGGCGAAATCATCGGCAAGCCGCTCGATGCGGCCGATGCGGAAGCCATCCTGTGCCGGCTTTCGGGGCGGACCCATCGGGTGCTGACCGGCGTCGCGGTCAGCCATCTGGGGCGCACCGAATATGTCCTGTCGAGCAGCGAAGTGCGCTTTCGGCCGCTTGATGCAGAAGAAATCCGGAATTACGTGCGCAGCGGCGAGCCGATGGACAAGGCGGGGGCCTACGGCATCCAGGGCCGGGCCGGGCTGTTTGTCGAATACATCGCCGGCAGCTATACCGGAATCATGGGCCTGCCCGTCTGTGAAACCGGAGAACTCTTGAAACGAATGGGCTTCAGGGTTTAGACCCCGCCACCTGGCGGCCGGCGCCATGCCGTTTTTCAATCAGGGTGCGGATATGTTCGCAGGCTTCGCCGACCCCGCTTTGCACCGGCCGGGCCGGGGCGGTCTGTGCCCAGACTTTTTCCAGGCTAGTCCCCAGTGTGCCGCTGGCCAGAGCCTGGGCGCTGACTTCGAGAGACTTGCCGTTCTGCGCCAGCCATTCGATCAGGCAATCCTGCTCCGGCCAGTCGAGGCGGCGCTGGTAGAGCACTGGCGTGCCATTGCAGGCGGCTTCGGTAAAGGTGCCGTAACCGGGCTTGGTGATGATGGCATCGACCGAACACAGCAAGTCGGTGAAGCCGAGGCCGAAGCGCTCCCAGGCGATGGCATCCGGATGGCGGCATTGCCAGTCGGCGCTGACCAGCCAGCGGATACCCGGCTGGCGCGGCCAGTCATCGACCAGCAGGCGATGCGCGATGCCGCCCATGGCGATCAGTACGGCCTTGTCGCCCTTGAGCCCAAGCTCATGTTGTCGGCCGATGGCGGCGATCGGGCCGATCGGTTGCAGCTTGTCGAGGGCCGTCATCGGCATGCCGGGTGTGGGGCGCAGGAAAAAGCGGGCCGAACGGTAAGCGGCGAGCATTTCGGCGTGGATGGCGGCGGCCCAGCGCTCATTGCCAAAATAGTGCAGAAAGAGGTCGGCCCAGTTCAGCGAGCACAGGCTGGCCGAGGCAATGCCGGCCTGGGCCGCGCCGGCCAGCGGCAGATAGCTGACATTGGTCAGCACCAGATCGGGGGCGAGCCGGGTCAAAAAGTCGGCCTCGGCAACAACCCGGCGCTCCCAGTTGGCGTGCGCGGCGCGGTAGGCGGTGGCACTCAGGGCGCGGTTGATATGGGTTGCATCGAGCATCACATAACCGAAATCGCTGGCTGCGGTGATCAGCTCGAACGGCACCGCGATGCGTTCGCGCAGCTTGGCCGGCGGCAGGCCGCTGCGCAGCGTCAGGCGCAAACCGGGCAGCAGATCGGCCAGTGCGTTGAGCACCGGCGCGGTAATCGCCAGATGTCCGAAGCCGTGGCTGGAGATGTCGACGAAGAGGTGCAATTCAGCGGTTCTTGAAGCTCGGTTTGCGTTTCTCGGCGAAGGCGTTCATGCCTTCCTTCTGGTCCTCCAGACCGAAACTGGCGTGGAAGACGCGGCGCTCGAAGAGCAGGCCTTCGTGCAGCGAGGATTCGAAGGCACGATTGACGGCTTCCTTGGTCATCATCAGCACCGGCAGCGAGAAGCCGGCGATGGTCTGGGCGGCTTTCAGGGTTTCCTCGAGCAACTGGTCGGCCGGGTAGATGCGGGCAACCAGGCCGGCCTGCTCGGCTTCCTTGGCGTCCATCAGGCGGCCGGTCAGGCACATGTCCATGGCCTTGGCCTTGCCGATGGCGCGCGGCAATCTCTGGGTTCCACCGGCCCCGGGCAGGGTGCCGATCTTGACTTCCGGCTGGCCGAATTTGGCGGTATCGGCGGCGTAGATCATGTCGCACATCATCGCGAATTCACAGCCGCCGCCCAGCGCGTAACCGGCCACGGCGGCGATCACGGGCTTTCTTGCCGTGCGGATGCGCTCCCACTTGGCGGTGATGAAATCGGTCTTGTAGGCGTGCATGTAGTCGAAATCGGCATTTTTCATGATGCTGATGTCGGCGCCGGCCGCGAAGGCTTTTTCATTGCCGGTGAGCACGATGCAGCCGATGTTTTCATCGGCCTCGAAGGCATCGACGGCCGCTGCAATGCCTTCGACCACGGCGTCGTTGAGGGCGTTCATGGCTTCCGGCCGGTTGATGCGGATCAGCCCGACCTTGCCGTGGATTTCGCTGAGGACTGCCTGACTCATGTCTGTTCTCCTTGGGGATGGTTGTCGATGACCGTGCCATTCAGGCGCTGTGCCTTGCCGCGGAAAAGGGCGATGGCCCGGCCATCGGTCGTGCGTACGTCGACGTCGTAAACGCCGCTGCGCCCGGCCTGCCATTGCTCACGGGCTTCGGCGATCAGCGTCTCGCCAATGCGGGCCGGCGACAGGAAGTCGATGCTCGCGGCCGCCGCCACGGTCGTCTGGTTGCCGCTGTTGCAGGCATAGGCGAAGGCGGTGTCGGCCAGGGCGAAAATGATGCCGCCGTGGCAGGTCAGATGACCATTGGTCATGTCTGCGCGGACCGCCATGGCGATGCGCGCGAAGCCCGGAGCGACGGCCAGGCGCTGCATGCCGAGCAGACGGGGCGTGTTGTCACGTGGCCACATCGCCTCGGCGACCTGTTCGGCGAGCTGCTGTGCGTTTTCCTGGTCTGTTTTCTGGTCCATGCGAGATGCGTGCTCGGTGCGAGGATGAATCTTAACAGCGGAGCGCTGCCTGCTTTGTCCGGTCGGCGACAGTTGACGTTAACGTTAACCTGCTATTCTTGTCCAAAAAATGACTGCACAGGAGACAAGATGACTGATGCCATCGCCACCCAGCCGCTCTGGCAACCCGATCCAGCGACTGTCAGCGCTAGTCGCATGGCTGAATTCATGCAGCGCATGGGGCACGCCAGCTATGGCGAACTCTGGCAATGGTCGGTCGACCGGCCGGCCGACTTCTGGTCGGCGTTGTGGGATTTTTGCGGCGTGCAGGGAGATAAAGGGAGTCCGGTTCTCGTTGATGCCGGCGCCGACATGCTCGGCGCCCGCTGGTTTCCCGAGGCGCGGTTGAATTACGCCGAGAATCTGCTGCAGCGGCGCGACGACGCTGAAGCCCTGGTTTTCTGGGGCGAGGACAAGGTCAAACGGCGCCTGAGCCGGGCCGAACTGTATGCCGAAGTCGCCCGCTTCCAGCACTTCCTGGTCGCCGCCGGGGTCGGCGCGGGCGACCGGGTGGCCGGTTACCTGCCGAATCTGCCGGAAACCCTGATCGCCATGCTGGCGACCACAGCGCTCGGCGCCATCTGGTCATCCGCTTCGCCGGATTTTGGCGTGCAGGGCGTGCTCGACCGCTTCGGGCAGATCGAGCCGAAGGTGCTGATTTGCGTCGATGGCTACTGGTACAACGGCAAGCCCGTCGATTGCCTGGCCAGGAATGCCGAGGTCGTGGCGCAGATGCAGTCGCTCGTCCGGGTCGTCGTCGTGCCCTACCTGAACGTCCGGCCGGATCTTTCGGGAATTGCCAACGCGACCTGCTGGAGCGACATTGCCCCGGTCGCCTCCTCGGCCGAGGTGATTTTCCACCGGCTTCCCTTCTCGCATCCGCTGTTCATCATGTTCTCGAGTGGTACGACCGGCGTTCCGAAATGCATTGTGCACAGCCATGGCGGCGTGCTCTTGCAGCATCTGAAAGAACATCAGTTGCACAGCGACGTGCAAGCCGGCGACCGTCTGTTCTATTTCACGACCTGCGGCTGGATGATGTGGAACTGGCTGGTCTCAGGCCTCGCCGCCGGTGCCACGCTGCTGCTCTACGACGGCTCGCCGTTCGCTGGCGGCGGCACGGTGCTGTTCGATTACGCCGCCGCCGAAAAAATGACCCATTTCGGCACCTCGGCCAAGTTCATTGATGCCGCCGCCAAGCTCGGCCTGCGGCCGGGCAAGACGCACGACCTCGCTGCCCTGCGCGCCATGTTCTCGACCGGCAGTCCCTTGAGTCCGGAAGGTTTCGACTGGGTCTATCGGGAAATCAAGCAGGACATCCTGCTCGCCTCGATTTCCGGCGGCACCGACATTGTTTCCTGTTTCGTCCTGGGCAATCCTGTATTGCCGGTCTGGCGCGGCGAAATCCAGTGTCGTGGCCTGGGCATGGCGGTCGATGTGTTCGACGAGGAAGGCCGGCCGGTGCGTTCGGAAAAGGGCGAGCTGGTCTGTACCAAGCCGTTTCCAGCCATGCCGGTCGGTTTCTGGAACGATCCGGATGGGAGCAAGTATCGGGCGGCCTATTTCGAGCGCTTCGCCAATGTCTGGTGCCACGGCGATTTCTCGGAACTGACGGAACACGATGGCATGATCATCTACGGTCGTTCGGATGCGACGCTGAATCCGGGTGGTGTGCGTATCGGTACGGCGGAAATCTACCGCCAGGTCGAGCAGTTGCCGGAAGTTCTCGAATCCCTGGTGATCGGCCAGGACTGGCCGCCGGGCCGCAACGACGATGTGCGCGTCGTGCTTTTCGTCAAGCTGCAGGAGGGACTGAGCCTGAATGGCGGACTGGTCGAGCGGGTCAAAAAACAGATCCGCGAAAACACGACACCGCGCCATGTGCCGGCCAAGGTCGTGCAGGTGCTGGATATTCCGCGGACCAAGTCGGGCAAGATCGTCGAACTGGCCGTGCGCAACGTCGTGCATGACCGGCCGGTGAAGAATGTCGAGGCGCTGGCCAATCCGGAAGCCCTGGAATATTTCCGGGCCCGGGGCGAACTGGCCGATTAGGATCGAGGATCGAGCGGCCAACTGCGCAAGGGGTTTGCTACCAGCTCAAGCTACTAACAGCTATTAGCTAGCAGCTAATACATCAGGCGCGGTCGGTCAGAATGCGGCGCAGCAGCAGCGTGGCGTAGCGCTGGGCAAGGCGCGGTATGGCCCGCAGGGCGCCCCGTAGCGCGTTGGCCAGCCAGCCGATGGCGCCGCTCAGGCGTTGGCTGGCGACCGGGCTTTCAACCCAGCGATAGAACAGGGTTGCTGCCACGATGCTGGCGGTCCAGGCGAGCAGTAGGCCGGTCATGGCGGCACCGGTCGAATCGAGTTCCAGCCGGGTGTACAAGCCGTTGGCAATGAGCAGGACCGGGAAGTGCACCAGGAACACGGAATAGGAAATCTGGCCGAGGAAAGCCAGCGGGCGTACATTCGGCCAGCTTTCGAGCAGTCCGCTACGCCGCCCGAAGCCGAGCAGCAGCGCGACCCCCAGGGCGAGCGCGATGCGCAGGCGGAAATCGACAACCAGCGCGGCAATCGCCACCGTGGCGATGACCCCCAGCCAGGCCGACATCTGCCGGCGTTCCGAGGCCCACCAGGCGGCGGCGCCCAGACCGTAGGAGCCGAAGAAATAGATGGCCCAGTTGTCCCAGCTGGCGTCGCGGTTGAACCAGAACAGCGACAGGCTGGCAACCACGAGCACCAGGGCCGGGGCGACGATGCGGACGCGGCCCGACCAGAGCAGGATGGACATCAGCGCGAACAGCTGGAAATCGATGGCGATGTACCAGACGCCAGCCGACAGGGCATCGAAACCGAGCAGGCCGTGCAACAGGAAGGCATGGGCCAGCCATTGCGTGAAGGTGGCGCGGTCGGGAATGGCCTCGTCGTCCATCCACTGGTTGGCAATCGCGGCGCCGACAATGGCCAGGGCGATGGCGACCAGATAGGGTACGACCAGGCGCAGGTAGCGTTTCCAGATCAGTGGCAGGGGCGAGGCGTTCAGGGCCTGACCTTCGCGCGACAAGCCGCGGGCGGCAAGAAAACCGGCAATGACCAGAAAGACCTGGACAGCCATCCGGCCATACTCGAAGAACCAGCCGAAAAGGCCCGGAAAGGCTTCGCGCGCCGTGGCGGCGAGCGGGCCGTAAGAGGAAAAATGGTTGAGCAGGACGAGCATGGCCGCGATCGCCTTGAGGGCGTCGATCAGTGGCATGCGGTTAGTTTGTTGGCTCATGGCGCGAATGTTACACCGTTTGCTGCGGTGCACAATACGAAATTCCTGTGTTTTCCCGGGTGACTCACACAAAACGCGCGACAAACGAATTGGTGTACAAGGGCGGTAAATCAACCCAGACCCGGTGGCCGCTGCCTGGCGCGACGGTGATTGCTTCGCCGGCCTTGTTTTCCATGCGCAGCAGTTGCCAGACGTGATTGCCGGCCGGGTGCACGCATTCGAGGCGGTCGCCGACGGTAAACCTGTTTTTGACCTCGATTTCCATGAGGCCGCGTACCTCGTCGAAACGTACCGCGTCGCCAACGTAGAGGCTGCGCTCCGATTCCGAATGGCCGCGCAGGTAGTTCTGGTAGTCGGCATCGTGGTGGCGCTGGTAGAAACCGTCGGTGTAGCCGCGGTTGGCCAGGCCTTCGAGTTCGCTGAGCAGTTTCGGGTCGAGCGGCCGGCCGGCGACGGCATCGTCGATCGCCTGGCGATAGGATTGCGTGGTACGCGCGACGTAATACGGGCTCTTGGTGCGGCCCTCGATCTTCAGCGAATCGACGCCGATCTCGACCAGACGCTGGACGTGCTCGATGGCGCGCAGGTCCTTGGAGTTCATGATGTAGGTGCCGTGCTCGTCTTCCTCGATCGGCATGAGCTCGCCCGGACGCTGCCTTTCCTCAAGCAGGATTTCCTGTTCCGGATGACTGTAGAACTGTACCGGCTGCTGCAGCGTTTCGCCGGGCTTGTCCGAGCTCGACACCTTGTAATCCCAGCGGCAGGAGTTGGTGCAACTGCCCTGGTTCGGATCGCGGTGATTGAAGTAGCCCGAGAGCAGGCAACGGCCGGAGTAGGCGATACACAACGCGCCGTGGATGAAGACTTCAAGTTCGATGTCCGGACATTGCTGGCGGATTTCGGCGACCTCGTCGAGCGACAGTTCGCGCGACAGGATGATGCGAGTGAGCCCTAACTTCTTCCAGAAACGAGCCGTGGCCCAGTTTACGGTGTTGGATTGCACGGACAGGTGGACCGCCTGCTCCGGCCAGGTTTCACGCACCATGTCGATCAGGCCGGGGTCGGACATGATCAGCGCGTCCGGCTTGAGTTCGATGACCGGCGCCATGTCGGCGAGGTAGGTGGTGAGTTTGGCGTTGTGCGGGAAGATGTTGCTGACGACGAAAAACTGCTTGCCGAGGGCGTGGGCCTCATCGATGCCTTCCTTGAGCGCAGCGATGGTGCCGAAGGCGTTGTTGCGGACGCGCAGGCTGTAACGCGGCTGTCCGGCGTAGATCGCATCGGCGCCAAAATCGAAGGCGGTGCGCATCATTTGCAGTGAGCCGGCAGGGGCGAGAAGTTCAGGCGCCTTGCGCATAGTAGAATCCAGCAAAAACCGCGAATTGTAGAGTGTATGAGCGAAGAAATACTGATCAATTTCACCCCGCAGGAGACGCGCGTTGCCGTGATGCAACAGGGTGTCGTCCAGGAATTGCATATCGAGCGCACCGCCAGTCGCGGTCTGGTCGGCAATGTCTATCTCGGTCGTGTCGTGCGCATCCTGCCCGGCATGCAGTCGGCTTTCATCGACGTCGGCCTCGAGCGCACGGCTTTCCTGCATGTTGCCGATATCTGGCAACCGCGCGAAACGGCGACCGAGCGGCCGATCGAGAAAATCCTCTTCGACGGTCAGAGCATTCTGGTCCAGGTCGTCAAGGACCCGATCGGCACCAAGGGCGCCCGTCTGTCGACGCAGATTTCCATCGCCGGTCGCATGCTGGTCTATCTGCCGCAGGAAAAACATATCGGGATTTCGCAGCGCATCGAGTCCGAAGCCGAGCGCGAGATGCTGCGCGAGAAAATCACGCGCCTGGTGCCGGCTGACGAGAAGGGCGGTTTCATCGTCCGGACCATGGCCGAAAATGCCAGCGACCAGGAATTCGCCAACGACATCGCCTACCTGCGCAAGACCTGGGCGGATATTCGCGAAAAGGCCCGCGTTTCGCCGCCGCCCAGCGTGCTCTATCAGGAGCTTTCGCTCGGCCAGCGTGTGCTGCGCGATTTCGTCAATCCGGAGACCAGCCGCATCGTCATCGACTCGCGCGAGAATTTCCAGAAGCTGACGAGCTTTGCCGAGGAATACACGCCGGCCGTGCAGTCCCTGCTCGATCATTACATCGGCCAGCGACCGCTGTTCGATCTCTACGGTGTCGAGGAAGAAATCCAGAAGGCGCTGGCCCGGCGCGTCGATCTGAAATCGGGCGGCTACCTGATCATCGACCAGACCGAGGCGATGACGACCATCGACGTCAATACCGGCGGCTTCGTCGGGGTACGCAATTTCGACGACACCATTTTCAAGACCAATCTCGAGGCGGCCGTCACCATCGCCCGCCAGCTGCGCCTGCGCAACCTCGGCGGCATCATCATCGTCGATTTCATCGACATGGAAAACGAAGAGCACAAGAAGGCCGTGCTTGAGGAATTCAACAAGGCCCTGGCCAGCGACCATACGCGCCTGACGGTGAATGGCTTCACGGCGCTCGGTCTGGTCGAGATGACCCGGAAGCGGACCCGCGAATCGCTCGCCCACATTCTCTGCCAGCCCTGTCCGACCTGTGGCGGGCGTGGCGAGGTCAAGACGGCGCGCACGGTGGCCTACGAGATCCTGCGCGAGCTGCTGCGCGAGGCCCGCCAGTTCAAGGCCCGGGAATACCGCATCCTGGCCGGCCCGGCCGTCGTCGACCTGTTCCTTGACGAAGAATCGCAGTCCCTGGCCATGCTCTCCGACTTCATCGAGAAGCCGGTTTCATTGCAGTCGGAGCCCAGCTATTCGCCGGAGCAGTACGATATCGTGCTGATGTAAAACCAGCGTTTCAGCAGAAGGCCATGGCCAGAATGGCCGGCTCGTCGAGCAGGTTAAGCAGGGCGTAGCCGGCCAGACGATGGGCGGTGAGCCAGAGCTGTGTCGAAATTTGCGAAATGAGTTCGGACAAGATGGTTTCTGGATCAGCGCCGGTCAGTGTTTATTAGCCCTTCGGCTGACCTTCGTTCTGGGTATCGCTGATCGAATGGCCTTCCTCGGCAGCAGCATGGATCAGCCAGCACAGATCGCTGCCCTGGACGGGCATCGGGATCATCTGGTTCCAGCTCCAGCGAAATACCGGGCCGTAGGGGATATAGCGCGCCAGCACATCGCCATGCGGACTGGCGCCGAAAAACGGCCAGGGCGAGGTGATGGCTTCTTTGAGTTGCGATTCGGTCATGTCGTGTGCCTCCTGCGGATTGCCGGTGCAAAAATGCAGTTTGCGCGTTGACGCGATGCCGATCAAGGGTGGGGAAGGATTTCCCTTCCCCTGGGCCTTTATTTGTTGGCCGGTTTGCGGCCGGGAGCGGCTGGCGGGAAATAGCCCGAAACGCGGCACAGGAAACCTTCGACCGGTTTGCCGTCGTTGAACTTGGTGACGCTGCACTTGGAAATCTCGCCCTGGGCCGACAGGTCCAACAGGGAAATGCGCACCTCGTCGAGGGAAATGCCGGTGGCGGCTGCGATCTCCGAATCGAGTTTCTGGCCGTGTTTCTTGAGGTATTGGAGGACTGGGACAGTGTGCATCTTTGAATCCTTTCGTGAATATGCCATCGGGGACGGTGAGCGCGTGGGCGATCCTCGCATTGATGAATCCACTTGCAGAGTGCTGACATGGATGCTGCAAAGCAAAAAGCCCAGTCTTCTGACTGGGCTGGATGCTTTAGTAATCTGGTGGGGCGCGACAGATTCGAACTGTCGACCTACGGATTAAGAGTCCGCTGCTCTACCAACTGAGCTAGCGCCCCAGATTTTTCCCTGCCGACTGGTGGGTCGGGCGAGATTCGAACTCGCGACCAACGGATTAAAAGTCCGCTGCTCTACCGACTGAGCTACCGACCCGCCTAGGGAGGGCCGAATTATATAGATGACCCATTTCAGCGTCAACGGCCTTTTTGCATTGAGAGCAATTGCTTTTGTCGGCTACTACAGCGAAATGGACGAATGCCGTTCAAAAATCACGGTTTTGACGGTCTACCCGGAGTCTGCCGCGTGTTTCTCTGAAAAGATGCAGAAAACAGGTGGCGGGGCCGGGCTGCTTATTGCCGCTTGAGTTTTTTGCAGCCTGAATCCTCGAACGGTCCTTTGACGGCCACCCAGCCATCACCGGGCGAGAACTGGGCGCAAACATCGTAATCGGCTTCCGGGCTGTGCCACTTGAACCAGGCAGCGGGTTCGGCCCAGGCAAAGGCGCAGCAGAAAGCCATGCCAGCCGTGAAGATGAGAGTTTTCATGCTTTCGCTCCGTCGCAAATGTCGCTTGCCTGTTTAGCCGAGGCGCCGGCAGATTTCCGTGGTCAGCGCCGCCTGGTTCATCGAATAGAAATGCAGACCGGGGGCGCCGCCCTTGAGCAGACGCTCGCACAGTTCGGTGACGACGTCGAGGCCGAAGGCGCGGATCGAGTCGGCATCGTCGCCGAAGCTTTCGAATTTCTTGCGCATCCAGCGCGGGATGTCGGCGCCGCAGGCATCCGAAAAACGGGCCAGCTTGGTGAAGCCAACGATGGGCATGATGCCGGGCACGATCGGGACCTCGACACCGAGCGCCTTGGCTTCATCGACGAAATGAAAATAGGCGTCGGCATTGTAGAAATACTGGGTGATCGCCGAGTTGGCGCCGGCTTTGATCTTGCGCGCGAAGGCTTCCAGGTCGTCCTTCGGACTGCGTGCTTGCGGGTGCCATTCCGGGTAGGCGGCGACTTCGATGCTGAACCAGTCGCCGGTTTCGCCGCGGATGAATTCGACGAGTTCGTTGGCGTAGCGGAATTCGCCGGTTTCGGCCATGCCCGAGGGCAGGTCGCCGCGCAGCGCAACGGTGCGCCGGATGCCGGCCGCCTTGTATTCGCCGAGAATTTCGCGGATGTTGTCGCGCGTCGAGCCGATGCAGGAAAGGTGCGGTGCGGCCGCGTAGCCTTCGCTGGCGATTTCCTTGACGACGGAGAAGGTGCGCTCACGCGTCGAACCGCCAGCCCCGAAGGTGACCGAGAAGAAGCTCGGGTTCAACTTGGCGAGCTCGGCGCGCACGGTGCGCAGCTTGTCGACGCCTTCCGGGGTCTGCGGCGGGAAAAATTCGATGGAGATTTCAGGTTTCATTTGTTCAACCAGATGAAGAATTCGCGGTTGCCATCACCGCCGGTAATTGGACTGTCCAGCCAGGCGCGGACTTCGAGGCCGAGGTGGCCGGCGCACTGGCGCAGTTTGCTTTCCACTTCGCCGTAAAGCGCCGTATCGCGGACGATGCCGTTCTTGCCGACATTGGCCGGGCCGACTTCGAACTGCGGTTTGATCAAGACCAGGATGTCGCCGCCGGCGGCCAACAGGGCCGGTAGTTGCGGCAGGATCAGGGTCATCGAGATGAAGGAAACATCACCGACGATGAGGTCGAAACCGCCGGCCGGAAAGTGCTCGGCCAGATCGGCAGCCATCAAAGCGCGGCAATTGATGCCTTCGATGGCAGTCAGGCGCGCTTCGCCGAACAGGCGGCGACTCAACTGGCCGTGCCCGACATCGACGCCGACGACCTGGCTGGCGCCGTCCTGCAACAGGCAATCGCTGAAGCCGCCGGTCGATTGACCGACATCGAGGCAAAGCTTGCCGCTTGCGTGGATTCCCGTTTCGGCCAGTGCACCGGCCAGTTTCAGGCCGCCACGCGAGACGAAGCGGTCTTCCGGATCGCTTTGTACGATCAAGGTCGTTTCAGAGGGCAAATCCAGCGCCGGCTTCTTGACGAGGCCGCCCGACCAGCTCACCCGGCCGGCCGCGATCAGCCGCTGGGCGGCCGTGCGCGAGGCGGCGAGGCCGTTTTCGACGAGCAGTTGATCGGCGCGTGCCACTCAGCGCTTCCCCGGTGAGAACAGAATGGCGCTGAGTGCCCAGGAAATCAGGCTGTAGACGACCGAACCGAGCATCGCCGGCCAAAAACCGCCGACATTGAAGCCATCGATCAGATAACCGGCCAGCTGAAAGAGCAGGGCATTGATCACGAAAATGAACAGGCCCAGCGTCAGCAATGTGACCGGCAAGGTCAGCAAAACCAGTAGCGGACGCAGCACGGCATTGATCAGCCCGAGAACCAGGGCGACGATCAGCGCCGTGCCGAAACTTGCCACATGGACCGACGGCACGACATAGGGCAGCGCCAGCAGGGCGAGCGCGTTGATGATCCAGGTGGCAAGTAATCGCATGGCTTAGTAGCGGTAGTGGTCGGCCTTGTACGGGCCTTCCTTCGGGACATTGATGTAGGCGGCCTGTTCGTCGGTCAGTTCCGACAATTGGGCGTTTAGCGTCTTCAGTTGCAGGCGGGCGACCTTTTCATCGAGGTGCTTGGGCAGCGTGTAGACGCCGATCGGGTACTTGTTGGAACCCTTGACGGCTTCGCTCCACAGTTCGATCTGGGCAATCGTCTGGTTGGCGAACGACGAAGACATCACGTAGGACGGGTGGCCGGTGCCACAGCCGAGGTTCACCAGGCGGCCCTTGGCGAGCAGGATGATGCGCTTGCCGTCCGGGAAGATGACGTGATCGACTTGCGGCTTGATCTCTTCCCACTGGTACTTCTCGATCGAAGCGACGTCGATTTCGTTGTCGAAGTGCCCGATGTTGCAGACGATGGCGTTGTTCTTCATCGCTGCCATGTGGTCATGCGTGATGACGTGGTAGTTGCCGGTCGTGGTGACGAAAATGTCGGCCTTGTCGGCAGCGTATTCGGTGGTGACGACGCGGTAGCCTTCCATGGCCGCCTGCAGGGCGCAGATCGGGTCGATTTCGGTAACCCAGACTTGTGCCGACAGGGCGCGCATGGCCTGGGCGCAGCCCTTGCCCACATCGCCGTAGCCGATGATGACGGCAACCTTGCCGGCGATCATCACGTCGGTGGCGCGCTTGATGCCATCGACCAGCGATTCGCGGCAGCCGTAGAGGTTGTCGAATTTGGACTTGGTCACCGAGTCATTGACGTTGATCGCCGGGAACTTGAGTTCGCCGCGCTGATGCATCTGGTACAGGCGATGGACGCCGGTCGTGGTTTCCTCGGTAACGCCCTTGACGGCGGCCAGACGCACGGAATACCAGGTCGGATCGACGGCCAGCTTGGCCTTGATCGCGGCGAAGAGAATGGTTTCTTCTTCCGAGCCCGGCTTGGCCAGCACGGAAATGTCCTTTTCGGCGCGGGCGCCGAGGTGCAGCAGCAGCGTGGCATCGCCGCCGTCGTCGAGGATCATGTTCGAATAGCCGCCATCGGCCCATTCGAAGATGCGGTGGGTGTAATCCCAGTAATCGACCAGGGTTTCGCCCTTGACGGCGAAGACCGGGATGTTCTGCGCGGCGATCGCGGCGGCAGCGTGATCCTGCGTCGAGAAGATGTTGCAGGAAGCCCAGCGGACTTCGGCGCCGAGCGCGGTCAGCGTCTCGATGAGCACGGCGGTCTGGATGGTCATGTGCAGCGAACCGGTGATGCGCGCGCCCTTGAGCGGCTGGGTCTTCGCGAATTCGTCGCGAATGGCCATCAGGCCCGGCATTTCGGTTTCGGCAATGAGGATTTCCTTGCGACCCCAGTCGGCAAGGTTGATATCAGCGATAACGCAGTCTTTGAATTCAGCCACAGTAAGCTCCAAATAAACTGTGACGGGGCGGGGAATAGCGGCGTTGTTGCTCACCGGCGGCCCCCTGCGCCCGGCAGGGTTGATCAGTGAGCGCCGTTTTAAACCGAGCCTGGGAGCGATGTTGACCACCTCGCTCCTGCAGCGCCCCTCGGTAGGGGGCGGATTATAAACCGCTTTCAGGGCTGCTTGCTGGACCAGTAGCGGTCGACATCCTGAATCCCCCATTTTGCCGCGTCTTCACGCCCGGCTATTGTTTCCGGGCTGCGGGCGAGATCAATCACTTCCGGCTTGATATAGGCTTGCGACTTGGTCGAGAAAAAGACCTTCACTTTGGGTTTGAGCAGCGTTTGCTCGTTTTGCTCGATCACCACGCCAAGTTTTCCCGAGGTCAGACGGATCAGTGCGCCGATCGGGTAAATGCCAATCCGCTTGACGAATGCCTGAAAGATGACCGGGTCGAAGTGGCCACGCCATTCCGCCATGCAGCGGATCGCTTCGGCGGGGTCCCACGCCGACTTGTACGGACGGTTCGAAGTAACGGCATCGTAGACATCACACACCGCGCTCATCTTGGCGAAAAGGGATATCTGATCGCCGGAGAGTCCTTCGGGATAGCCACTGCCATCGAGTTTTTCATGATGGTGCAGGCAAATGTCGGTGATGATTTCAGTAAAGCCGCTCCCGTCCTGCAATAGCTTGTGCCCCTCCAGCGGGTGGTGCCTGATCAGTGCAAACTCGTCCTGGGTCAGTTCGCCGGGCTTGTTCAGCATATGCTTCGGCGCCATGGTTTTTCCCAGATCGTGCAGCAGCCCGCCCATGCCGGCTTCGCGAACCTCTTGCGCATCCAGCCCGAGCTGGCTGGCCAGAGCGATCATCAGCCCGCACACCGAAATTGAATGCATGAAGGTGTAATCGTCGGCAGTTTTCAAGCGGGCAAGACTGATCAAGGCGACCGGATTGCGCGCCAGGGAATTCAGAATTTCGTCGACCAGCGGCACCAGTGCATCGATTTCGACGGCCTGTCCCATGCGGGCATCCTCGAAAACCGAGGTGATCATTTCCTTCGCTTTGGCAATGATTCGCGCTGCCTGCTGCAGCTCGTCGTTCAGCGAGATACGGCGTTGAGGCTCGCAAGCCTGTGCAGGAACTTCCTCTGCAGTCTCCAGAGCTACTTCTGACGCGACGCTTTCGGGATCAACGTCATGCCCTTTCGAGATGTCGATCCAGACTTCGGAGATCGGGCTTTGGCGAATCAGGGTCAAATCAGCCGGGTCGGCCAATAGAAATTTTGTTCGCCAAAAAGGATGATCCAGCCAGGCCCCACAAAAGGCCTGAAGGTACATACCCAAGCTAAGTTTGGTGACTGGAATTTTCTTCAGCATATCCGGGGATCATAGCAAACGTATTGCGCTCTTGTCCGCTAGTAAAAGCAGGCATTGCCGACCCTGAATCGCCTTCAACGCCACGCCGGCTATCGCCTCCGGCGCGAACGAGGCGTGGCCAAATTTACTCGGCGGCCCAATAGCGGTCTACGTCCTGTATTCCCCATTTCGCGGCATCTTCGCGTCCGGCGATTTTTTCGGAACTGCGCGCGATATCGATCAGTTCCGGCTTGATGTAGGCCTGCGACTTGGTCGAGAAAAAGACTCTGACCTTGGGTTTGAGCAGGGATTGTTCTCCCTGTTCGACAACGACGCCCAATTTGCCCGATTCGAGCCGGATCAGCGAGCCAACCGGATAAATGCCCAGGCTTTTGACGAAGGCCTGGAAGACCTGCGGATCGAAATGTCCCTTCCATTCGGCCATGCGCTTGATCGATTCGGCCGGGTCCCAGCCCATCTTGTACGGGCGGTTCGAGGTGATTGCGTCGTACACGTCACAGACGGCACCCATCCTGGCGAACAGGCTGATGGCATCACCCTTCAGGCCTTCCGGGTAGCCGCTGCCATCGACCTTCTCATGGTGGTGCAGGCAGACATCCTTGATCACTTCGTTGATGCCCTGGCCGGCGAGCAGCAGCTTGTGGCCTTCCGCCGGGTGGGTCTTGATGATGGCGAACTCGGCATCGCTCAGCTTGCCCGGTTTGCTGAGTACCTCGTGCGGCATCAAGGCCTTGCCGAGGTCGTGCAGCAGGCCAGCCATACCGGCGTCGCGCGTCTGCGCTTCGTCGAGGCCGAGTTGGCGGGAGAGTGCAATCATCAGCGCGCAGACGGCGACCGAGTGCATGTAGGTGTAATCGTCTGAGGTCTTCAGGCGGGCCAGGCTGATCAGGGCGCCCGGGTTGCGCAGGATGGAGTTGGATATTTCCTCGACCAGCGGCGCTGCGGCTTCGGCCTCGATGGCCTTGCCCATACGCGCTTCCTGGAACATAGAAATGACGGCTTCCTTGCCGCGGGCGCAGATTTTGGCGGCGCGTTTGACTTCATCGTTGAAGGAAGTTTTCGGCTGGCTTTCCGGCGGGGGCGGCGGAATCTCTTGCGCCGTCATGACTTCGATATTGCCGGTTTCTTCGCCGGGCTCGATGTCGAGGCCCTTGGACAAATCTATCCAGATTTCCCTGATCGAACTTTCCCGAATCAGGCTGATGTCGTTCGGATCGGTCAGGACGAATTTGGTGCGCCAGAACGGATGATCCAGCCACGCTCCTGAGAAGGCCTGCAGGTGCATCCCCAGGCGAACGTGCTCAACGGCGATTTTCTTAAGCATATCGGGCGATTCTAGCGAAAAAGGAGCCGTAGGGCTCCTTTTTCGACTGGCCGAACACCCTGTCAGGCTTACTGCGCGGCTGATCCGGGGCTGAGCACTATGCTTTGGCTTCGGCCGCCGCTACGCGGCTTAACCTTGGCCTGAGCCAAGGTTAGCCTACGCCGAAGTGCCGATCCCGCTGCGCGGTTGGACTGTGCGCTTCGCTTACAGTCCAGCGTCGCCCTTGAGAAGGGCGGCGCGATCGGTACTTTCCCACGTGAATTCCGGTTCGTCGCGGCCGAAGTGGCCGTAGGCGGCGGTCTTCTGGTAGATCGGGCGGAGCAGGTCGAGCATGTTGACGATGCCTTTCGGACGCAGATCGAAGTGCTTGGTGATCAGCGCAGTCAGGGTTTCGTTGCTGACCTTGCCGGTGCCGAAGGTGTCGACCATGATCGAGGTCGGGTGGGCGACGCCGATGGCGTAGGAAATCTGCACCAGGCACTTGCTGGCCAGGCCGGCAGCAACGATGTTCTTGGCGACGTAACGACCGGCGTAGGCGGCCGAGCGGTCGACCTTGGACGGATCCTTGCCTGAGAAGGCACCACCGCCGTGCGGGGCGGCCCCGCCGTAGGTGTCGACGATGATCTTGCGGCCGGTCAGGCCACAGTCGCCTTGCGGACCGCCGACGACGAAGCGGCCGGTCGGGTTGACCAGGAACTTGATGTCGCCCTTGATCAGTTCCTTCGGCAGCACCGGCTTGATGATCTGCTCGATGGTCGATTCGCGCAGGTCTTCGAGGCTGATGTCCGGCGAGTGCTGGGTGGACAGCACGACGGTGTCGATCGAATGCGGCTTGCCGTCCACGTACTTGATGGTGACCTGCGACTTGGCATCCGGGCGCGCCCAGGGCAGGCGGCCGTCCTTGCGCAGCAGCGCCTGGCGTTCGACGAGGCGGTGCGACAGGTAGATCGGCAGCGGCATCAGCGACGGCGTTTCGTCACAGGCGTAGCCGAACATCAGGCCCTGGTCGCCGGCGCCCTGATTGAGGTTGTCGTCGTAGGCCTTGTCCACGCCCTGGGCGATGTCCGGGCTCTGCTTGTCATAGGCGACCAGCACGGCACAGCCCTTGTAGTCGATGCCGTATTCGGTATTGTCGTAGCCGATGCGCTTGATGGTGTCGCGTGCCACTTGGATGTAATCGACATTGGCGCTGGTGGTGATTTCACCGGCCAGAACAACCAGACCGGTATTGCACAGGGTTTCGGCGGCGACGCGGGAATGCTTGTCCTGAGCCAGGATGGCATCGAGGATGGCATCGGAAATCTGGTCGGCGACTTTGTCGGGATGGCCTTCGGAAACCGATTCCGAAGTGAAGAAATACTCGCTCATGGTGACTCCATTTGGTCCTTGGTTCCGGCGTTACCGGCTTCGGACCACGAGCGGGCGACGCTTTAGCGGTATTTATTAGTCGCCCCGCAAGTTGTCTGTTTAACTCGACGACCTGATAATAGTAAACTTTCCACGGCGAGTTTCAACCCCCGGAGCGGCATGGTCTTCTTCTTTCGTCTTTTGAGCCGGTTGCCGTTGTGGCTGGTACATGCGCTCGGCGCAACGCTCGGCCGCCTGGTTTACCTTGTTTCGCCGACCTATCGCCAGCACCTTGAGGAAAACCTGGCGCAGGGCGGTTTTGCTCCCGGTTTGCGCTCGCAGGTCGCGGCCGAGACGGGCAAGCAGATGCTTGAGTTGTCGCGCATCTGGTTGCGTACGCTGGCAGATGCCAATGCCCAGGTGGTCGAGATTGTCGGCTGGGAGCATGTCGAGGCGGCACGCCAATCCGGCAAGGGCATCGTCTTCCTGACGCCGCACCTGGGTTGTTTCGAGATTACCGCCCAGTATCTGTCGGCGCATTTCCCGATCACCGTGCTCTATCGCCCGCCCAAGCAGGCCAGTGCGCAATACCTGATCGAGACCGGGCGCCAGCGCGAACAACTGCATCTGGCACCGGCCGACCTGTCCGGCGTGCGGTCGCTGATCAAGGCACTGAAGCGCGGTCAGGCTGTCGGTTTGCTGCCGGATCAGGCACCCAAGACGGGAGAAGGCGTCTGGCTCGATTTTTTCGGTCGTCCGGCCTACACCATGACCCTGGCGGCCCGATTAACCGAAACCAGTGCAGTGACCCTGATGACCTGGGGCGAACGCCTGCCGGGCGGGCGCGGTTACCGCCTCCATTTCGCGCCGCCCCAGGCCGAGCTGACTGGCGATACGGTGCACCGTGCGCAGCAGATCAATCATGAAGTCGAACATCTGATCGCCCAGTGTCCGACCCAGTATCTCTGGGG
Source organism: Azonexus sp. (assembly GCA_049294655.1). Taxonomy (GTDB): domain Bacteria; phylum Pseudomonadota; class Gammaproteobacteria; order Burkholderiales; family Rhodocyclaceae; genus Azonexus. The sequence continues at coordinate 92,553 of JBAQDI010000002.1, forward strand.
TTACAACCGCTACAAGCGGCCGGCTGGTGCCGATGCGCCGCCGACCGAGAAGGGAAATGTTGCATGAAGGCAGGCCTGACCTATTTGTTAGTGGGTTTTCTCTGGCTGTTGCACTGGCTACCGCTGCCGGCCTTGCGCTGGCTCGGCAAGGGGCTGGGAAAGCTGCTTTACGCATTTGGCCATGAGCGCCGCAATGTCGCGCTGACCAACCTCCGCTTGTGTTTTCCGCAGAAGATGGAGGCCGAACGCGAGGCCATGGCACGCCAGCATTTCATTTATTTTGCCCAGTCGGCGCTCGACCGCACGCTCGGCTGGTGGGCCTCCAAGGAGCGGCTGCAGCGCCTGATCCGGGTGAGCGGCCTGGAAATCCTGACCGAGCACTACGGCCAGCCGACCATCCTGCTCTCGGCCCATTTCGTCGGGCTCGATGCCGGGGCGACGCGCATCACCATGGATGTCGAAGGTTGCAACATCTATTCGCAGCAGAAAAACAAGGTGTTCGAGCGGGTCATGCAGAATGGCCGCAAGCGTTTCAAGGAAGGGATTCAGCTTTCCCGCCAGGACGGCATGCGCAAGATAATCAAGGCAATCAAGGCTGGCTACCCGCTGTACTATTTTTCGGACATGGATTACGGCCCGGAAGAGTCCATTTTCGTGCCCTTTTTCGGTGTGCCGGCAGCCACCATCACGGGCGTTTCGCGTCTGGCGAGGCTGACCGGGGCGCGCGTGGTTGTTGCCATCACGCGTCTGGTGGAAGATGGCTACGAAGTCGAGGTCATGCCGCCCTGGGAAAATTTCCCTGGCGAGAGCGTCGAGGCTGATACAGAATTCGTCAATCGCTTTATCGAAAGCCAGGTGTTGCGCATGCCGGAGCAGTATTTCTGGGTGCACAAGCGTTTCAAGACCCGGCCCCCCGGAGAACAGAGGTTTTATAAATGAGCTGCAGCCTGAATATCGAAATCCGCCCCGTGACGCCGCCCGATGTGCCGGCGATCTCCTCGCTGGCCCGCGAAATCTGGCAGGCGACCTATCCTGGCATCATTACCCAGGAGCAGATCGACTTCATGCTCGAACAGCGCTACGGCCATGAACGCCTCTACGACGATCTCGAAGATGCCGACAAATGGCTGGACCAGGCCTTCCAGAACGAGCGCCGCGTCGGCTTTGCCTTCAGTGAAATCTACAAGGGCGAATTCAAGCTCGACAAGCTCTACATCCACCCGGATGTGCAGCGCCAGGGCGTCGGTGGCAAGCTCATCGAGCATGTTGCGGGACGGGCGAAGAAGCTGGGTTATCCCTGCGTGATCCTGGCGGTCAACAAGCGCAACGAGAAGGCCATCGGTTCGTACAAAAAATACGGTTTCGTGGTGCGCGAGGCGATTGTCGACGATATTGGCCGCGGCTTCGTCATGGACGATTTCGTGATGGAGAAAAAACTTTAAGAGTTGGAGATAACTAGCTGTCTCTGCTATCCTTTTTTAATTAACCAGCGGGGCGCCTTGTGAAGCTCAAATTCTCGAAAATGCATGGTCTGGGCAACGATTTCGTCGTCCTGGACGGTATCCGCCAGGCAGTCTCCCTGAGCCCGGAACAACTGTGTTATCTGGCTGATCGCCATTTCGGCGTCGGCTGCGACCAGATCCTGCTGGTCGAAAAGCCGGCGCAGGACGGCGTTGATTTCCGTTACCGGATTTTCAATGCCGATGGCAGCGAGGTCGAACAGTGCGGCAACGGCGCGCGCTGCTTCGTGCGTTTCGTGCATGAAGCCGGTCTGACCGACAAGCGCGAAATCCGCGTCGAAACCCGAAGCGGCATCATCGCGCCGCGCCTTGAAGCCGATGGCAGCGTCACCGTAGATATGGGCGAGCCGCGCTTCCTGCCCGCCGAGATTCCTTTCCTGCACGACGAGGATGTGGTCATCTATTCCCTTGATGTGGCCGATGAAACGCTCGATATCAGCGTCGTTTCGATGGGCAATCCGCATGCTGTGCAGGTGGTTGATTCCGTCGAGCACGCCCCGGTCGCCGAGCATGGTCCGCTGATCGAAAATCACCAGCGCTTTCCGCAACGGGTGAACGCCGGCTTCATGCAGGTCGTCGATCGCCACGCCATCAAATTGCGCGTCTATGAGCGCGGTTCGGGCGAGACCCTGGCCTGCGGTACGGGCGCTTGTGCCGCCGTCGTTTCCGGCATCCGGCGTGGCCTGCTCGATTCGCCGGTGCGGGTCAGCACGCGCGGCGGCGATCTCAGCATTGTCTGGGGCGGCCCTGGCCGTCCGGTTTTGATGACCGGCCCGGCCGTGACGGTCTTCACTGGAGAAATTGATTTATGAGCGCCTTGTTCCCCGAAGAAGTTGCCGACTACCTGAAAAACAATCCGGGATTTTTCGAGCAGTATGCCGACCTGATTTCGCAGATTTTCCTGCCGCATCCGCACGGCGGCCGGACCATTTCGCTGGCCGAGCGGCAGATGCTGACCTTGCGCGACAAGAATCGCCAGTCGGAAAGCAAGCTGGCCGAGCTCATCGCCTTTGGCGAGGAAAATGACGCGATCAGCGAGAAGGTGCATCGTCTGGCGGTCGGCCTGATTGCCGCCGAAACCTTCCAGGCGGTCATTCATCTGCTCAACTTTCACCTGCGCGACGATTTCTCGGTGCCGCACGTGGCGCTGCGTCTGTGGCACAAGCCGGACGACATCGAGGATTTGCCGGAATTCGCGGCGGTCAGCGAGGAACTGCAGGTTTTTGCCGAAACCCTGGGCCGGCCGTATTGCGGTTCGACGGCCGGTTTCGGCACGGCCTCGTGGTTCGGCGAACACGCCAACCATATCCGTTCGCAGGCCCTGATCGCCCTGCGTAACGGTGGTGGAACCATCGGCATGATCGCGCTGGGCAGTGAAGAGGCGCAGCGCTTCTACGCCGACATGGGCACGCTGTATCTCGAACGTCTCGGCGAAATGGTTTCCGCCGCGCTGGCCCGGGTCACCAAAAGCGTCTTATGACCCCGAGCGACGCCGTTGCCGCCTGGCTGGCCGAACTGGCCGAGCAGCGGCGGTTGTCGCCACATACCATCAGCAATTACCGGCGCGATCTGCACAAGCTCATCGCAGCGGCTGGCGAAACGCCGCTCGCCGGTCTGCATGGCCAGCAGATACGGCGCTTCGTTGCCCAGATGCATGGTCAGGGCCTGGGCGGGCGTTCGCTGGCCCGCCTGTTGTCCGCCTGGCGCTGTTTCTTTGCCTGGCTCGGTGAGCGCGGTGGCGTGCCGGCCAATCCCTGCGACGGCATTCGGGCGCCCAAATCGCCGCGCTTGTTGCCGAAGGCCCTGTCGGTCGATGAGGCCAATCGCTTGCTCGATGCCGTCGAAGATGATGATCCCGTGCTGGGGGCGCGCGATACGGCGATGTTCGAATTGTTTTACTCCTCCGGTCTGCGTCTCGCCGAACTGGCGGCGCTCGACTGCGATACGCTGGACGGCATCCTGCACGAGGGTGAGGTCCGGGTCCTTGGCAAACGCAGCAAGGCGCGTCTGGTGCCGGTCGGCAGCAAGGCGCAGCAGGCGCTGGCCGCCTGGGCCGCGGTGCGTGACGAACTGGCGGGAGCCGAAGAAAACGCCCTGTTCGTCGGCCAGCGCGGCCGGCGCATCAGTCATCGCGTGATTGAGCAACGGCTGGCCAGACGTGCCATACAACTCGGTTTGCCGCGCCATGTTCATCCGCACATGCTGCGCCACTCGTTTGCCTCGCACCTGCTGCAGGCCTCGGGCGATCTGCGCGCCGTCCAGGAAATGCTCGGTCACGCCAGCATCGCCTCGACGCAGGTGTATACCCATCTCGACTTTCAGCATCTGGCGAAAACCTACGATGCTGCACATCCCAGAGCCAAAAGAAAGCCCTAGCGCCCGGCTACCCCGCGTTATTTCGGCAATTCCCGAAAAATCAGGCGGCAATTGACCTTTTGTCTGCTACCCTCTATGATTCACGGTTTCAAAAAATAGCCGGAATCAAGGAGTTAGTCATGGCAATCAACCGCACCCGCCGTTCTTCCCTGGAACGCCGCAGCATTTCCAAGTCCGCCAAGCGCCTGTTCAAGGGCGACGGCAAGACCGCCTTCAAGGTCATCTACGCTGCCGAATGCCAGGCTCGTAACCGCAAGGCACTGGGCGCTTAAGCCGCTGGTTCGTATTTCGAGCCCCGGTTGCCGCAAGGCAGCCGGGGCTTCTTGCTTTGTGTGGTCCGTTTCGCAATTCACGGAACATGAAAGCTTGTCTTCTCGCCCCTGGCGTTGTTGCTCATCCTCGCGATAGCTACGGCTATCACTGCGGTTCGCGCCTAGCCAGTAACGCGAATACGGCGCTTTCATTCTGTTCCGCCAATTGCGGCACGGACCACTAGATCTGGAAAAACATGGCTCAGCTCATTCTCATGCCGGGTAAGGAACGTTCAGCGTTCAAGCAGCATCATCCCTGGGTCTTCGCCGGTTCGGTCGGGCGTCTCGAAGGTCGCGCCCGGCCGGGTGACACGGTCGAGGTCCTGGCCGACAACCTGCGCCCGCTGGGACGTGCCGCCTACAGCCCGAAATCGCAGATTCGCGCCCGCTTCTGGACCTTCGATGCCGACGAGTCGATCGACGACGCTTTCTTCAAGCGTCGCGTCGCGGCTGCCGTCGAACGCCGCCGTGCCATGCCGGAATTGCGCGGTCAGCAGGGCCTGCGGCTGATCCATGCCGAATCCGACGGTCTGCCCGGCGTCATTGCCGACCAGTATGGCGATACCGTGGTCGTCCAGCTGACCTCGGCCGGCGCCGACAAGTGGCGCAATGCCATCGTTGCCGGGCTGGTCAGGGCGACGGGTTGTGCCCGCGTCTATGAGCGTTCCGATTCCGACGTGCGCGGCATGGAAGGCCTGGAGCCGACCACCGGCTGGTTGTACGGCGAAGCCCCGGCTGGTGTCCTGAGCATCGATGAAAACGGCGTGCGGCTGGCGGTCGATGTCGTTGGCGGTCACAAGACCGGTTTCTATCTCGATCAGCGCGACAACCGCGCCCTGCTCGGCCAGTTGGCGGCCGGCAAGGATGTCCTGAACTGTTTCTGCTACACGGCCGGTTTCTCGCTGCAGGCGCTGGCTGGCGGCGCGGCCAGCGTCCTTTCCATCGATTCTTCCGGCCCGGCGCTCGAGCAGGCCAAGGCCAACCTGGCACTGAATCCACAATTGCCGGCCGAGCGCGCCCACTGGCAGGAAGCCGACGTCTTCCAGGCCTTGCGCGATTTTCGGAAGGACGGCCGGCTGTTCGACCTGATCGTTCTCGACCCGCCCAAGTTCGCCCCCTCTGCTGCGCACGCCGAGCGCGCCGCCAAGGCCTACAAGGACATCAATGTCTTCGGTTTCAAGTTGCTCAAGCCGGGCGGCCTGCTGATGACCTATTCCTGCTCCGGCGGCATCGGTCTCGAGCTGTTCCAGAAGATCGTCGCCGGCGCGGCCCATGATGCCGGGCGCGAAGCACGCATCGTGCGCCGCCTGGCCGGGGCAGCCGATCATCCGGTGGCATTGAACTTCCCGGAAGGCGAATATCTCAAAGGTCTGCTCATTCAGGTCGATTAAGCTGCTTTTGTGAATCCGCTGCGCCACTTCCTTCTCGTTGCCGTTCTGCTCTTCGCCCAACTGGCGGCGGGAGCGCATGCCGTCGAGCATGCGGCGGGCAAGGAAGGGACGCTGCCGACGCATGCCTGCGAGCTTTGCCTGGCTGCCCACGATCTGGGTTCGGCCCTGCCGTCGCTGGCGGTTCTACCGCCCGTCGTGGCTTCCTGTGTCGTTCCGGAAGCGCTGCAAACGCAGGCGCGCACGGCTTTCCCACCGCCGCTGGCGCGCCAGCGCGATCCTCCTGCTGCCTGAAAACTGCCCTTTTTGAAGCGTCGACCGCCTGACGCGCCTGTCTATCGACAAGCGCTGCCGGCGGCCGATTCAGTGCATTTTTCAGGAGAATCCCATGCCGAAGTCTTTGGCCATGGCTGCCTTGCTTGCCGCGTCGTGCGCGGCGCAGGCGGCCGGTAGTGATGCCGCCGATCTGGCCGCTATTCGCGCCCAGATCGCCGAAATGAAAACAAGCTACGAGCAGCGCATCGCGGCGCTCGAAAACAAACTCGCCGAGGCCGAAAGCAAGACGGCCCAAGCCGCCGCTGGCCCTGTCGTTGCTGCCGCGCCGGCTGCCCCGTCCTCGGCCAGCGCCTTCAATCCCGAGGTGTCCTTGATCCTGCAGGGCAAGGTCCGCCAGGCGAAGGACATCGCCAATCGCGGCATCAGCGGTTTCTTCCCGTCCGGGATAGAGGGCGCCAACGCGCGCGGCTTCTCGGCCGATGAAACCGAACTGGTGCTGGCCGCCAATATCGATCCCTATTGGCGTGGTCAGGCGATTGTGGCCTTGGCCGACGGCCAGGCAAATATCGAGGAGGCCTGGTTCCAGTCGCTGGCCATCGGGCACGGTGTCGGCCTCAAGGCCGGGCGTTTCCGCTCCGGCATCGGCTATACCAACGAGCAGCACCCGCATGCCCGCGATTTCGCCGATGCGCCGCTGATGTACCAGGCGATGTTCGGCGACAGCTACAGCCAGGATGGCGTGCAGTTCAAATGGCTGGCGCCGCTGCCGCTGTTTGTCGAGTTTGGCGCCGAAGTCGGGCGTGGTGCCAATTTCCCGGGTACCGAGCGCAATCGCAATGGGGCCGGTGGTTCGGCGCTCTATGTGCATGTCGGCGACGATTTGGGTATTTCGAATAACTGGCGGCTTGGCCTGTCCCGGCTCAAGACCAGGGCCAGCGACCGGAGCGCCGAGTTTGTCGATATCAACGACACGGCCGTTCCAGCGGCCTTTTCCGGCGATTCGACGACCTGGCTGGCCGACTTTGTCTGGAAATGGGCGCCGAACGGCAATCCGAAGTATCAGAACTTCAAGTTTCAGAGCGAGTATTTCTGGCGCGAGGAGAACGGTGTGCTCATGGCGACGAACGAGAGCGCCTATCGAACCAGACAGTCCGGCTGGTATGCCCAGGGCGTCTATCAATTCACGCCCGAATGGCGGGCTGGGCTGCGCTACGAGCAACTGGACAGCGGCTCGCGCGATTTCGGCAGCAACCCGGACAATTTGCTGGTCGAGGCCTACCGGCCGAAGAAGGCCACCGCGATGGTTGATTACAGCTGGAGCGAGTTCTCGCGCGTCCGCTTGCAGTACGCGCAGGACAAGTCGATGGCCGGGATCACCGATAACCAGTGGACCCTGCAGTACATCATGAGTCTCGGCGCCCACGGCGCCCACAAGTTCTAGGAGCCGACAATGAACAAGCTGTTTGCAATTCTTCTGCTGGTTTTCGCTGCACTGCCGGCCCGGGCCGATCTGCGGGTCTTTGCCACGGTGCCGGAATGGGCCGCGCTGGCGCGCGAGATTGGTGGCGACAAGGTGCAGGTTTACGCCGCGACCAACGCTTTCCAGGATCCGCACCGGATCGAGGCCAAGCCCTCACTGCTGGCCCAGGCGCGCCAGGCCAATCTGGTCATCGCGGCCGGTGCCGATCTGGAAATCGGCTGGTTGCCCTTGGTTCTGCGCGATTCCGGAAATGCCACCATCCAGCCCGGCCGGCCCGGCTATTTCGAGGCGGCCGGCCTGGTCAGCCGCCTCGAGGTTCCCGCCGTGATCGATCGCGCCCACGGTGACGTACATGCCGCCGGCAATCCGCATGTCCATCTCGATCCGCGCAATGTGCTCAAGGTCGGTGAAGCGCTGGCCGTCCGCATGGCGGAACTCGATGCCGGCAATGCAGCCCGTTATCAGACCGGCTTCAAGAGCTTTGCCGGCAAATGGCAGACTGCCATGACGCGCTGGGAAAAGGAGGCAGCCCCCCTGCGCGGCGTGCCGGTACTCGTTCATCACTCTTCCTTCGTCTATCTGGCATCGTGGCTGGGTCTGAAGGAGGTCGGCACGCTCGAACCCAAGCCCGGGGTCGAGCCGAGCAGCGGCCACCTCAGCGGCTTGCTGGCCCATCAGCAAACGAACCCGGCCAGGATGGTGTTGCGCACCGCCTACAACCAGGACGGGCCAAGCCTGTGGATTTCCGGCAAGGCGGGCATTCCAGCGGTGCTCTTGCCCTATACGGTCGGCGGCACGCCGGAGGCGAAAGATCTGTTCGGCCTGTTCGACGACACCTTGCAGCGTCTCCTGAAAGCCGTCCGGTGAGTCAGTTGCTTTGCCTTCATCAGGTGGTGGCCGGCTGGCAGCAGCCGGCCACCAGGCCGGTCGACTTCTGCCTGGAGACAGGCGAGGTGCTCGGTCTGACCGGCCCGAACGGGGTCGGCAAGAGTACCTTGCTGGCGGCTATCGCCGGCCGGGCCAGGGTGTTTTCCGGGCATGTCGAACAAGCGCCGGGGCTGCGCCTGGCCTTGCAGACACAGGATATCCCGCCGGTCGATGGTCTGCCGCTGTCCGGTCGGGAGTTGCTGAAGTTGACCGGGGCCTGCAGCGATGGCTTGCCGCCATGGCTGATGGGGCGCCTCGACGAGCGCCTTGATCGCCTGTCCGGTGGTCAGCGCCACTATCTCGCCTTGTGGGCGATTCTCCAGGCGCCGGCCGATCTGGTGCTGCTCGACGAACCGACCAATAATCTCGATGCGGCGGGCGTCGCCCATCTGACTGCCCATCTGCGCGAGCGGGCGGCGGCCGGCGCAGGTTTGATCGTGGTCAGTCACGATGCCGCATTTGTCGCGTCCGTCTGCGACCGTATTCTTGTACTCGGTGGCCGCGATGTGGAATGACCTGTTTCTGATCCCCTTCCTGACCGGGCTCGGCCTGGCCGTGGTGCTGCCCTTGCTTGGCTGCTATTTGCGCTTGCGCGACGAGTGGCTGGCCGCGCTGGCCTACTCGCACGTCGCGGCGGCGGGTGCCTTGCTGGCTCTGGTGGCCGGCCTGGCGCCAGGCGTCGGCGGGCTGGCCGCAGCCGGTCTGGCCGGGGCGGGCAAGCATCTTTTTGCGCGTCGTCAGGCCAGTGGGGCCAGCTCTGCCATGCTGTTGCTCGGCGGCTGGTCCGTCGCCGTGCTGGTGGCGGCCAACCAGCCGCTGGCCGAGCGGCTGGGCCATGCCCTGTTCGACGGCCAGTTGTACTTTGCCAATGGGGAGCAACTGGGGCTGGTCTGCGCTGCCATGCTGGTCGGGCTGTTGCTGCTCCGCGTGCTGTCGCAGCATTTGTTGCTGGCGCATGTTTATCCGGATTTTTTCCATGTTCGCGGTTTGCGGGCCTGGCCGATCCAGGGCGGCTTCGATGTGCTGGCCGCCCTGTTGCTGGCGCTGGCCACGATGAACATGGGTGTCATGGGGGCCTTCGCGCTGGTTTTCATTCCGCCGTGGCTGGCTTTCCGGCGCGCCGGCAGTTGGCGCAAGAGCTTGTGGCTGGCGCTGTTGATCGGCGTTCTGGCCTACGTTGTGGCCTTTCTTGCCGCCCTTGGGTTGGACCAGCCATTCGGGCCGATACTGGCACTTTTGTTAATTTCTCTCGGGCTGGTCATTGCATGACGTCGGGTGGCATGCTAAAACACTACCTCTGTTCGCGGAGTGGTTATGGTTTTTTCCTTTTTCAAAAAACAGTCACAGAAAATGCCGGAGCGCCAGGTCGCGCGCCCGAAGGCTCCGCCGCCCGCGCCTGGCGCTCTGGCCAAGGAAATGCCACCGGCTGAACCCGCGCCACCGCTTGAAGACCTTGAGTTTTCGACCGGCAATCTGCCGCCTGCTACGTCGGCAGATAAGCCCAGGGCGCCGGCTGCCGCGGCCAAAGCTGCCAAGCCCCTGGCGATTGCAGACGACGGTTTTGACATGGAAGAGTTTGATCGGGGTTTTACCGATTCAAGCGTCATGGCAATCGATGTCGAGCACGATGTCGACCCCTTGCAGGCCGATCTCGAACAGGCGGTCGTGCTTTTTGCCAATGGTCAGGATGCGGCGGCCCGCGGCCTGCTCGAAGCGCTGATTCGTGCCTATCCTGGTAGCGAGGGCCGGCGTTTCTGGCACCTGCTGTTTGATCTGCTGCAGATCGTTGGCGATCGACCGTCCTTCGAGAAACTTGGTGTCGAATTTGCCGAGGTCTGTGAAACTTCGCCGCCGACCTGGCGGCAGGAACAGCCACTCGTAGCCCGTACCGCCAATGGCCCGCAATTCATTTCCCTGCAGGGCGTATTGACCGGCGATTGCGTTGCGCCGTTGGCCGAGCTCGAGTCAGCCATCAAGCAAAAACAGCCGGTAATCATTGACTGCGGCAAGCTGATCGGTTGCGATGATGATGTGGCCGGCCGCCTGGCGGATTTGTTGACCCGGGCCCGGCGTTCGGGACCCGAGGTCATGCTCGATCAGCCGGAAGCTTTTTTACGCCGCTTGAATGATCGTCTGCTGGCTGGCGAGGCATTGCACGTCCTGTCCTGGCTGCTTCTGCTCGAACTCCTGCAGCGCCATGGCACGCAGGAAGCCTTCGAGGAGCGTGCTGTCGATTACGCAGTGACTTTCGAACTCTCGCCACCCTCCTGGGATGAACGTCGGCCGACTTCGACTCCCCAGGTGGTTGCCCCGTTGGCGCGTCGTGACGATGCGCATTACCTGTCTGGTGACCTGAAAAGCAGCCGCTTCGAAGAGCTCATTCCGGTTATCGAGGGGCAGGAATCGCCCATCCTCGATTTTTCCGGCGTTCGCCGGATGGATTTTTTCTCGGCCGGGCAACTGGTCAATCGGCTGGCCCCGTACAAGGCGGCCGGGCGCGAAGTTGTGGTGCGCAGCCCGAATCATCTGGTCGCCGAGCTGATGGCCGTGGTCGGCCTCAACAAGCAGGCGCGCATCATCGTTCCCAAGTCTTAAATTCAGGAAAAAAGCATGGAGCAATATCACGGCACGACAATCCTGTCGGTGCGCCGGGGCAATGTCGTCGCCATGGGCGGTGACGGTCAGGTGACCCTGGGCAACATCGTCATCAAGGCCACCGCGAAAAAGGTCCGTCGCCTTTATCAGGGCCGCATCCTGGCCGGCTTTGCCGGCGGCACAGCCGATGCCTTCACGCTGTTCGAGCGCTTCGAGGCCAAGCTGGAAAAACACCAGGGTAACCTGACGCGCTCGGCCGTCGAACTGGCCAAGGACTGGCGCTCCGACCGTGCTCTGCGCCGCCTGGAAGCCATGCTTTCGGTGGCTGACAAGGACGTTTCGCTGATCATCACCGGCAACGGCGATGTGCTGGAGCCGGAGCAGGGAATCGTCGCCATCGGTTCGGGCGGTTCCTACGCGCAGAGCGCGGCACGGGCGCTGCTCGAAAATACCGATTTGGCACCGCGCGACATCGTCACCAAATCGCTGGAAATCGCTGGCGACATCTGCATCTATACCAACCGCAATTTCACCATCGAGGGGCTGGAATGAGTGCTGCAGAATCGATGACGCCGCAGGAAATCGTTTCCGAACTCGACAAACACATCGTCGGCCAGAAGAATGCCAAGAAATCGGTGGCCATTGCGCTGCGTAATCGTTGGCGGCGTTCGCAGGTGGCCGAGCCGCTGCGCCAGGAAATTACCCCGAAGAACATCCTGATGATCGGCCCGACCGGGGTCGGCAAGACCGAGATCGCCCGTCGCCTGGCCCGCCTGGCCAACGCACCGTTCATCAAGATCGAGGCGACCAAATTCACCGAGGTCGGCTATGTCGGGCGCGATGTCGAGACCATCATCCGCGATCTCGTCGAAATCGCCATCAAGAGCCACCGCGAACGGGCCATCAAGCAGATGCGCGCCCGGGCTGAAGATGCGGCCGAGGATCGCGTCCTCGACGTGCTGCTGCCACCGGCGCGCAGTCCTGGCTTTTTTGCCGAAAACAGCGCGACGCCGGATGAAAACACCACGCGTCAAAAATTCCGCAAGAAGCTGCGCGAAGGCGAACTGGACGACAAGGAAATCGACATCGAGCTGGCCGCGCCTGCCGTGCAGGCCGAAATTTTTGCGCCACCCGGCATGGAGGAATTGACCCAGCAGATCCAGGGCATGTTCCAGAACATGGGTGGCGGAAAGAAAAAGTCGCGCAAGCTGAAGATCAAGGAAGCGTTGAAACTGCTGACTGACGAGGAAGCCGCCAAGCTGGTCAATGACGAAGAGGTGAAGCTCGAGGCGGTGACCGCTGTCGAACAGAACGGCATCGTTTTCCTCGACGAGCTGGACAAGATCGCCAGCCGCTCGGAGATGCAGGGCGCCGATGTCTCACGCCAGGGCGTGCAGCGCGACTTGCTGCCGTTGGTCGAAGGTACGACCGTGTCGACCAAGTACGGCATGATCAAGACGGATCACATCCTGTTCATCGCCTCGGGGGCCTTTCACCTGTCCAAGCCGTCCGACCTGATTCCCGAGTTGCAGGGGCGCTTCCCGATTCGTGTTGAACTTGATTCGCTGTCGGTCGCCGATTTCGAATGCATCCTGACCCAGACTGATGCCTGTCTGACCCGGCAGTACCAGGCCCTGCTCGAAACCGAAGGCGTGGTGCTCGAATTTGCCGCTGACGGCATTCGCCGGCTGGCCGAAATCGCCTTCCAGGTGAACGAGAAGACCGAGAATATCGGGGCCCGCCGCCTGCATACGGTCATGGAAAAGCTGCTCGAGGAAATCTCCTTCGAAGCCGGCAAGGCCGGTCAGGAGAAAATCCTCATCGACGCTGCTGCCGTCAATGCGCGGCTCGGCGAACTGGCCGCCGACGAGGATCTGTCGCGCTACGTGCTGTAATGGGTGCGACTCGGGCTCAGGGTCATCCCTGATAGCCCGGCGGTGTCCGCCGCCCTGACAATCGGGGCATCATCCCCTATTTTCAAGGTGCCCACGTGGACGAGCAAAGCCTGAGTTTTCGCCTGCTGGCCATCCTTTTTCCGATTTTCGGCATCGTTGCCGCAGGCTATTTCTACGCCCGTCAGCACAAGCCGGAAATGGCCGTTGCCAACCGGCTGAACATGGACGTCTTCGTGCCGGCCCTGGTTTTTGCCGCAATGGCCGGCAAGTCTTTCGACCTCGCGGCCTATGCGCCGTTGGCCCTGGGCGGCTTCCTCGTTCTGGCGACCTGCGGCTTGCTTGCTTGGCCGGTCGCCAAGCTGTTCGGCATCCAGCCCAAGACGCTGGTGCCGCCGATGCTGTTCAACAATTCAGGCAACATCGGCCTGCCGCTCGCCGTGCTGGCCTGGGGCGAAAATGCGCTGCCGGCGGCGGTGATCCTGTTCATGGTCGAAAACACGCTGCATTTCTCCTTCGGCGCCCGCCTGCTCGACCCGACGACGCGCCTGCTGACCCTGTGGCGCATCCCCGTGGTTTTTGCCGCCATGGCCGGCCTCGCCGTGGCGATCTTCAGTGTGCCGGTCTGGCAGCCGGCGGTAATTGCCATCAAGATGCTCGGCGACGTCTCGGTGCCCTTACTGCTCTTCTCGCTTGGCGTGCGGATGACCGATGTCAGCTTTGGCGAATGGAAGTTGTCACTGGGTAGTGCGCTGCTGCGGCCGTTGGCCGGCATGGCGGTGGCCTATGGGGTGATTGCCTTGCTCGGTCTTCAGGGCCGGGATGCAGCGATGTTGCTGGTCTTCGGTGCCTTGCCGCCGGCCGTGCTCAACTTCCTGTTTGCCGAGCGCTACAAGCAGGAGCCGCAGCGTGTCGCGTCCATCGTGCTGGTCGGCAATCTGGCGGCCTTGATTTTTCTGCCGCTGGCGCTGTATCTGGTGCTTTAAGACTCAGGACAGCCGGTTCAGCTGCCGGCGGTCGCGCTTGGTCGGTCGGCCATGGATATCGGCGGCGGGTTCATGCTCGAACTTGCGGCGGGCCTGTTCAGCTTCGCGGGCGGCGATGCTCTCGGCTGTTTCTGCGTAAAGCAGGCGGGCTTCGCTGGCTGGGCCGCGCTTTTCCGAAAGAGCCTGGACGACAACTTCCCAGCGCGTGTCGCCGTTGTAGACGTCGAGCCGGTCGCCAACTTTTACGTCACGCGCCGGCTTGGTCTGTGCTCCGTTGAGTCTGATCTTGCCGCCGCTGACGCCATCAGTAGCCAGGCTGCGCGTCTTGAAGAAACGCGCCGCCCATAACCACTTGTCGATACGGATGCCGTTCAATCCGGCAAAACCTGCTCGCCGGCGTAGAGTTGTTCGATGGTTTCGCGCTGGCGAATGACGTGGACTTGCTCTCCATCGACCATCAGCTCGACGGCGCGCGGCCGCGTGTTGTAGTTCGAGGCCATCGCCATGCCGTAGGCGCCGGCCGACATAATGGCCAGCAGGTCACCGGCCTCGATGGCCAGCGGCCGGGCCAGCCCGAGGAAATCGCCAGATTCGCAGACCGGGCCGACCACGTCGTAATCGCGCGTCGCGCCGGCACGCGGCACGACCGGCAGGATGTCGTGCCAGGCTTCGTAAAGCGCCGGGCGCATCAGGTCGTTCATGGCGGCGTCGATGATTGCGAAATTCTTGCCTTCGCCCGGCTTCAGGAATTCGACGCAGGTCAGCAGCAGGCCGGCATTGCCGACCAGGCGACGGCCCGGCTCGAGCACGACCTTGAGGCCGCGCCCGGCCAGCTTGTCGAGCAGCGGCGTCAGGTAGGCGGCGACGCTTGGCTGGACCTGGTCATCCTTGTACTTGATGCCAAGGCCGCCGCCGAGATCGAGGTGATGCACGTTGATGCCTTCGGCGGTCAACTGGTCGATCAAGGCCAAAATGCGGTCGAGCGCCTCGACGAAGGGCGCCGGATCGAGCAATTGCGAGCCGATATGGCAGTCGATGCCAGCGACTTCAATATTCGGCAGCGCGGCGGCGCGCCGGTACAGGGCCAGTGCGTCGTCGTAGGCGACGCCGAACTTGGCTTCCTTGAGACCGGTCGAGATATACGGGTGAGTCTTCGGATCGACGTTCGGATTGACGCGCAGGCTGACCGGCGCCGTCTTGCCGCACTGACCGGCCACCTCGTTGAGGCGCTCCAGTTCGGGGGCGGATTCGATGTTGAAGCAGAAGATGCCGACTTCGAGTGCCAGCTGCATTTCGGCAGCCGTCTTGCCGACGCCGGAGAAGACGACCTTTTGCGGATCGGCCCCGGCGGCCAGGACGCGCTGCAACTCGCCACCGGAAACGATGTCGAAACCCGCACCGAGACGGGCGAACAGGTTGAGGATCGCGAGGTTGGAGTTGGCCTTGACGGCATAGCAGACCAGCGCGCCATCGCCGGCCGGGTGCTTGTTCAGGACGTCGAGAAATTCACGCAGCGCGCCTTCGAGGGCGGCGCGGGAATAGACATAGGCCGGCGTGCCGAATTGTTCGGCGAGGGCGGGCAGGGCGACGGATTCGGCGTGCAGGATGCCGTTCTTCAGGCTAAAGGAGCTCATTGGGAATTCGTTTTAGTGTCCGTGCTAACATCCGGGGCGTTTGCCTTTGGTTGCTTGACGGTGGGTTTGACGGATGCCGGGTTGCCGAGCAAGGGTTCGGAAACCGGTCCGGCCGGCATTTCGAGCGCGGTTTTCATGCCGCAGGCGGCAAGGCAAAAGCTCAGTAAAATGGCGATAACTCTGGACATTGGTGACGAACCGGTCAGCAAAGAGCGGGATGGTAGCATACGATGGAAGACAAGGAATTTAACGCGCTGGCCGATGCGGCGTTGACCCGGATTGATGCGGCACTTGAGGCCAGTGGGGCGGATATCGATTTCGAACTGGCCGCCGGCGGTGTGCTGGAAATCGAATTTGCGGATGGTGGCAAGATCATCGTCAATCGCCATGGTGTGGCCCGGGAAATATGGGTTGCTGCCCGCGCCGGCGGCTTTCATTTTCGCTGGGATGGCGAGGCTTGGCGCGATACCCGCGATGGCGAGGAGCTGATGGACAGGTTGTCGGCACTCGCCAGCCAGCAGGCCGGCGAGTCCATCAGTCTGGGCTGATCAGTCGCTGGGAGGTTTTTCCAGTTCCGGCTTGGGCGGCGGCATCGCTGCGGCTTCCTCTTCTTCCGGTGCCCGTTCCTTGGCGGCATTCTCGGCATAGACGAGTGCCCGATCACGGCCTTCGCCATAGGCCACCAGACCGTCCGGCATGGTCGGTAGCTGAACGGGAACATCCTTGAGCGCGCGGTTCATATAGCCGATCCAGATCGGTAGTGCTGCGGCGCCGCCGGTTTCCTTGTCGCCGAGTTTTTTCGGCTGGTCGAAGCCGACCCAGGCGCAGCCCGCAACGCTCATCTGGTAGCCACAGAACCAGGCGTCGACATATTCGTTGGTGGTGCCGGTCTTGCCCGCCAGATCCTGGCGTTTGAGCGCAACCGATGCCCGGGCGGCGGTGCCGAAGATGGTCACGTCACGCAGCATGGAATCCATCATGAAGGCGTTGCGGGCATCGATAGCGCGAATCGACTCGTCGCCGGCCTGAACCTCGGCCGAGCGTGCCACAACCTGGTTTTTCTCATCGCGGATTTCGCTGACGATATACGGCTTGATCTTGAAGCCGCCATTCGCGAAGACCGAGTAGGCCGTCACCATCTGCCAAGGTGTTACCGAGCCGGCACCAAGGGCCATGGTCAGGTAGGGCGGGTGCTTTTCCGGGTCAAAGCCGAAGCGTCCCGCGTAATCCTGAGCGTACTGCATGCCGATCGATTGCAGGATGCGAATGGAGACCATGTTTTTCGACTTGGCCAGGGCTGTGCGCATCTTCATCGGGCCTTCGTACTTGCCGTCGTAGTTGTGTGGTTGCCATGCCTGGGCGCCGGTCTGGCTGGGTGGAATGACGATGGGTTCGTCAGCGATTATGCTGTTCGGCGTAAAGCCCTTTTCCAGTGAGGCCGAATAGATGAAGGGCTTGAAACTCGAGCCCGGCTGACGCCAGGCCTGGGTGGCATGGTTGAACTTGTTGCGGTTGAAATCGAAGCCGCCAACCAGTGCACGGATTCCACCATCGTTGGGAGTTACGGCAACGAAGGCAGATTCGACCTCCGGCAATTGCGTGATCTGCCAATTGCCCTTGTCGTCCTTTTGCAGACGGATGATGGCACCGCGTTTGATGCGCTTGTTTGGTGGCGCCTTGTCGTCGAGCATCCGGTTCGCGAATTTCATCCCATCGCCAGTCAGGGTAAGGCTTTCGCCCCCCTTGCGGTAGACCCGAATCTGCTTCGCATCAGCTGACAGCACCAGGGCCGGAATCAGGTCGCCGGCGTCGGCGATATCCTGCAGTGCTTCGTCGATGGCTTCATCCTGGTCGGAATGGATTTCCTGCATGTCCAGATAGGATTCCGCCCCGCGGTAGCCGTGACGCCGGTCATAGTCCATGACGCCCCGCCGAAGGCTGAGATAGGCGGCTTCCTGTTCTGCCTTGATCAGCGTCGTGAAAACCTGCATTCCCCGTGTATAGACATCTTCCGGAAAGCGCTCGGCCGTGATCTGGCGGGCCATTTCGGCGGCGAATTCAGCATGTACCGCGTAATCGCCCAATTCGCGTTTGAGCACCAGTGGCTCGTTGTTGGCCGCTACTTGCTGCGCTTCGGTGATGAAACCCAACTCATGCATTCGGCGCAGGACATATTGCTGACGCAGCTTGGCTCGTTTTGGATTGACAATCGGGTTATAGGCCGACGGTGCCTTGGGCAAGCCAGCCAGCATCGCAGCTTCGGCGATGGAAATGTCCTTCAGGGATTTGCCGAAATAGATTTGTGCCGCAGCAGCAAAGCCATAGGCGCGCTGACCGAGAAATATCTGATTGATATACAACTCGAAAATCTGATCCTTCGAGAGGTTGTTTTCGATCTTGAAAGAGAGAAGAACCTCGTAAAGTTTTCGGGTGTAGGTCTTTTCGCCAGTCAGAAAAAAATTGCGGGCAACCTGCTGGGTGATGGTCGATGCACCCTGGCGCTTTCCGCCCCCGAGAAGATTTGCTGCTGCTGCACGAATTATGCCGATATAATCTATGCCGCCGTGCTGATAGAAGCGGTCGTCCTCAGCAGAGAGAATGGCTTGTTTCATGACGTCCGGAACATTTTGTATATGTACGACGGCACGACGTTCTTCGCCAAACTCGCCGATCAGATACCCGTCCGCAGTGAAAACTCGTAACGGAATCTTGGGGCGGTAGTCAGTCAGAACTTCCAGCGATGGGAGATTTGGATAGGCGAGCACCAGAACGATCAAACCGATGGCAATACCCATTGCGGCAATACCTGCCAGAATAAAAATGGGGTAGAGGATGATTCTGAGTGGCAGCGGAAGGGTGGACAAGGCAGTATTCGAGTGGGATTGGTGTAGTGCGCATTATACGCTGCGCCATATGACTGCTGCGAAAGTGCTTTACATGCCTGGGGCTTGTTGCTAGGATTTCAAGTGGATTATTGGTTGTTAGGCTAACTTCGCATTTTGTAAGGACTTTTTGGGGGTCTGGTGCGCTTCGATATCTCAGCGTTAATAAATCCCAAGGCGCGTTCATTGCTCGGATTGGACATCAGTTCATCCGCAGTCAAGATGGTCGAATTGACCGCCAACGGGAAAGAGGGCTACCGCGTCGAGCGCTACACCATTGAGGTGTTGCCGAAAGATGCGGTTTCGGACGGCAATATTGCCAATCTTGATGGTGTGGTTGACTGCGTCAGGCGTGCCTGGAAACGTCTGGGGACTTCCACGCGCAATGTCGCGATGGCTTTGCCCGGCTCGGCAGTCATCACCAAGAAAATCATCGTGCCTTCAGGGTTGCGCGATGAAGAGCTGGAGGCTCAGGTCGAATCAGAAGCGAACCAGTACATTCCCTTTTCGATTGAGGAAGTCAATCTCGATTATCAGGTCCTGGGGCCAGCCCCTTCGGTGCCGGATGAAGTGGAAGTCCTGATTGCTGCCTCGAAGAAGGAACGGGTTGAAGATCGGGTTGCCGTTGCTGATGCGGCGGGACTCAAAGCGGTGGTCGTCGATGTCGAGTCGCTGGCGTCGCTGGCCGCGTTCGAACTGATCGAGCGTCAGCTTCCCGATTCCGGCAAAAATCAGATCATCGCGATGATTGATGCTGGTGCCAATGTCATGAACCTGACAGTTTTACGCAATGGTCAGCAGGTTTATGCCAGAGAGCAGGCTTTCGGTGGTGGGCAGCTGACCCAGGATATTGCCCGGCACTACGGCATGAACTACGAAGATGCCGAGGCGGCAAAGCGCAGCGGTAACCTTCCCGAGGGGTATGAGGCCGAGTTGCTGAATCCGTTCATGGAAAACCTGGCGCTGGAAGTCTCGCGTGCCCTGCAATTCTTCTTCACATCCACTCAGTACAATCAGGTTGATCACTTGATTCTGGCCGGCGGTTGCGCAGTCATACCGGGGATCGACGAGGTGGTCGCGACACGCACCCAGGTCAATACCCTGATCGCCAATCCCTTTGCCAACATGGTGTTGTCGGATCGTGTTCGGGCGAAAAGCCTGCTGGCCGATGCTTCCTCGCTGATGGTGGCGTGCGGTCTGGCTTTGCGGAGGTTTGATCCATCATGATTCGCATTAACCTCCTGCCTCATCGCGAAGAGGCCAAAAAGGAAAGGCGTCAGCAGTTTTTCGTGCTTGCCGGATTGGTAACGGTGCTTGGGTTGTTGATTGTCTTCGCGGTTTATACGGCAATCGCCGGTTATATCAGCAGCCAGGAAGGCGCCAACGATTTTCTCAAGCAGGAAATCGCTGTTCTCGATAAGGAACTTGACCAGATCAAGCGCCTGAAAGAGCAGACCCAGGCCTTGCTGGCCCGCAAGCAGGTTATCGAAAATCTGCAGCGTGATCGTGGTGAAACCGTTTATCTGCTGAGTGAAATGGTCAAGCAGGTGCCGGAAGGTATCTACCTGAAGTCGCTCAAGCAGGATGGACTGAATGTAAATATCACCGGATACGCCCAGTCCAATGCCCGTGTTTCTGCATTGATGCGGAACTTGGAAGGCTCACCGTGGTTTCAGGCTCCGCAACTGGTCGAAGTCAAGGCGATTGTCCTGAATGGCCGTCGCAGTAATGAGTTCGCGATGAACGTTGCCTTGAAGCGTGTCCAACCGGAAGATGGAAAGGTGAAAAAGTGAGCGCCAAATCCATGTCCATGCCGAAGATTGATTTCCAGGCGATTGCCGACGACTTCCGCTACATGAACCCGAATGACCCGGGGGCATGGCCGCTGATTCCGAAGGTGACGATACTCCTCAGTTTATTGCTGTTGCTATTGCTCGGTGGCTGGTGGTTCGTCTGGGCGGACCAGCTTGCTGAGCTGGAGACCAAGCAGCGGGAGGAAGAAACCCTGCGTCAGCAATACCTCGACAAGAAGCGCCAGGCCATCAATCTGGATCTGTATACCCAGCAGCTTGCTGAAATTGACCGTTCTTTCGGTGCCTTGCTCAAGCAACTTCCGGATAAATCGGAGGTGGAGGCCCTGTTGATCGAGGTCAATCAGGCCGGGCTTGGTCGTGGCTTGCAGTTTGAGCTGTTCAGGCCGGGCGCTGAGGTAGTCAAGGATTTCTACGCAGAGCTGCCGATCGCCGTGAAAATCAATGGTTCGTATCACGATCTTGGAGCCTTTGCTGCAGATATCGCAAAGTTGCCGCGCATCGTGACCCTGAACAACATATCCATTGCCCCGATGAAGGATGGTTTGTTGACCCTGGACGCAACGACCAAGACATTCCGTTATCTTGACGATGCAGAAATTGCCAAGCAGAAGAAACCTGCTCAAGGAGCCGCCAAGTGAAACGACTGATCCTCATCGCCATGTGCGCTGCCTTGGGGGCCTGCTCGAGTGGTGATCATGATGACTTGAAGCAGTGGATGGCTGAAAACACCAAGGACATGCGGGGGAATATTCCGAAATTACCGGAAGTGTTGCCGTATCAACCTGTGCCCTACGATGTTGAAGCGCTGCTTGACCCGTTCAAGGCCAGCAAGATTGAGCCAGAGTCGAAGTCTCGCCAGGGGGCTGGAAAGGGAGGAGCCTTCCAGCCGGATTTCGAGGCGCGGGAACTACGAAACAGTCTTCTGGAAAAGTACCCCATCGAGTCCCTGAAAATGATCGGCTACATGAATGTCAATAAGCGGCCGATGGCGGTTATCCAGGTTGAAGACAAGGTCAAGCAGGTCAAGGTTGGCGACTATATCGGGCTTGATTTTGGCATGGTGACAAAAATTACCGACAAAGATGTCGAGTTGCGTGAATTGATACAAGATTCTGCGGGTGACTGGAGTGAGCGCAAGAGTTCGCTGTACCTGCAGAGCAAGGAGGGAAGCAAGAAATGAAATTTATCAACTATGCCTTGGTCGCAGCTTCAACCTGCCTTGCCCTGGTCTCTCCGTTGCGTGCCCAAACGGCGCCGGCCAACTCGATTGAGTCGGTTAATGTCGCCAAGCAGGGGGGGGAGGTTGCGGTCAAGATCGACCTCAAAGAGGCGTTGACCAGTCCTCCTGCCGGGTTTGCTGTGGCGAATCCAGCAAAGGTGGCCTTCGATTTTCCTGGCACGCTTAATGGGCTAGGAAAAACTACCCAGATCGTGAATGAAGGGGATTTGCGCAGTTTCAATGTGGTGCAGGCCGGAGACAGGACCCGTCTGGTTCTGAACCTGACGGGTTCCATGAACTACAAGACGCGCCTGGAGGGGAAGTCGCTTTATGTTGTGCTGACACCAATTGCGCGAATCAGCGATTCTGCGGCCCAGAGGTCAACGCAATTTGCTGAAGAACGGGCGATCGGGCAGCGCCACTCTGTTCGCGATGTGATGTTCCGTCGGGGCAAGGATGGTGAGGGGCGCATTGTTGTTGACTTGAGCGACGCCGGTACCGGTATTGATATTCGTCAGCAAGGCGCCAGTTTGATCGTCGATTTCATGAAAACATCGGTTCCTGACCATTTGCGTCGGAAACTTGACGTTACGGATTTCGCGACGCCGGTCACTGCGGTTGAAACCAAGGCGCTGGGCGACAATGTCCGGATGACGATCACCCCCAAGGGTTTGTGGGAACACAATGCTTACCAAAGTGATAACCAGTTTATCGTTGAGGTCAAAAAGATCGTTGAAGATCCTAACAAGCTGGTTCAGGGAAGCAAGGTTGGTTATCAAGGACCCAGGGTCAGCATCAATTATCAAAACGGTGACGTGCGTGCCCTGCTGCGTCTGATGGCTGAAGAACTTGGCCTGAATGCGGTAATCAGCGAAACGGTAACTGGTACTACAACTCTTGTTCTGAAGGATGTTCCCGCAGATCAGGTGATCGATATCATCTTCCAGCAAAAAGGGCTGGATATGCGCAAAAAGGGAAACATCATCCTGATTGCGCCGCGTGACGAAATCTCCACCAGGGAAAAGCTGGAGTTTGAGGCCAAGCAGCAAATTGGTGATCTCGAGCCCTTGCAGTCAGAGCAATTTGTACTTAACTATCAAAAGTCTGCGAGTGTCGCAAGGCTGCTTGCCGGTTTGTCTCCTATTGCAGGGGCGCCAACAAATACTGCTCTGAAAATGTTGAGCAAGCGCGGTTCTGTTATTGCTGATGACCAGTCGAACAAACTTTTTGTCAATGATACGCCGGCCAAGCTGGATGAAATTCGAGCCTTTATCAAAGCTGTCGATATTGGCGCGCGTCAAGTCTTGATCGAAGCCCGTGTTGTCGAGGCCAACGACGATTTCAACAAGCAGTTGGGCGCCAAGCTGAGCTTTATCAATTCAAAAGCCGTCTACCCAGATCACAGCAATATCGGAATAGTGGGAGGAAGTTATGCTCCGCAAACTACTAAATATGATGCAACGACAGGAATAACGTCGATCGCGACTCCTGCGACTCTGACACAATCCCCGGCATTAGGTGTGAATCTACCTTCTTACAGCAAATCGGGAGGTACTCTGGCGTTATCGTTGTTCAGTGCATCTCTGAGCCGGATTTTGAATCTTGAGATATCTGCGCTTGAATCTGATGGTGTTGGTAAGGTGATTTCCAGTCCGCGTGTGATTACTGCCAACAATGTTAAAGCGAAGATCGAAGATGGAACAGAAATCCCCTATACGACCTGCACCGGAGCCACTGCCACAGCTGGGCAGACTTGTACCGTAAGTTTCAAGGCGGCGAAGTTAGTCCTGGAGGTAACGCCGCAGATCACGCCAGAGGGAACGGTAAAAATGGCGCTCCTGGTCAAGAAAGAGGATGCCGACTTTGCGAATGCTCCACAAGGTAACCCAGCGATCAAGAGCTCCATTGTCGAGACTAACGTTGTCGTCGAAAACGGTGGAACGGTCGTGGTTGGTGGGGTGTACATCACGAACACTACATCTACCGTCGAGAAGGTTCCTCTCCTCGGGGATATTCCCGTGCTTGGCGCATTGTTCCGTGTCAAGGCGGATACGGCTAGGCGTCGGGAGTTGTTGATCTTCATCACGCCGCGGGTCATTTCCGAGCAGGTGCGTGTCAACTGAGTTTTTCGTACTTCCGATAAAAAGCCGGCTTTGCCGGCTTTTTTTTTGGGTTCGTGTCGTACTCGGATAAAATCGGGGGTGTGAATAATCGTACCAATATCTATCTAGTCGGCTTGATGGGGGCTGGCAAAACAACGGTTGGGCGTCAGTTGGCGCGGCGTCTGGGCCGGGTGTTTTTTGATTCGGACCATGAAATCGTCGAGCGGACGGGAGTGCCCATTCCGACGATTTTTGAAATCGAAGGCGAAGATGGCTTTCGCCGTCGTGAGGCGCAGACGATTGCCGATCTGGCCGAGAGCAGCAATATCGTCATGGCGACAGGCGGTGGTGTTGTACTCAACCCGGAAAACCGGCGCCGCCTTCACGATACCGGGTGGGTGGTTTATTTGAATGTGCCGCCCCGTTTGCTGTACGAGCGCACCCGTCACGACCGGAATCGCCCGCTGCTACGTGTCCCGGATCCCTTGGCCAGGCTTGAAGAGCTCCATGCCGTTCGTGACCCGCTTTACCGCGAGGCGGCACATTTTGTGGTCGATGGTTCTCATCTGGTTGCCTCCGGCATCGTCCAGCATCTACTGCGGGAGTTTAACCGTCTATGCAAAATCTGATTCAAACCCTCGAAGTCTCTCTGGCCGAGCGCTCTTACTCGATCCATATCGGTAGTGGCGTGATGTCCCTGGCCGAACTAATAGCCTCTCATATCAAGCAAAAGAAAGTCGTCGTGGTGACCAACACGACTGTAGCGCCCTTGTATCTCGGGGAGTTGACTGGGATGCTGCAGAAGCTCGGGATCGCCGTATTGCCGGTTGTCTTGCCCGATGGCGAGCAATACAAGACCTGGGAAACCCTGAACCTGATCTTTGATGCGCTGCTTGGCGCCCATTGCGAGCGCAGCACTACCCTGATTGCCTTGGGTGGCGGGGTGATCGGCGACATGGGTGGTTTCGCAGCGGCTTGTTACCAGCGCGGCATGCCCTTCATCCAGGTGCCGACCACCTTGTTGTCCCAGGTCGATTCTTCGGTTGGCGGCAAGACCGCGATCAATCATCCTCTGGGCAAAAACATGATCGGCGCCTTCTATCAGCCCAAGCTGGTACTGGCTGATATATCTGCGTTGAATACCTTGCCGGATCGCGAGTTGAAGGCTGGACTGGCCGAAGTCATCAAGTACGGTTTGATCAGGGATCCGAACTTTTTCGACTGGCTTGAAGTCAATTTGGAGAGACTGTTGGCACGAGATGAAGAGGCGCTGATCTACGCCGTACATCGCTCGTGTGCCAACAAGGCTGAAGTGGTTGCTGCTGATGAGCGTGAGACCGGTGAGCGGGCCTTGCTCAATCTCGGGCATACCTTTGGTCATGCGATTGAAACAGGCTTGGGCTACGGCGTTTGGCTGCACGGTGAAGCGGTGGCGGCCGGCACGCTAATTGCAGCGGAACTCTCGTGCCAATTGGGGTGGATATCGGTCGAGGCGCTGTTGCGGATTGAAAAACTGTTCGTCAGGGCGGGGCTGCCGGTGTTTGGCGCACCCCTTGGGGCCGGCCGCTACCTCGAACTGATGCGCCACGACAAGAAAGTACAGGACGGGAAGATGCGCCTGGTGTTGCTCAAGGGTATTGGCCAGGCGGTGGTCTCTGATGTAGCCGACGAGGCACAAATGGCCGCTGCCATCGAGGCCAGATGCACTGAAACGGGGAGGCTTTGAGCTGAACCGTGCCGCATTGGTGCGTTGCAGCATCTTGAATTGACAGGGGTTTACAAGTATATTTGATGGTTGCCTCTAATTTTCGTACAGGCCGACGCGTCAAAAATGACGTTCGGCTTTTTTCATCATTGGCCTTGAGTCACCGGCCAAGTTATTTGAAGGAACGCGTGTGATGGAACCGGCAGTACCTGAGCAGCAGGGTTTGTACGACCCTGCGAACGAGCACGATGCTTGCGGCGTGGGCTTTGTTGCCCATTTCAAAGGCCAGAAAAGTCATAGCATCGTCGAGCAAGGTTTGTTGATCCTGAAAAATCTGGATCACCGCGGTGCCGTTGGTGCCGATCCTTTGCAGGGCGATGGCGCTGGTATTCTGATCCAGATTCCCGACCAGTTCTACCGTGAGGAAATGGCCAGGCAGGGCGTGAATTTGCCGCCGCTCGGCGAATACGGGGTCGGCATGGTTTTCCTGCCGCAGGAAGCCGCATCGCGCCATGCCTGCGTCGAGGAAATCGAACGTTCGGTCAAGGCTGAAGGCCAGGTCGTTCTGGGCTGGCGCGATGTGCCGGTCAATGCCGAGATGCCTATGTCGCCGACCGTGCGCGCCAAGGAACCGGTGATTCGCCAGATCTTCGTCGGGCGTGGTCCGGACGTCTTCGTGACGGATGCGCTCGAGCGCAAGCTGTACATCATCCGCCGCCGCGCCGCCAATGCCATCAAGTCGCTGAAGCTCAAGCACGGTCAGGAATTCTACGTGCCGTCCTTCTCGGCCCGTACCGTGAACTACAAGGGTCTGCTGCTGGCTGACCAGGTCGGCGTGTATTATCTCGACCTGCAGGACAAGCGGACGACCTCGGCTTTGGCCATGGTGCACCAGCGCTTTTCGACCAATACTTTCCCGACCTGGGATCTGGCCCACCCGTTCCGCTATATCGCCCACAACGGCGAAATCAACACGGTGCGCGGCAACGTCAACTGGTTCAAGGCGCGCGAACAGGCGATTTCCTCCCCGATCCTCGGCGACGACCTGAAGAAGGTCTGGCCGCTGCATTACCCGGGTCAGTCGGATTCCGCCTCCTTCGATAACGCCCTGGAACTCCTCGTCATGGGCGGCTATTCGCTGGCTCAGGCGATGATGCTGATGATCCCGGAAGCCTGGGAAAAGCACACGACGATGGACGAAAATCGTCGCGCCTTCTACGAATACCACGCCGCAATGATGGAGCCGTGGGACGGTCCCGCCGCCGTGGCCTTCACCGACGGCCGCCAGATCGGCGCGACGCTCGACCGTAACGGTCTGCGTCCGGCCCGCTATCTGGTGACCGACGACGACCTCGTGGTCATGGCTTCCGAATCCGGCGTGCTGCCTATTCCGGAAAAGAAGATTGTCAAGAAGTGGCGCCTGCAGCCGGGCAAAATGTTCCTGATCGACATGGAACAGGGCCGCATCATCGATGACAAGGAACTCAAGGATTCGCTGGCCAAGGCCAAACCCTACCGCGAGTGGATCGAGAAGATCCGCATCAGGCTCGACGAAGTGCCGGCCCCGGCCGAACTTTGTGACAAGGCCACGGCCTCGCTGCTCGATCGCCAACAGGCCTTTGGCTACACCCAGGAAGACATCAAGGTCATCCTAGAGCCGATGGTGCAGAATGGTGAAGAAGCCAGTGGCTCAATGGGTACCGATTCCGCCCTGCCGGTACTGTCGGCCAAGAACAAGACGCTCTACGCCTATTTCAAGCAGCTGTTCGCGCAGGTGACCAATCCACCGATCGACCCGATCCGCGAAGAACTGGTCATGTCGCTGGTCTCCTTCGTTGGTCCGAAGCCGAACCTGCTGAATACCGCCGACATCAATCCGCCGATCCGTCTCGAAGTCTCGCAACCGGTACTGACCAAGGGCGACATCGAGAAGCTGCGCCACATCGGCAAGTACACCTCGGACAAGTTCAAGTCCTTCGAACTGGATATCTGTTATCCGGTGGGCTGGGGCAAGGCCGGTGTCGAGGCTCGTCTCGCTTCCCTGGCGGCCGATGCCGAGGACGCAGTACGTTCCGGCGCCAACATCCTGATCGTCTCCGACCGCAAACTCGATGCCGATCACGTCGCCATCCCAGCACTGTTGGCAACCTCGGCAATTCACCAGCACCTGGTCAAGAAGGGCATGCGTACCAGCACCGGTCTCGTTGTCGAAACCGGTTCGGCGCGCGAGGTCCATCATTTCGCGCTGCTCGGTGGCTATGGTGCCGAAGCGGTCCACCCCTATCTGGCCCTCGAAACCATCGAAGGCTTTGCCAAGGGTGATGCCGAGAAGGCCGAGAAGTACGTCAAGAACTTCGTCAAGGCGATTGGCAAGGGCCTCAACAAGGTCATGTCCAAGATGGGCATTTCGACCTACATGTCCTACACCGGTGCGCAGATTTTCGAAGCGATCGGCCTGCAGAAGGACTTCATCGAGAAGTACTTCACCGGCACGCCTTCCAATGTCGAAGGTATCGGCCTGTTCGAAGTTGCTGAAGAAGCCATTCGCCTGCATACCGAAGCCTTCTCCGCCGATCCGGTGCTCTCGAGCATGCTCGATGCCGGCGGAGAGTACGCATACCGCACGCGCGGCGAAGAGCACATGTGGACGCCGGATTCGATTGCCAAACTGCAGCATTCGACGCGTTCCGGCAAGTACGAGACCTACAAGGAATACGCCAAGCTGATCAACGATCAGACCAAGCGTCACCTGACCCTGCGCGGCCTGTTTGAATTCAAGCCGCAAGGTGGTCCGGTGCCGCTTGAAGAAGTCGAATCCGCCAAGGAAATCGTCAAGCGCTTTGCAACCGGTGCCATGTCGCTCGGCTCCATCTCGACCGAAGCCCACACCACGCTCGCCCTGGCGATGAACCGCATCGGCGGCAAGTCGAACACCGGCGAAGGTGGCGAGGATGCCAAGCGCTTCGCCCCGGTCAAGGCCGGTACGATGCTCTCCGACATTATCGGCAAGAGCCGTATCGAACGCGACATCGAGATGAAGGAAGGCGATTCGCTGCGTTCCGCCATCAAGCAGGTCGCTTCCGGCCGCTTTGGTGTGACTGCCGAATACTTGGTCAATGCCGACCAGATCCAGATCAAGATGGCGCAAGGCGCCAAGCCGGGTGAAGGCGGCCAGCTGCCGGGGCACAAGGTGTCCGAGTACATCGGCTTCCTGCGTCACTCGGTCCCGGGGGTCGGCCTGATTTCGCCGCCGCCGCACCACGACATCTACTCGATTGAAGACTTGGCACAGCTGATTCACGATCTGAAGAACGCCAATTCGCGCGCTTCGATCTCGGTCAAGCTGGTTTCCGAAGTCGGTGTTGGCACGGTCGCTGCCGGTGTTTCCAAGGCCAAGGCCGATCACCTGGTGATCGCCGGCTTTGACGGCGGCACGGGTGCTTCGCCGCAGTCGTCGATCAAGCATGCCGGGACGCCGTGGGAACTCGGCCTGTCCGAAACCCAGCAGACCCTGGTCCTCAATCGCCTGCGTTCGCGTATCCGTGTCCAGGTCGACGGCCAGATCAAGACCGGTCGCGACGTCGTCATCGGTGCCCTGCTCGGCGCCGATGAATTCGGCTTTGCCACGGCGCCGCTGGTTGTCGAGGGTTGCATCATGATGCGCAAGTGTCACCTCAATACCTGTCCGGTCGGCGTCGCAACGCAGGATCCGGAACTGCGCAAGCGCTTCACGGGCCAGCCGGAACACGTCGTCAATTATTTCTTCTTCGTTGCCGAAGAAGTTCGCGAAATCATGGCCGAGCTGGGCATTCGCAACTTTGATGACCTGGTTGGCCGTGCTGACCTGCTCGATACCCGTCCGGGCATCGAACACTGGAAGGCCAAGGGTCTCGACTTCTCGAAGATTTTCTACCAGCCGAACGTTCCGGCCAGTGAACCGCGTCGCCATACCGAGACGCAGGATCACGGCCTGGCCAAGGCCCTCGATCACAAGCTGATCGAGCAAGCCAAGCCGGCCCTGGAAAAGGGTCAGAAGGTCCAGATCGAAACCTCGATCATCAACGTCAACCGCACCTGCGGCACCATGCTCTCCGGCGAAGTTGCCAAGCGCTATGGCAACGACGGTCTGCCCGACGATACCATCCACGTCAAGCTGACCGGTACGGCCGGCCAGGCCTTCGGTGCCTTCCTGGCCCGGGGTGTGACGCTGGAGCTGACCGGCGAAGGCAATGACTACGTCGGCAAGGGTCTTTCCGGTGGTCGTCTGATCATCAAGCCAAGTCCGGATTTCCGTGGCAAGACGCAGGAAAACATCATCGTCGGCAACACCGTCCTGTACGGCGCAACCGATGGTGACGCCTTCCTCGCCGGTGTCGGCGGCGAACGCTTTGCCGTGCGTAACTCCGGTGCGACGACCGTTGTCGAGGGCGTCGGCGACCATGGTTGCGAGTACATGACCGGCGGTACGGTGGTCGTGCTGGGCATGACGGGGCGCAATTTTGCGGCCGGCATGTCGGGCGGTATCGCCTATGTGCTGGACGAGGATGGCAGCTTCAAGCAGCGCGCCAACCTGGCCCAGGTCGCCCTGGAAAAGGTCTTGCCGGCCAGCCGCCTGGCAGCTGGCGAGCCGCTGCATCTGGGCATTGCTGACGAAGTTCTGCTCAAGGAACTGATTACTCGCCATGTCGAGTACACCGGCAGCGCCACTGCCAAGGCTCTTCTGGCCGACTGGGAGATCAGTCGCGAGAAGTTCGTCAAAGTTTATCCGCACGAGTACAAGCGGGCGCTCACCGAGCAGGCCGCTGCACAGAAGGAGGCCGCATAATGGGCAAGCCGACTGGCTTCATGGAATTCGAGCGCCTGTCCGAGGGTTACGACCCGGTTGAACAGCGCCTGAAGCACTACAAGGAATTCGTTCATACCCTGAACGACGACGATGCCAAGACCCAGGGCGCACGCTGCATGGATTGCGGCATTCCGTTCTGCAACAACGGCTGCCCGGTGAACAACATCATTCCCGACTGGAATGACCTGGTTTATCGCGGTAACTGGAAGCAGGCCCTGGATGTGCTGCATTCCACCAACAACTTCCCCGATTTCACCGGCCGGATCTGTCCGGCGCCCTGCGAAGCTGCCTGTACGCTGGGCATCAACGCCGCCCCGGTGGGCATCAAGTCGATCGAGCATTTCATCATCGACAAGGGCTGGGAATCGGGTTGGGTTGTGCCGCAACCGCCGAAAACCAAGACCGGCAAGAAGATCGCCATCGTCGGTTCCGGCCCGGCCGGTCTGGCCGCCGCCCAGCAACTGGCGCGCGTCGGTCACGACGTGACGGTGTTCGAGAAGAGCGACCGCATCGGTGGTCTGCTCGGTTACGGCATTCCCGACTTCAAGCTGGAAAAGACGGTGATCGATCGCCGTGTCGCCCAGATGGAAGCCGAAGGCGTCAGCTTCAAGACCAAGACCATCATCGGTGCCAAGGAACTGCCGGCCGGCATCAACAACGATGCCAGCAATTTCGTCTCGGCCGACCAGCTGAAGAAGGATTTCGATGCGGTGATCCTGGCTGCCGGTTCCGAAGTGCCGCGCGATCTGCCGGTGCCGGGCCGCGAGCTCAAGGGCATCTACGCTGCGCTGGAATTCCTCATTCCGCAGAACAAGGAAGTCCAGCAGGGCAAGGCCAATCCGATCAACGTCAAAGGCAAGCACGTCATCGTCATCGGTGGCGGCGATACCGGTTCCGACTGCGTCGGTACCTCGAACCGTCATGGTGCCGCTTCGGTGACCCAGTTCGAATTGATGCCGATGCCGCCGGAAGAGGAAAACAAGGCGCTGACCTGGCCGTACTGGCCGTACAAGCTGCGCACCTCTTCTTCGCACGACGAAGGCTGTACGCGCGACTTCGCCATCGCCACCAAGGGCTTCGTCGATGATGGCAAGGGCAACGTCAAGGCGCTCAAGGCCATCCGTCTGGACTGGAAGGACGGCAAGATGAGCGAAATCGCCGGTTCGGAATTCGAACTGCCGTGCGATGCCGCCTTCCTGGCCATGGGCTTTACCAATCCGGTCGGTGGTCTGCTCGATGCCTTCGGCGTCGAGAAGGATGCCCGCCAGAATGCCAAGGCAACGACCGATGGCGAAGGTTGCTACAAGACCAATGTGGACAAGGTCTACGCCGCTGGCGACGTGCGGCGTGGCCAGTCGCTCGTGGTTTGGGCGATTCGTGAAGGTCGTCAGGCAGCCCGCGAAGTCGATGTCTCTCTGATGGGAAGCAGCACGCTGCCGCGCTAAATCTCCCGGAATCAGCCAGAAGGCCCGGCCGACAATCGTCGGCCGGGCCTTTGTTTTTTTCACTGAGGCGCTTGATCGTGGGAAAATGGCAGGCGACTACAGGGGGAAGTAAGCATGTCGGCAGATCTGCAAACCGCTTTTCAGGTGACGTCGCCAGCCGGGGGGCTGGATACGCACATGCTGTTGATTCTGCTCATCATGATCTGCGCTGGGGTGCTGGGCGGTATCGCCAACTATTTCCTGGCCGACCGGCAGCCTGATCCGGGGCGTCGCGACTGGCTCAAATATCCCTTGCTGGGCATCGTTGCCGCTTTGACCGTGCCGCTCTTCCTGAACATGATTTCGAGCACCCTGCTTGAAGGGGCGCGCACCAAGCCCGTCGATTTCTTCACCTTTGCCGGCTTTTGCCTGATTTATGTCGTCGCTGCCCGGCGCCTGCTCGAGAACGTGGCGCAGCGCCTGGGTGGCCAGATCGACCAGGTTCGGCGCGAAGTCGGGCACCTCAAGCAGCAGAAACAGGCTGAGCAAGCGCTGCCAAGCCCGCGCGAGGACGTGCCGGAGCCCAAGGCCGAGGCGCGCGAAGTCCTGTCCTACAACGATGTCGAGATCCTGCGTGCCCTCTCCGCAGAAAACTTCGTTTACGGCAATCTGGTCGCCCTCTGCGAGCGCACCGGCCTGGCCCGCGATTTCATCAGCCAGCGCTTGACCGTGATGAAGACGCTGGGCGTCATCGAAACCCGCATCAACGACAAGAATCTTCTGCACTGGGGGGTTTCCACGCGCGGCAAGGCTGTGCTCGGGGAAATCCTGGGACAGGATGAAAAGAAAACTGCATGATTCCCGCCGGCGTCTGACCGGCACCACACTGAAACTGAAACCATGAACATCGTCATTCTCGCTGCCGGCCAAGGCAAGCGCATGCATTCCAACCTGCCCAAGGTGCTGCACCCGATCGCCGGCAAGGCGCTCGCCCAGCACGTCATCGACACGGCCCGCGAACTGGCGCCGGAAAAGCTCGTCGTGGTGTACGGCCACGGCGGCGATACGGTGCGCTCGACACTGGCCGCCGACGATCTGGCCTGGGCCAAACAGGAACCGCAACTGGGGACCGGCCATGCCGTGATGCAGGCAGTATCTGGCCTCACTGCCTCGGGACAGACCCTGGTCCTCTACGGCGATGTGCCGCTGACCAAGGCCGCTACCCTGAAGCGCCTGTTGCAGGCCGGCAAGGACGGCTTGTCCATTCTTACCGTCGAATTGGCCAACCCGACCGGCTACGGCCGCATCGTGCGCGATGCCGCCGGCCAGGTGCAGCGCATCGTCGAGGAAAAGGATGCGACAGCGGCCGAAAAGGCAATCACCGAAGTCAACACCGGCATCATGGCCATTCCGTCGGCCAAGCTGGCGGAATGGCTGGGTCGCCTGTCGAACAACAATGCCCAGGGCGAGTATTACCTGACCGACGTCGTCGCGCTCGCCGTCGCCGCCGGCGTACCGGTGCATACCGCGCAGCCGGATGGCGAGTGGGAGGTGCTCGGGGTCAACAGCAAGGTCCAACTGGCCGAGCTGGAGCGCGTCCATCAGCGCAATATCGCCGACCGCCTGCTGGTCGACGGCGTACGTCTGGCCGATCCGGCACGCCTTGATGTGCGTGGTGAATTGAAGCATGGCCGCGATGTCGCCATCGATGTCGGCTGTGTTTTTGAAGGCCAGGTCGAGCTCGGCGATGCCGTCGAAATCGGTCCCTACTGTGTGCTCAAGAACGTCAAGGTCGGCGCCGGCACGCGCATCGCCGCCTTCTGTCATTTCGAGGATGCAGTCATCGGTCCGGATGGCGTGCTCGGCCCTTATGCCCGTCTGCGCCCCGGTACCGAACTCGGCCCGGAAGTGCATGTCGGCAATTTCGTCGAAGTCAAAAACAGCAGGATCGCCGCCCAGTCCAAGGCCAATCACCTGGCCTACATCGGCGACGCCGAGATCGGTCAGCGCGTCAATGTCGGCGCCGGCACCATCACCTGCAATTACGACGGCGCCAACAAGCACAAGACGATCATCGAGGACGACGTCTTCATCGGTTCCGATACGCAATTGGTCGCCCCGGTCACGGTCGGTCGTGGCGCCACCCTGGGGGCGGGCACGACGCTGACCAAGAATGCGCCGCCTGACACCTTGACCGTGTCGCGGGCCAAGCAGATAACACTGAGCGGCTGGGTTCGGCCGCAGAAAGTAAAAAAATGATCGATTTCTGGTTCATGGGTTTCGTGCTGGTCGAGGCGCTGCTGCTGGCGGTTGGCGTCTCGCTGCTGCTCGTCGGCTATCTGTTTACCCTGCCGGCGTCCTTCTCTTTCGGTTGGCGCTGCTGGCTGCCGACCCTGGCGCTGCCGTTCGTCGGGCCATTGTGGTTCGCCTGGACGCATCGCCCCGATTTTTCGCGGGCCGGGCTGCAACTGCTCGCCGGCCTTGTGCTGGTCGGCCTGGCCGTCGCCTTTCTCTACGGCGGTCTGCCCTATCTCATCGAACACATGGCGCAGGCCGGGAAATGATTTGTCGTTGAACCCGTAATCAGTTCAGGGAGAACAAGATGTCCAAGTACACCACCGAGACGATTCGTTCCATTGCACTGCTTGGTCACGGCGCCGCCGGCAAGACCACCCTGGCCGAAGCCCTGCTCCACACCACTGGCGCCATTTCCGCCAAGGGCAGTGTCGAGCGCGGCAGCACCGTCTGCGATTACGACGCGCAGGAAAAGGAAGCCGGCCATTCGCTGAATTCCGCCATTGTCAATTTCGGCTACGAAGACCGTCACATCCACCTCATCGACACCCCGGGCTATCCGGATTTCTCCGGCCCGGCCATTGCCGCGCTGGCCGGTGTCGACACCGCGCTGGTCGTCATCAACGCCCAGACCGGCATCGAGCTCACCACCGAGCGCATGATGCGCTGCGCCGCCGAGCGCCAGTTGTGCCGGATGATCGTCATCAACAAGATCGACGCCGACAATCTCGATCTGCCCGGCCTGGTTGCCGAGATCCGCGAACGTTTCGGCCCGCAGTGCCTGCTGCTCGACCTGCCAGCCCACGGTGCGGCCGATGTCGTCGAGGTCCTTGAGCATGAAGCCGGCGATGCCGATTTCGCCTCGGTTGCCGCGGCGCACCGCGCGCTGATCGACCAGATCGTCGAGGAAGACGAAGACCTGCTCGCCCAGTATCTCGAAGACGGCGCCGATCCGGAGGCCGCCGCGCTGCATGCGCCGTTCGAGAAAGCGTTGCGCGCTGGCCACCTGATCCCGATTCTCTTTGTTTCCGCCAAGACCGGCGCCGGCCTGCGCGAACTGCTGCATGTTCTGGCGACCCTGGCGCCCAGCCCGGCCGAAGGCAATCCGCCGCCCTTCTACCGGGGCGAGCCGGGTGAGCGCAGCGAACCCTTCGCCGCCGTGCCGGATGCCGATCAGCATGTGCTGGCCCACGTCTTCAAGGTCGTCGCCGATCCCTACCTGGGCAAGATCAGCATTTTCCGCGTGCATCAGGGCACCATCCGCAAGGATGCCCAGCTTTTCGTCGGCGACGGCAAGCGCCCGTTCAAGGTCGCACACCTCTACCAGTTGCAGGGCAAGGACAGCATTGAAGTCGATGAACTGCTGCCCGGCGACATCGGCGCCATCGCCAAGGTCGAGGAAATCGACTTCGACAGCGTGCTGCACGACAGCCACGACGAAGACCACATCCATCTGGCGCCGCTCGAATTCCCCAAGCCGATGGCCGGCCTGGCCGTCGAGACCAAAAAGAAGGGCGACGAACAGCGCCTGTTCGACATTCTCGGCAAGCTGGCCATGGAAGACCCGACCTTCATCGTCGAGCGCCATCCGACGAGCAACGAAACGGTAATCCGCGGCCTCGGCGAAATTCACCTCAAGGCCAAGCTCGACAAGATGGCCGCCCAGTACAAGCTCGAAGTCGACACCCTGCCGCCGCGCATTCCCTATCGCGAAACCATCACCGGCGCGGCCGAAGGCATCCACCGCCACAAGAAGCAGTCGGGCGGCGCCGGCCAGTTCGGCGAAGTGCATTTGCGCATCGAGCCCAAGGAGCGCGGCGAGGGCTTCGAATTCGTCGATGCCGTCAAGGGCGGCGTCATTCCCGGCGTCTTCATGGCGGCGGTCGAGAAGGGCGTGCGCCAGGGCCTGGAAGGCGGCGTCGTTGCCGGCTACGCGGTCGACGATCTCAAGGTCACGGTGTTCGACGGCAAGACGCACGCCGTCGACGGCAAGGAAGTCGCCTTCGTCACGGCCGGCCGCAAGGCCGTCATCGAGGCCATCCGCGCCGCCAAGCCGATCGTCCTGGAACCCATCGTCAGTATCGAGATCATCGTCCCGGAAGGCGCCATCGGCGACCTGACCGGCGACCTCGCCAGCCGGCGCGGCCACATCACCGGCACCGATGGACGCGCCCACGGGCTGGCCGCGATCAGCGGTGAAGTGCCGCTCGCCGAACTCAACGACTACCAGTCACGCCTGAAATCGCTGACCGGCGGCCAGGGTAGCTACACCATCGAATTCGCCCGCTATTCGGCCGTGCCGCCGAATGTCCAGCAACAACTGGCGAGCAAGTTCCAGTTGCATGATGAGGATGAGTGAGAGCAGCGGACTAAACAATAAACGGGCTGATTTTCAGCCTGTTTTCTGAAATCGAGCTTGGCCCGAGCCGGGCCCTTTTTTTGCGACGGCAAATTCGAAAGCTGAAGGCCATCAAGATGGAACTATCGAAGCTTGACCTTACCGACCCAGCTGTCGTCTGCAGGGAAATCTTCGACGAAGACAAATGGGTAAAGGATGAGTTTGCCAAATACCTGTCGGCTGAGATTTTAAAGTTGAGCGAGGTGCTAGCTGGTGCCTTCAAATATTTTCCTAAGCTCGACGAATTATCTGCTGATGGCGACGAGCAAGCCGCGTTCGCAGCGAGTTTCGTTTTTTGTGTCTTCGACGATCTTGTCGTGTCTGCGAAACTTCTTGTGAGTGGGAAGATGGTCGCTTCCGGCAATTTGATGCGACAAGCTATTGAGGGGGTGTGCGTAGCAATTCTTTGTGCTTCCCGTCAGCCTCTGTTTGTCACCAAGGGTAAGAAACAAGTCTCGGTCGATTACTGGCGCAAAGTTAAAACGCGCGATCCGATTGCCTATGCACATAAGGCTGTCAATCAGCTTGAAATGAATTGCGGTTTGCTTAGTGTGAGCCGCACTGCCTTGGACAGACTTAAAAAGGCACGTAGCAAATATCATTTCTTTAGCCACCCAAGCCAACTTGGCATGGCTACTCGCATTTGCATGGGCGAGCCTGGATCAATCTACATTGGCGGACAATTCGACGAAACAAAGCTGCCGGTATATCGAACGGAAATTGAGGAGCGCACTGGTCTGTGCAGTATTCTTCCTGAGCTGATACTCGGGTTAGTTCAGGTGCTTGAAAAGGGGAGGAATTGAAAGTTTTTTCTTGGTGAAATGGCTGTTGTGGGTACCGAGCCGCCGTATCCCAACTCAATTCCCCTCTGCCCCCTCCGTCGGCCAATTAACCGTCGCCAAAAACAAATAACCCGCCCCATACACCGTCTTGATGAAAGCCGGCCCCTGCGGATCCGGTTCCAGCTTGCGGCGTAGCCGCGAGATGCGGACGTCGATGCTGCGGTCGGTCGGGGCCAGGTCGCGGGTGCCCATGAGTTGTTCGCGCTGCAGGATGCGGTTCGGGTTGCTGACGAAGACCTTGAGCAGTTCGGCTTCCGAGGTGCTGAGCAGGTGTTCTTCGCCGCTCGTCGCGTGCAGGGTGTTATTGCCGAGATTGAAGCGCCAGTTGCCGAATTCGGCGATTTCGCGGCTAGTGCCGCTGGCCTTTTGTCCCTTTTCCCGGCGGCGCAGGATGCTGCGCACGCGGGCGACCAGTTCGCGCGGCTCGAAGGGTTTGAGCACGTAATCGTCGGCCCCCAGTTCGAGGCCCATGACGCGGTCGCTGACATGGGCGCGGCCGGTCAGGATGACGATGCCGCAGGCCGACTGGGCGCGCACGCGCTGCATGACTTCGAGGCCGTCCATGTCGGGCAGGCCGAGATCGATGATGCACAGGTCGGGGGCCAGCGTGCGCAGGCGGCGCAGCAGGTCGGCGGCGCTGCGGCACCAGACGGTGCGGAAGGCGAAATCGCGCAGGACCTGCTCGATGATCTGCGCGACATCCGGGTCGTCCTCGACGATGGCGATCAGTTTATGGGCTTCGCTGTCGATTGAATGTTTCATGAGGTACCTCGGTTGGCGCGTTGCAGGGCACGGGCCAGGTCCTGCCGGACGAAAGGTTTGGCGAGCAGCGGCAGGTCGCTGGCGCCTTCGCTGTCTTCGTCGGCATAGCCGGTCATCAGCAGGATGCTCAGTTGCGGGCGGTGCTGCCTGACCCAGTCGGCGAGCTGCCGGCCATTGATGCCGCCGGGCATGATGATGTCGCTGACGATGATCGCGATGTCGGGAATGTGCTCGATCATTTCCAGCGCCTGGGCGCCGTTTTCGGCTTCGATGACCGGGTAGCCGAGATCGATGAGTTGCTGGCGGACGACGCGCCGGACATTCGGCTCGTCCTCGACGAGCAGCACCAGTTCGCCGCCAAGCAGCAGCGGCGTGTCGTCGAGCGGTGCCTCGTCGTCGTGTTCGGGATGGGTCAGCGGCAGGGCCATGAGCACCGTTGTGCCCTGGCCGGGCTGGCTCTGGATGACGACGCCACCGCCCGACTGCTTGGCGAAGCCGTAGGCCATCGACAGGCCGAGCCCGCTGCCGAGGCCGAAGCGCTTGGTGGTGAAGAAGGGCTCGAAAATGCGGGCCAGCGTGGCGCTGTCCATGCCGCTGCCGTTGTCGACGATTTCGATCATCGCATAGCTGCCCGGGGCGACGTCGAAGGCGGCGGCATTGCTGCTCAGCTCGACCGGACGCGCCGCGATGTGCAGCCGGCCGCCGTCGGGCATCGCGTCGCGGGCATTGAGGGCGAAGTTGAGCAGGGCGCTTTCGAGCTGCCCGGGGTCGACCAGCGCGAACAGGGCGGAGGGCAGGTCGGTCGATACGGCAATCGATTCGGGCAGCGAGCGGCGCACCAGCTTGGACAGGCTGGCGATCAACCGGCCGATGTCCACGGCCTGCGGCTCAAGCGGTTGCTGCCGGGAAAAGGTCAGCAACCGCTTGATCAGTTGCACGCCGCGCCGCGCCGACTGCAGCGCCGGTTCGACGAATTCGTTGATTTCGGTGTTGCCTGGATGGTGATCCTGCAGGGCGGCCAGATTGCCGATGACGACGGTCAGCAGGTTGTTGAAATCGTGGGCCAGGCCGCCGGTCAGCTGGCCGATGGCTTCCATTTTCTGGGCCTGGACGAGGGCAGCCTGCATGCGTTTCTGCTCGGTGATTTCGTGCGAGAAGACGAAAAATCCGAGCGTTTCGCCCTCGGCGGAAATTTCCGGGACCAGCGTGCTGTGCGCAAAGACCGTCTGGCCCTGGCGATCCATCTGGTATTCGTAGCTCACCTGCTGGCCGGCCAGCGCCTTGCGTACCGGGTCGCGGACCTGGGCATAGACCTGCTCGCCAGTCACCTCGCGCACGGCGCGGCTGGTGACACCGCCTTCCGGGTGGCCGTACCAGTCGGCATAACCCTTGTTGGCGTACTGGTAGACCTCGTCCTTGTCGACGTAGCCGATGAGGATGGGAATGGTGTCGTTGATCAGCCGCAGGCGTTCCTCGCTGCGCCGCAGGGCCGCCGCGATGCGAGTGTTTTCGGCATTGGCGCGGGTCAGGTTGGCGTTGGCGTTTTCGAGCTGGGCAGTGCGCCGGCGCACGCGTTCCTCGAGCTGGATATTCTGGTGTTCGGCCAGGTTCTCGATGTAGCGCTGTTCCGTTACATCGTTGTACAAAGTCACGAAACCCCGGTGCGGCAGCGGCTCGCCGCGCAGTTGCAGGACCCGGCCATTCGGGCGCTGGCGCTCGGTGACATGCGGCGCAAAGCTGGCCGCCATGGCCACCCGTTCGGCGACCTGGGTTTCAATGTCGCCCGGGCCGTATTCGCCACGCTCGGCATTGAAGCGGATGAAGCTCGCGAAAGGTGCCCCGACATAGGCCATCTCGTCCGGGAAGTCGAGCAGGCGCAGGAATGGGCGGTTCCACGAGACCAGCCGCAGTTCGGCATCGAAGACGGTGATGCCCTGGTCCAGCAGGTCGAGCCCGGCCTGCAGCATTTCATAACGCTGGGCGGTCGGCGGGCTGGGTGGGGAAATTTCCATGGGGCGATTCTAGTGCAGGCGGTTCAAATGCATCCGGCAGGTAACGATTCGTTACATTCTGCCAATAGTTGTGCAAGAGTGTTCTGCGATTCTCCAATAAAAAGAAGATGCTCCAACAAGAGAACAGCACTTTCACAAGAGACGTGAGGAGATACCTAGTGGTTGCAAATCCCTATTCCATTGGCCTGGGGCAGAACCCGGCTAACTATGTTCCGCTTTCCCCGCTGAGTTTTCTCGAGCGATCCGCCTTCATTTACCCGAAACGCATCTCGGTGATTCAGGGCGCCCGCCAATATACTTGGAAGGAATCCTACGACCGCTGTCGTCAGCTGGCTTCGGCCCTGATCGGTCGGGGCATCGGCAAGGGCGACACGGTCGCCGTGATGCAGCCCAATACCGCGCCGATGTTCGAATGCCATTTCGGCGTGCCGATGAGCGGCGCCGTGCTGAATACCATGAATACCCGCCTCGATCCCGAGGCCATTGCCTTCCAGCTGGCGCACGGCGAAGCCAAGGTGCTGATCACCGACCCGGAATTCTCGCCGGTCGTCAAAGCCGCGCTGGCCCTGCTCGAAGGCCCGAAGCCCATCGTCATCGATACGCTCGACCCGGAATTCACCGGCGGCGAAGCGCTTGGCGAAAAGGATTACGAAGCTTTCCTGAATGAAGGTGAGCCCGATTTCGTCTGGCAACTGCCGGAAAACGAGTGGGACGCCATCGCCCTGAACTACACCTCGGGCACCACCGGTAATCCGAAGGGCGTCGTCTATCACCATCGCGGCGCCTACCTCAATGCCGCCTCGAACATCATTTCCTGGGGTATGCCGCCGCACTCCGTGTATTTGTGGACCCTGCCGATGTTCCACTGCAACGGCTGGTGTTTCCCGTGGACCCTGGCGGCCAATGCCGGGACCAGCGTTTCGCTGCGCAAGGTCGATCCGGCCCTGATCTTCGGCCTGATCAAGCAACACAAGGTCACGCACATGTGCGGCGCGCCGATCGTGTACGGCATGATGATCAACGCCCCGGCCGCCCTGAAGGAAGGCATCGCCCATCAGGTCAATGGCCTGATCGCCGGCGCCGCACCCCCGGCGGCGATCATCGAGGGTTGCGAGACGATGGGCTTCAACATCACCCACGTTTACGGCCTGACCGAAACCTACGGCCCGGCCGCCGTCTGCGCCAAGCACCCGGAATGGGACAAGCTGCCGATCGACCTGCGGGCGGCGCGCAACGGCCGGCAGGGCGTGCGCTACCACATGCAGGAAGCGATTGCCGTGCTCGATGCCGTGTCGCTCGAGCCAGTGCCATGGGATGGCGAAACCATGGGTGAAATCATGTTCCGCGGCAACCTGGTCATGAAGGGCTACCTGAAGAACCCGAAGGCGACCGAAGAAGCCTTCGCCGGCGGCTGGTTCCACACCGGCGATCTGGCCGTCGTGCATAGCGACGGCTACGTCAAGATCAAGGACCGCTCCAAGGACATCATCATCTCCGGTGGCGAGAACATTTCCTCGCTGGAAGTCGAGGACGTGCTCTACCGCCACCCGGCCGTGATTGCCGCCGCCGTGGTTGCCAAACCCGACGAAAAATGGGGTGAAGTGCCGGCCGCTTTCGTTGAACTCAAGGATGGCGCACAGACGACCGAGGCCGAGATCATCGAACATTGTCGCGGCCATCTGGCCCGCTTCAAGGTGCCGAAACAGGTGGTGTTCGGCGCCCTGCCGAAGACTTCGACCGGCAAGATCCAGAAGTACGTGTTGCGCCAGCACGCGCAATCCGTTCTGGCCATCGAGTAATCCGTCTTCCCCCTGCCACAGCGTTTTCCGGGTGGCAGGGGGCTTTTTTTTCCGGAGCAGGAAACCCCCAATGAAAATTCTCGTCCCCGTGAAGCGGGTGGTTGATTACAACGTGAAAGTCCGCGTCAAGGCGGACGGCTCGGGTGTGGACCTGGCCAACGTCAAGATGAGCATGAACCCGTTCGACGAAAT
>JBAQDI010000003.1:0-294015 GCA_049294655.1 Azonexus sp.
GAATTCAACTGCCGCATGGGCGACCCGGAAACCCAGCCGATCCTGATGCGCCTGAAGTCCGATTTCGTCAATCTGCTGGAGCATGCCATCGACGGCAAGCTCGACCAGATCGAAGCCGAATGGGATCGCCGCATCGCCCTCGGCGTCGTGCTGGCGGCCGCCAATTACCCGGACACCCCGCAGAAGGGCGACCAGATCACCGGCCTGCCGAAGGGCAACAGCTTCGGCGAAGATGCCCACGTCTTCCACGCCGGCACCAGCGAGGCCGATGGCCAGGTGGTGACCAGCGGTGGTCGCGTGCTGTGCGTTACGGCGCTGGGCGAAAACGTCAAGCTGGCCCAGAAACTGGCCTACGAATCGGCCGTGCAGATTCACTTTGACGGCATGCAGTTCCGCAAGGATATCGGCCATCGTGCCATTTCCCGCTAGCAGGCTGCCCGCCCGATGAAGTGGCTGATCGGTAGCAGTCTGAAGATCCGGATTGCTGCCGTCGCCGGCTTTCTGTTCCTGGCCGGCATCACGCTGATCGCCCTGTTCGCCACCCGGATCCTGCATGGCGACATGCAGGATCTGGTTTCCAAACAGCAACTGACGGCGGCCAGCTACATTGCCCGCGACATCGACGGCAAGCTGACGCTGCGCCGCGACAGTCTGCTGCGCGTCGCCCTCAACATGCCGCCCGAGCTGTTTGCCGATCCGCCGGCGCTGCAAAAATGGCTGGAAGACCGCAAGGCCATCCACACCATGTTCCCGACCGGATTGCTGATCATCCCGCCCGATGGCGGGCCGCCGCTGGCCGATACGCCGCACCTGGACAGCCGCCCGAAATCCTTTGTCGATCGCGACTGGTTCATCGACGTCATCGCCCGCCGCGAGGCGGTCATCAGCAAGCCCCTGGTTTCCCGCGCCACGCAGGAGCCGGCACTGGTCATCGCCGTCCCGATTTTCGACGGCCAAAACAATCTGCTGGGCATCCTGGCTGGCGTCACCCCGCTGGCCGCGCCGGGGTTTCTCGACCTGATCCAGGGCTCTCGGCCGGGCGCCCAGGGCATTTACCAGTTGATCTCGCTGCGCCACCGCATGATCGCCCTGAGCTCGGAACGGGGCACCGCCATCGCCCCGCTACCGGCCAAGGGCGACGACCCGATTATCGACCAGGCGGCAAGCGGCGCCCGCGGCATCCGGATCATCCGCAATGCTGACGGCAACGAGGAACTGGTCACCATCGTCGACATTCCCCAACCCGACTGGTTGCTGATTGCCCGGCAACCGACCAGTGAAGCCTTTGAGGCGGTCGGCAACACCCTGCGCAACATGCTGCTGATCACCGCCCTGCTTGCCTTGCCGATCTTTATCCTGCTCTTTGCCGCGCTGAACCGCCTGCTCCAGCCCCTCGCCACGCTGGCCAGGGATCTGCACGACATGGCCGAAGGCACCCGGCCGATGCAACCGCTTGAAACCCGCACCGCCGATGAGGTGGCCGACGTCAGCAACAGCTTCAATCGCCTGCAGGGCAAATTGCTGGAGCAGGAATACCGGCTCGCCGAAATGGCCCACCATGACATCCTGACCGGCCTGCCGAACCGCCTGCTGATCAACGACCGCATGGAAAATGCGCTGCGTCAGATGCCCCGGGTCGGACAAAGCCTGGCCTTGCTTTTCCTCGACCTCGATGATTTCAAGAAGGTCAATGACAACCATGGTCACCAGATCGGTGACCTGCTGCTGGTTGAAATTGCCAAACGTCTGAGCAATTGCGTACGCAGCGCCGACACCGTCGGCCGCCTCGGCGGCGACGAGTTCCTGATCCTGCTGAGCCCGGCGGGCGACCCACTGGAAGCCGCCGAACGGGTCGCCGAAAAATGCCTGCAAGCCCTGGCCCGCCCGATCCTCATTGGCGATCTCTCACTGGTCGTCAGCGCCTCGATCGGCATCGTCATCTGCGAAAAACAGCAGGCCAATTCGACCACTGCCAGCCAGCTGATGAGTCAGGCCGACGTTGCGATGTACCGCGCCAAGGCGGCCGGACGCAATCGCTACGCGGTATATACCACCCCACCCTACCCAGCGAGTAGCCACAATGTCTGACCAGAACATCCCCACCGCCCGTCTCAAGGATTTCTTTACCGGCCTGCAAAGCCGCATCGTCGCCGAACTCGAAGCCTTCGACGGCCAGCCCTTCCGCACCGACAGCTGGCAACGCCCGGAAGGCGGCGGCGGCATTTCCCGGCTGATCGAGGAAGGCGCCTTCTTCGAGCGCGGCGGCGTCAATTTCTCGCACGTCACCGGCAGTTCGCTGCCCGCCTCGGCCACCGCCGTCCGCCCGCAACTGGCCGGCCGTGCCTGGGAAGCCATGGGCGTCTCGCTGGTCCTCCACCCGCGCAATCCGTATTGCCCGACGGCGCACATGAACGTCCGCTGCTTCGTCGCCCGCAAGGCTGGCGAAGATGATGTCTGGTGGTTCGGCGGCGGCATGGACATGACGCCCTACTACGGCCAGCGCGAAGATGTCGTGCACTTCCACCAGACCTGCCGGGAAGCGCTCGCTCCCTTTGGCGACGAGGTGTACCCGAAATACAAGAAATGGTGCGACGAGTACTTTTTCCT
The DNA here is from genome assembly GCA_049294655.1 of Azonexus sp. Classification (GTDB taxonomy): domain Bacteria; phylum Pseudomonadota; class Gammaproteobacteria; order Burkholderiales; family Rhodocyclaceae; genus Azonexus. Next base: position 2,608 of record JBAQDI010000003.1, read on the forward strand.
GAAACACCGCGACGAACCGCGCGGCGTCGGCGGCGTCTTCTTCGACGACCTCGGCGAAGGTGGTTTCGTGCGCTGTTTCGACCTTACCCAGGCGGTCGGCAATGCCTTCACGCGGGCTTACCTGCCGGTTCTCGCCAAGCGCCGCGACACGCCCTACGGCGAGCACGAACGCGATTTCCAGGCCTATCGCCGCGGCCGCTACGTCGAATTCAACCTGGTCTGGGACCGTGGCACCTTGTTCGGCCTGCAATCAGGCGGCCGCACCGAATCGATCCTGATGTCGCTGCCGCCCATCGTCAAATGGCGCTACGACTGGCAACCAGCAGCCGGCACGCCGGAAGCCGAACTCTATGAAGTGTTTCTCAAGCCGCAGGACTGGGTGGTTTAGTTATTAGGATCGAGGATCGAGCTGTTAGTAAAACCCCGCCCCTCGATCCTCGATCTTCGATCCTAACAAACACTAGCCCGATAGTGTTTATTGGCTTCTTCGGTTCGCTCGAGCTGGTCGCACAGGTGGGCCAGTTCGAGATGGGCTTCCTGGGTTTCGCCGACGGCCAGGGAAGCTTCGAGATAACTCTGCGCCTTGCCCCACAGGCGCTGGCGGATGCACATCCGGCCCAGGGCCAGGAGCAGGCTGGCGTCGTCGGGATGCTGACGGAGCCAGGCTTCGGCCCGGGCAATGCGGGCCGTCGGCTCGCCGCCGCTCAGGCGACCGTAGATGGCGACCAGTTCGGATTGCCAGACTGCCTGGCCACTGCTCTCCAGCGCTGTTTCAATCAGTTTCTGCGCCTCGGCTTCTGCCCCCTGGGCCATCATGGCGCTGGCCGCTGCCATGACAACGCGCCGGCCGCGCTCATCCTCGGGAATGCTCCGCAAACAGCCCGTCAGCTTGGCAAGGTCGCTGGCGCAGCGGGCAATATTGGCCAGATGGGCCTGGGTCTTGATTTCACCGACGACCTCGAGCGGCAGCGCAGCGCGCTTGGCCAACTGGCGGGCCAGCTTGAGCACCCCATCCCAGTCGCCAACCCCCTGGCGCGCCCGCAACTCCAGGCGCAGCGCGGCGATGTGCCGCCCCTGGCTGGCCTGCAAGGTTTCCAGAGCCTGCAGCGCCTCGTCGAAACGACGCGCCTCGATCATCATTTCGGCTTCCAGCATCAGCGTTGCCGCTTCGGTCCGCGGATCGTCGCGCTTGGCGCGATCCATCCAGCCGCGCTGCTTGCCGGCTTCACGCATGCGCTGGGCGGCGCGTGCCGCAATCAGCGCTGACAGGCCGGGGGCCGTGCCGGCCGCATGAGCCTCGCCAGCCTTTTTCAGGGCCTGACCAAAACGACCTTCGAACAGCAAGCGCACGGCATCCTGAAAGACCAGCGCCGCCCGTTCCCGCTGGCGCCGTTCGCGATAGTCGGCGGCCCGCCCGGGCAGGGCAAGCGTCAGGGAAATCACCCGCAGGGCGCCATACAGCGCGACGACCAGCAGGCCGAGCGCCAGGACAAACAGGTTCAGCGAAACCTCGGCCCGCCAGGGCGGCAAGACGAGCAGGACATAGCCGTCATTGAGCCGGGCGCCGAGCGCCACTGCGACAGCCAGCGCGAATAGCGCCAGGATCCAGAACAGGCCCTTCACCGCTTTTCCTTGGGATTACGCAGCGCCCGCAGCGCGGTCTGGCTATCGTGCAGGGTGGGCAGTTCGACATTAAGGTCTGTACCGCTCATCTGGCGCAGGCTGGCTGCAGCCGTCTGGACGGCCTTGTCAGCCCCGTCAAAATGGCGGCCCAGGCCGTCCTGGGCAGCTTTCAGCTCGCCGCGGAAAGTCGCCTGGTCATGCGCCAGCAAGGCCAGCCGGGCATTGAGCAGGCGCAGTTTGATATTCTCGCGCAGGAAGAACTCCTGGCCAGGGGCCAGCAGAACCGGTGCCTGACTATCAAAGCGCTGGATGCGGACCAGCCCCTTCAATTCCCGCCAGATGTTGCCGGTCGTCCGTTGCCACCAGGCTTGCCCCTCGGGTGCGAGCGGCTCGGTGGCGACGGCCGGACGCCCAAGACTGGCCAGCGGCCACTTGTCGGCCGCCAGCACAACCTGTTCCAGGCGCAGGCTGAGGCCGGGCACATCGACGAAGGGCATGGCGTTCAGCCGTTCCAGGTCCTTGGCCACGGCCTTGCGCAGCGGCAGGTAAGCCGGGCGATCGAGGCGGGCCAGGCGGGCATCGGCGGTTTGCAGGGCAAGGATGGCGACCGGCACATTGCCGGCCAGTTGCAACTGCTGAGCAGCCAGGGTCAGGGCCTGCTCGACTTCGAGCAGGGTCGCCTCTTCACGGCTGCGTGCGATGTCCTGATAGAGGCTTTGCAGGCCCTGGAATTCGCCCTGTTTTTCTTCAACCGCGCCCAGCCGGGTCTGCAAGGCGGCCAATTGTTCGCGCAACAATTTTTGCGCCGCCTGGCTCTCGGTCACCACCTCGCCGAGCTGGCGGCTTGCCTCCTGCCGGGCATCGCCGAGTTGCTGCCGGGTTTCCAGCCATTGCCAGCCGGCCAGCGCCAGGGCCGCCAGGGCGATGAACGGCCAGAGCTTCTGCTTGAAGGATTTTTTGCCGGGCGCCGGCACGGCCAGCGGCAAGGCAGGGGAAGTATTTTCGTTTTCGGGCATCATGCCGACCAATTATAAGCAACTAAGCCAGCGATGATGCCGGCGTCGGCTGCGTCAGTGAGGATAATTTTGTCCAGGCCGAGGGCCCCGGCGTTTGCGGCAATCCGGGCATGCGGCACAAAAACCGGCGTTTTTTGAAGGCAGGCGCGCCCTTCGGCGTCGAGCAAATCGATCAGGTGGCGCAGTGCCTCGCTGCTCGACACGGTCAGCGCATCGAGCCGCCCGGTCCGCCAGGCGGCGAGCAACGCCGCACCATCGGCATCCGGCCCGGAGCGCCGGTAACAGGTGATGCAATCGATCAGCGCGCCGCGCTGACGCAGGGTATCGGCCAGCAGCTCGCGGCCGCCGTCGCCGCGCAGGATGGCGATGCGCCGGCCGGCAACCTGGTCGGCAGCCAGTTCCGGCAAGTCGAGCAAAGCCTCGGAATCGAAGCGTTCCTGCGGCAACAGGCAGTTGCCGATGCCGTGCGCGGCCAGCGCCTTGACCGTGCCCGGCCCGACGGCTGCCGGACGCAGCGTGGCCGGCCATGGCCCGGCGGCGAGCAGCACCGGCAGGGCGTAATCGACGGCATTCGGGCTGATGAAGATGGCCAGCGCGTAATCGGCCAGCCGCAATGCGGCCTGTTGCAACTCGCCAGAATCGGCAGCTGGCGAAATCTCGAGCAGGGGAAAAAGCAGCGGCTGACCGCCGGCCGCCGTAATCGCCTCGGCCAGCGGCGCCGCCTGGGCGCGCGGCCGGGTCACGAGCACGGTCTTGCCGGCCAGCGGGCCTGAAGTCATTTGCAGTGCGCGAGCTTTTCCAGGATGGCGTCGGCGCCCTGGGCGCGCAGTTGCGCCGCCAGTTGCAGGCCGAGGGCTTCGTCGTCGGCGGGGTTGCCGCGCAATTCCGCACTGACCATTTCCTGGCCGTCAGCCGTGGCAACAAAGCCGCGCAGCCAGAGCTGGCCGTTGTCGATGATCGCGTAGCCGCCCAGCGGCACCTGGCAGGAACCGCCCAGGGCCCGCGAGAAGGCACGTTCGGCCTTGACGCAGTGAGCAGTTTCCGGGTCGTTGAGCGGCGCGACGACGTCGAGCATGTTGGCCGCACCATCGATCAGTTCGATACCGAGCGCACCCTGACCGGGGGCCGGCAGCGACTGCTCTGCCGTCAGCACCGTCTTGATGCGGTCCTTGAGGCCGAGGCGGATGAGACCGGCAGCAGCCAGGATGATCGCATCGTACTCGCCGGCATCGAGCTTTTTCAGGCGCGTATCAAGATTGCCGCGCAGGCTCTTGATCACCAGTTGCGGATACTTCGAGCGCAGGATGGCTTCGCGGCGCAGGCTGGAGGTACCGACCACGGCACCGGCCGGCAGGTCATCCAGTCCGTTGTATTTGTTCGAAACGAAGGCATCGCGCGGATTTTCGCGGGCCGAAATGGCGGCCAGGACAAAACCTTCCGGCATCACCATCGGCACATCCTTCATCGAATGCACAGCGAGGTGGGCCTTGCCCTCCTGCATGGCGACTTCGAGTTCCTTGATGAACAGGCCCTTGCCGCCGATTTCGGCGAGCGGCCGGTCGAGAATCTGGTCACCCTTGGTGGTCATGCCTAGAATGACGACCTCGGCCCCCGGATTCAGGCTGGCCAGACGGCCCTGGACATGGACAGCCTGCCACATGGCAAGGCGCGATTCGCGGGAAGCGATGACAATTTTCGAAGGAGCGGACATGAAACGGCACGCAGCAAGGATTTGGAAGGGGGCAATCTTAGCATGAGCGCCCCCATCGTCCCCGACGCGGCGAGCAAACCGCCGGAACAACGCCCCGAACACCCCGATTTCTGGTGCAAACGCTTCGGCGAGGGCATCACGCCCTGGGATGCCGGTGGCGTTCCGGCCGCCTTGGTCGACTTCCTGCAACGCCAGGCGCAGCCCATGCATACGCTGATTCCCGGTTGCGGCAGCGCCTGGGAAGCAGCCCACCTGGCCAACGCCGGCTGGCCGGTCACGGCGCTCGACTTTTCGCCGCAGGCAGTCGCGACGGCCCGCGAGATTCTCGGTGCAAGCCCGGTCGATCTCGTCTGCGCCGACTTTTTCACTTTTGCCCCACCCCGCCCCTACCAGCTCATCTACGAACGCGCCTTCCTTTGCGCCCTGCCGCGCAAACTGTGGGCCGACTGGGGCCAGCGGGTCGCCGATCTGTTGCCGCCGGGCGGCCAGCTCGCCGGCTTCTTTTTCCTCTGCGAACAACCGAAGGGCCCGCCCTTCGGGATCCTGCCGGAACAGCTCGCAGCCTTGCTGGCGCCAAATTTCACATGCATCGAGGACGCCGCGGTCGGCGATTCGATCCCAGTGTTTGCCGGACGCGAACGCTGGCAGGTCTGGCAGCGGCGTTAGGGCCGCATTCCTGTTGTGGGATAAAATTCCACATCAACTTACAATCTGTTGCAAACAAAAAGTCGGCAATAAGTCTGACTGACGCGTTAATCAGACACACCCCAACAAGGAAACCAAGCGATGAAACGTATTCTTCTGGCCCTCGCCATTGGCGCCGCCACCCTGAGCGCCCCCGCTACCGCCCAGGTCTCGGTCAGTATCGGCCAGCCGGGCTTTTACGGCCGCCTCGATATCGGCGGCTTTCCGCCGCCCCCGCTGCTCTTTCCCCAGCCGATGATGATCCGGCCCGTACCGATGGGTCGCCCGCCGCTTTATTTGCGCGTCCCACCCGGCCACGCGAGGCACTGGGGCAAGCATTGCCACCACTACCGGGCCTGCGGCGAGCGCGTCTATTTTGTCCAGGATGGCTGGTACAACCAGGAATACTCCCCGCGTTACCGCGAGCAGCACGGCCACCGCGACCATTTTCGCGGCGATGACCGACGTGATGACCGACGCGACTATCGCCATGAACAGCGTATCTACGAACAGCGCGGCGATGACCGCCACAACAACCATCGCGGCGACGACCGGCGCGGCAACCGCGGCGATGGCCAGGATCGCGGCCACGGCCGGGATCACGGGCGCGATCACTAAGCGCGAACGGGCAAGCAGATGCTGCATGGCTGGCTCGCCAAGCCATTCAGCATCCGGGAGCGCTGCCCGGATGGCCCCGGTTGACGTATCATCGTCCGATTCCGCCCCCAGTGCTCCCGGACAATGACTACAAATACTCCCCAGACCGTCTATCTCAAGGACTACACCCCGCCCGCCTATCTGGTCGATAGCGTCGATCTCGATATCAATATTGAAACCGGCCAGACCACCGTCAGCGCCACGCTGACGATGCGCCGCAACCCGGCCGTTGCCGTGCAGCCACTGGTGCTCGATGGCGAAGAACTGGAAACGCTTTCGGTCGCCGTCGATGGCCGCAAAGTCGCCTTTGCTGCGACCGCCAGCACGCTGACCATCACCGATCTGCCGGCGCAATTCACGCTGCACACCGTGGTGCGCATCGATCCCGACAAGAACACCCGGCTCTCCGGCCTGTATCGCTCGACCGACGGCTATTTCACCCAGTGCGAGGCGCAGGGCTTTCGCCGCATCACCTGGTTCCTCGACCGTCCCGACGTGATGTCGAGCTATACCGCGACCCTGCACGCCGACAAGGCAAAGCTGCCGGTCCTGCTGGCCAACGGTAACCCGGTCGCCGCCGGTGACGAGCCGAACGGCCGTCACTGGGCGAAATGGGCCGACCCGTTCAAGAAGCCGGCCTACCTGTTCGCCGTCGTCGCCGGCAAACTCGATGTGCTGCGCGACACTTTCCGCACCGCCTCGGGACGCGAAGTCCAGCTAGCCATCTATGTCGAGCCGGGCAAGCTCGACCAGTGTCAGCACGCCATGCTGGCGCTGCAGAAATCGATGCGCTGGGACGAAGAGCGTTTCGGCCTGGAATGCGACCTCGACCACTACATGATTGTCGCCGTCGGCGACTTCAACATGGGCGCCATGGAGAACAAGGGCCTCAACATTTTCAACACGAAATACGTGCTGGCCCGCGCCGATGTCGCCACCGACACTGATTTCGAGAACATCGACCGCGTCGTCGCGCACGAGTATTTCCATAACTGGACCGGCAACCGCGTCACCTGCCGCGACTGGTTCCAGCTCTCGCTGAAGGAAGGCCTGACGGTTTTCCGCGACCAGGAATTCGGCGCCGACCTGCACGACCCGTCGGTCGCCCGCATCCGCGAAGTGCGCGGCCTGCGCGCCGGCCAGTTCCCGGAAGATGCCGGCCCGATGGCGCATCCGGTACGCCCGGCCAGCTTTGTCGAAATCAACAATTTCTACACCGCCACCGTCTATGAAAAGGGCGCCGAAGTCGTCCGCATGATCCAGACGCTGATCGGCCGCGATACCTTCCGCCTCGGCATCGACGAATACTTCCGCCGCCACGACGGCCAGGCCGTCACCTGCGAGGATTTCGTCGCCGCCATGGCCGCCGCCTCGGGCTTCGATTTCACGCAATTCATGCGCTGGTACGCCCAGCCCGGCACGCCGCACATCGCGGCGAGCGGCAGTTTCGACGCGACCAGCCGGCGCTACACGCTGACCTTCACGCAGAGCAACCAGCGCGCCAGCGACCCGCAGCCCTACCTGATTCCGCTGCGCGTCGCCCTCTTCGCCGCCGATGGCCGCCTGCTGCCGGACAGCGAGCGGACACTGCTGCTCGGCGAAAACAGCCAGTCCTTCGTCTTCGACGGGATCGCCGGCGAACCCGTACCCTCGCTGTTGCGCGATTTTTCGGCACCGGTCGTCCTCGACTACGCCTACACGGCGGAACAGCTGAGCCTGTTGCTGGCCCACGAAAGCGACCCGTTCAACGCCTGGGAAGCCGGCCAGCGCCTGGCCTCGACGCTGATCCTCGAAGCCACCGCGGCCATTAGTGCCGGGCGCAGCCCGAGCTGGCCAGCCAGCTTCGTCGACGCTGCCCGCCGCCTGTTGCAGACGCAGGCCCAACGCGGCGCCGCCTTCGTTGCCGAAGCCCTGACCCTGCCCGGCGAATCGACGCTGGCCGAAGCCCTGGCCGTGGTCGATCCGGATGCCCTGCACGCCGCCCGCACCGGCCTGCGCCGCCACCTGGCCGAATGCCTGGCCGGCGAATTCAGCAGCCTTTACGCGGCGCTCGCCCCGAGCCAGACCTATACGCCGAGCAGCGCCGAAGCCGGCCGCCGGGCGCTGCGCAACACCTGCCTCGGCTACCTGCTCGAACTCGATACCGAGGCCGTCCGGCAACTGGCGCTGCAGCAGTTCCGCGCCGCCGACAACATGACCGACCAGTTCGCGGCGCTCGCCGCGCTGGCCCAAAGCGACTGCGCCGAACGCGAAACGGCCCTCGCCGAGTTCTACGAGCGCTGGCAGCACGAAGCCCTGGTCGTCGACAAGTGGCTGGCCGTGCAATCCGGCAGCCGCCTGCCGAACACGCTGGAGATGGTGAAAAAGCTGACCGCGCACCCGGCCTTCGACATTGGCAACCCGAACAAGGTCTATTCCCTGCTGCGCAATTTCGGCGCCAATCTGGCCCGCTTCCACACCCCGGCCGGCTATGCCTTCCTGGCCGAACAGACCAAACTGCTCGACGCCCGCAATCCGCAGGTCGCCTCGCGCCTGGCCCGCTGTTTCGACCGCTGGACGAAGTTCGACGGCGAGCGCCAGCGGCATGCCCGGCTGGCCCTCGAAAGCATCCGCGACCATGCCGGCCTGTCGCGCGACGTCGCCGAAGTCGTGGCGCGCTCGCTGGCCGCCAGCTGAACCAGCCGTATCGCCCCGCTCTCGGCGGGGCGATACGAAGCAGCCTTACACCAGACCGCCGGCCATCAGCTCGCGCTTGACCCAGGCATAGACGATCGGTGCTGCGACGACGCCGGGCAGGCCGAACAGCGCCTCCATGAGCAACATCGCGGTGAGCAGTTCCCAGGCCCGGGCGTTGATCTGGCCGCCGACGATGCGGGCGTTGAGGAAATACTCCAGCTTGTGCACGACCACCAGGAAGCCCAGCGAGACCAGCGCGGTCTGCGGCGAATGGGCCAGACTGACGACGACGATCACCGCATTCGACAGCAGGTTGCCGACCACCGGCAGCAAGCCGGCAATGAAGGTCACGGCAATCAGGGTCTTGGTCAGCGGCAGGTGCACGCCGAACAGCGGCAGGGCGACAATCAGGTAAAGGGCGGTGAAGACCGTATTCAGGGCCGAGATCCGCAGCTGGGCAAAAACGATGCGGCGAAAGGCCTCGGCCAGCCGGCTGATGCGTTCGGCCAGGGCCCGACCGAGCGGCCCGAGCGTCGCCCGGTCGTGCGCTTCCTGGATCGACACCATGGCGCCGATGATCATGCCGATCAGGATATGGGCGAAGGTGATGCCCGCCTCCTTGCCGATGGTCCGCAACTCGGCGGCATGTTCGCGCAACCACTCGATGCTGGCCGCCTGCAGGCCGTCATTGTTCTCCGGCAGCCACTGGCTGATCCAGGCCGGCAGCGTGGACCGCGCATCCTCGAGGATCTGCGCCATCTTGCCGAAAAGCACCGAGATATTGCCGGCGTCGCTCTTGAAAAAGGCCACCGTGCCCAGCACACCCGCCGTTGCCGCGCCCACCACCAGCGTCGCCAGCAGGATCAAGGCCAGCAACTGCGCCCGTTCATTGGCGAAATGCCGCTGCAGGCGGGGCGCCAGCAAATGGACCAGCTCAAAGACCAGCAGGCCGGCCAGCAGGGTCGGCAAGAGGTGCAGGAGCAGAACCGCCAGCATGGCCAGGGCCGCCAGCAGCCAGGAAGCGATACGGGTTTGTTGAATCAGTCGGGCATCCATCGGTACGGGTTCCGGCGAAAAGACATGATCATGTCACATTGCCGGATCGGGTGGGCCGGAGTGATGCGCCGGCCGGGCAGTCCGCTGTTCGAGCCCGGCGCAGTGTAAGATCGGCCAACCTTCACCCCTTTTCCCATGTCCCCACGTTTACCCGATCAAGACCACCGAACAGATGAAGGCCTGATGCTCGCCTACCAGCAAGGCGAGGCAGCGGCGTTCGAGGTTCTGTACGGGCGCTGGCGCCGGCGGCTATTCCGCTACCTGACGCAGCAGTGCCCGGCACCGGGGACATGCGATGAACTTTTTCAGGATATCTGGCTGCGCGTCATCAATGCCCGCCAGCAGTACGAACCCAGCGCGCCGTTTCACGCCTGGCTGTTCCGGATCGCCCACAACCGGCTGATGGACCACTGGCGCTCGACCAAACGGACACCAATCGAGGAACGCGGCGGCCCGGACGACGAGGATTTCGACTTCATCGCCAGCCTGCCCGCCCCGGAAGACAGCCGCCCGGAGCACCAGGTCGAGCGCAAGGCCCTGGCCGAACATCTCGTGGCCGCCGTCCAGGCGCTGCCGGATGTGCAGCGGGAAGCCTTCCTGCTGGCCGAAGACGGCGGACTGAGCCTGGAGGAGATTGGGCACCTGACCGATGTAGGACGGGAAACCGTCAAGAGCCGGCTGCGTTACGCAATGGGCAAATTACGACAGGAGTTGGCAAAATGGCGATAAAGCCGGACGACCAGGCCATCGGCGCCCTCTACCGGGAAGCCGCCAGCGCAGAGCCCTCGGCCGAGCTGGATCGGGCCATTCTGCAAGCTGCCCGCGCCGCCGTTGCAGCGCAACCCACGCCGGCCGGCTGGCGACGCTGGCGCCTGCACCTCCCGGTGCTCGCCTCGCTGGTCATGGTCGCCCTACTCGGCCTGCTGATCAGCTTCGAGCAGCCGGACGCCCCAAGCATCGGCCAGATCGCCCTGAATGAAGCGGCCGCGCCGGCGCCCGCCCCGGCCAATACCCCCGAACGAGCCACCAGCGCCGCGCCGCCGGCCGAAAGCCGGGCCAGGTTGGCGGAAATCCCCCCGCCCAGGCCGGCCGCCAAAGCTGAGGCAGCAGGTCCGGATGCAGCACAGGCATCCGCGCCGAGCGCCCCGGCCAGGGCCGCCAGTGCCCCGGCGGCCAACACCATTTCCTCGGCTGCGGATGCCGCACCCGCCACGGACAAATCCGGCGCCAGCGCGCCTGGCGAAGCCATAGCGCCCGTCGAAGCCAGAGCCGCCGCCCGCCAGGCCGCGGCCCCGGCCGCCACGCCCGTCCAGCCGGCCGGCGAGTGGCTGGCAGCGATCCAGCAGTTGATCGACAAGGAACGCATCGAAGAAGCCAAAACCAGCCTCGAAGCCTTCCAGAAAGCCTACCCGGCGGCGACTGTGCCGACGGCGATGCGCCAGCGGTTGAAGCCCTAGAAAACATGAAGCAGCCGTAGGAGCGGCTTTAGCCGCGAATGGTAATTTCGCTCGCGGTTTTTTCGCGGCTGAAGCCGCTCCTACGGGACTAACGGGATTCACGCCTGCTGCCTCCGGCAAAATATTTTTGCTTGGTTTAACCCCGTTTGCCCGGCGCTACCGTTTTACCGAGTGTCTTCCAACCCATCCAGGACACTCATCATGAAAAATCTGCTTTGCCACTTCGCCGCCGCCCTCGTCTTCTGCTCCTTCGCCGGGGCCGCAACGGCGGCCAGCCACGCCGAGATCCGGATCGTCAATCGCCACACCGGCGAAAACCTGCCGATTTATCGCCACCAGGGCCAGCTCTGGGTCGCTGGCAAGCCGGGCGAGCGTTATTCAATCCAGGTCAATAACCGGACCGGAGGTCGGCTGCTCGCCGTGGTTTCGGTGGATGGCGTCAATGTCGTGAGCGGAGAGACGGCGGCTACCGGCCAGCGCGGCTACGTGCTGGCGCCCAGGGACTCGGTCGATATCGCCGGCTGGCGCAAGAGCGAGCACGATGTCGCGGCCTTCTATTTCACCGCACTCGACGACTCCTACGCGGCCCGCACGAAACGCCCGGACAATGTCGGGGTGATCGGCATCGCTGCCTTCCGCGAATACCAGGAACCCGTGGTCCTGCAGGAAATGGCCGCCGACACCGCCGGCGCCCCGCTGCGCAGCCGCAATGCCGCGCCGGCCGCCATGCAGGACAAGGCCGAAAGCCGGCTGGGCACCGGTCATGGGGAGCGGATCCATGCACCGGCGCACAGCGTCGACTTCCAGCGCGCCAGCCCGACACCGGACGAACTGATCAGCGTGCGCTACGACTCCTACGCCCGGCTGGTCGCCCGGGGCATCATCCCCGCCGCCCGCCGTCATCCTGCGCCTGCGCCCTCCCCCTTCCCGGGCGGCAATTACGTGCCGGATCCGTTCTGAGGATTATTTCCAGCCTGGGCCGCCGCCGGCGGGGTCAAGCAACATCCGGATACAAATCGTTGCAATGCCAGGCAGCCCGGGCCGGCACTTTGGTGTGAAGATAGCGTCCGTTCAATTCATCAGAACAACCAACTGGCAAGGAGCCCTGCGGCACACGCCGGCCGGAGATTCGTACCCGGCTTTAGTGCAGCACGGAAACATGCCGGGCGGCCCGGAAACCACGCCGCCCGACAGCTTGCTTGATAAATCAAAATTGGAAAGGCCCCACATGAACACCTATCGCAAAATTGTCCCAGCACTTCTCCTGGCTCTCGGTATCGGCGCCCTGGCCGCCGGCCCGGCCCTGGCCGACCGCGGCTGCGACTCCAGGGAAAGCCGCGCCGGATGGCAGGCAAAGAAAATGGAACAGCACCACACGCAATTGCACGACGCCCTGAAGCTCAGCGCCGAACAGGAACCCGGCTGGACCAAGCTGCTCGCCTCCGAACAACACGGACCGGCCGTTGCCGGCGCCGGGCAGGAGGACTGGAGCAAGCTCAACGCACCGGAACGCGCCGAAAAGATGCTGGAGCTGTCAAAAGCCCGGCAAGCCGGCATGGCTGAACATGTTGCCGCCCTGAAAGCCTTTTACGGCAGCCTGACGCCGCAGCAACAAAAGGTCTTCGAGGAATTTCACAGCGGGCATCACCATGGTCACCACGCCCATCATGGCATGCGCGGCAAGCCGGCTGCCAAGGCACCGGCGAGCGACGCCGCGCCAGTCAAGCCCTGAGGCATCCGCCGCGACAATCGGGCCTGGCCGGCAAGCCAGGCCTCTACCAAGCATCAAGAGGGAAGACATGGCCGGTTTTGAAGACTACGTGAAGGACGCACTCGACATCGAGGCAGAACTGGTGCGCAAAGGCATCGCCCTCGGTATCGACTGGAGCAACGACGGCGAAGTCCGCGCCCTGGCGCATGCCGCGCTGAACCACCTCGACGAGGACACCAAGGTCTCCGTCTCGACCCCCATCGATCACCAGAAAATGGCCCGGATCGACCTCTTCGGCCTGGCCGGCCTGATGCTCAAGACGATGGAAGAAAGCGCCGGCTATGGCTTTGAAAGTCATGGCGGCCCGGCCTGGAAGGCCTTTGCCAAGGCACTCTGGGCCGAAGCCCGCTTGAAGGAATAACCCCCGCCCCCCGGAATACTCCACAGATTCTGGGGGTAAGCCTGTGCATAAGTCTGTGGATAGTCATCCCGGCGACTTCCCTGTGTAGGAATTGGCCTACACGCCTAAAAACAAGGCACTTTATTTCAGTTGCATTACCAGCCGTGGCCAATCAGGTCCCGGCCCGGCTCAGACACTGAACTGCAGGGTCGAATCGCGCAGGCGATCGGCCAGGGTGGCAACCTGATGCGCCGAATCGGAAGACTCGGCAGCGGCTTTTGCCCCGCACTCGATCATCTGCGCCATGCGTTCCGTGTTCTGGGCAATCTGTTCGGCAGCCAGGCGCTGCTCGCCGAGCACGTCGACAATCTCGTTGGCCGCCACGGCCGAGCGCTCGCAGAAAGATTCAATCTTCAGGATGGCGCTTTCTGCCGTCGAGGCGAGCTCGGTGCCGCGCTGCGCCCGTTCGGCCGTGGCCGTCACCGTGCGCGTCGTGGCGATTGCCGCATCGCTGAGTTTGCCGACCAGAACCTCGATCTTGCGCGTCGTCTCCGAGGTGTGACTGGCCAGTTTGCGCACCTCGTCGGCCACCACGGCAAAGCCGCGCCCGGCCTCGCCGGCCCGCGCCGCTTCGATGGCAGCATTGAGCGACAGGAGATTGGTCTGCTCGGAAATTTCCTTGATTTCCCGGGCGAAGCCGGAAATCTCCTGGGTGTACTGCTTCAACTCATCCATCGCCCGCGACGAGGCCTTGGCCTGCTCGGCAATATTGCCAATCTCGCTGATCGCCTGATGAATGATCCGCCCGCTGTCGCTCGCCGTCTGGCGGGTGATTTGCGTCGCATCCGCCGCCGCGCCGGCACTCTCGGCCATCACTGCAATCGCCGTCGTCAGTTCCTGGATGGCCGCCGTAATCGACGCCGCCGAATCGCTCTGCCGGGTCGTCGCGGCAGCCACTTCATGCGCCGAACGGCGCAAGGCCAGGGCATTGGAAGAAGTTTGCTCGGCCCCTGACTTGACGTCACCGATCAGCGCCCGCAGCCGGGCCTGCATCGCTTCGACCGAAGCGACCAGCGAATCGGCAGCAGCCTTGCCGCTCTGCGCGGATTGTCGCAGATCGCCCTCGGCCACCCGGCGCGTCGCGGCCACCACCGGTTCGAGTTCGCCGCCCAGGCGACGCAGGATGCGCTGCCCGAGATAGGCGGCCAGGGCCAGCGAAATCGCCGCCCCCAGCACCCCGACGACGAGCACCAGAAAAACATTTTCGCTGAAGCGATGCTCGGCGACCTGCGCCGCATCGCCGACCACCGTCGTCGTCGCCTGGCTGATCGCCGCAAAGGTCGCCGCCAGCACCGTCACCAGCGGCGTATCCGCATCGCGGATGGCGGCATCGACCATCAGCGTGTATTTCGGCATCCCGGGTTCGTTTTGCGCCAGCACTTCGTCGTAAAGCTGGTTCAAGTCACCGGCCAGCTGGCGGATTTCGGCAATTTTCCCGGCCTCCGCGATGGCACCATTCTTTTGCAGCACCTCCAGCGCTTCGATCTGCTGCCAGAAAGCCGCCCGCCCCGCGGCAAACTCGGCCTGTCCCTTTTCGAACTCGGCGGCCATGAAGTTGCGCAACAACATGGCGTTCAGGCCGCGCTGCTGCGCCTGAAAAGCGCTCTGCGCCCCACTGACCAGCGCTAACGCCTGCGAAGCCCGCCCCACCTCGCCGGACACCTGGCGCACATCGCCGCGGAAGGCATTGAAGGAGAACAAGGCGGTCAGCAACAGCAGAAAACCAAAGCCAGCACTGACGCCAACCATCAGCAACAAGCGGGAGCGAATGGATAAGCCGTCGATAAAGCGCATGATCAAAACCCGTGGGATAGCCAGAGCGCGGACTCTAGCCGGGGAAGGTTTCAGGGGGATGACTGACGGGCTTGTCGGGGAATGCCTATTTCCAACGGGTAATTTTCCAGATGCCAGACGATGGTCATGGCTGACGCAAGGCTGGAAGTATTGGCGCTCAGCCGTGGGGTAAGCACAAAATGTTACTTCCAATTCTCCGGCCGCCGTAATGCGGTGCCGGGAATCTTGTCCGGCAACAGGGAGTGCTCTAGGTGAACTGTACTGAGCACCTTTGACCAATCCACGTACTGCTTCAGGTCGGCTGCAATTTTCCTTGAGTCGTTACAGGGGATTGGTGCAACCAAACCAAGACGAACAGATGGACAATTCTGTTTCACTGCACGTAATGCCCCTTCCAGATCAGTATCGTTTGAGCAAACGACTGCTTGCTCATAGGCACCAGTCCAAGCCCCGGTGATCAGATCAGCGGCCAGATTGACGTCTGTCTTTTTCTCGGTGAAGTCATGCACCCTCACGCAAGTCAAAGCGGGACACTCTGGCAGCGGACTAACCAGTCGCAGCACTGGGGTTTGTGCCATTATTTTCCCCTCAATGATAGTCACCCTATTGGGAGGCATCTTTCGGAGTGCCTGCAGGTAGGTACGTTGCCGTTGTGACGACTCAGGATCGTCTGACATCCTGCCAAGTACTGGTGCAGTGTAATAGCGGACCTCAAGCACATCGACATCAGACCCCAGGGCATGTTCCTGAAAGAGGCGGTACAAATCTAGCCACTTGAAGGCTGAGCGGCGTAGCAACCCGTAATAGAGGTTGTACCCGTCGACATAGACGATGGTTTTCAAATCGAGGCCTTAGATATGACAAAGCCCGCCGAAGCGGGCCTGTCGCCCCAAGAGCAACTGGCTATACCAGCCGGTCAAGGGGTGAGTCGTGAGTTAACTCTACCCCACTAAACCCAACTTTTCAACACTAATTCGCACTTAATAACACGTTAAAACACTGTCAATTGACTAGCAAACATCTTTCGATCCTGTCGTGCTGATCTTCCACGTGATCAGAAGTTCGCTGCTGCACGATTTTTGTTGCTAACCATCATGATTCAGAGGCTCGCCCCCGAACATGAAAGCCGCGCGATGGGCGATGATGTGCGTGTGGGAGAGGGTGACGAGAGGTCGATTAACATTTGGTGGTCATACCCCATGCTCTAACTTGTTAGCCGTATCTTCAATCTCGACCATAGTTCTATCGGACATTGGTTTAGAAGATGAGCATCCAAACCCAAAGTATTAGCCGCAGCAATCAGATGTTTTCCGTATAGATTCCGCACAAACAAAAAGGCCACCTGTTCAGGTGGCCTTTTTGTCTCTACAGCAAATTCTGGTGCGCTCGGCGCGATTCGAACGCGCGACCCCTGCCTTCGGAGGGCAGTACTCTATCCAGCTGAGCTACGAACGCTTGGGAGGACGGATTCTACCTTCTGCCGGGTCTTGCGTCCATGTTATCAAAGCCAATATCCTATCTGCCCCCGCTGACCAGCCAAGTCGAGACTGCCCGTGCCCGAAAGCAATTACGAAATTTCCCAGGAAGACCTCGCCAAGGTCATGGCGACCGTTGATATCCCGACCTGCCCGGCCGTGGTCGTCGATGCCATGCAGGAAGCCCAGCGCGACGAGCCTGACCTCAACCGCCTGGCCGGCATCATCTCGACGGATGCCGGCATGTCGGCTGCCGCGCTGAAGCTGGCCAATTCGCCGCTGTATGGCGCCAGCTCGCGGGTTACCGGCGTGCGCAAGGCGGTCGAGCGGCTGGGCACGAAGAATATCGTCTGTGTTGTGGTGGCCGTTGCCTTGCGCGCCAGCATGACCGGCCTGCCGGCGGCCTGGCTGGAGAGTTTCTGGAAGCGGACGACCCTGCTGGCGATCATCAGCAGCCTGGTGGCGCGGCGCCAGTACGGCATTTCGCCGGATGCCGCCTATACCTATTCGCTGTTTCACGACGCGGCCATTCCGCTGATGATGCGCCGCTTCCCGAATTACGGCGAAGTGCTCGAAAAATGCCGCAGCGAGGGCGTGATGCTGGTCGAGGCCGAGGCTGACCTGTTTCCCTGCACGCACCCGATCATCGGCTCGCTGCTCGTGCGCAACTGGGGGCTGCCGCCCTTGCTCGGCCAGGCCATCCGCTTTCACCACGAAGCGGATGCCTACGACCTGCCGGACCGGACGCTGCCCGGCGGCGCCCTTTCATTGATTGCCGTGACCCAGGTTTCAGAGCATCTGCTGGCGGAAATAGTCGGGGACTGCGACCTCCAGGTCGGCGGCCAGTTGTTCGCCAAGGCCCTCGATTACCTGGGCATCTCCGATAACGATCTCGACGACCTGCGCAGCCGGGTGGCCGATGCCGTCAGCGAAAGCGGGAATTAGTCGAAAAAGGTCCGCGCCGCTTCAAAACGCTGGGCGTAGTAGCTGTCGTTCAGGCGGTCGATGCGAACCCGGCCGTTGGTCGAGGGCGCGTGGATGAAACGGGCATCGCCGAGATAGATGCCGACATGCGAAAACGGCTGGTGGCGCGTGTTGAAGAAGACCAGATCGCCGGGCCGCAGCAGGCTGCGCTCGATGGGCCGACCATTGCGCGCGATGTCGGCGGCGCTGCCCTGGATCTTGATGCCGGCCACCCGGTTATAGATGTAGCTGACCATGCCGCTGCAGTCGAAGCCGGCTTCGGGATTCTTGCCGCCGAAGCGATAGCCGATATCGAGCAGACCCAAGGCGTAGAACGCCACTTCGTTGCCTTTCTCGCTGACCGGCAAAGGCTGTTGCGCTATAGTTTCCGAGCCGGACGGGCGCTGCGATGGCGTGCCGCAGGCGGCAAGCAGCAGCGACAGTAGCGCGGCGAAGAGCAGGACAGGGAAGCGTTTCAATTAAGGTTCTTTCTAAAAACAAATTACAACTTACCGTTTTTACAGGATTTTTCAAGGCCATGAAACTACAGAACGGACAATTGCTGCGCTCGGCCAACTATATCGCCGGGCAATGGTGCGCCGCCGACGACCTGACCACGCTGAGCGTACTCGACCCGGCCAGCGGCCGCTGCCTGGGCGAAGTGCCGCGTTGTGGCGCCGCCGAAACGCGCCGCGCCATCGCCGCCGCTGAAGCCGCCTGGCCGGCCTGGCGGGCGCTCAGCGCGCAGCAGCGGGCCGGCGTGCTGCAGGCCTGGTTCCGGCTGATCCTGGCGAATGCCGACGATCTGGCCCAATTGATCACCGCCGAGGGTGGCAAGCCGCTCGGCGAAGCGAAAGGCGAAGTCATCTACGGCGCCTCCTTCGTCGAATGGTTCGCCGAGGAAGGCAAACGCACTTACGGCGAAAGCATCCCCAGCCCGGTGGCCGGCAAGCGCCTGCTGGTCATCAAGCAGCCGATCGGCGTCTGCGCCGCGATCACGCCGTGGAATTTCCCGCTCGCCATGATCACGCGCAAGGTGGCACCGGCCCTGGCCGCCGGTTGTCCGGTGGTCGTCAAGCCGGCCGAGGCAACACCGCTGACCGCGCTGGCCCTGGCCTTCCTGGCTGAGCAGGCCGGCTTCCCGGCTGGCGTCTTCAATGTGGTAACCGGCACCCCGACCGAGATCGGCGGCGAGCTGACGGCCAACCCCGGGGTGCGCAAACTGTCCTTTACCGGCTCGACGGCCGTCGGTCGCCGGCTCATGGCGCAGTGCGCGCCGACCGTCAAGAAACTGTCGCTGGAACTGGGCGGCAACGCGCCCTTCATCGTTTTCGACGATGCCGATATCGATGCCGCGGTCGATAACGCGATCATCGCCAAGTACCGCAACACCGGCCAGACCTGCGTCTGCGCCAACCGCTTCCTGGTGCAGGCCGGCGTTTACGACGAGTTTGCCGGCAAGTTCGCCGCCCGCGTCGAACTGCTGAAAGTCGGGCCGGGCAGCGAGCCCGGCGTCACCCAGGGGCCGCTGATCAATGCCGCCGGCCTGGCCAAGGTCGAAAGCCATGTCGCCGATGCGCTCGGCAAGGGGGCCCGCGTCCTGTGCGGCGGCCGGCGCCATGCCCTGGGCGGCAATTTCTTCGAACCGACCGTGCTGGCCGATGTGACGCCGGCGATGCAGGTGGCGCGCGAGGAAACTTTCGGGCCGGTGGCGCCGCTGTTCCGCTTCGCAACCGAGGCGGAGGCCATTGCCCTGGCCAACGACACCGAGTTCGGCCTGGCCGCCTATTTCTTCAGCCGCGATATCGGCCGCTGCTGGCGGGTCGGCGAAGCGCTCGAATACGGCATGGTCGGCGTCAATACCGGGCTGATTTCGAACGAGGTGGCGCCGTTCGGCGGCATCAAGCAATCCGGCATCGGCCGCGAAGGCTCGAAATACGGCATCGAGGATTACCTCGAGATCAAATACCTCTGTTTCGACATCACCGGGTGAGCGATTTCATCTTCATCGGCGGTCTTGTTGTGCTCGGCTTCGTGCTCTGGCAGAACTGGGCGCGCCGCCGGCAGATTGCCCATATCCGGAGTTTTCCCTACCGCCGCTTTCTCGAGCAGCGCCTGCTTAACCGCTACCCGCTCCTGATGCCCGAGCAACGTGACGAGGTCTTTGCCGCCCTGCGCGATTATTTCCTGCTTTGCCACCGGGGCGGCCGGCGGGAGTTGAGCATGCCGTCACGGGTTGCCGGCGATCTGTGGCAGGAGTTCGTGCTGCTCGGCCCGCGCTACGAGAAATTCTGCAGCGCCGCCTTCGGGCGCCGCCTGCGCCACATGCCGAGCGAAGTGATGTTGTCGCCGAAACAGGCCGATCTCGGCCTGCGCCGGACCTGGCGGCTGGCCTGCGCGCACGAAGACATCAACCCGCAAGCCGCGTCACGCCAGCCCCGCCTGTTTGCGCTGGATGCCAGGCTGGGTCTGGTCGCCGCACCGAGCGACCCGGCGCATTACGCGCGGCGCGGCATTTATGGCAGTAGCGGCGACAGCCCGGACAGCTACCAGCGGATCGACGGCTACCGGCCGAGCGAACAGGAGATCTGGGCCGGGAGTAGGGGTTTCGGCAGCGGCTACGGCAGCGCCGATAGCAGCAGCGCCAGCTGTGACAGTTCCGACAGCTCCAGTTCTGACAGCGGCAGCTGCAGCGCCGATTAGGGCGCCTTTACGGCCCGCCGCGGAATCCGGCCTGGGGGCCTAAGGATGCACTGAATAAATCCGGATCATGAATCCTGTGTCCGTAGGAGCGGCTTTAGCCGCGAAAACGCATGCGCAGATCGCCATTCGCGGCTAAAGCCGCTCCTACACGTGCTTCTCGAAGCATTGAAGAGCTTCGCCGGTCTCGGCCCGACTGGTGAGGAATAAATCAGCGTTTCCCTAAATCTCGCGGGCCGGCGGCACGTAGATTTCGACCCGGTTGCGCCCTTCGTGCTTGGCCAGGTAGAGCGCCAGGTCGGCCGCCTGGGTCAGTTTATCGGCCATCTTGCCGTGTTCCGGATAGGCGGCCACCCCGGCCGAAGTGGTGAATTTCAATTCGAAATTGCCAAAGTGCACGCGGATGTCGGCAATCGCCTGACGCCAGCTTTCGGCACGTTGGGCGGCGACGGCCAGCGGCATGCGCGGCATCAGGACGATGAATTCCTCACCGCCATAGCGACACAGCACGTCTTCCTGGCGGATATCGGCATGCAGCCGTTGCGCCAGTTCCTTCAGGGCCTCGTCGCCGGCCTGGTGGCCGTAGGTGTCGTTGATCAGCTTGAAGTGGTCAAGATCGAGGATGACCAGGGCCAGCGGGTAGCCTTCGCGGCGGGCCCGCGACAGTTCGCGCTCCAGCGTTTCGTCGAGATAGCGGCGGTTGAAACAGCCGGTCAGGCTGTCGCGGATCGCCTGTTCCTGCAGGGTGACCTGCAGATGCTCGATTTCCTTGAGCTGGTTTTGCAGGCGCTCGTTGGCGGCGCGCAACTGGGCCTCGACTTCACGGCGCTCGGAAATGTCGCGCGAGACGCCGAGGATCGCCACCGGCCGGCCATCGGCGTCGAGCATGAAGCTGGCCACCACTTCCGATGAAACGACACCGCCGCCCTTGTGCGGCTGATCGATTTCGAACATGGCCGAGATGGCCGTCGTGTCACCGGCCTGCAGACGTTGCAGATGCTCTTGCAGCAAGCCCATGGCGCGCTCGTAGGAGGCCGGCATCAGGGCTTGCTCGAGCGACTGCTGCATGGCTTCGGCGACGGAAAAGCCACGCGCCCGCTCGACTGCCGGGCTCATGTAGGTAAAGCGCCGGCTGGCCAGGTCCAGCGTCCAGATCACATCCTTGCTTTGTTCGGCCAGCCGGCGATAGCGCTCCTCACTGTCGCCCAGGGCCTGCTCGGTCGCCTGGCGGGTCAGGATTTCCTTGCTCAGGCGCCGGTTCAGGCGGGCGAAATACCATGCCATCAGGGCAGCGCCGAGAATGACCAGGCCACCCGCGACAAAAGCCGGCCAGACCCAGGCCGGCAAGCGACGCGGCTCGCTTTCGTAGAGCAGGCCATCGAGCGAAAAATTGGCCGGCAGCATGCCGAGCTCGGCATAGGTCTGGCCGATCTGCTGCCAGTGCGTCGCCGACATCTGGCCGATCTCGACCAGTTCCGGCTGCATCAGGCGCTTCATTTCGGCCGCCTCGAACAGCAGGTGCGCCTTGCTGTGGCGCGTCGAGTAGCGCTCGATGATCAACTCGGCGACTTCCCCGGGATTGGCCATGGCGTACTCCCAGCCCTTCAGCGCCGCCTCGCGGAAGGCGCGCACTGCGGCGGCCGAGCTCCGCACGCGGCGCTCGGTGGTGAATAGCGTATCGCCATAGAAGTTGATCCCGGTCGCACTCGGGGCGTAGGCCAGGTAGGGGAAATTCTGCTGACGCAGCAGGAAAGGCTCATCGGTGACATAGGCCGACATCGCGTCCACCTTGCCGCTGACCAGGTCGGCCAGTTCGAAACTGTGCGGCACGGTAACGAAGGAATCGACCCCCTCGCGCTTCAGATAGGCGAGCAGTTCGGCCTCATGCGGCAGCAGCATGATGCGTTGCTCGCTCAGCGCATCGATGCTGGGAATCTTGCGCCGGTTGGCGAGCAGGACGAGCGGCGAGTGTTGCACGATGACGGCCAGGGCGACGACCGGATGACCTTGCCCGCGATGCAGCGCCAGTTCGGAAGCGGCGACGCCGAAATCGGCATCGCCATGCAGCACGGCCTGCACGGGATCGCCGCCGGCCGGCAGTTCCTGCAGGCTGACCTCGAAGCCGGCGGCGCGGAAATAGCCTTTTTCGATGGCCGCGTAATAGCCGGCGAACTGGAACTGGTGTTTCCAGTTGAGCTGGACGCGCACCTTCTCCAGCGCCTGGGCGGGCAGGAGGGTCAGAACAAGAAACAGGAAAGCAAGCAGCCGCATGGCCGAATTATCAGTCAGGAACAGGATGCCGGGATTCTACTTGTGATAGACCCGGCCGCTGCCATGACCGCCGGAATGCGAGTCGGCCGTCTCGTCGAACAGGTTCCAGCCCCGGTATTGCGCCTGGCCGAAGAGCAGCAGCGCGATCAGCACGACAACCCGGTTGAAGTTCGGGAACATCAGTCGTCCTCCTCATCATCATCGGCGGCGACCGGCGCGTGGTCGCTTTCCGCCCAGCGGCGCACTTCGAAGGCGGCCAGACGCAGGCGGGTAAAAATCGGGAAAGCCATCAGGCAGAGCATGAGCAGCACGAAGTTCGACCAGCCGGCGCCGGCGCTCGACACTTCCAGACGATCCTGCACGCTCAGCGCACTGTCGGCCGGCAGATCCGGATCGATGGTCAGGTAATAGGTTCCGGGCGGCACATTGACGAAGGCCACTTCATCGTCGCGCCGGCCTTCGGACCAGCGCTCACCGCCATCATTGCCGGAGTAGTAGGCGACTTCGCGCGTCGCCGGCCAGGCGACGCCGGTCGCCTTGTTGACCAGCAGCATGTCGAGGCCGATCCAGTTGTTGTCGAGCCCCGTCGTATTGCTGACGAGAATCTTGCGCGCCCTGCCGCTGAGCACGAATTCGCGCGTCTGCTGCTCGACGGCGGCATAGGCCGAGAACTGGAAATCCTGGCGCAGCAGCAACTGGCCGCTAAAGACCAGCATGAAAAACGCCTGGGCCAGGATGGCCAGCCCCGTCGCTTGCCAGAACAGGCGGCAGGTCCGGCGATGCGTTTCCTGCCAGGGATTCGGCTGGTTGGCATAGACCCCGGCGACTTCCGGCAATTTGCCCGGCAATTTGAAGGCGGCAGCGATCGCCGCCGGCTCGACATAGACGCCGCGCGACCAGCTGAGATCGCTGGCCGTCGTTTCGCGCGACAGCATGAGCGGCGGCGCCACGTAATCGATGACCCGGCTGCTTTCCCCGCGCCGCACCTGCCAGGTGAATTCGCCGGCCAGCTGGATGACTTCGGCCTCGGCGGTGGTCGCAAAATGGCGGTAGCTGCCGCCGTTCCAGCGTACATCGCTGGCCTCCATGGCCGTCCCGACGCTGGGTGGATCGGACAGCACATCGACGATATTCCAGTGCCCGTCGTATTCGGTGAGCCAGCGATAAGTGCCGTGCTCGCCAGCCAGCAGGTACTCGCGCCAGTGGTAGCTGACACCGTCGACCTGGCACTGTTTGACCAGGAAGCCGATGACCTCGACCGGCTTGCCTTCGAGCGTACCCGTGCTGCCCAGCGGCAGCAGCGGCCGGGTTTCCTCGTCGCGCTGGCCGAGCGCCCGCGACAGCAACTGGTAGTTGTCGTCAGCCGTATCGACGACGGCGCCACAGGCCGGGCAGCCGACCGCCAGAATTTCCCTGGAGCGCGCCGAGAGCGGCGAAGCACAGGCCGGGCAGCGGAAAACCCGCGCTTCGACCCGGCGCTCGGGCACGGCACGGCCGTCGCGCAAATTGCTCATGTTCAGCGCGCGAAAATCGACGGCCTCGCCGACGAAGAGCAGGGGCGGTGTTTCCGAATAATCGAGGGTGGCAAAGCTGCTGCCGTTGCGCAGATCGACGGCGGGCACCGGGTAGCCGGCACCGACCTTGAACGGCAACTCGCCCTGGCCGGCAATGCACTCGGCACTTTCGACATTGCTCACCATCCACGGCCGGGCGGCAAGCAGGAAGCGCTGACCGATTTTCAGCTCGGCAAAGGCCGGCAGCGGCTCGTCGACATGCTGTGCAAAAGTGAGCACATACTCACCTCCAGCCTCTGATAGCCAGCCAGTACGCATGTCGTCGAACAGCAGATGCCATTCGTTCCACAAGCCCTGGCTGTACTTCAGCTGGATGCGCCCGATCAGCGCAAAATGGACACCCTTGTAGCTGCCTTCGGCGCCCAGCTGGAGCGGCGAACGATCCTCGACCAGGGCTGCCATCTTGCCGATATCTTCGAGCGCCTGGTCGTGGCGGACCAGGGTGCTCTGACAATATTCGCAGACGGCAAAGATCGACGACGCCGATTTGAAGACAACCGGCGCGCCGCAGGAGGGACAGGTCGCACTAAAGGCCAAGGGCGAAAATCAGCTCAGTTTCTTGAGGAGTTCGGCCTTCTTGGCCTCGAATTCTTCCTGGCTGAGGATCCCCTTGCCGACCAGCCCATGCAGTTTTTCCAGCGTCGCGACAACCTCGTCGGCCGATACGCTGGGCGCCGCCGCCGGGGCTGAGGCCGGCGCCGCCGGTTGGACCGCCTGGCCGATCGACTGCCCCATGACCTGGCCGAAGCCCAGCCCGGCCCCGAGGCCGACGCCCATGCCGGCCAGCCCGCCTTCGTTCTTCGCCGCATCGGGAATGCTGTTGGCGACCTGATACTGGGTAAAGCGCTGCATGTCGCCGATCATGTTCATGCTGATCTTCTGGTCGAGCACCTTCTGCAGCTCTTCCGGCAAGGACACGTTCTGGACGACCAGGGTGTCGAGCGTCAGACCGTACTCGGCAAACATCGGCTGCGCCTTGGCCAGCATCGCCTTGCCGAACTCGTCCTGATTGGCCGCCATGTCGATGAAGGCGACACCGGATTCGCCGAACAGGTCGGTCAGGCCGGCCACCATGGTATTGCGCAACTGGCCTTCGAGTTCCTCGCGGGCATAGCTGTCGCGGGTCCCGGAAATCTTCTGGTAGAAGGTCTTGGCGTCCGACAGGTGATAGGAATAGATGCCGAAGGCACGCATGCGGACAATGCCGAATTCCTTGTCGCGGATGGTGATCGGGTTCGGCGTGCCCCATTTCTGATCGAGCTGGGTGCGCGTCGAGAAGAAATAGACGTCGGACTTGAACGGCGACTCGAACAGCTTGTCCCAATTCTTCAGGTAGGTCAGGACCGGCAGGGTCTGCGTCGTCAGCTTGTACATGCCCGGCTTGAAGACATCGGCGACGGTGCCTTCATTGACGAAGAGCGCCAGTTGCGAGTCGCGCACCGTCAGGCTGGCGCCGTTCTGGATTTCCATTTCCTGCATCGGGAAGCGCCAGGCCAGCGTGCCGTCGGCATCCTCCGTCCATTGCAGGATGTCGATAAACTGCTTCTTGATAAAGTCCATCAGGGCCATCTCGATCTCCTAGGTTGTCAGGCGATGCAGCCGGCATTCAATATGCCGACAGCAACAGAAAGCAAGGCGAGGAAAATACCCGAGGCGAGGCGCCCCTGGGAAATATTTTCGTTAATGCGCGGCAACGCGATACGCGCCACGATGAAAACCAGCAACTGCACGACACCGGCCACCACGCCCCAGCCGAGCATGGCATACAGGTTATGGCTGACGGCAACGGACACGGCGAGGGGCAGCGCAAAGCCGATCACCGCCCCGCCCAGGCTGACGGCGGCCGCTTCATTGCCGTCGCGAATAAGCTTGAGTTCGCTGTACGGGGTAATCAGCAGATAGAGGCCGAAAAAGGCCGCGAGCAGCGCAATGCCCGTCAGGAAATAGCTGACGAAGGCGGGCAGACTGGCAATCACCTGATCAAACATGAAAACTCCTTCCGGGCGGGACAGACCCCGCCAAATTCAAGACAACCGGGCCCGATACCAGGCGACAAATTCATCAATCGGCAGGGCCTGGGCATACAGGAAACCCTGCATGCGGTTGCAGCCCAACTGGTGCAACAGCTCGACCTGAGCGACCTGCTCGACCCCTTCGGCAAGCGGCAACATTTCGAGGTCCCAGGCCAGATCGATGATGGTCCGCACAATACGCAAATGTTCTTCCGAGGTCGACATGGCAATGACAAACGAGCGGTCGATCTTGATTTCATCGACCGGCAGATTGACCAGATAACTGAGCGACGAATAGCCGGTCCCGAAATCGTCGAGCGCCAGCCGGAAGCCGAGCTCGCGCAATTGCCGCATGATATCCAGGCAGCGCGCCGGATCGGTCAGCATGGCCGACTCGGTCAGTTCAATGGTGAAACGGCTGCCCGGCAATTGCCAGGTTTCAAGGCGCTGCGCGAACATTTCCGGCAGGTCGCCATCGAGCAGATCGGCCGCCGTCAGGTTGATCGACAGCGGAATATCGATCCCCGCCGCACTGAGTTCGGTCGCCGTGTGCAGCGCGAAACGGATCAGCCAGTCGGTAAACTGATGGCGCCAGCCATTTTCCTCGATCATCTCGATGACCAGCAGCGGCGACACCCACTCGCCGTTGTCGCGTTGCCAACGCAGCAGCAGCTCGCCCCCCGTGCATTCGTCAGAGACCGCATCGACCTGCGGCTGCAGGTACAGGGTCAGGGTTTCATATTGCAGGGCGCGGTGCAGCTCTTCGGCCATATCGAAGCGGCGCTGCCAGTCCAGGCGCATGGCCGGATGGAACCAGCCGAAGGCATCGCGGGCCGGCGCCAGTTCCCAGCGGGCGAGGCGCGCGGCATGCAGGATGGCTTCGGCATCATCGCCGTGTTCGGGCATCATCGCCGCACCGATGGTCGCCTCGAGCGGCATGCTGCGCCCGCTCAGCAAACCGACCGGGGTGGCGAAAACCCGCTGGATGTGGGCGCCGGCCAGGGTCGGCTGGGCCATCGAGTGCACGCCCGGCAAAACCAGCAGCCACTCGCCTTCGCGCCCGGCAAAGATCTGGTCCTGCGGCCGCAACACCTCACGCAGACGCTCGAACAGCACGCTGGGCAGACTTTGCAGGTCGCTGGCCGCGAGATGGCCGAAGTTGTTGCGATTGCTCAGAGTCAGCGACAGTACGGCAAGCGGCTCGCCGTGTTCGGCTTCCTTGCGCAGGCAATGCAGGGCCGCCAGTTCGCCGGGAATGCCGGACTCGGCGATCTTCGCCTCCTCCTCAAGCTCGATGGCACTGTTGACCGCAGCAAAGACCCCGCGTCGCAACAAGGAAAAGAGCGCCAGATGCAAACGGGCAACCTGTTTCTGCTCGCCAAACAGGCGGAATTCACTGCACTCGACAACGCGATCGATGAAGAGCAGGGTTTCCGCCAGGGAAAAGCCCCGGCCATGCAAATGATGCCAGGCCCGCAACCAGGCCTGCTGCCATGTCGCATCACCCAACTGGCCGGCCAGCCCGGCCAGCACCGCGGCAAATTCGCCAATCGCCGGATCGCTGCCCTCGCCGGCCAGCATCTCGCCGAGCGCGGCCTGCCAGATCGCATCAAGGGAAGCCAGCGAAAGCAGCGCTTCCTTGTCCAGCCCGAAAAACCCCAGATCCAGATAGTCGTCGGCCTCAGCCAAGGTAGTAGTCATGCGCGGCAAGCCCGTAGGCATCATGTGGCAGGGCACGAGTCACCCGGCAATCGCGGTGCTTGTCCTCGTGCAGATCGATGACATGATACCCGCGCACTTCCTGCTTGTCGGCATCGAGCATGATCAGCACGCGCGGCCGCGAACGCTGGACGCGATTCTGCTGGATGACGACACCGACTTCGCCGCTGCTCAGCTCGACCAGCGTGCCGATGGGATAGAGCCCGACACACTGGACAAACTGCTCCATCAGGGCCGGGCTGAATTTCTGGTCGCGCAGCTTGTACAGCTCCTCGAGGGCCTCCTGGTGCCCCAGGGCGGCACGATAGGGCTTGTTCTTCAGCATCGCGCAGAACGAGTCCACCAGCCCGGCCATCTCGGCAGCCGGCCCCAGGCGCTTGAATTCCAGACCCTGCGGATAACCACTGCCATCCCAGCGCTCGTGGTGACGCGAAACGATGGTCAGGACCTCCGGCGGCAGATTGGCCTGGCCGATCAGGATTTCCAGCGAACTGGCGACATGTGACTTGATCAGTTGGCGCTCTTCCGCCGAGAGGGGCTCGCTTTTGGCCAGCACCTCGGCCGGCAACTGCACCTTGCCGACATCCTGCAGCAGACCGGCCATGCCCAGTTCGAGCAGATGCTGGCCGCGCCAGCCGACATGCGTGCCGAGCATCAGCAGATTGACGGAAACATCCAGCGCGTGGTCGAAGCTGTACTGGTCCTGGCGCTTTAAACGAAGCAGCCAGAGCAAGGCATCCGGATTGCGCCGCAGGCTGCCGGACATGTCGCGCACGCCCTCGCGCACCGAGCTCAGATCGATCTGCTGATCCACGGCGATCGCCTGAAAGCTGCGCTGCAACGCACTTTGCAGATCGTCGAAACGCGGCTCGATATGCACCAGTTCCTGCGCCAGAGCCCGGGCATGCTCGGTATCGTTCTGCTTGTGCAGGAAATCGAGGAAACGACGCCGCCGGATATGGCGTTTCTCGGCGGCCTCCTGAACGCTGAAAAGGGGCGCCCGCCGCACTACCGGCGACTCGGCTTCCGGCGCCGACAAACCCAGACCCGGTGGCGGCCGCAGCGCACGATCCCGGCCATGATTGACGGCGACAAAATGTTCGTTCAGCGAACGGCTGCGATCAACATATACGAAACGGCATTTCTGCTGAAAGACATCGACCTGCTCCGGCCGGGAAATGACAAAGCCCTGCAGCGCGAACGGCAAATCGGTCCACGCGCAGTCGGGTTCCGCAACGAACATGCCGATCTTCAGGTGGGCGACTGCCACAATCTCCATGAACCGTTTCCCCGTGGCCTCGGCTAAATCTCAAGAGCAAGGCAGAGCAAGCCCTCCAGCGGCAGATTGTGCGCCAGCACATGGGGAATGACAAGGTGATGGGCGAGCCGTTCCGCGTTGCCGCCGGACAGCAGGCAACAGGCGGAATCAGACCCGAGCCGGACAAAGGCGCGCTCGATGGCACCGATCTGGGCCTCGATGCAGCCGGTGACGATGGCATCGTCGGTACAGCGCGGGGCAGCAGCGTATTGGCCGGCCGCCCAGGGCAGTCCGGCCGTCCCTTTGGCCAGCGCGCCCTGCATCAAGTCGAGGCCGGGCAGGATCAGGCCACCGGTGAAATTACCCTGGCCATCCAGGCTGTCGATGGTCGTCGCTGTGCCGGCCATGACCACCAGGCGCGGCGTCTGCCCGTGGCGACGGGCGCCCAGCAAGGCGCACCAGCGATCAACTCCGAGCTGCCCGGGATTTTTGTAAAGATTGGTGACCCCGCCCCCCGTCGCCGCCGATTTGACAACATTCAAGACCGCCGACCAGGGCGCCAGGGCCCGGGCGATGGCATCGTCCAGCGCAACGCCGGCGACATTGGCCAGCATCAGGTGCTGCGGCTGCGGCCAGCTCGCGCAAAGCCGGCCCAGCTGATCGACTTCGGCATGGGCCAGCACGCCCTGCGCAAGCCACGACTGGCCGTCATGGATACCCCATTTGAGGCGACTATTGCCGCAGTCGATACAGACGATCATGCGGGGGTGTCCTCAGGGACGCTTCCTGCGGGAGGTGCCCCAAGGGCACTTCCTTCGGGGCGCGCCACGGGAGTACTTGCTGCGCGGCGTACCCCAGGAGTACTTGCTTCGCAGCGTGCCCCAAGGGCACTTGCTACGCGGCGCAGGCTGACGTCGCCCGAGAAAATGCGCTGAATGCCGGCCGCCGTCTCGAGCAGCAGGGCACCATCGTCGTCAGCCCCCAGGCAGCGCCCGGGCAAGGGCGGCTCGCCCTCACCCAGCACGCTTACGGCTTCGCCCTGCCAGGCATGCCTTTGTTGCCATTCGCCCTTGATAGCGGAAAAACCTTCGGCGGCGAAGGCATCGAGCACGCCGGCCAGCGCCGAAAGGATGGCGGCCAGCACGACGTGACGCTCCGCCGGGGTGCTCAGCGCCTGACTCAAGCCCGCCGCCGGCTGCGGCAAATCGCCGGCGGGCGGCAACAGGTTGAGGCCGATGCCGATCACGGCCTGCGTGCCGCGCCGGTCGGAAGACAGCTCGATCAGGATGCCGGCCAGCTTGGCGTATGCATCGCCTTGCCGAAGCAGCACGTCATTCGGCCATTTCAGGCAGACGCCGCTGGCGCCGAGATTGTCCACGGCGCGCGCCAGCGCCACGCCGACGGCCAGCGAGAGACCGGCCAGGCGGGCCGGCGAACCGGTAAAACGCCAGAGCACGGAAAAGGTCAGGCTGGCCTCGGGGGACGACAGCCATTGACGGCCACGCCGACCGCGGCCGGCCGACTGCCGGTCGGCAACCAGCACCGTACCGGCCGGCGCACCGAGCTCGGCCCGGCGCGCCAACTCGCTGCTGGTCGAGTCGCAGAGCTCGCAGGCATCGACGTCGAAACGCCCGGCCAGCAGACCTAGCCGGGCTTTGAGAAGAACGGGATCAATCAGGGGCATGCGGCAGATTGTATGTCAAAGCCCGCCGCCCACCGCGCCGCCTTAATCTGCGGCCGCTTCCTTGCCGCCGTCGATGCCCAGTTCGGCGATCTTGCGGGTAATCGTGTTGCGCCCGATGCCGAGCGCCTGCGCCGCCTCGATGCGCCGCCCGCCGGTGTGGGCCAGAGCCCGCGCAATCAGGATGCGCTCAAAGGTCTGGGTCAGCACGCCATGCACATCGCCCAGGCCGCGCGCCAGGAGACGGTCGACTTCACCTTCCAGCGCACTCTCCCAGTCGGTGGCCAGCAGGCTGGGCACGGCTTCGCGCAGCTCGCCCGGCAGGTCACCAATTTCGACCTGCTGGCCGGGTGCCATGACGGTCAGCCAGTGACAGAGATTTTCCAGTTGGCGGACATTGCCCTGGAAGTCGAGCCCGCTCAGATACTTGATCGCCGTATCGGACAGGCGCTTGGTTTCGACACCGAGTTCGCGGGCGCTCTTCTGCAGGAAATGACGGGTCAGCAACGGAATGTCCTCGCGCCGTTCGCGCAGCGACGGCAGGCGGATGCGGATGACGTTCAGGCGATGGAACAGATCCTCGCGGAACAGACCATCCTTGACCCGGGTTTCGAGATTCTGGTGAGTTGCCGCGATGACCCGGACATTGGCCTTGATCGGCGAATGGCCGCCGACCCGGTAGAAATGGCCGTCGGAAAGCACGCGCAACAAACGGGTCTGCAGTTCGGACGGCATGTCGCCGATTTCGTCGAGAAACAGCGTGCCGGCCTCGGCCTGCTCGAAACGGCCGCGCCGCTGGGACTGCGCACCGGTGAAGGCGCCGCGTTCGTGACCGAAGAGTTCCGACTCCAGCAAATCCTTGGGAATGGCTGCGGTATTGATCGCGATGAACGGTTTGTCGGCGCGCGGGCTGTGCCGGTGCAGGGCGCGGGCGACGAGCTCCTTGCCGGAACCGGATTCGCCGGTGATCAGCACGGTGGCGTGCGACAGGGCCAGCCGGCCGATCGCCCGGAAGACTTCCTGCATGGCCGGCGCCTGACCGAGAATCTCCGGCACCAGCCCCTCTTCCTCAGCTGCACCGCTTTGGTGCATCGATTCGTCGATGGCCCGGCGGATCAGCTCGACCGCCTGATCGACGTCAAAGGGTTTGGGCAGATATTCGAAGGCGCCCCCCTGGAAGGCGGCAACGGCGCTTTCGAGATCGGAATAGGCGGTCATGATGATGACCGGCACCGACGGGAAACGCGTTTTGACTTCCTGCAGCAACTCCAGACCTGACTGGCCCGGCATGCGGATGTCGGACATCAGCACCTGCGGCGGCTCGATGCCCTGTTCAAGCTGCGAAATGGCCTCGCTGGCTGAAGCGAAGCTTTTGAACGGAATGCCTTCGCGAGACAGGGTCTTTTCGAGGACCCAGCGGATGGAACGATCGTCGTCAACAATCCAGACCGGTTTCATGTGTATTTGGCTCATCTGCTGATTAGAATGACCAAAACATAAGCAAAACTCAGGCCTGTTCGACCGGCAGGCGCAGCGTAAACACCGTATTGCCCGGCCGACTGGAACAGTCGATCGTACCGTGATGATGCTGGATGAAATTCTGGGCGATGGTCAGGCCCAGGCCACTGCCGCCCTCGCGCCCGGAGACCAGCGGATAGAACATGCGCTCGCGGATATCGTCGGGAATCCCCGGCCCGTTGTCGATCACCTTGATTTCCATAGCCAGGCGGTAGCGCCGCTTGACCAGGGTGATCTGGCGCAGCGAACGCGTGCGCAGGATGATCTCGCCCTCGCCACCCATCGCCTGCGCCGCATTACGCGCGATGTTGAGGACGGCCTGGATCAGTTGCTCGCGGTCACCGACCAGCTCCGGCAGGCTGGTATCGTAATCGCGCTGCATGTGCAGCGAACCGGGAAATTCGGCGGTCAGCAGGCTGCGCACGCGCTCGAGAATTTCGTGGATATTGACCGTCGTCGGCAGCATTGCCCGATGCGGCGTCAGCAGACGCTGCATCAGATCCTGCAGACGGTCGGCTTCCTTGATGATGACCTGGGTGTATTCCTTGAGCGAGGGATTGGCCAGTTCGTGCTCGAGCAATTGCGCGGCACCGCGGATACCGCCCAGCGGATTCTTGATCTCATGCGCCAGATTGCGGATCAGTTCGCGACTGGCCTGCTGCTGCTCGATCAGGCGCTCCTCGCGGGTCGCCGCCAGATGATGCTCGATCGGCTGCAGTTCGAGGAGCAGGCGCACGCCGGCTGCCAGTTCGGGACGCAAGGGGGTGACCGTACAGTTGAGATGCAGAACCTCGCCATCGCTGCGCTTCAACTGGATATTCTGGCCGGTATAGCCCCAGTTGTTGTTCAAGCCGTTGTCGAGCGCCGACTGCAGGGTGGCCGAACAGGTACACACGGCATCAAGCGTCTTGCCGGCCACGGTGCGCGAACTGACGGCAAGCAGGTTCTCGCCGGCCGGATTGATGTAGCGGATCAGCCGACCTTCATCGATCAGCAGCACCGCGGAAGCCAGCAGATCAAGGCCGGCGAACGAAGCGTAATTGGCATCCATGGCCGCCATTGTAGCGGCTTGGCAGGGCAGCAAAATGAGAACTTGCGTTAATGACCGAACGTTCATTATCATCGGCAATCCATTTCCTGGTCGTGAAAATGTCCGCCCTCACCCACCTTCCCCAGCTCCTGCTCATCAGCAGTGCTGCACTGCTTACCGCCTGCGGCGCCGAAACACCGCCCGCCCCGGCGGCCCGCAGTGTGCTGGTGCAGGCGGTGAGCAGCAGCGGCACGGGCAGCAGCATCTATACCGGCGAAATCCGCGCCCGCCACGAAATCGACCTCGCCTTCCGGGTCGGCGGCAAGCTGGCCGCCCGCCTGGTCGATGCCGGCGCCGAGATCAAGGCCGGCCAGCCACTCGCCCGGCTCGATCCGGCCGACCTGCAACTGGCCGCCCATGCCGCCGCGGCTCAACTGGCCGCCGCGGAAAGCGATGCCGCCACGGCCAGCGCCGAACGAGAACGTTACGCCGGTCTGCTGAGCAAGAAATTCGTCAGCCAGGCCGCCTTCGACGCCAAGGACAACGCCCGCAACAGCGCCCGGGCCAAACTGGAACAGGCCCGTTCGCAAAACCAGATGAGCAGCAACCAGAGCAGCTACGGTGTATTGAGCAGCGAATTTCCCGCCGTCGTCACCGCCGTCCTGGCCGAAGCCGGACAAGTCGTCAGCGCCGGCCAGCCGGTGTTGCGCATCGCCCGCCCGGAAGAAAAGGAGGTGGCGATTGCCATCCCGGAAAGCCGGCTGAGTGAGCTGCGTACAGCCAAGAACATCGCCGTCAGCCTGTGGGCCGACCCGCAGAACACCCTGCGCGGCGAACTGCGCGAACTCGCACCGGCCGCCGATCCGGCGACCCGCACCTACGCGGCGCGCATCCGCCTCATCAACCCGCCGCCGGAAGTCCGCCTCGGCATGACGGCGCGCGTTGCACTGGCGACCGAGGCCAGCGCGGCAAACCTGCTGGTGCCGCTCGGCGCCGTGCTCGACCAGGGCCAGGGGCCGCTCGTCTGGATCATCGCCAACGGCAAGGCCGAAGCACGCCCGGTCAGGATCGCCCGCTTCCAGGAGGACGGCGCCGTCATCGCCGAAGGCCTCAAGGCCGGTGAGCTGGTGGTCATTGCCGGCGCCGGCAAACTGGTCGCCGGCCAGGCGGTTACGCCGAAATTGGCCAAGCCGCCTGAACAGCAACGTTGAACGCCGTGAGCCAGCGCTTCAACCTTTCTGACTGGACCCTGCACCACCGCATCCTGGTTGGCTATTTCCTGTTCGCCCTCGCCCTGATGGGGGTCTTTGCCTACGGCAAACTGAGCCAGGCCGAAGATCCGCCCTTCACCTTCAAGCTCATGGTGATCCGCACCAGCTGGCCGGGGGCCACGGCCCAACAGGTCGAACAGCAACTGACCGACAAGATCGAGAAAAAGCTGCAGGAAACGCCTTACATCGACCGCATTTCGAGCTTCTCGCGGCCCGGCGAATCGACGGTGATGTTTTTTGCCAAGGACAGCACGCCGCCCGCCCAGGTGCCCGACGTCTATTACCAGGTCAGGAAGAAGATCGGCGACATCCGCCACACCCTGCCGACCGGCATCCAGGGACCGTTTTTCAACGACGAGTTCGGCGACGTGTTCGGCAACATTTACGCGCTGACCGCCGAGGGGCTCGATTACCCGAAATTGAAGGATATCGCCGAACGCATCCGCGACGAGCTGCTGCGTGTGCCCAATGTCGGCAAGGTGGAAATCTTCGGCATCCAGGACGAGAAGATCTACGTCGAGCTGTCGAATGCCAAGCTGGCGACGCTGGGCATCGACCTGACGACCATTACCGCCGCCCTCGGCCAGCAAAATGCCGTGGCCGGCAGCGGCTTCTTCGAGACGCCGGGCGAACGCATCCAGATCCGCCCGGGCGGCGCCTTCGACAGCGTACAGGCGGTGGCCGACACCCTGATCCGCTCGGGCAGCCGCAGTTTCCGCCTCGGCGACATCGCGACGATCCGGCGCGGCACCAGCGACCCGCCGGCCACCCAGGTCCGCTACGGCGGCAAGCGGGCGCTGGCCATCGGCGTTTCAATGGCCAAGGGCGCCGACGTCATCGTCCTCGGCAAGGCGCTGCAGGCGCGCATCGCGCAATTGCAGGCCGGCTTGCCGCTGGGCATCGAGATTGGCGAAGCGGCCAGCCAGCCGGAAGCGGTCAAGCGCTCGGTCGCCGCCTTTGTCCAGTCCCTGGCCGAGGCCGTCTTCGTGGTTCTGCTGGTCACCTTCATCAGCCTGGGCATCCGTACCGGCATGGTCGTCGCCATCTCGATCCCGCTGGTGCTGGCCGCCACCTTCCTCGCCATGCAGCTGCTCAACGTCGGCCTGCACAAGGTCTCGCTCGGCGCCCTGGTACTCGCCCTCGGCCTGCTCGTCGACGATGCGATCATCGCCGTCGAGATGATGTGGGTGAAGATGGAACAGGGCTGGGAACGCACGCGCGCTGCTTCCTTTGCCTTTACCAGCACGGCCGGCCCGATGCTCTCCGGGACGCTGGTCACGGTGGCCGGTTTCATTCCGATCGCCATCGCCAAATCGTCGACCGGCGAATATGCCTTCGCCTTCTTCCAGATCAACGTCATCGCCCTGCTCATTTCCTGGCTGGCCGCAGTGATTGCCATTCCCTGGCTGGGCTACAAGCTGCTGCCCGACCCGCGCGCAGCACGCGCCCCCAACCTGCTTGAGCGCCGCCTGCCTCGTCTGGCCGGGCGCCTTGCCAGACTCGGCGTCGGCGGCCCGCCGCACGCCGAGGATCACGATGTCTATGGCACACCTTTCTACAGCCACTTCCGCCAGCTTGTCGCCTGGTGCGTCAGACACCGTTGGCTGGTCATCGCCGTCACCGTGGCACTGTTTGCGCTGTCCATAGTCGGCATGAGCAAGGTGCAGAAGCAATTCTTCCCGAACTCGACCCGCCTCGAACTCAATGTCGAATTGCGCCTACCCGAAGGCGCCTCGGTCGCCGCCACCGATGCCGAGGCGAAGCGCCTCGAAGACTGGCTGGACAAGGACAAGGCGGAATTCGACCAGTTCGAGCACTACATCACCTATGTCGGCGCCGGCTCGCCGCGCTATTACCTCGGCCTCGACCAGCAACTGCCGGCCAGCAACGTCAGTCAGTTCGTCATCCTGTCGCGCAGCGTCGAAGCGCGCGAAGCCCTGCGTAGTCGACTGATCCAGTTGTTCGAAAATGACGGTTTCAATGCCCGTGGCAATATCTCGCGCATCGAGAACGGCCCGCCTGTCGGCTACCCCGTGCAATACCGGGTCAGCGGCGAAGACCTGCCGACCCTGCGCAAGATCGCCGACCAGGTCGCCGAGGCCATGCGCCAGGACCCGGAACTGTCGAACATCAATTTCGACTGGAGCGAACTATCGAAGAGCATCGAGATCGAGATCGACCAGGACAAGGCCCGTCTGCTCGGCGTCTCCAGCCAGGACCTGGCCGCGCTGCTCAACATGTCGCTAAACGGCTACACCATCACCAGCTTCCGCGAAGGCGAAAAGAGCATCGACGTCGTGCTGCGCGGCGACCGTGCGGAACGCACCCATCTCGCCAGCCTGCCCGACCTTTCGGTGCCGACGCGCAGCGGCAGGAGCGTGCCACTGGCCCAGATCGGCCGCCTCAAGTCGACTTTCGAGCCCGGCCTGGTCTGGCGGCGCGACCGCCTGCCGACCATCACCGTGCGCGGCAACCTGTACAGCAAGACACAGCCGGCCACCATCGTGGACCGCATCGCGCCGCAAATCGAGGCCATCCGCACCGCTCTGCCGGAGGGCTACAGCATTGCCATTGGCGGCTCGGTCGAGGAAGCCGGCAAGGGCTCGAGCTCGGTGATAGCCGGCGTCCCGCTCTTCCTGCTGGCCGTGATCACCATCCTGATGGTCCAGTTGCAGAGCGTCTCGCGCGTCGTCATGGTGCTGCTTACGGCGCCGCTCGGCATCATCGGAATTTCGCTGTTCCTGCTCGTTTTCCGGCAGCCCTTCGGCTTCATGGCCCTGCTCGGCAGCATTGCCCTGTTCGGCATGATCATGCGCAACTCGGTGATCCTCGTCGACCAGATCGAGCAGGACCTGGCCGCCGGCAAGGCCCGCCTGGAAGCCATCGTCGAATCGACGGTACGGCGTTTCCGGCCGATCGTCCTGACTGCCGCAGCTGCCGTGCTGGCCATGGTGCCGCTATCGCGCAACGATTTCTTCGGCCCGATGGCCGTCGCCATTATGGGCGGCCTGATCGTCGCCACCGCCCTGACCCTGCTCTTCCTGCCGGCGCTGTATGCGGCCTGGTATAAAGTCAGGATCCAGGATCCAGCCATTAGGATCGAGCAATAAACAGAGGGCGCCTTGGCGCCCTCAAATTTTCGCTAAAAGCTCGATCCTAATAACTAACAGCTACTTCAAATTGCTCAATTCCTTCTGGATCGCCTGGATGTTGCGCTCGTGCTGGGCGACGCTGTCCTTGTAGGGCAGCAGGCGATCGGGCTTGTCGCCAACGGCGCGCTCCTGCTCGCCGAGATCCTTGCGGGAACGCTCGAGGTTGCGCTGCTCGGCGGCCAGTTCCTGCTCCAGGATATGCCGGCGATCACCATCGCGCGCCTTTTGCGTATCTTCCTGGACCTTCGGGAAACTGCCTGGCGTCGGATTGGATGCTGCCCCGCCCGACTTCGCGCCGGCCTTCGGCGCGGGCACGGTGGTCGTTTCCGAATTGACCACGGCCTTGCAGTTCTTGTCGAGACGCGTCGTGGAAATCAAGGTGCCGCCGCTGGCATCAGTACATTTGTAGATGGTCTGTGCCATCGCCGGCAGGGCCAGCGCGCTGAAAAACAGGGCAAGTGCACTACGTGTCATTGTCATCATTCCTCGCAAGCTTCAAGTGTACCGGACTTAAGGCCCGAGCACACCAGCGTGGACAAAAAAAGGGCGGGAAAATCCCGCCCTTTTTTGAGTAACGCTTTGCTTAGCAGCTGTAGTACAGGTCGAATTCCACCGGGTGGGTGGTCATGCGAACCTTGTTGACTTCGTCCATCTTCAGTTCGATGTAGGACTCGATCCATTCGTTGGAGAAGACACCGCCACGGGTCAGGAAGTCGTGGTCAGCGGCCAGCGAGGCCAGAGCTTCCTCGAGCGAAGCGCAGACGGTCGGGATGGCTGCATCTTCTTCCGGCGGCAGATCGTACAGGTTCTTGGAAGCCGGCTCGCCCGGGTGGATCTTGTTCTGGATACCATCCAGACCGGCCATCAGCAGCGCCGAGAAGCACAGGTACGGGTTGGCGATCGGATCCGGGAAACGGGTTTCGATACGACGGGCCTTGGTCGAAGCAACGTACGGGATGCGGATCGAAGCGGAGCGGTTCTTGGCGGAGTAAGCCAGTTTGACCGGTGCTTCGTAATGCGGAACCAGACGCTTGTAGGAGTTGGTACCCGGATTGGTGATGGCGTTCAGGGCCTTGGCGTGCTTGATGATGCCGCCGATGTAGAAGAGGGCCAGTTCAGACAGACCGGCATAGCCGTCGCCGGCGAACAGGTTCTTGCCATCCTTCCAGATGGACTGGTGAACGTGCATGCCCGAACCGTTGTCGCCAACGATCGGCTTCGGCATGAAGGTGGCGGTCTTGCCGTACTGGTGAGCAACGTTGTGCAC
This sequence comes from Azonexus sp., assembly GCA_049294655.1. Lineage (GTDB taxonomy): Bacteria > Pseudomonadota > Gammaproteobacteria > Burkholderiales > Rhodocyclaceae > Azonexus. Next base: position 41,344 of record JBAQDI010000003.1, read on the forward strand.
CACGTACTTCAGGATCTGGGTCTGGTCGGCACGCTTGACCAGGGTGTTGAACACGGTACCGATTTCGCACTGACCGGCAGTGGCGACTTCGTGGTGGTGAACTTCAACCGGGCAGCCGAGGGCTTCCAGGGTCAGGACCATGGCCGAACGGATGTCGTGCAGGCTGTCGACCGGGGGAACCGGGAAATAGCCGCCCTTGACGGTCGGACGGTGGCCGGTGGAACCGGAACCATCGTTCTTCTCGCCCGAACCCCAGGCCGCTTCAGCGGAATGGATCTTCAGGGAGCAGCCGGACATGTCGACAGACCAATCAACGCCGTCGAAGATGAAGAATTCGGGTTCCGGACCGAAGTAGGCGGTGTCGCCAATGCCGGAGGACTTCAGGTAGGCTTCAGCGCGCTTGGCGATGGAGCGCGGATCGCGGTCGTAGCCACGGCCATCGGTCGGATCGATCACGTCACAGGTCAGGACGACGGTGGTTTCGTCGAAGAACGGGTCGATGTAGGCGGTGGACGGATCCGGATTCAGTTGCATGTCGGAAGCCTGAATACCCTTCCAGCCAGCGATGGAGGAACCGTCGAAAGCGTGACCGTTTTCGAACTTGTCTTCGCTGAAGGCGGAAACCGGCACGGTGACGTGCTGTTCTTTGCCACGGGTATCGGTGAAGCGGAAATCGACGAACTTTGCGTCATTTTCCTTGATCAGCTTGATCACGTCTTGCGGGGTTGCCATAAACGTCAGTCTCCTAAGAAAACAAGTTGCCGGACGATCCGGCGACAATCAATAAATCGAATCGCGAGGAATTTAGCAGAAAACGTGCCAAAGGTCGGCGACCAAGTTTTGTATTTTGCCACAATGAGATGCCGGCTTTAAGCAAAGATTTCAAGCACTGATATTGTGCGCCAAAGCCACAAATGCACTATTTTGGTGCAACTCGACAATTCAGGGAAATCCGCCCGATCGCCGGGTGCGCCTGCAGACGCTCGGCCAACAAGCCGGCCATTTTCTTCATGGCTTCGCCATCGCTGAAGTGTTCGCGATCAAGAAACAACTCCACCTCGACCCGCCCGCCCAGATAGTGCAACACCACCTTTTCTGGCACCGGCAGATCGACCAGCAGGGGAGCCAGATCCTGCAACAGGATTTCGCGACTGGGCAGACGGGTTGCCGCGAGTTCGCGATGTGCATCGTTCTCCGGGTCGATATGGACCAGCACATCAAGCACCTCCGGATGTTCGCGCAAGACCCGGAGACGCGCCGCCTCGGCGATCCGGTGGCCTTCGGAAACGCTGATCCGGGCATTGACCTGGACATGCGCATCGACCAGGGCCTGATGCGCCATGCGGCGGGTGCGCAGCTCGTGCAGACCGCAGACGCCTGGCGTGCTGCGCAAGGTATGGCGGATCGCCTCGACCTGCGTCTCGTCCAGACCGGTATCGATCAGCTCCTTGAGCGCCCCCCAGGCCAGCTCCAGCCCCATGCGCAGGATCATGAAACCCATCAGTGCCGCCGCCAGCAAATCGAGAAAGGACCAGCCGAGCAGCGCCCCGCCGATGCCCACCACGACGACCAGCGCCGAGGCCGCATCGGCCCGCGTATGCAGTGCATTGGCGGTGAGCAGTTGCGAGCGCTGGCGTTCGGCGACCTTGATCAGGTAACGATAAAGTCCTTCCTTGGCCAGCACGGTACCGATTGCCACCCAGAGGGCCGACAGCTCGATCGCCACCAGCGCCTCGACGTGCTGCAGGCGCAGGCCGGATTGCCACAGGATGCCGCCGCCGATCAGCGTCAGGGAAGTCCCGAGGACCAGCGTGGCGGCTGTCTCGACACGGGCGTGGCCGTAGGGATGCGCCTGATCGGCCGGCTGGACGCTTTGCCGGCTGGCATAGATCACGAGAAAATCGGAAAGCAGGTCGGAGAAGGAGTGCAGGCCGTGCGCGACCAGCGACTGCGAATGGGCCAGCCAGCCGATCAGCAGTTGCAGCACGGTCATCAGCAGATTGACGGCAACACTGACCCAGGTCGCGCGCTGCGCTTGTGCTGCACGCTCTGCCGGACTGACGGCCAGCGATTCCTGATCGTGATGAAGGTCTGTCATGGCGTGTACCTTATACTGTCGCGACCAAATACAGGTAATCGACACCATGGGAAAACTGACCGAAATCATCAAGCTCGCTGGCGAGCGTGCCAAAGCCCTGGGCTTGCCCTACACGGGCGCCCTGACGCCGCAGGAAGCCTACGACCTGCTGCGTCTGGCACCTGGCGCCAAACTGGTCGATGTCCGGACCCGCGCCGAGTGGGACTGGGTCGGCCGCGTTCCCGGCGCCGTTGAAATTGAATGGAACCAGTACCCGGGTGGCGTGCGCAACCCGAATTTCCTCGCCGAACTGCACCGCCAGGTCGACCGCGAGGCGCTGGTCATGTTTCTCTGCCGCAGCGGCGCGCGCTCCGATGGCGCGGCCCAGCTCGCCACCGAGAACGGCTATGGCAACTGTTACAACATCCTCGAAGGCTTCGAGGGTGACAAGGATGCCAGCAGCCATCGCAACACCGTTGGGGGCTGGCGCCACGCCGGCCTGCCCTGGGTTCAGGGATAAACACCGAGAGCGCCGCAAGCGCCCATTTTTCAGAGAAGCACATGTCAACAGCCCCTATTTCCTTCGCCCCTTTCAACGACCTGTCCGACAAAGCCTGCCAGGAACGCATCCGCGTGGCCCGCGCCAAGCTCGGCAAGAAGGCGGTCATCCTCTGCCACCATTACCAGCGCGCCGACATCTACCAGCACGCCGACCTGACCGGTGATTCGCTGAAACTGTCGCGCCTGGCCTCGCAGACCGATTCCGAATACGTCATTTTCTGCGGCGTGCATTTCATGGCCGAAGTCGCCGACATCATGACCGCGCCGCACCAGAAGGCCATCCTGCCCGACCTCGCAGCCGGCTGCTCGATGGCCGACATGGCCAACCTGGCCAAGGTCGAGCGCTGCTGGCGCGAGCTCAACTCGGTGCTGAATGCCGAAGAGGAAGTCACACCAGTCACCTACATCAACTCGGCAGCCGACCTCAAGGCCTTCTGCGGCGAGCATGGCGGCATCGTGTGTACCTCGTCGAACGCCGGCACCATTGCCCAATGGGCCTTCGAGCGGCGCCCCAAGGTCTTGTTCTTCCCCGACCAGCATCTCGGCCGGTGGACCGGTCACAACATGGGCATCGCGATGGACGAGATGGTCGTCTGGGATCCGGATCTCGAACTCGGCGGTCTGACCCCGGCCCAGATCAAAAAGGCCAAGATCCTGCTCTGGAAGGGCCATTGCTCGGTGCACCAGATGTTCCAGAAATCGCACATCGACGCCTTCCGCGCCAAGTACCCGGAGGGCAAGGTCATCGCCCACCCGGAATGCAGTTTCGAAGTCTGCGCCGCTTCCGATTACGTCGGGTCGACCGAATACATCGTCAAGATCATCAAGGAAGCCCCGGAAGGTACGCGCTGGCTGGTCGGCACCGAGCTCAACCTGGTCGACCGCCTGGCCAGGGAAGTGCTGCCGCAGAACAAGATCGTCCAGTTCATGGCGACCACCATCTGCATGTGCTCGACCATGCAGCGCATCGACCCGCAGCATCTGGCGTGGACCCTGGAAAACCTGGTGGACGGCAAGATGGTCAACCAGATCAGCGTGCCGGAACACGAAGCAAAACTGGCCAAGCTGGCCCTCGACCGCATGCTGGCGATTTCCTGAGCCGATGAGCCGGCCCGTCCTGCACGTCACGACCTTCAACATCCACAAGGGATTCTCGCAATTCAACCGGCGGATGATGGTGCATGAGCTGCGCGAGCGCCTGCGCGACCTGAACCCCGACATCGTCTTCCTGCAGGAGGTGCAGGGCCTGCATCTCGGCCACGCCGAGAACCACGACAACTGGCCGGGCGAACCGCAGCACGAATTCCTGGCCGAGGATGTCTGGCCGGATTCGGCTTATGGCCGCAACATGATTTACGACCACGGCCATCACGGCAACGCCATCCTGTCGCGTTTCCCCATCCTCCACAGCCACAATCAGGATGTCACCCACCTGCAGTTCGAGAAGCGCGGCCTGCTGCATTGCCGCATCGAGCTGCCGAAAGGGCCGGCCGTCCATTGCGTCTGCGTGCATCTCTCCTTGTTCGGCTATTCCCGCCGCAAACAGATGGCGGCGCTGGCCGATTACCTCGAGCAACTGGCCGAACCCGATGCGCCACTGATCATTGCCGGCGATTTCAACGACTGGAACAACCGGGCAGCCCGCCACCTGGCCCAGCGCCTCAACCTGCACGAAGTATTCAGCCAGCGCAATGGCACGCCGGTGCGCAGTTTTCCGGCTGCCCTGCCGATGTTCCGCCTTGACCGCATCTACGTGCGCGGCTTCGATGTTCAGCGCACCGAACTACATCACGGCCAGCCATGGTCGGCCATTTCCGACCATGCCGCGCTGTCGGCCCAACTGACCAGGCATGGCCACTGAATTCCTGCCCGGTAACCAGCTGACGCTGCTCAACTCGGGCGCCGAATACTTCCCGGCCCTGCTCGCCGCACTGGACGGCGCCGAATCGGAAATTTTCCTCGAAAGCTACATCTTTGCCGACGACAACATCGGCCACGCCGTCGTCGAGGCGCTATGCCGCGCCGCGCAGCGCGGCGTCCAGGTCAATGTTACGGTCGATGGTTTCGGCGGGCGCAATTTCGCGACCGACTTCCTGCCCCGGCTCAGCGCGGCCGGCGTCCGGGCCATGGTTTACCGGCCGGAAATCGGCCGCTTTCACATGCGCCGCCATCGGCTGCGCCGCCTGCACCGCAAGCTGGTCGTGATCGATGCCCGGATCGCCTTCATCGGCGGCATCAACATCGTCGACGACAACAATGCCGAAGCCGAGATGCGGCCGCGTTACGATTACGCCGTGCGCGCCGCAGGGCCCGTCGTCGGTCAGGCGCAGTTGGCCGCCCGGCGGCTCTGGGACAGCATGATCTGGGTCAATTTCAAACGCCGCTTCCGCCGCCCCCCGAGTACGCTCGCCGAGATCCCCCCGGTCGGCAACCAGAGCGCTGCCTTCCTGATCCGCGACAACATCCGGCACCGCAACGACATCCTCAACGCCTACATCGCCGCCATCGGCGAAGCGCAACACGAGATCCTGATCGCCAACGCCTATTTCCTGCCCGGCGTGCGTTTCGGCCGCGCCCTGCAGATGGCCGCCAAACGCGGCGTGCAGATTACCGTCATGCTGCAGGGCAAGACCGACCACCCGCTGCTGCGCTTCGCCACCCAGGCGCTTTACGTTGCCGTCCTGAAAAGCAATATCCGCATTTTCGAATACGAGAAGAGCTTCATGCACGCCAAGGTCGCCGTCATCGACGGCGAATGGGCCACCGTCGGCTCGTCGAATATCGACCCGTTCAGTCTGCTGCTCGCCAAGGAAGCCAACCTGGTGGTGCGCGATGCCCAATTCGCCGGTCAGTTGCGGCAGAGTCTGCTGGCTGCCATGCTCGACGGGGCCCAGGAAGTCGTCAGCGAAAGTTTTGCCCGCCAGCATTTCCATTCCCGGCTGCTGCGCTGGCTCAGTTATGGCGTCGTCCGCCTGCTCGTCGGGCTGACCGGCTACGGCCCGAAACACTGGCGGGCCGACGAGGACACGCCCGGCGTCAGCCGGGAATCGCCAGACGAATAGCCGGCTGCCGGGGAATCCCGGCAAACGACCAGTGGGCCAGCGCCCACGCCCAGATTTCCGGCACCGGCGCCTTGTCCAGACTCTCCGGCGCGGGCTGCCCGAGGAAGCGCAGGGCCTGCACCAGGGCGCGACTGGCTTGGCTGGCATCCAGCGCCGGCGCCAGGGTCTGTTTGGACAGTTTCTCGCCGGCCGCATTGCTGGCCACCGGCAGATGGGCGTAGCTCGGGGCGGCATAGCCGAGACAAGCCTGCAGCCAGATCTGGCGCGGTGTCGAGGCGAGCAGGTCGGCACCGCGCACGATATCGCTAATCCCCTGAAAATGATCATCGACCACCACTGCCAGCTGGTAGGCAAACAGCCCATCGGCCCGGCGCAGCACGAAATCGCCGACATCGCGTTCCAGCTGTTGACTCACCGCCCCCTGCAAGCGGTCAGCGAAAGCGACATCGGCCGTGCCAACACGCAGCCGCCAGGCCCTCGGCGAGCGCCCCTCGGGCAAACCGGAACGACAGGTGCCGGGATAGACCAGACCGCCATCGGCCGCCGGGCGCGATACCGAGTCGGCGATTTCCTTGCGCGAGCAGGCGCAGGCATAGGCCGCACCGGCCGCTTTCAATTGCTCCAGCGCCGCCGCATAGGCATCGAAACGCGTACTCTGCCAGAGCACAGGGCCATCCCATTCAAAACCGAAGACTTCCAGCGTCGCCAGTATGGCGTCGGCCGCCCCCGGCACATTGCGTGGCGTATCGACATCCTCCATGCGGACCAGCCACTCGCCGCCTTGCGTTCGGGCATCGAGATAGCTGCCGACGGCAGCAACCAACGAGCCAAAGTGCAGCATGCCGGTCGGCGAAGGGGCAAAGCGCCCGCGATATCTGGTTTTCATGGTGACATTTTCAGGCAAAAAACGCACAACGGCACGGTTGCGTGCAGCGCCCGGCCAGGTCAATTGGTCGGCAGCGCCGGGGCAGGGATGACATATTGTTCGGCATGATACGGTTTGAATGAGGCGAACAATGGCGCAAAATCAGTCTTCCGGGAACATCCGCCCGATCGCCGCATCAGAACTCAATCGCCGCCGCCCTCAAGGAGCACGACATGAACACACTCAAGCTACTCGGCATCTCCGGCAGCCTGCGCCGGCAATCGACCAATAGCGGCCTGCTGCGTGCGGCGCTGGCGGAACTGCCGGAAGGTGTCAGCATGGACATCGCCGACCTCGGCGACATCCCTTTCTACAACGCCGACTACAGCGAAAAGCCGGCCAGCGTCAGCCGGGTGCTGACCCAGATCGGCGCCGCCGATGCCCTGGTTTTTGCCTGTCCGGAATATAACTATTCGCTGGCCCCGGCCCTCAAGAACATTCTCGACTGGGCCTCGCGCGAGCCCGGCAACGCCTTGCTCGCTGGCAAGGCGGCGGCCATCATGGGCGCTGGCGGCGGCATGGGCACCTCGCGCGCCCAATACCACCTGCGCCAGGTCTGCGTCTTCCTCGACCTGCACCCGCTGAACAAGCCTGAAGTCTTCGCCAGCGCCTTCAGCGGCCATTTCGATGCCGACGGGAATCTGACCGAGCCAAAACTGATGCAGTCAGTCGCCGATCAGATCAAGGCGCTGGTCGCCTGGAGCCGGAAACTCCGGGCCAACTGAAACCCGGCTTCAGGTCCTGTTTGCCATCGGTTTCCCGGGGCAGACGGGGCGCTTTCACATTCAATACCCATTACTGTTGATGATGGCTTAAATCGCTGCTTGACTAGGGTTACAGGAAGACGCATGCGAGTTCTGCATTTTTTCAAGACAGCCTTGCCCGACACGGTGGGTGGAATCGAACAGGTTATCCACCAGATCGCCAAAGGCGCCAGCAAACTCGGCGTACAAACCGATGTGCTGTCACTTACGACCAGGCAAGTCCCGCGAACCATTGAAATCGACGGCTATCTGGCCCATCGCGCCAGGCTGACCGCCCAAATCGCCTCGACCGGATTTTCTGCTTCCGCCTTTTTACGCTTTGCCCAACTGGCCGGGCAAGCCGACGTGGTTCATTACCACTTCCCATGGCCCTTCATGGACCTGGTGCACTTTGCAACGCGCATCAAGAAGCCTTCGCTCGTCACTTACCACTCGGACATCATTCGGCAAAAACATTTGCTGAGCCTCTACCGCCCCCTGAAAAGAAGATTCCTGAGCAGCGTCGACCGCATTGTCGCCACCTCACCAAACTATCTTGCGTCCAGCGATGTGCTGAAGGCATTTTCCGACAAGGTCAGCATTATTCCGATTGGCCTGGACAAGGTCAGCTACCCGCCACCCGAGCCACGCAAAATGGAATACTGGCGGAACAAACTGGGCGACCGGTTTTTCCTGTTTGTCGGCGTCATCCGCTACTACAAGGGTCTTCACATACTGCTGGAAGCAGCCCGCGGCACTGATTTCCCCATTGCCATCGTCGGCGCCGGCCCAATCGAGCAGGAGCTGAAAACACAGGCCAACCGGCTTGGCCTGAAAAACATTCAGTTTCTTGGCCAGTTATCAGATGAAGACAAGGTCGCGCTGCTCGCTCGTTGTTACGGCGTCGTTTTCCCTTCGCATCTGCGTTCGGAGGCTTTTGGCGTTTCCCTGCTGGAAGGCGCGATGTTCGGCAAGCCGATGATTTCGAGTGAAATCGGCACTGGCACAACATTCGTCAACATCGCCGATGAGACTGGGATCGTTGTGCCGCCGAGCGACCCCAATGCCTTGCGTCAGGCCATGCGCTTCCTGTGGGAAAATCCCAAGATCGCTGCCGAAATGGGGCGCAGGGCCGAAGAAAGATACTGGCAGTACTTTACCGGCGACACGATGGTAAATTCCTACGTCAAACTATATGAGGAGCTGGCCGACGGAAACAAGTAGTCGCCGAACTCTTGGCGCGTTACCGCCAGCATCTGAAAGTGGATTGAAACGCGCCAGCTCCTGATAATGCCAACGCATGCCCATTGCAACTCCATGACAAAAATTTCTGACAACCTCGTCTGGCACCAGGGCCAGGTTTGCCGCACCGAGCGGGAATTACTGCTCGGTCAACGCGGGGTGACGCTCTGGCTGACCGGGCTTAGCGCCGCCGGAAAATCGACGCTGGCCTTTGCGCTGGAACGAATGCTGCTCAACAGCGGGCGGGTCTGCTATGTTCTCGATGGCGACAACGTCCGCCACGGCCTGAACAAGGGGCTGACTTTTTCTGTCGAGGATCGTTCGGAAAATATCCGGCGCATTGCCGAAGTCGCCCGGCTCATGAATGACGCCGGACTGATCGTCATTTCGGCCTTCATCTCGCCCTTCCGGGCCGACCGCAGCATGGCCCGCGAGATCATTGGCCAGGACCATTTCCGCGAGATATACATCAACACCACACTGGCCGTCTGCGAATCCAGGGATCCCAAAGGCCTCTACAACCTGGCCAGAGTCGGGCAGATTGCCGATTTCACCGGCATTTCATCCCCTTACGAACCACCGGAAAACCCGGACCTGGTGATCGACACCGAGCACAGCAGCCAGGACCAGGCCTGCGCCCAGCTGATCAAGCTCATTCAGCCGATCAGATAAGTGAAATCTGTGCCTCGAGCAGCCAGTTCGCTGACGACGGCAACCTGATCCTGGAGCAATGGCGCCAGAAGCGGGCAACTCCCGGGCTGAGCAAGTGACTCACCAGTAGTAGCCGAGCCCCAGGCTGAGACTTTGTTTTCTGTCGTTTTCCCAAAGCAGGCGAAGATCGTGATCGGCTCCCAGGGCCAGCCTTGCCTCGGCAAGCGTCACGCCGTAACTGGCCAGGCCGGCCTGAACCGGCCGCCTTTCTTCGTGGCTCAGACGGACGCCGAAGGCCGAGGAGGGGCGAAACAGCAAGGATCCACTAAGGCGCAGAAAGCCGCTGCCATTGAACCCCGTCTTTTCCTGCACGGCAGCGCCAGCATGAAGCGCGGCAAACAGATTCCGGCTCAATTGCCGGCCAACCCCGACATCGCCCTGAAGACGACTGACCAGACAATCGGGACAGGCGATGCGGTCCTGCTCGGCCCCGACTTTCACTTTCCAGCCGAATCCTCGGTCGCCGGGCAGGCCGGTGATGGCCGGGTTCATGCTGTTGATGACCAGCAGGTCGAACTGGCGAATTCGCAAGCGACTGCCATCGAGGCGAAGCTGCAGGTCGCCCATGCTCAGCGCGCCATTCCTGACCTGGGCACCGGCATCCAGCGTGTCGTAGTAGGCAGGACGCAGACGGAAGGTCGGCGAACTGCCGGCCATCCGGTCATGGACCATCCCGATCTGCAACCAGCTTGGCGCTCGCCCCTCGTCCGGTGCAGCAGGCGGCACCAGCGTCGACTCGGTGCTGCCGACCGGCAGTTGCAGCCGGGCCGCGAGCGCCCCGGCGTACCCCGGCGACATTTTCTTGCCCGCCTCACGCTTGCTGCGTTCGAGGCGAAACTGGTGAAAATCGAGCACGGTATCAATCAGCGCCTGCTGGCGCTCCACCGGCAATTCCCGGACGGCTGGCCCGTCGGGGGTGATTTCATCGTCGATCACCCGCGTAACTAGCTGCTTTTCCCCGGCCTTGAGCGCGCTGTGCTTTTCGTAAAGCCGTGATTGCCGCGAGGGATGGAACACTCGCTCGGCAAGCAGCGGCCGGCCATCAAGACGGGCGGCAGCGACACTCTGGATCAGGGCCTGCGGGACCGTCCATGGCCGATCACGCGGAATGACCTCGAGGCCATCGACCACCTCCAGCAACTCGGCAACCCGGTAGGCACAGTTGTGGCGAAAGAAGTAATAGACGTATCTTTTCTGCGTGACTTCCCAGGCATGGGCAAGCACCAGGCGGACGGCCGCCGGCGGCAGCGCCAGGCGATACTCCCAGAGGTCGCGCAACTCGTTCTCGCCGTAATTGGCATCATGAAAATAAAACTCGACCGGGCTGAAACCGCCGTCGTAGCCGCCGACGATACCCTTGACGATATAGCTGACCGGATCGTCCTGCTTGTCGAGAATGGCACCGAAATTCAGGGTCTGATCGAGCAGCCCGGAACGGCCGGGCGCCTTCCGGCGATTGAACTTGAGAAAGACGTGACCGTAATAGGAGGCCGGATTACCCAGATAGCCGTTGGCGAAGACCAGACTGACCGACTCCGTCTCACGTGGATCGGCCCAGGCGGCGAAGGCCGGGCAATCAATTTCGGCCAGGGCCGTCTGCATTTCCGGGAACTGCTGGCGCAACCAGAGCAAACGCGCCGGAAAACGGCACTTGGCATGCTCATCCGCCAGCCGACCAAGTGGCGCCAGCATCGCCGCAAGACTGGCCTGCAACTCGCTGGCCGGCTGGCTGGCGCCATCGGCTGCAAGAAAAAATTCCGGGCTGTGGATTGCACTTCTGAAGCCGCTCGGGCTGCTGCGCTCGGCCTCGTAATGCAGCAGCCGCCGCCAGCTATCGCTCTGCGCCAACTGATCAGGATCAGCCGCCGAGGCATCAGACAGGCAGGCAAAAATGGCGACCAGCAGGGCGCCGAACTTCAACAAACGGAGATGTAACAAGGGAGTTTCCCGCCCATGCTCCCGGCGCAGGCCGGGAGCATCAGGCATGACGGACCAACGTCAAGTTGGCCCGGAACCGGCGATCAGGCTGCGCAAGAGCGGCTGGCTGCCTTTTCGATGATGTTGTAGAGCTGACCGGCCTGCTCGAGATGCTGTTGTTCGGCATAACCCGGCACGGCAATGGCCTTGCCCATATCGGCACGGACTTCGTCAATCGCTGCAGCCCGTTGCGCGGGGGCACACTGGAACATTTCCAGGGCGGCGGCGACGTGCTCACCCTTGCCACGGGCGATTTCTTCCGCCAGTTGCTCGTAGGTGTCACGAATGAACAAGGCGGTCTTCACCTTCTTGCCCGAGCAGGTCTGCGGGCTCATCGTTGCCGAAGTCACCGCCGTCGTACCGACGTCCCAGATCACGTTGGAAACGACTGCCGCCCAGTGGGTCTCGGGGAACAGCGCAGCACCGATACCGCACTCGGAGAAAGGATTCGGACCGCTGCCAGGGGCGCCAGACGACTGGGCAAAGGCGGACAGGCTGAAAGAGGAAGCAAGAGCAATGGCAGCAAACTTCAACAGATTTTTGCGCATGAGATTTTCGCTAAAAGGCATTTCGTTTCAGGAAGACCGCGAAGACGGTCCACGAGTGTGAAATTTTGCCACAACTGACTTAAAAAAATCCATAGAGCCTTGCGCCACAAGGCTTTAGAAGAAAGCCTGACTATGCCTTACGTCATAGATCAGGGCAGATTTTCCCGCCCGACCATCAAAAAACTTATTTTCCTTGCACAGCAAAAGGCAAGAAGGGAGATCAATGATCTCCCTTCTTGCCATGCTGTTTTCGAGGCTTGGTGCTCAGTGGGGGGAACTTACCAATTGGGCTCCCGCTCCGGGGTTGAGGTGATCTTGTGGATGCTCAGGTCGGCCCCATCAAATTCCTCTTCCTGACTCAGACGCAAGCCCAGTACGGCTTTCAGGCCACCATAGACGAGTCCGCCACCGACCAGCGCAACGACAATGGCCAGCCCGGTCAGGGTCAGCTGCGACATGAAAGAAACGCCGCCGGCGCCGCCCAAGGCCTTGCTGCCAAAAATCCCGGCGGCGATACCACCCCAGGCGCCGCACAGGCCGTGCAGCGGCCAGACGCCCAGCACATCGTCGATTTTCCAGCGGTTCTGGGTCAGCGTAAACATGATCACGAATAGCGCACCGGCGATGCCACCGACAGCCAGCGCACCAATCGGATGCATGATGTCCGAACCGGCACACACGGCGACCAGACCGGCCAGCGGGCCGTTATGCACGAAACCCGGGTCGTTCTTGCCGAGCGCCATGGCGACCAGCGTGCCACCGACCATGGCCATCAGGGAATTGAGCGCGACCAGACCGGAAATCTTGTCGAGGGTCTGCGCACTCATGACGTTGAAGCCGAACCAGCCGACGGTCAGAATCCAGGCACCGAGCGCCAGGAAAGGAATGGAAGACGGCGGGTGCGCCGAAATGCGCCCATCCTTGCTGTAGCGACCATAGCGCGGGCCGAGCAGGAGCACGGCCGGCAGGGCGATCCAGCCGCCCATGGCATGCACGACCACGGAACCGGCGAAATCGTGGAACTCTTCTCCGAAGCTGGCTTTCAGCCAGTCCTGGATGCCGAAGGCGTGATTCCAGGCGATCCCCTCAAAAAAGGGATAGACGAAGCCGACGAGCAGGAAGGTAGCCGCCAGTTGCGGATAGAACTTGGCCCGCTCGGCAATGCCGCCGGAGATGATGGCCGGGATCGCCGCAGCGAAGGTCAACAGGAAGAAGAACTTGGTCAGCTCGAAACCGTTCTTCTCCATCAACGTGTCGACGCCGGTGAAAAAATGCGTGCCGTAGGCGATGCCGTAACCGACGAAAAAATAGGCCAGCGTCGATACGCCAAAGTCCGTCAGGATCTTGACCAGCGCGTTGACCTGGTTCTTTTTGCGCACGGTGCCGACTTCGAGAAAGGCGAAGCCGGCATGCATGGCCAGCACCATGATGGCGCCGAGCAGGATGAACAACACATTGCTACTTGATTGATACGCTTCCATGAAACCCCCAATTCAAAGGACCGGGGGATGAAAGCAAGCACCATTCCAGTGCGCGCTTATCGTTTCAAATCAGTGCGTTAATATTAATGGAGCAACAAAACAAGCACCTTTGGAGTGCGTTATTTACCATGCGCGCATTAGCTTGGTGCATTTTCGCCTTATTTAGGTGCAACCTCCGGCGGCAGCAACAGCCATAGACGGCCGCTCTGTTTCATCTTTCCCGCCTGCTCGCCGGGCTCCTTGCCAAACCCCCAGAAATAGTCGGCACGCACGGCGCCCTTGATGGCACCGCCGGTGTCCTGGGCCATGACCAGACGATTCATTGGCTGCGCCGTATTGGGGCGCGTCGTCGCCATAAAAACCGGAGTACCGAGCGGCACCGAGCGCGGGTCGACAGCAATGCTGCGCTCCGGTGTCAGCGGCACGCCCAGCGCGCCGACCGGACCATCCTTGCTGTTCGGCACCTCGCGGAAAAAGACGTAGCTCGGGTTGGTGTTGAGCAGTTCGTCGAGGCGCCCCGGATTGGCCCGCGCCCAGGCCCGGATGCCCTGCATCGAGGCCTCTTCGAGCTTCAGCTCGCCGCGCTCGACGAGGATCCGGCCGATGGAATTGTAGGGGTGACCGTTCTGATCGGCGTAGTTCAGGCGAACCATGCTGCCGTCGGTCATTTTGACCCGCCCCGAGCCCTGGACCTGCAGGAAGAACAACTCGACCGCGTCATCGACATAGAGCAGGTGACGGCCCGGCAGCCTGTCGCCCCGGCTGGCAATTTCAGCGCGCGACCAGTAGGGCACGACCTTGTTGCCCTCGAGTCGACCGCGCACGCGCTTGTCCTTCAATTCCGGGAAAACGGCCGACAGATCGATGGTCAGCAGATCATCGGGGACGCCCCGAACCGGCTGATCGAAACCCTTGCTGGCCAGTCGGCTGCCGCGCAGCAGGGGCTCGTAGTAGCCGGTCATCATGCCGTTCGGGTTGGCATCGGCGGAAAGCACGGCATAGGGTTTGAGATGGCTTTCGAAAAACTGCCGGACGGTTGCATCCGCGGGCTTTTCGCCAAGGCCGCGCGCCAGCTCGCAAACGCGTTTCCAGGCCGGCCCGTGCGGTTTGCTGGCCACCCCGCGGCAGGATTGCAGGAAAGCCGTCCAGGCCGCCGCATGATCGTCGTCGGCCCAGCCTGGCAGGTCACTCCAGCTGGCTGCCTGCAAGGTTCGCGAGAAACTGGCGGCAGGCGTCGGCGCGAGCGGCGTGCCGGGCGCCGGGCAGCTCTGGCAAACGGCACAGGGAGCGCAGGCGAGCGGGGCCTCGCTGGGCGGAATGCTGCTGCAGGCAGCGAGAAAAAGGGAGGCGAGGAGCAAAGCCGTTTGGATTTTTGGCATGGGTTTCGTTAGAGTTCGCAGATTCGTCGCCAAGTATAAGTCCATCATGCCCAACTCCCCCCAGCTGGAACGCCTGTTTGCCCGGGCCGAAGCCGTCCTCGCCCGTTTTGAGGCCACCCTGCCGCCCACCTCGCCGCTGCCCGACTGGGACGTCGCCGTCGCCTTCCGCTGGCGCAAGACGAACGGGCGCGGCTGGCTGCAGCCGGTGCGTCACCCCCACCCGATCTGTCTGGCTGATCTCAACAACATCGACGACCAGAAGGAACGTATCGCCTTGAATACGCAGCAGTTCGTCGCCGGCCGTTCGGCCAATAACGTGCTGCTGACCGGTTCGCGCGGCTCCGGCAAGTCCTCGCTGGTCAAGGCGGTGCTCAACGAGTTTTCCGGCCGCGGCCTGCGCCTGATCGAGGTGGACAAGGACGATCTGGTCGATCTGATCGACATCGTAGACCTGCTCGACGGCCGGCCGGAAAAATTCATCATTTTCTGCGATGACCTGTCCTTCGAGGCCGGCGAAACCGCCTACAAGGCACTGAAAACCGTGCTCGATGGCTCGATTGCCGCGCCGCCCGACAATGTGCTGATCTACGCCACCTCGAATCGCCGCCACCTGATGCCTGAGTATTTCTCGGAAAACCTCGAAACAAAACGGGTCGATGACGAGATTCACCCCGGCGAGACGACCGAGGAAAAAATCTCGCTGTCCGAACGTTTCGGCCTGTGGATTTCCTTCTATCCGTTCAGTCAGGACGATTACCTGAATATCGTCAATCACTGGCTGCGCCAGCTCGGCGTCAGCGAGAAACTCATTGCCGACAGCGAGCGCGACGCCCTGAACTGGGCGCTCGGGCGCGGCTCGCGCTCGGGCCGCGTCGCCTGGCAATTCGCCCGCGACCTGGCCGGGCAGCAAAAACCGGCGGGAAAGCACCGGAAATGAGCAAGATCGTCGAAGTTGCCGCCGCCGTCATGCTGCGCGCCGAAGGCCGCGAGTTCCTGCTCGCCCAGCGCCCAGAAGGCAAGGTGTACGCCGGCTACTGGGAATTTCCCGGCGGCAAGGTCGAACCCGGCGAAAGCGTGCGCCAGGCGCTGATCCGCGAGTTGCAGGAAGAACTCGGCATCACCGTCACCGAATGTTCACCCTGGCTGACGCGTCAGTTCACCTATCCGCACGCCACGGTGCGCCTGAATTTCTGGCGAGCCACGGCGTGGACCGGCGAAATCGGCATCACCGCCCCGCTCGAGCATTCCGCCATCGAATGGCAGACCTGCGGCCAGCCAGCCAGCGTGGCGCCGATCCTGCCGGCCAACGATCCCATCCTGAAGGCGCTGGCGCTGCCGACGACAATGGCCATCACCATGGGTGAGCAGGAAGGCGTCGAACGCCAGCTGGAACGTCTGGAAGAAGCCCTGGACAGGGGCCTGCGCCTGATCCAGGTGCGCGACAAGGGCTGGCCGGCGGCGCAGCGCCTGTGGTTCGCCGAAACGGTCGTCCGTCTGGCCCATCGCCACGCCGCCCTGGTCGTCATCAACGACAGCGAGGAGATTGCCCGCATGGTCGGCGCCGATGGCCTGCATCTGTCATCAACCAGCCTGGCCGCCTGTCAGGCACGGCCCGATTTTCCCTGGGTCGGAGCCTCCTGCCATAGCGCCGCCGAAATCAGCCGGGCCGGTGATCTGGACCTCGATTACGCCCTGCTCGGCGCGGTGTTGCCGACGCCAAGCCATCCGGAAACGCCAGGACTGGGCTGGGAGGAATTTTCCCGGCAGATCGCCGGCAACAAGATTCCGGTTTTTGCCCTGGGTGGCATGCAGATGGATTTGCTGGCCGGGGCGCAGGCGCGTGGCGCCCATGGCATTGCCCTGATGCGCGGCTGGTAATCTGCGGCCGGTCGATCAGGCCTGATCGGCCCCGGGAACGGACAATGCGGGATCGTTGGGATCGACTTCGACCGGAATCCGGTAGGAGTCAGTCGCCCAGGCACCGAGGTCGATCTGCTTGCAGCGCTCGGAACAGAACGGGCGCCACTGATTCTCGGGGGCCCAGAGAGAGTCTTCGCCGCATTGCGGGCAGCGGACCTGGCGGGCCTTCATCAGAGATTACAGAAGGTCAATGAAAAACCGACATCGCGCTCGCAGCTGCGGGCCTTGATTTCGCCGGCCGGCGGCTTGGTGAAGCGGATATTCAGGAAATACTTGTTGGCGCTGACTTCCGGGATCGCCGCTTCATCGGCCTCCAGCGTGATGCGCACCATCTGCGCGGCCGTACCGCCGAGATTGAGCTGGAACTGGCCATGCACGGCGGCATGCTGCTTGGAGCTGCCACTCGAACGCAACAGGCGAAGGACGATGGCCGCCGCATCGCGCAGCGGCAGGAGCGGCCGGGTCCAGCCCTCAAGCGAAGCGCGCCGCGCGTCGGGCGTCCGGTGCAACCACCAGTGATAGGAAGGCAGATCGAATTCGCAGACGCCGCCAGGAATCACGGCCCGGCTCTTGATGCTCATCAGCCAGTCGTTTTCGCGCAGGTACTGACCAATTTTGCCGGTCATGCTGAGCAGCGAAGCCGAAGATTGCTCGATTTCGTACAGCGCACCCGACAGGGCTTCTTCCGAGATATCCGGATTGTTCCGGTAGGCCAGCAGGGTCTGGCGCTGGCGCTCGAGTTCCTGGATCAGATCCATCTTGAGGTCGGCCCGACCGGCCACTTCAAGAATTTCGAACAGTGTGACGAGCGCCGTGTGGTGCTCCATATGCCCATCGCTCTGGGCAAAGTAGGCCGTTTTTTCGAACAGATCCTCGAGACGCAGCAGGGTGCGAATGCGCTCGTTGAAAGGATACTCGTAAGTGATCACGCGGCCTTGGGATGGGTAATGGGGAAAATTGCCCTAATTCTGAGCTATTTGCACGCAAATCTCAACAGTTTGCTTTAGCTATTTCTGACGATAGGCGTAGGGTGTGCTCACAATAACCTGCGGGACTGCGTTTTCTGGCGCGGGCGGGGCGCATTGCGGCGTTGCCGCTCGCTGGTGCAGATCACTGCACGGCGCGACCGGCGCCTGGCACTGCATCCCCGCCAGCCCCTTGCGCAGCCCGCTGCTTACTGCGAGCACACCCTAGATACTTCAAATGCAGTCTGGCGACCTGCTGATAAAGACTGGTCAGGTCAGCGTCATTGTGTACCACCTCATCGGCCACGGCCAGACGCTGCAGGCGCGTCGCCTGGGCCGCCATGATCGCCGTCACCTCGGCTTCGCCGAGACCGTTACGAGCCATGACCCGCTGCACCTGCAGGCTTTCCGGGCAGTCGACGACGACGATGCGCTGGCAGCGCTCACGATAACTGGCGCTTTCGACGAGCAAGGGCACGGCGAGAATGACATAGGGCGCCGTGGCCTGCGCGCAGCGCTCATCGGCAATCCGGCGGATCAGCGGATGCAGGATATCTTCGAGCTGTTTGCGCACCGCCCCGTCGGCAAAGATCAGGCGCCGCATGGCACCCCGGTCAAGCGCCCCGTCCGCATCGGCCACCGACGGACCGAAGGCGGCCAGCAAGGCCGGCATCGCGACCCCGGCCGGCCCGGTCAGTTCATGGGCAATGGCATCGGTATCAACCAGCGCCGCACCTTCACCGACAAACAGATCGGCCACCGTGCTTTTGCCGCTGCCGATACCGCCGGTCAGGCCGACCACGAAAGGACTCACTTGCATTCCTGGGCGGCGACTTTCGGCAACGTTGCCTTGCCCAGCTTGAGCACGGCCGCCTTGTCGGGCTGCGGCCCGCGGGCTTCCAGGGTAACGAACGATTCCTTGCCTGGCCGGGCACTGAAACGGGCTGACTTGACACCCTTGTCCTTCAACTCGGCAAGACGCTCCTGGCCACCCTTTTCACTGGAAAAGACGCCGAGCGAAATAGCATAGCGACTGGGCCCCTCTTCGGGAATGATGAAATAGTCGGAAATCCCCAGCTGCCGGAGTTCGCCGGCCTTTTTCTCGGCCTCGGCCTTGTTGGCCAGGGGAGGAATATAGACCCACCAGCCGTTGCCCTCGCCGGCCACCGTATGTTTGACCAACTTGAAGTCGGCGAACTTCTCACCAATCTTCGTCGACAGCTGGCGGGCATCTTCCGTGGCCAGCTGAGTCCAGCGCAGACAGACACTGGCCACGACGACCGGAGCCGGCGCCGGCGGCGTCTCCGGTGCAGCTACAACCGGGGCAGGTGGCGCTGCGACGACCTTGACCGGTGGCGGCTCGCCGCGCGACACCAGACGCATGCGCTCCGGCGCGACCTGCTGGTCGACGCGGCCGGCATCCGGATTGTCGGGGTGACCGAGATAGCCGGCGCTGAACGCGTAGAACAGCAGGTTGCCGAGCACGAGGATGAAAACGAGGGCCTTCACGACCTTAACCGACCTGCGGCAAATGCTTCAACGACTCGGCGATGGCTTCGGCCGGGTAGTCGTAGTCCTCCAGCTTGCCGGAGAAATACTTGTCGTAGGAAGCCATGTCGAAATGGCCGTGGCCAGTCAGGCTGAACAGGATGGTCTTGGCTTCGCCGGTCACCTTGCATTTGAGCGCCTCGTCGATCGCGGCGCGGATGGCGTGGCAGGATTCCGGCGCCGGGATGATGCCTTCGGCCCGGGCGAACTGGACACCGGCCTCAAAGGTGGCGACCTGCGGCACGGCCAGCGCTTCAATGCGGCCTTCGTGCAGCAGTTGCGAGACGAGCGGCGAATCGCCGTGGTAGCGCAGGCCGCCGGCGTGGATGCCGGGCGGCATGAAGTCGTGGCCGAGGGTGTACATCTTCATGATCGGCGTGTAGCCGGAAACGTCGCCGTAATCGTAAGCGTAATGACCCTTGGTCAGGGTCGGGCAGGAGGTCGGCTCGACGGCGACGCAGCGCAGGTTGGTCGCCCGCTTGTCGCCGGCCGCCTTGTCTGCCAGGAAGGGGAAAGCGATGCCACCGAAGCTGGAACCGCCGCCGCAGGGCCCGAAAATCACGTCCGGGTAAAGGCCGATCTTGTCGAACTGCTTCTTGGCTTCGAGGCCGATCACCGTCTGGTGCAGCAGCACGTGATTGAGCACCGAGCCGAGCGTATAACAGGTGCCGGCTTCGGCGGCGGCTTCCTCGACCGCTTCCGAAATGGCCAGACCGAGCGAACCCTGGTTGTCCGGATCGGCGGCCAGCGCGGCCCGCCCGGCATTGGTCAGATTGCTCGGGCTGGCGAACACATCGGCGCCCCAGGTCTGCATCATCGAACGGCGGAAGGGCTTCTGCTCGTAGCTGACCTTGACCATGAAGACGCGCACCGGCAGGCCGAACATCTGGCCGGCGAAGGCGATCGACGAACCCCACTGGCCGGCGCCGGTTTCGGTGGTCAGCCGCTTGGTGCCGGCAATCTTATTGAAATAGGCCTGCGGCACGGCGGAGTTCGGCTTGTGCGAACCGGCCGGCGAGACACCTTCATACTTGTAGAAAATCTTGGCCGGCGTACCGAGCGCCTGCTCCAGACGCAGCGCCCGGCAGAGCGGGGCCGGACGCCACAGGGCGTAGATCTGGCGGACTTCTTCGGGAATGGCGATCCAGCGTTCGGCCGACATTTCCTGTTCGAGAATCGGCCCGGGGAAGATCGCCCCCATCGCTTCCGGCGGCACCGGATTGCCGTCCGGACCGAGCGGCGGGGCCGGCGGGTTGACCAGATCGGCAACGACGTTGTACCAGTGAGTGGGAATCTCTTCCTGTTCGAGATTGATCCGCAGCGGTGTCATTTTTTTCTCTCCCTGAGCCTTGTTCTGCAAAGGCGGTAAATTACTCCAAAAGGCACGCCCGACCAAGGCCGGCCCCGGATTTTTCCGGCTTTTTAGCGCCCCCGATGCGACGTCCCGGCAGGACAGCGGGTAAAGTACGCGCTGCACCATTTTCCCGCTATCGCCCACACCCTTGCCCGCCCCGCTCAAGACGCCCCTGCGCAGCCATCCAGCCAGCCCCTGCCGCGCCGTTCAGGCCGTTGAGGTGAGCGCCACGCTCACCGCCGACGGACTGGCGCTGCACTATGTCGTGCACGGCGACCCGGCCGCCATACGCCTGCCCGAAGCGCGCCCGCCACAGGCCGCCGACGAACTGTGGCAGCACACCTGCTGCGAGGCCTTCATCGCACCGGCGGCCGGCACGGCATACCGCGAATTCAATTTCTCGCCCGCCGGCGAGTGGGCCGCCTACGGCTTTACCGACTATCGCGCCCGCGATACGGCCTACCTGGCGCCACACGGGCCACGCATCGAACTGCGGCAACTGGCTAACGGTTTTGAACTGACGGCAAGCCTTGCCCTGGAATTGCTGCCGGCCGGCCCGGCTTGGCAGATCGGCCTGACGATGGTCATCGAAGCCGCCGATGGCAGCAAAAGCTACTGGGCGCTGGCACACCCCGCCGCCCAGCCCGACTTCCACCTCCGCCCGGGTTTTTCCCTGATTCTGAAAGCCGCTCGCCCATGAGTTCCCCCATCCTTTTCGGCATCGACCGCCTGCTCGCCGAGCCCGAACTGCGCCGCCCGCTGGCCGGCCGCCGTATCGCGCTGCTCGCCCACCCGGCCTCGGTGACCGCCGACCTGACGCACTCGCTCGATGCCCTGGCGGCCCTGCCCGAGCTCAACATGACAGCCGCCTTCGGCCCGCAACACGGGCTGCGCGGCGACAAGCAGGACAACATGGTCGAGTCGCCGGATTTTCTCGACCCGCAACTCGGCATCCCGGTTTTCAGCCTGTATGGCGAAGTGCGCCGGCCGACGGCGGCGATGCTCGATACCTTCGATGTCCTGCTCGTCGACCTGCAGGATCTCGGCTGTCGCATCTACACCTTCATCACGACCCTGCGTTACGTACTGGAAGCGGCGGCGCAACATGGCAAAACGGTCTGGGTGCTCGACCGCCCCAACCCGGCCGGCCGCCCCGTCGAAGGGCTGAGCCTGCGCCCCGGCTGGGAAAGCTTCGTCGGCGCCGGGCCGATGCCGATGCGCCACGGCCTGAGCATGGGCGAACTCGGGCTTTGGTTCATCGACCGGCTCAAGCTCGCGGTCGATTACCAGGTCATTGAAATGCAGGGCTGGCAACCGGAGGCCGCCCCCGGCTACGGCTGGCCACTCGGCGAGCGAACCTGGATCAACCCCAGCCCGAACGCCCCCAATCTGTGGATGGCCCGCGCCTACGCCGGCACGGTCATGCTCGAAGGCACGACGCTGTCCGAAGGACGCGGCACGACGCGGCCGCTCGAGCTGTTCGGGGCGCCGGATCTCGATGCGCATGCCGTTCTGGCCGAAATGAGGGCCTTCGCGCCACACTGGCTGACTGGCTGCAAGTTGCGCGAAATCTGGTTCGAGCCGACCTTCCACAAGCACGCCGGCCAGCTCAACCACGGCATCCAGATTCACTGCGAGGGGCCATATTACGATCACGCCGCCTTCAAACCCTGGCGCATTCAGGCCCTGGCCTTCAAGGCGATTCGCCGGCTTTACCCGGATTACCCGCTGTGGCGCGATTTCGCCTACGAATACGAGCACGAGCGCCTGGCCATCGACCTGATCAACGGCTCGCCGCTGCTCCGCGAGTGGGTCGATGCTCCTGACAGCCGGCCGGCCGATCTTGAAGCCATCAGTTGCGCCGACGAGACAGCGTGGCGCGAGGAGTGCCGCGCTTTTCTGTTGTACTGAAAAGAAAAACGCCCCGGCCAGGTTGGACGGGGCGTTGAATTCGACTAAGCGGTTTTACCAGTCGCCGTCCTTGGGCTTGGCACCTCCGCCCTCGCCGCCTTCGCGGCGGGGAGCACCCTTGCCGGCCGATTTGGCTGGCTTGGCGACATCGGCAGCATCGGCCACGACCTTCTTCGGCGTCTCGGCAAGCGCATCGCGCACCTGCAGGGCGCCGGGCTGCACATTGCTCAGCTCGGTCTTGATGTTCTCCAGCGTGCCGTAGGACAGGTTGGGCGTCACCCGGTTGATCACGACTTCGCAGCACAGGGTTTCGACATTGCCCAGCGACAGGCCGGTCTGCGGATCCTTGAGCTCCTTGCCGAGCAGATAGATCTGGTAGCGACCGCGCTCGCGCATGACCTGACCGCCCTGGCTGAGGATGACGTCGTTACCCGTGCGTTCAACCACCGAGATCGGGAAGGTGCGCAGCAGGATCGCTTCGCTGGCCTTCTTGACGAAATCGTTCTGGATGTGGCGCTGGATACTCGCCGGATCAACTGCCGCGCCCAGCGTCGTCGGCGCGATCGGCGGCGGCGTCCCCTGCAGGGTGTTGGACAGCAGAATCTGCCGCGTCGTCATGTTGATCATCCGCTGCGACACCGACCAGGCCCCTGAATAGCTGACCAGATCGCGATCCGAGGTTTGCAGGGTGCGCACGTGCCGGTTGTAGGCCAACTCGTTGACCACGCCGACCCAGACCAGATCGGCACTGAGGGCCTGACCCAGTTTGGCGAAATCGTCGGAGCGCGCCTGACCGGACCCGATCATCTCCAGCTCATTCTCGATGTCGCCGCCGAACTGCCGATCAAGCACGGTAAAACGACCGGTCTGCGACAGGGTGTCGATGATCTGCTGGCGGATCACCGACAGCACTTCCTGGGCCGGCACCTGACGGCCGCCGATGGTGAAGCTTTGCTTGCTCGAACGCAGCGGGGCAACAACGATCTTGATCTTGCCGGCATCGGCCGGCGCCTTGAACTTGGCGATTTTGGCTTCGATATCGACAACGTACGGGCCCTTGCCATCGGCCGGCGGCGTCATGTTGAGAACCTTGAAGGAAGAGACGGTACCGCGCGACGACGAGATGATCTCGTCGGCGAACGCCTGACCCTGCACCGTCGCCTTGGCCTTGGCGCTATCGACGCCCTTGGCGCTTTGCACGTCGAGGCTGGCGGTGGCCTGGGCGAACATGCTGAGGCTGCCCGAAGTGGCCTCGACCTGTACGCCATTGACCTGGGTGATTGCCGTCTTCAGCGCATCGTTGATCGCCGCGCCCGGCGTCATGCCACTGCCCTTGGCCGTCACGGCCACCTGCTCGACCTGGCCAACATCGGGCAGTTTGCTCGCCGCGGCAGGCGCCACCGGGGCCGGAGCCGGCATGGGGGGCGGGGCAACGACTTCCTTGACCGGCTCGGGCGCCTTGTCACCGCAACCGGCGACAGCACAGGCGACGAGCGCCGACAATAAAATTTTACGCATTATATTTTCGTCCAGAAAAAGAGGCCGGAAGAGCAAAACTCCCCGGCCCCTGTGGGTCAGTCAAGACAGATCGGATCAGAGCAGGCTGGTTGCTTCGGCCGGCACTTCAACCTTGTTCTCGCGGGCGAAAGCGACAGCCTTCTTCAGGGTGCCCAGCAGGTTGGTCGTCGAATCCGGCAGGGACTTGACGACATAGAGCGCCGCCTGACCAGCGCCGCCGATCGAACCCAGGCCCGGACGGAAATTCTTGACGTCGCCCGACATCCCCATGTAGCTCTTGACGCCCTTGGCCAGGCTGGCCAGACCGAGGGTGTAATTCTTCTTGCCCTCGGCATCCATGGTCACCTTCTTGCCGCTCATCTTTTCTTCCAGGGCCTTGCTGCTTTCGGTCTGCACCTTGGCGGCATCTTCCAGACCGGCCGAGGTCGAACCTTCGGTCAGGTTCTTCATCGCCAGTTCTTCCTTGGCGGCCTGTTCCTTGAGACCCAGCGCATTGAGCATGTAGATGTCGGCGGTCATGACATTTTTGGTGCCACCGACATAGCTGCTGACCAGGCTTTCAGCCGTGACGGCGCTGCCGGCACTGCTGCCGCCGCCCAGGGCATTGGTCAAACCACCGAACTGGGCGTAAGCCACGCTGGAAGCGGTGGCAATGGTCAGGCTGAGCGCGGCGACGAGGAAATTCTTTTTCATCGTAAATTCTCCATTCCGACTTCATCGAGTTGAACGCCCGCTTCGTCGGCAAAGCAGGCGTTCATGTCCAAAGAATTATGGCCGGTCAGTGTTCTTAGCGAACACCTTCGACATTCATCCGGCTGACCACTTCGCGGGCGGCCGCCAGGGCGGCTTCCTTGAGGCCCTTGTTCATGGCCGTGGCATTGTCCGGACCGATACCGAAATACTGCACGGCCGGCACCGAGGCGACTTCACGCGGCAGGTTGCCGGTCAGGTCAAGCACGCGACCGGTGACGATGACGGCGACGCGTTGCAGGCCGGTGGCGGCATCCTGATCCGGGGCACCGACGTCGAGCGTGGCGAGCACCAGGTAGGGGATGCCGGCCTTGCGCAGGGACTGCACGACGGCACGCATGGTGGACGGGGCCAGGTCATTGCCGGCCGAGAAGTCCTTGTTGACCGCCTTGAGGTCCTGGTCGCCGAGCACGAATTCGGGATCGGCAACATTGAAGCCGCCTTGCGAGAAGACACTGGTAATCGAGGTCTTGGTGTTGTTCATCGGCAGCAGGCGATAGCTCGTATCGTCGGCCTTGCGGGTCGTGCTGCCACCCGTTTCGATCTTGACACCGGCCTTGACGCTGGCACTTTCGTTGGTCTGGCGATTGGCCGAGGTGGACACCGAGTTGCCGCGGACCTTCTCGCCTTCCTTGCCGCGATTCGAGCGCGAATAGGAGGTATCGACCTCTTCCGTGACTTCGGCGCGCTGCACGACGCGGGCGTCGTAGGCGCGCACGCTGGAAGCTTCACGACCGGCAAAGATATAGACCAGTTGCGACTTCTCGGCATTGGCGGTCTGCTTGACGGCGCTCGACTTGCGCAGGGTGTTGCGCAGCTTGGCGACATTGAGCTCGACGCGAACGGCGACCGAGTACTTGTGCAGGCTGGACTGATCCTGCTCGTTGATCACCGTCGTGCTCAGGATGAACTTGTCGAGATTGGCCGCGACCTTGTCCTCGATAGCCTCGAAATTCTCGCTTTCCGACTCGCCGTTCTCGGCGTAGTAGCGTTCGACCGCGGCCACCTGTGCCTTGGCATAGGCCTGTTCCTTGATCTGCGGCGTCAGGTCGCTCTTGTAGCTGATCGTCCCGACGCCCTTGGCGACGACGATCTGGGCGTGGGCAAAGACTGGCAGCAGGGCGGCTGCGAGTACGAGTATAAATTTCTTCATTTGGTCTTCCTCAGGATTTCACGGGATGCTTCAACTTGCGCTTCAATATTCTTGGCGGACGCAGCGGTGGTCAGCCACTTGCCGGACGGCTGCTGCAGGTTGTCCGCCAGTTTCAGGAACAGGCCGCGAATGGCGTCCTGGTAGGCCGAAAAGTCGTCGGTGCCGATCTGGTCGATGGGCACGACGGCCGTTTCACCATTCTTGAAATCCGAACTCAGGTAGTCGGTATTCAGGGCCGGTTCGAAGAAATGCACGTTGGCGTAGGCGCCGTAGACATAGCCGATGCCAATATTGTTTTCGGAGGTCTTGATCTTGGCCATCTTGTTGAGCTTGAGCTCGAACAGGTAGTCGCCTTCGCCAAGCTTGAGCTTGAAGTCGTCGCCGTTTTCCAGGCGCATCGACATCACACCGCCGACGGCGTGGCCGATGGCGCTCGGCAGCATCGAGATGCCGGTCTTGGCCGACAGGATGGAGGCGAAGGAGTCGCTGACCATGGCTTCGACGGCGGCCGGGTTCTTGCGCAGGGCTTCCGGCATCAGCGCCAGGGCTTCCGGGGCGACCACGCTCTTGCGTACCTGCACGGTCTTGTTGCCATCCTTGGGCAGGGTGGCGGCTTCCAGGCGACGCGTAAACTGGGTCACCAGACCGCGCCCGTCCTCGCGCCGGATCAGGTCATCGACAAAGCCGCTGATCCGTTCTTCCGAGGGCTGCACCGGCGTCGCATCGAACAGCACGACGCTGACCGGGTAGCTGCGCACGATGGTCTGGCTCTTGTAATCGAAAATCAGGGCGTCGCCGCGCAGATTCACGAAAGTCTTGTAGTAGGTGCCGAAATACTCCGTCGAGACGGTTTCGCCGGTCAGCATCAGCACGGCCATCAAGGCCTGGTCGCTGTTCTTGAGGTTGACCAGTTGGCCGGCCGGATGGAATTCGAATTCCTTGTTGCTGATCGGCTGCATCCGCTCATTGACCAGGAAGGAGAAGCCCGCTTTGGCGCCCTGCGCCTGCTGGCGCTTGAAAATCTTGTAGGTATAAGGGAAACGCTCGGCGGCCGATTTGAAGTCGCCGGCAAAGGCAAATCCGGCAACGCTGACGCTGGCAGCTGAAGCCAGCGCCGAATAGAAAAACAGTAAAACGAGGCCCAGGCCACGCATGGTTTGATAACGCATCGAAAGTATTCCCCTGACTTGCACCCTTGATGAGGTGCTTATTTTCCCAAAACACCGCGTTCCGGCGGCAATTTTGATGCGATATTACTATGACAGGGAGTTGCACTCCAAGCGTTTTACTTGGCTGGCTCAGGCTTTTTGCCTGCTCAAAAAAGATCCATCGGAAGCGCCGAAACAAATGCCGGACGATCGCCCCGTCAAGCTGGCCTTAGCTGGATGTTCTGAGACCCAGCGCGGCATCTCCGGCCGCCTGGACGCCCCGGAACATGGCCTCTTCAAACAGCGAAAAACCGGAAAGATCGGCATGGGCCAGGCGCAGACGCGGCGTATGAAAAGCGGCCAGTTTTTCGCGCTGCCCATCGAACAGGCTACCCGGCGTCGGCCGGCGCATGGCGTGGGCGTTGCGGAAAATGTCGAGGCGCGTCGTCAGGCGGCGAATATCGGGATGCACCCGTTCCAGCTCGGCGAGAATGCCCGCGGCCCAGGTTTCGCGTGACGTCTCAAGCAGCAGGCGGCGACCGGCGAGCGGCGTCAGCTCATGCAGCGCCCGGTAGTAGGTCAACACCGTGCCGCCCGGCTGGCGCCGGATCAACTGGTGGGTGGCCACAACATAGCCGAGGCCGGGGCTGTCGTAGAGCACGTTATCCCAAGCCGACGGCGCCCCGTGGCGCTCTTCCGGCAAGGCCGAGAGGTGCAGGTTGGCGGTCAGCCAGGGCGCATATTCGGCGGCCAGCGCTGCCGCCCTGAGTTCGCCCGGCATGGCCGGCCAGACCCGTGGCAGGACAAAGGCCGGGGCCGCCCAGATCAGTTGCCGGGCGGCATAACGAATGCATCGACCGGCAACCAGTGCATCGACCGTCACGCCGGACTTGCCTTCCGCGATGCGCCAGACCAGGGCATCGGTCTGGATCCGCCCGGCCGCCTTTGCCGCCAGTCCGCGGACCAGCCAGGCATTGCCTTCCGGCGCGGTGAGCACGGCATCGCTGGCGGCATTGGCGGCTTCGCCGCTGCGACAGGCGAAGTAATGCAAACCGGCCCAGGCCGAGGTTTGCCGATAATCGCAGCCGTAGTCGTCGCGGCAGGCGTAATTGGCCAGCCAGTGCAGGGTTGGCGCGTGATAGCCATGGTCATCCAGCCACTGCCCGAACGACTGTTGATCGAGCGCACGCCATTCGGAATCGCGACTGGAAAGCGCCATCGGGATGGCGAACAGGCGCCG
Source organism: Azonexus sp. (assembly GCA_049294655.1). Classification (GTDB taxonomy): domain Bacteria; phylum Pseudomonadota; class Gammaproteobacteria; order Burkholderiales; family Rhodocyclaceae; genus Azonexus. The sequence continues at coordinate 69,557 of JBAQDI010000003.1, forward strand.
ACCATCGCGGCCCCGGGCCTGGCGCAGCGTCGCCATGTGTTCCTGGAAACGCTGCTGCTCGGCGCGCTCCGCTGCATCAAGGCCGCGCAGCGGCAACAACCCCTCTTCCCACAGCCCATGGCGATAGACCCGTTCCTGCGGCGTGGCGCACAGGTAGCGTTCGTCGTAAGTCGGTTGGGCGGCACCCGGGTCGCCCTGCAGGACATTGAGCTCAGCCAGCAACTCGCGCACATCGCTCGCTTCGCGGCTGGGCAAGGGCAGGTAATGGGCGCCCCACGGATAAGCCACCAGGGGGCTGCGGCCGGCCCGCGAATTGCCGCCCGCCTCGTTTTCCATCTCCAGCACCTGAAAATCATCAATGCCCAGATGGGCCAGTTTCCACGCCGCAGCCAGACCGGACACGCCACCGCCGATGATCAGGACACCGGCTTTCCGGGTCTCTTCCGGCGCCGGAAAATTAGCAGCCAGCAGCCGGTGGCCGAGGGCATGCGTCATGCCGAAAATTTCACCGGGAGGCAGGGCGGGCGGGCCGGGCGGCGTACAGCCGGCCAGTGCGGCCGCCCCCAGGCTGCAGAGAAATTCACGGCGGCTGATACCGCCTGGGGCGAAGGCTGGCTTAGTCAAACTTCCTGAGCGACAGGCTGACCGAAAGCTGCGCCCCGAGCCAGCCCAGGAAGGCACCGACCCCGGCGAGCAGCGCAATGGCCGGCAGGCCAGGCGCCCGCAGGCTGAAGCTGCCGCCATAGAGGGCGGCCAATTCACCGACCGGCCCGGCCAGCAGGCCCAGCGCACCAAGCACCAATGCGGCGGCGAGCAGGCCGCCCAAGGCCCCTTGCAAGGCCCCGAAATAGTAGAAGGGACGACGGATGAAGGCATCGGTCGCCCCGATCATCCGGGCCACTTCGATTTCGGCAGCCTGGGCCATGACCTGCAGGCGAATGGTATTGAAAGTCACGGCAACCAGGCCGGCCGCGAAGATGCCGGCCAACATCGTCAAGGCCAGCTTGCCGAGTTTCAGGAAGGCATCGAAGCGCTTGATCCAGGCCGAATCGAGCTGGACATGGGCAACCTTGGGCCAGCTGGAAATTTCCTTGCGCAGGATTTCCAGCGCCTCGGGCTCGGTATTGGCCGGTTCGATGACGAAGGCGTCGGGCAGCGGGTTGCGCGGCAGGCTGGCGACGATCTCGGCCATGCCTTCGCTGGTCTGCATGCGCTTCAGGGCCTCTTCCTTGGGCACAAAATGCCACTTGGCATTGGCCGCCCGTTGCAGGCGGCTCTCGATTTCGCCGACATCCTTCTTACTCGCCTCAAGCTGCATGAACAGGCTGAGCTGCTGCACGCCGGAAGCGTTGCGCCCGAGATCGCGCAGATTGTCGAGCAGCACGTAACCGAAACCGGGCAGGGTCAGCGCAATGCCGATGACGAGCAGCGACAGCAGGGTATTGAGCGGCGTCGACCACAGCCGGCGAAAAGCCGAAGCCAGGGCGGCACGGTGTTGGGAGAACCAGGCGTTCATAGCAGTCTCCCGTGATCGAGGTGGAGCAGCGTGGCGTCCTGATGCTCGATCCAGTTCTGGTCGTGCGTGGCGACGACCACCGTGACGCCAACCTGGTGAAAGGCGCTGAAAATGGCCCGGATTTCGGTCGCCGACTGGGCATCGAGATTGCCGGTCGGCTCGTCGGCGAGCAGGATGGTCGGCCGGTTGACCACGGCGCGGGCGATCGCCAGGCGTTGCTGTTCGCCGCCGGACAGGGCAATCGGCATGGCCTTTTCGCGCGCCAGCAGGCCGACCTTGTCGAGCGCTGCCTGGGCCCGGCGAATCGCCTCGCGGCGCGGCAGACCGACGATCTGCAGGGGCAGCAGCACGTTATCGAGGGCACTGCGGTCGAACAGCAGTTTCTGATCCTGGAAGACCAGGCCGAAATTGCGCCGCAGATAGGGAATGGCACTCCGGCGCAGGGCCGCCAGATTCTGGCCATTGACCACCAGACTGCCGGCCGTCGGCCGTTCGATGGAAGCCAGCAACTTGACCAGCGTCGTCTTGCCGGCCCCCGAATGACCGGTGATCAAGGCCATCTGCCCGGCCGAAATTTCAAAGCTGACCTCGCGGATAGCCTCGAAGCCGCCGGGATAACGCTTGGCAAGATTGCTGGCAAGAATCATTTTTTTGAGCTGTTAGCTATTAGATGTTAGGGGTTTGAGCTGGGGCTTACTCGATCCTGGCTGCTCGATCCTCGATCCTAATAACTCGATCCTAATCAAACAGCGCATCAACAAAGTCCTTGGCCGAGAACGGGCGGAGGTCGTCGATCTGTTCGCCGACGCCGATGAAGCGGATCGGCTTCGGGCATTGCCGGGCGATGGCCGTGACGACGCCGCCCTTGGCCGTGCCATCGAGCTTGGTCAGGACCAGGCCGGTGACGTGGATCGCCTTGTCGAAGGCCTTGACCTGTTGCAGCGCGTTCTGGCCGATGTTGGCGTCGAGGACGAGCAGGGTTTCGTGCGGGCCGCTCGGTTCGATTTTCTGGATGACGCGCCGCACCTTGGCGATTTCTTCCATCAGGTGCAGCTGGGTCGGCAGGCGGCCGGCCGTGTCGGCCAGCACGATATCGATGCCGCGCGCCTTGGCGGCGGAAATGGCGTCGAAGACGACGGCCGCCGGGTCGCCGTTGTCCTGGGCGATGACCGTGACGTTGTTGCGCTCGCCCCAGGTTTCGAGCTGTTCGCGGGCGGCGGCGCGGAAGGTGTCGCCGGCGGCGAGCAGCACGCTCTTGCCCTGGTTCTGGAAATACTTGGCCAGTTTGCCGATCGAGGTCGTCTTACCTGCCCCGTTGACACCGGCGATCATGATCACATAAGGCTTGTGGGTCGACACGTCGAGCGGCTGCTCGAGCGGCAGCAGGGTTTCGAGCAAGGCATCGGCCAGCGCCTTCTGGATGGCTTCCGGCGTATCGAGCTTGTCGCGCTTGGCGGCCTTTTTCAGTTCGTCGAGCAGGTGAGTGGTCGCTTCGATGCCGCAGTCGCTGGTCAGCAACAGGCTTTCCAGCTCTTCGAGCAGCTCGTCGTCGACCTTGCCGCGCGAAAAGATGGATTTGAGCTTGCCCCCCCACTGGGCGCGGGTCTTGGCCAGCCCCTTGAACAGGCGTTCGCGCCAGCTGGGGGCGGCGGCGACCTCGGCCGGCGCAGCGGGCTTGCTGTCCGGAGTGGATTTTTTCAGGAAACTGAACATGGGGGAAGTGGTCTCAAGCCGGCTGACAGGCAGGCGGCAAGCCGTTAAGATGCCGCCCGGAGCAATGACAAACAGGCCCGGATTTTAGCAGAAAGACCTCACGGAAAGCCCTTTCCCCCGATGCGAATGCAACAACTCCTTCCCTTCCTGCTCGCCCCCTGGCTGATCGCCGCGGCCCATGCCAATCCGTATGAGACGACGCTGCCCAACGGCCTGCGCATCATCGTCAAGGAAGATCACCGGGCGCCGACCGCCGTGCAGATGGTCTGGTACCGGGTCGGCAGCATCGACGAGGTCGATGGCAGCTCGGGCGTCGCCCACGTCCTCGAGCACATGATGTTCAAGGGCACGCCAGACGTCGGCCCGGGCGAGTTCAACAAGCGCGTCGCCGCCGCCGGCGGCAAGGACAACGCCTTCACCAGCCGCGACTACACCGCCTATTTCCAGCAGGTGCCCAAGGAAAAACTGGAAGACGTCATGCAGCTCGAAGCCGACCGCATGCGCCACCTCAATGTCACGCCCGAGGAATTCGCCCAGGAAATCAAGGTGGTCATGGAAGAGCGCCGCATGCGCACCGACGACGCGCCGGAAGCCAAGCTGTTCGAGCAAATGAACGCCGTCGCCTTTCAGGCCCACCCCTACCGCCGGCCGGTCATCGGCTGGATGAACGATCTCGAAACGATGACTGCGGCCGACGCCAGGGCCTGGTACGACACCTGGTACGTGCCCAACAACGCCTATGTCGTGATCAGCGGCGATGTCGAGCACGCGGCCGTTTTCGAACTGGCCGCCAAGTATTACGGCGAACTCGCCGGGCACGCGCTGCCGGTGCGCAAGACGCAGAACGAGCCGCTGCAGGAAGGCAGCCGGCGCATCACGGTCAAGGCACCAGCCGAACTGCCGGCCCTGATCATGGGCTACAAGGCGCCGGTGCTGCGCGACGTGGAAAGGGACAGCGCCCCCTACGCCCTGGAAATGCTGGCCGCCGTGCTCGACGGCCACGATGCGGCCCGCTTCAAGAAAAAGCTGGTGCGCGAAACACAGGTCGCGCTCGACATCGGCATCGACTATGAGTCATCCGTCCGCGGCCCGGGCATGTTCTATTTCTCGGGCACCCCGTCGGAAGGCAAAACCGTGGCCGATCTTGAAGCTGCGCTGCGCGCCGAGATCGTGCTGGTCCAGAAGGATGGCGTCAGCGAGAATGAACTGAAGCGGGCGCGCGCCCAGTTGCTGGCCGGACAGATCTACAAGCAGGACTCGATGTTCGGCCAGGCCATGGAAATCGGCCAGAGCGAATCGGCCGGCATCCCCTATCAGAAGCTCGCCCGCCAGCTGGAAAAGCTGCAGCAGGTCAGCGCCGCCGACATCCAGGCCGCGGCCCGCCGCTACTTCACCGACGACACGCTGACCGTCGGCATCCTCGAGCCGCAAGCCGTCGATGGCAAGCCGCGTCGCCCGGCCATCGCCACCCGGCACTGAAAACATGACCATGAAAAAACTGCTGCTTGCCCTCCTTGCCATGTTGCTCAGCCCCTTGGCGCTGGCCGCTGTCGGCATCGACCACTGGACATTGCCATCCGGCGCCCGGGTCTATTTCGTCGCCAGCCCGAGCCTGCCCATCCTCGACGTCCAGGTCGATTTCGCCGCCGGTTCGATGTTCGACCCGGCCGGCAAATCCGGCCTTGCCGCACTGACCCGCAGCACCCTCGACCTCGGCGCCGGCGCGCATGACGAAACGGCAATCGCCGAGCAACTGGCCGACCTTGGCGCCCAGCTCGGTGGCGCGGCCGACACCGATCGCGCCAGCATTCACCTGCGCACCTTGTCGATGCCGGAAAAACGCGAACCGGCGCTGGCCATCCTGCGTTCGGTGCTGCACGCCCCGAGTTTTGCCGAAGCCGTCCTCGAGCGCGAAAAGGCACGCACCGTGGCCAGCCTCAAGGAGGCCATGACGCGCCCCGAAAGCATCGCCGGCCAGGCTTTCTGGGCCGCCATGTATGCGCAGCACCCGTACGGCCGGCAAGCGACCCCGGCAAGCGTCGCCACCCTGACACCGGCCGACCTCAAGGGTTTCTACGCCCAGTATTACGGCGCGGCCAATGCCAGCATCACGCTGGTCGGCAACATTGCGCGCAACGAAGCCGAAGCGATTGCCGAAAGCCTCGCCCAGGGCCTGCCGGCCGGCCCGCTGGCCGATTTACCGAGCGCCCCGCAAGCCCCCACCAAGGGCAGCGCGATCAAGATTGCCCATCCGGCCAGCCAGGCCCACATCTATATCGGCTTGCCGGCCGTCGAGCGCGGCAATCCGGACTACTTTCCGCTGCTCGTCGGCAATTACACGCTGGGCGGCGGCGGTTTCGTCTCGCGCCTGATGAAGGAAATCCGCGACCAGCGCGGTTACGCCTACAGCGTATATAGCCATTTCGCGCCGCTGCGCCAGGCCGGCCCCTTCCAGATCGGTCTGCAGACCAAGCGTTCGCAGGCCAGGGAAGCGACGAAACTGGCCCGCAATATTCTCGAAGCCTTCCTGAAAAGCGGCCCGAGCGAAGAGGAACTGGCCGCCGCCAAGGACAACCTGGCCGGCAGCTTCCCGCTGCGCCTCGACAGCAACAAGAAGCTGCTCGACAACACTGCGCTGATCGGCTTCTACGGCCTGCCGCTCGATTATCTGGAACAGTTCCAGGCGCGGGTCCGGGCGGTTACGGCCGAACAGGTCAAACAGGCTTTCGCCCGCCACATCGTACCGGCCAGGCTGATTACCGTGACGGTGGCGGCCGATTGAACTCCGTCCGCATCATTGGCGGCCAGTGGCGACGCCGCGTCCTCAAGTTCCCGGATAGCGAAGGCCTGCGCCCGACGCCGGACCGCGTGCGCGAAACGCTGTTCAACTGGTTGGGCCAGGAACTCGACGGCTGGCATTGTCTCGATCTGTTCGCCGGCAGCGGCGCCCTGGGCTTCGAGGCGGCCTCGCGCGGCGCCGCCAAAGTGGTGATGATCGAACAGGCGCCGCGCGTGCTTGCCGCCCTGCACGAAAACGCCCGGCTGATCGGTGCCGAGAGTACGCTAGAGATCAGACGCGGGGATGCGCTACAATATTTGGCCTCGACGAAAGTGAAATTTGACCTCGTCTTCCTCGATCCACCTTACAAAAAAGGCTGGATTCCACGCCTGGAGCCGCTTTTGCCCGGCGTACTGAACGAAGATGCGGCACTCTATGTCGAAGCAGAACATGAAATCGAAGCCTTGGGGGGGTGGCGCACAGTGCGCCACGGCAAGGCGGGCGAAGTGCATTTTCACTTGATGAAGCGGGAAGCCGTTTGACCAGACTCAACCATCGCATTGCCATCTACCCGGGCACGTTCGACCCGATCACCCGCGGCCACGAAGATCTCGTGCGGCGGGCGGCGAGCCTGTTCGACCGCCTGATCCTGGCGATTGCCGAGAGCCCGTCGAAACAGCCGCGCTTTTCGCTGGCCGAGCGCGTCGCGATGGCCCAGGAAGTCCTGGCCGACGTCCCGAATGTCGAAATCGTCGGTTTCAACTCCCTGCTCATGAACTTTGTGCATGAGTGCGGCGCCAAGGTCATCGTGCGCGGCCTGCGCGCCATCTCCGACTTCGAATACGAATTCCAGATGGCCGGCATGAACCGCAGTGTCTATCCCGAGGTCGAAACCGTATTCCTGACGCCGGGCGAGCAATACATGTTCATTTCCGCCACCATGGTCCGCGAAATCGCGCGCCTGGGCGGCGACATCAGCAAATTTGTACAACCTTGTGTAGAAAAGCGCCTGCGGGCGAAAACCTGAGTTTTTTGAGAGAGGAAGAAGGCCATGTCACTGCTCATCACCGACGAATGCATCAATTGCGATGTATGCGAACCGGAATGTCCGAACGAAGCGATTTCCCAAGGCGAGGAAATCTATGTCATCGATCCCAACAAGTGCACCGAATGCGTCGGTCACTACGATGAGCCGCAATGCGTTCAGGTTTGCCCGGTGGATTGCATCCCCAAGGACCCGAACCATGTCGAAAACGAAGACACGCTGTGGGTCAAGTACGAGAAGCTCACCGGCAACAAGCGCCCCTGAGTCTTTTCGGCAACCAATAAAAAACCCGCGAGAAGTTCGCGGGTTTTTTATTGCCCTGCGCCCCAGCCGGTGTCAGGCCGCGTAACGCTCGCCGATCAACTGGTTCTGTGGCAACAGCATCTCGAGCACGCTGCTCGTGATGTCTTCCAGGGCATCGGTCTGCTGCAGCAGGTTCTGCTCGACGACATCGAGTTCGGCGATGCGGTCTTCCAGCGTATCGGTGGCCTGGTGAATGCGCTTGATGCTTTCCAGGCGACGCTTCAACTGGATCTGGTGTTCCCGCACCTGGGTTTCCATCGGGGCCATGATCGCCCGCAGCCAGTTTTCGGCATCGCGGTTGGCGTGCTCGAAAGCGCGCCGGACCTGCACTGCGACTTCTTCGAAGAACTTCTGTGTGATGTTCTTCTTGTCGTGGGTAAGCAGCGTCACCATGGTGTTCAGATGCGTGTCGCACCAGGCCTCCAGGCGGTCCAGCTCCTTCTCGTAACGGAGCAGCGAGAACGGCGTCGGCGCACCGAGCTTAAGTCCGTGCTCAATGGAAAAACGCTTGTTGACGGCCTCCATCATGGCAATGATTTCACTGATCTCGCCATTCGATTTCTTCAAGGCCTCGCGCGAGCGGCCAAAAAACCGCCCCATGGCTTCCGACAGGGTCTTCGAGAAAGCCGCTTCCTGCATGGTCTCGCGGGTTTCATGGGTGAGCTGGCGCAGGACGTCAATTCCGAGATGGCTGAACAACTTGTTGGTCAGGGTCGAGAAAACACTGCGCACGGCGTAATAGCGCTGCAGGCCGGCATCGAACTCGTCCTTCTCGGCCCGGATCTTGCCCATCATGTATTCGACGACACCCTTGTTCTTGCCACGCAGTTCGATCAATTCGTTCAATTGTTCGCGCAGGCCGGCCAGGCGGGTTTCGAGCAGGCTCAGAACACGCCGGCTGACGTCGCCGAACTCGCTGTTGGTGCTGTCGCAGACGATATCGCGCTTGGCCGGGATCAGTTCATCGGACAAGGCCGCCTCGAGCAGCGGCAGGCGGCTGCGCGCCAGCAATTCCTGGTCACCGTTGATCTTCGCCACCAAGCCCTTCTGGGCCGAAACGGGGAAGACCTGGCTGGCCGGCAGGTCGAGAATACTGGCACTGGTATCGACCTGTTTCTGGATTTCCGCCTCGATTTCCTCGGCCGTTTTGAGTTCATCCCACTGCCCGTCGATCTTGTTGAGCACGACCATGCGCCCGCGCTTGGTGGTGCCGCCGCTGCAGATGTGCTCCTTCCAGATCGCCAGGTCGGACTGCGTGACGCCGGTGTCGGCGGCCAGGATGAACAGCACGGCATGGGCGTTGGGCAGCAGGGACAGGGTCAGTTCGGGTTCGGCACCGATGGCGTTGAGGCCCGGCGTGTCGAGAATGACCAGCCCCTGCTTGAGCAAGGGATGCGGAAAATTGATGATGGCATGGCGCCAGCGCGGGATTTCGACCAGGCCGTCGTCGCCCACCCGGTACAGCTCGATGTCACCCTCGCCGACCTCGAAGCCGAGCCGCCCGGCTTCTTCCGGGCTGACCCGGGTCGTTTCGCTGACATGTTGCAGCGCCCCCTGCATGGCTTCCGGCGAGTCGATATCGAGGCGGATCATCGTCCATTCGTCGGCAAATGCCTTGTATTCGGTGACGCTGGAATTCGAGGCACGCGTCTGGATCGGCAGCAATTCGATGCAGGGCAGCTTGTTGCCGTCGAACAGCAGTTCGGTCGGACACATCGTCGTCCGCCCGGCCGAAGAGGGCAGCATGCGATTGCCGTAATCGGCAAAGAAGATGGCATTGATCAGTTCCGACTTGCCGCGCGAGAACTCGGCGACGAAGGCGACGTTCAGGCGATCCTCGCGCAGCCGCTCGAGCAATTGCGATAGCCGCAGATCGGTCTGACCATCGGAAAGTTCATTGTGCGTCAACCAGCTCTGGAACTCGCCGATATAGACAGAAAGACGGGACCGCCAGGCGGTGTAGGCAGCAAACTGGTTGGCTAGCGACATATCGGGCACCATCAATGCTTTCGAATGTTTCAATTTAGCATAAAAATGCCAGGACACTGCGCCCTTCAGCGCTGGCAAAGCGGGCAATAATAGGTGCTGCGCCCGGCCTGGCGAACCTGTTTGACGACACCCTGGCAACGCACGCAGGCTGCGCCGTCACGATTGTAGACCGCCGCCTGAATCTGGAACCAGCCGCTGCTGCCATCACTATGCACGTAGTCGCGAATGCTGCTGCCGCCGGCCGCGATGGCTGCCGATAGGGTGGCGCGGATGGCCACTACAAGCAATTCGTAACGCGCCCGACTGATCCGGTTGGCCGCCCGCAAGGGCGAGATGCCGGCCCGGAACAGGCTTTCCGAAGCGTAGATATTGCCAACCCCGACCACCAGGTGGCTATCCATGAGCAGCGGCTTGATCGGCCCGCTGCGCCGACTGGCCGCGGCGTAAAGCCAATCGGCCGTAAACTCGTCGGAAAGCGGCTCAATCCCCTGGCTGGCCAGCAAGGGATGCTTTTCCGCCTCGCCCGGCGGCCCGGGCTGCCAGAGGACGACGCCGAAGCGCCGGGGATCGGCCAGGCGCAGGGACTGGCGGGCCAGGACCAGTTCGAAATGGTCGTGCTTGGCCACCGGCAGGTCGTGCGCCACGAAACGCAGGTGACCGGACATCCCGAGGTGGATAATCAGGCTACCCTGCACGCCATCGCCCTGGCAGTCGATCAGCAGATACTTGCCGCGCCGCCGGACGGCGAGCATCCGGCAGCCCGGCAACAATTCGGCCAACTCGGGCGGAATGACCTGACGCAGCTTCGGCGCCCGGATCACGACCCCTTCAATCAGCCCGCCCTCCAGCTCCGGTTGCAGGCCACGCCGGCAAACTTCCACTTCAGGTAATTCCGGCATCCCTTGTTCCCCCGGCAAAAGCCAAATAACATCGCAAACTTACCGGATTTTATGCGTTCCAATACGCAAACCTCGATCGAAAGCCCGCCATGCAACCGAAGTTGATCGCCGTCCTCCTTGCGCTGACCCTGGGTCTGGCCCATGCCACGCCCAGTCTGGCGGCCGGCGAAAACGCCGCCAAGCCGGCGGCCAAGCGCCCCTCGGCGCAGGCCATGAGCGCCAGCGCCGTCGAGGATGTCTTCGGACGCAACGTATTCCAGGCCCTGCTTGGCGAGTTTGCGCTGCAGCGCGGCAACGTCAAGCTCGGCACCGAGGCCTGGAGCGACCTGGCCATCAGGACCCGCGACCCGCAAGCCCTGGCCCGCGCCACCGAAGTCGCCAGCTTCGCGCGCCAGTACGACGTGGCGCTCGAACTGTCCCGGCTCTGGCTGGAACTCGAGCCCGATTCGGCCAAGGCCCGGCAGGCCCAGTCCTCGCTGCTGGTCATGACCAACCGCCTCGAAGACCTGGCGCCGCAACTGGCGACATTGCTCGAGCAGGAGCCCGCCAATATCGGCAGCAACCTGTTGCAACTCAATCGCATGCTCGCCCGCCACAACGACAAGAAAGCTGTACAGAAACTCGTCGACCGTCTGGCTACCCCGTACGACAGCTTGCCGGAAGCGCATTTCGCGATGTCGCAGGCGGCCGCCACGGCTGGCGACAACATGCGCGCCCTCAACGAGATCGAGAAAACGCTGGAACTGCGCCCCGACTGGGAAACGGCCGCCCTGGTCCGCGCCCAGTTGCAGGCCCGGACTTCTCCGAGCACGGCGATCGACAAACTGTCCGGCTTCGTCAGCCGCCAGCCCGGCGCCGGCGACGCGCGGCTGACCCTGGCCCGCCTGCTGATCAGCGAAAAACAGTACGCCGAAGCGCGGGCCCATTTTGACCGCCTGCTCAAGGAAAACCCGGACAACCCCGAGGTCGTCTATCCGGTCGCCATGCTGGCCCTGCAGCAGGGCGATGTGGCGACGGGCCGGCAGCAACTGGAAAAGCTGTTGAACACCGATTTCCACGACAAGAACGCGATCCATTTCTTCCTCGGCCAGCTCGATGAGGAGCAAGCCAGGCCAGACGCCGCCCTTGAACACTACCGCCAGGTCACGGCGGGCGAACAGTTCGTCGCCGCGCACTCCCGTGCCGCCCAGATCCTGACGCAACAGGGAAAAATCGAGGCCGCCCGCGAACTGCTGCACAAGGCGGCGGCCGGCAGCCCCGATCCCACCCGTTTCCTGCTGGCCGAGGCCCAACTGCTGCGCGAAGCCGGCCGCGGCCAGGAAGCCCTCGCCCTGCTCGAAAACGCCCTGCTCAAGCAGCCGGACAATACCGACCTGCTCTACGAAATCGCCATGCTGGCCGACCGCCAGGGCAAGCACGAACTGCTCGAACGCCGCCTGAAGCACCTGCTCAGCCTGAAGCCTGACCACCCGCAGGCACTGAACGCCCTCGGCTACTCGTGGGCCGACCGCAACATCCATCTCGGCGAAGCCGAACGCCTGATCGCCAAGGCCGTGCAGCAGGCCCCCGAAGACCCCTACATCATGGACAGCCTGGGCTGGGTGTTTTTCCGCCAGGGCCGCCTGGCCGAATCCCTGAAAACCCTGGAACGCGCCTATGGCATCCAGGCCGATCCGGAAATCGCTGCCCACCTCGGCGAAGTCCTGTGGAAACTCGAGCGCCAGGACGAAGCCCGCCAGCTGCTCACGGAAGCGGCCAGGAAACACCCGGAAAATGAAGTCCTCGGCAGCATCATCAAGAAGCTGCTGCCTTGAGTTGTTTTCGTTGCGCCGCCTGGTTTGCTGGCAGCCTGCTGCTGGCCGGCTGCGTCAGTGCGCCAGCGCCCCGGCCGGCGGGACGCGAACAGATTCGCGATTTCGCACTGGAGGCCCGTTTTGCCCTGCGCATCACGCCCCCCGAGCAGGCCGCGCAAAGCTCGGGCGGCCGCCTGTCCTGGGAACACAAAAATGGCGCGGATCGGCTGCTGATTGCCAATCCGCTCGGTATCGGGATGGCCGAAATCGAGATCACGCCGGCTCTGTCGCGCCTGCGCACGGCCGATGGCCGGCAACACGAATCAAGCGATCCCGATGCCCTGATCGCCGAAGTCACCGGTCAGGCCTTGCCGGTCAGTCGTCTGCCGGCCTGGCTGCTCGGCCGGGCCGAGCCCAACACGTCGGTCGAACCCGACGCGAGCGGCCGCCCCGGCCGCTTTCGCGAAGCCGGCTGGCAGATCGAATATGCCTACGCTGACGAGACGGCCAACGCCCTGCCGACCCGCCTGACCCTGAGCCGCGAGCCGGACATCGAACTGCGCCTGCGCATCGAGGAATGGAGAGACGCACCGTGAACGCCCTGACCTGGCAAAGTGCCTGGCCGGCCCCGGCCAAGCTCAATCTGTTTTTGCACGTCGTCGGCCGCCGGCCGGATGGCTACCACCTGTTGCAGACCGTCTTCCGCTTTATCGACCGCGCCGACACACTGCGTTTCGAAGCCCGCCAGGACGGGCAGATCCGGCTCGCCACGCCGATCCCCGGCGTGCCGCCGGACAGCGATCTGACGGTGCGCGCCGCCCGCCTGTTGCAGCAGGCCACGGGCTGCCGCCAGGGCGCCACCATACATCTCGACAAGCAGCTGCCGATGGGCGGCGGCCTGGGCGGCGGCAGTTCCGATGCAGCCACCGTGCTGCTGGCGCTCAACCATCTCTGGCAAACCGGCCTGCCGCGCCCGGCGCTGGAAAAACTCGGCCTGAGCCTGGGCGCCGATGTCCCGGTCTTCATCCATGGCCGCAACACCTTCGCCGAGGGCATCGGCGATCTGTTCACCGATGTCGACCTGCCGGCTGCCAGCTATCTGGTGCTGCACCCGCCGGTGCATGTGCCGACCGCCGCGATCTTCGGCTCGCCCGCCCTGGTCCGCGACACGCCGCCCCTGTGCGCCGCCGACTGGCGCCCCGGTAACGGCCACAACGACCTGGAAGCTGTCGCCTGCAGCAGCTTCCCGGCGGTGGCCGGGCATCTCGTCTGGCTGCGGCAATTTTCGCCGAAGGCCATGATGACCGGCTCCGGCGCCTGCGTTTTCGCCGAGTTCACCCGGCGCGCCGACGCCGAGTCCGTTCTCGCCAGCCTGCCGGGCGACATGAACGGCTGGCTGGCCGACGGGCTGGCCGCCCACCCACTCGCCGAATTGTAAAAAACACTTGTCTTTCTCCGGCGAGACCGCTAAGATGCGCGCCTCGTTTGTACGCGAACCCGTACTCACGAACCCGCTGGGGAGTCGCCAAGTTGGTCAAGGCACCGGATTTTGATTCCGGCATTCGAAGGTTCGAATCCTTCTTCCCCAGCCAGTCTTCTTCGGGCAGGTCGCAAGCCTGCCCGATTTCTATTTTGGCGGGCGAAACTGCGCAGGCATGCCCAGCCCCAGGGATGTTGATATGGCCTACAACAGCTTGATGGTCTTCACCGGCAACGCCAACCCCAAACTGGCGGCTGACGTCGCAACCCAGCTCAACGTCGACCTTGGCCGCGCCAATGTCGGTCGCTTCTCCGACGGCGAAATCAGCGTCGAACTGCAGGAGCATGTGCGCGGTCGCGACATTTTCGTGCTGCAATCGACCTGCGCCCCGACCAACGACAACCTGATGGAATTGCTGGTCATGGTCGATTCGCTGAAACGCGCCTCGGCCGGCCGCATCACCGCCGCCATCCCGTATTTCGGCTATGCCCGCCAGGATCGCCGCTCGCGTTCGTCGCGCGTGCCAATCGCCGCCAAGCTGGTCGCCAACATGCTCGTCGCCTCCGGCGTCGACCGCGTGCTGACCATGGACCTGCACGCCGAACAGATCCAGGGCTTCTTCGACATTCCGGTCGATAACATCTACGCCCTGCCGATCCTGCTCGACGACATCCGCAAGCAGAATTACGAAAACCCGCTCGTCGTTTCGCCGGACCACGGCGGCGTCGTGCGCGCCCGTTCGCTGGCCAAGCGCCTCGAATGCGACCTGGCCATCATCGACAAGCGCCGCCCGAAGGCCAATGTTTCGGAAGTGATGAACATCATCGGTGAAGTTGACGGCCGGACCTGCATCATCATGGATGACATGGTCGACACCGCCGGCACGCTGTGCAAGGCCGCCACCGCGCTGAAAGCCAATGGCGCCAAGAAGGTCGTTGCCTACTGTACCCACCCGGTGCTCTCCGGCCCCGCCGTCGAACGCCTGAATACTTCCGATCTCGACGCGATGGTTGTTACCGACACCATTCCGCTGCGCGACGATGCCGCCGCCTCCCCGCGCATCCGCCAGCTGTCCGTCGCCGAAATCATGGCCGAAACAATTCGCCGCATCAGTAACGATGATTCGGTGTCGTCGCTGTTTATTGATTAGTTATTAGGATCGAGGATCGAGTTACCTAGCTAACAGCTCTAGCTCCTAGGCAACTCGATCCTCAGCAACTGTTTTTAAACCCTTCCCGTTCTGGTCGCGGACCGGGAAAATACTGGAGTATCACCATGTCTTTTGAACTTATCGCGCAAGCGCGTACGCTGCAGGGAACGAGTGCGAGCCGCCGCCTGCGTCGTGCATCCAAGGTGCCGGGCATCGTTTACGGTGGCAACATTGCCGCCCAGGCCATCGAAGTGGACCACAACGACCTGCTGTTGAAGCTGAAGAAGGAAGCTTTCCATTCTTCGATCATCAGCCTCGTCGTCGATGGCAAGAAAGAAGCCGTCCTGCTGCGCGATTACCAGGTGCACGCCTACAAGCCGCTGGTTCACCACATCGACTTCCAGCGCGTTGACGCCGACCACGAGCTGCACATCAAGGTGCCGCTGCATTTCATCAATGACGAAATCGCCCCGGGCGTCAAGCTCAACGGCGGCCTGGTCAACCACGTCATCACCGAAGTGGACGTCCACTGTCTGGCCAAGGACCTGCCCGGCTTCATCGAAGTCGACCTGGCTGCCCTGAAGATCGGCGACAGCATTCACCTGTCCCAGCTCAAGCTGCCGGCCGGCGTCAAGCTGGTTGCCCACGCTACTGACGACGTCGTCGTCGGCGTCGTTGGCAAGGGTGGCTCTTCCGAAGCCGCCGAAGGCGAAGCTGCTGCCGAGTAATTTCTCGCATCCCGCAGTCTCGGCCGCCGCCGGCTTTTCGCCGCCGGCGGCTTTTTCGCACTTATAGCCCGCCATGAATCCACCTCGCCTGATCGTCGGTCTCGGCAACCCCGGACCGGAATATGAAGCCACCCGGCACAATGCCGGCTTCTGGTTTGTCGACCAGTTGGCCGACAAGCTCAAGGTAACGCTCGCCCCGCAGGCCAAGTTCTATGGCAAGGCGGCGCGCGCCGGTGAAACCTGGCTGCTGCAGCCGACCACCTTCATGAACCGCTCCGGCCAGGCGGTCGCCGCGCTGGCCAATTTCTACAAGATTCCAGCCAACGAGATTCTCGTCATCCATGACGAACTCGACCTGCCGCCGGGCGGCATCCGCCTCAAGCAGGGCGGCGGCAACGGCGGCCACAACGGATTGAAAGACATCCAGGCCAAGCTCGGCACTCCGGATTTCTGGCGTCTGCGCCTCGGCATCGGCCATCCGCGCACGCTCGGTCTGGCCCAGCAGGTGGTTGATTTTGTCCTGCACCAGCCACGCCAGGATGAACTGCCGGAGATCGAACATGCCCTGGCCCGCAGCCTGCTGGCCTGGCCCAAACTTGCCGCCGGCGACTTTGCCGGCGCTCAACAACAGTTGCACGGCAAAGCCGTTTAGTTGGCAAAACCTTAGGAAAAACCCATGTCTTTGAAATGCGGCATCGTCGGCCTGCCCAACGTCGGCAAATCCACCCTCTTCAACGCCCTGACCAAGTCGGGCATCGCGGCGGAAAACTATCCCTTCTGCACCATCGAGCCGAATGTCGGCATCGTTGAAGTGCCGGACAAGCGCATGGGCCAGCTCGCTGAAATCGTCAAGCCGCAGCGCATGCAGTACGCCATCGTCGAATTCGTCGATATCGCCGGCCTGGTGGCTGGCGCCTCGAAGGGTGAAGGCCTGGGCAACCAGTTCCTCGCCAACATCCGCGAAACCGATGCCGTCGTCCATGTCGTGCGCTGCTTTGCCGACGACAACGTGATCCACGTTTCCGGCGGCGTCGATCCGCTGCGCGACATTGAAGTCATTGATACCGAACTGGCCCTGGCTGACATGGCCAGCGTCGAAAAGGCACTCAACCGCTACCGTCGCCCGGCCAGCTCCGGCGACAAGGAGGCCAAGATCCTGGTCGCCGTGCTGGAAAAGTGCTTTGCCCAGCTCGACCAGGCCAAGGCGATCCGCGCCCTCGACTTCTCCAAGGAAGAACTGGCGCTGTTGAAGCCCTTCTGCCTGATCACCGCCAAGCCAGTACTTTACGTCGCCAACGTCGCCGAAACCGGCTTTGAAAACAACCCGCTGCTCGATGCCGTGCGCGCCCATGCCGCCACCGAAAAGGCCGAAGTCGTTTCCGTCTGCGCCGCCATTGAGGCCGAAATCGCCGATCTCGAAGAAGAGGAAAAGCAGATGTTCCTGGCCGACCTCGGCCTCGAAGAACCCGGCCTTGATCGCCTGATCCACGCCGGCTACAAGCTGCTCGGCCTGGCCACCTACTTCACGGCCGGCGTCAAGGAAGTGCGCGCCTGGACCATCCACCAGGGCGACACCGCACCGCAGGCAGCCGGCGTCATCCACACCGATTTCGAACGCGGCTTCATCCGTGCCCAGACCATCGCCTTCGATGATTTCATCACCTACAAGGGCGAGGCGGGCGCCAAGGAAGCCGGCAAGATGCGCGCCGAAGGCAAGGAATACGTGGTAAAAGATGGCGATGTCCTGAATTTCCTATTCAACGTGTAGGCAAACCGGCACAGCCCATGCTCACAGGAAGGTCCGGCATTCCCCGGCAAAACGGCAGCTCAGGCAGCGAACTGAGCAATGCCGCGCTGCTGCGCATCTTCCTGCAAAGCCACGAAGCCGTACTGGTTACCGACTGCGACAATCGCATCATCAGCATCAACCCGGCCTTCACCGAAATGACCGGCTATACGCCGGAAGAAGCCCGTGGCCGACAGCCCAAGATGCTGGCGTCGGGGCGCACGACACCCGCCACCTACGAAAGCATGTGGCTGGCGCTGGATACGACTGATTTCTGGCAGGGCGAATTGTGGGACCGGCGCAAGGACGGCAGCGTCTTTCCGAAATGGACCAGCATCTCGATCATTCGAGGCACGGCAGGCGAAGTGATCAATTACATCGCCACCTTTACCGACATTACAGAGCACAAGGAAACGGCCGACCGCCTGGCGCATCTCGCCTACCATGACCCGCTGACCCAGTTAGCGAACCGCCTGGCCTTCGAATCCCAGCTCGACCGGGCGCTCAAGAGCGCCAGCCGCGATGGCCGCCAGGCGGCGCTGATGCTGATCGATCTCGACCGTTTCAAGAACATCAACGACACCCTCGGCCATCATGTCGGCGATGGCCTGCTCAAGGAAGTTGCCAAGCGCCTGCAGGAATGCGTGCGGGCCAGCGACATCGTCGCCCGCCTGGGCGGTGACGAGTTCATCGTCGTCCTGCCCGACATCGACAACCCGCTGATTGCCGCCAGCGTCGCCGGCAAGGTGCAGCGCAACCTGGCCGACAGCTATCGCGTCGGCGAACACGTGCTCTACGCCACGCCGAGCATCGGCATCAGCATCTATCCGAACGATGGCGAGGATTGCGATGTCCTGCTGCGCAATGCCGATGCCGCGATGTACCACGCCAAGGCGGCCGGCCGGAACAACTACCAGTTTTATACGGCGAGCATGAACGCGGCGGCCAGCGAGCGCCTGCAACTGGAAAATGCGCTGCGCCAGGCGGTCTCCGCGATTACGCCGGAAGCCAGCCAGTTTTCGCTGCACTTCCAGCCGCAGGTGCAGGTCGGCAGCGGCCGCGTCAGCGGCCTCGAAGCCCTGGCCCGCTGGCAGCACCCTCAGCTCGGCAACATCCCGCCGGACCGCTTCATCGCGCTGGCCGAAGAAACCGGCCTGATCCATCCGCTTGGCGACTGGATCCTCTGGGAAAGCTGCCGGCAACTGCGCGTCTTCCGCGATGCCGGCATCAGCGACGTCCGGCTGGCCATCAACCTCTCGGCCCAGCAGTTGCGCCATGAAAGCCTGCCGTTCACCGTCCTCGGCGCGCTCGCCTGCTATGACCTGATGCCGGCCGACATCGAGCTCGAGATCACCGAGAGCACGGCCATGCAGAACCCGGAATTCACGCGCTCCATCCTGCACGAGTTTGCCGAACGCGGCATTGTCATGGCCATCGACGATTTCGGCACCGGTTACTCCTCGCTCGCCTACCTCAAGCATTTACCGATCCAGCGCCTGAAGCTCGACCGCTCCTTCGTCAAGGATATCGAGACCGACCCGAACGATGCGGCGATCTGCTCGGCGACCGTTGCCCTCGGTCACAATCTCGGCCTGGAAATCGTCGCCGAAGGCGTCGAGACCGTCGCCCAGCGCGATTTCCTGGCCCGGCTGGGCTGCGACGTCCTGCAAGGCTACCTGTACAGCCGGCCGCTGCCGGCCGCCGAAATCATCGCTTACCTGCAGGCCTACCGCATCAGCGCATGACCTTGCGCCACTCGGCCTCGAAGTAGCGCACCAGCACCTGATTGTTCAGCCGATTCACTTCGGCCGGCAGACGCGCCATGTCGGCCGGAAAACGGAACAGGTCGGGCAGCATTTCGGCGGTCAGAAAGCGGGCCTGCGGCGGCGTAGCCGGGCCGGGTGAAAAATCCTGGCGGCCGGCGATGATGTAGCCCCACTCACCAAACGACGGCACCAACGCGTGATAGGGCGCCGTTTTCAGGCCGACATCCTCGAGTGTTGCAACGACGCACCAATACGACTGCCGGGCATAGAGCGGCGAGGTCGACTGGACGACAAGCAGGCCGCGCGCCGACAGGCGTTTCTCGAGCAGCCGATAGAAGGCCGAGGTGTAGAGCTTGCCGATGGCGAAATTGGCCGGGTCGGGGAAATCGACGACGATGAAATCGAAATAATCCTGACTCTCCTCCAGCCATTGCGCCGCATCGGCATTGATCACCGTCAGCCGTGGCGAACCCAGCGCCCCCTGGTTGAGCGCCACCAGTTGCGGGGCGCTCGAGAACAAGCGGGTCATCGCCGGATCAAGATCGACCAGGGTCACTTTCTCGATATTCGGATACTTGAGGATTTCGCGCACCGCCAACCCGTCGCCGCCGCCCAGCACCAGCACGCGCTTCGCCCCGGGCAGGCTGGACAGGCCGGGATGGACCAGCGCCTCGTGGTAACGGTATTCGTCGTGCGAGGAGAATTGCAGGTTGTTGTTGAGGAAAAGCCGCAGATCATCATGCCAGCGCGTCACGACGATGCGCTGGTAGGGCGTCGTTTCGGCGTAGATGATTTCGTCGGCGTAGAGATGCGCTTCGGCCAGTGTCGTCAGTTGGCCGGCCCCGGCAAAGCCGGCAAGCAGCAGGCCGCACACTGACCACGCCTGCAGCGCCAGCCAGCGCCGGCCGGGCAGCTGCTCGCGAAACAGGTGCAGTGCCCACAGCGCCACGGCGACATTGAGCAGGCCAAAAAGCAGGCCGGTGCGCACCATGCCCAGTTGT
This sequence comes from Azonexus sp., assembly GCA_049294655.1. Lineage (GTDB taxonomy): Bacteria > Pseudomonadota > Gammaproteobacteria > Burkholderiales > Rhodocyclaceae > Azonexus. The sequence goes on from JBAQDI010000003.1 coordinate 89,505, forward strand.
GGCGCGAGAACCAGCGGAAACAGGATGGATACGGCCAGGGCACCGAGATAGTCGAAAGTCAGCACTTGCGACACGAGATCCTTGAAATCCAGGTCGCGCTTCAGGATGCGCATGACCAGCGGGATTTCCAGGCCGACCAGGACGCCAACCCCGAACACCGCGAGGTAGAGCACCAGCTTGAAGGGCGCCGCCAGCCAGGTAAACACCAGGAACAGACCGATCGCCGAAAAACCGCCAAGCAGGCCGACCATGAGCTCGATCTGGATGAAGCGGCCGATCAGGTCGCGCGTGATGTATTTCGACAGCCACGACCCGGCGCCCATGGCAAACAGGTAGGTGCCGATCACCGTCGAAAACTGGGTCACCGAATCGCCGAGCAGGTAGGACGCCAGCGCGCCGGCGATCAGCTCATAGGCCAGGCCGCAGGAAGCGATGACGAAAACCGAGAAAAGCAGGGCGTGGCGCATGCGGTCGATGCCGGATGGAAGTCGGACGGAGCGATATTGTGCCCCGATTCCGGAACGTCCGGCCGGGCTTTTGGTCAGAAGAGCAGAAGCGTCCAATCGCCACCGCTCACCGGAGTCCCAACCGTGCCCGCCAAAATCCTGCTCGCCGCATTGCTCGCCTGCCTGGCCTGTCCGGCCCTGGCCGCCGACTACGTCATCGACCCGAGCCACACCTACGCCTACTTTGCCATCGACCATCTCGGCTTCTCGACCCAGCACGGCCGTTTCAACCGCAGTTCGGGCGCGGTTCAGTTCGACGAGGCGGCGCGCAGCGGCAGCATCGACATCAGCATCGAAACCGCCTCGCTCGACACCGGCTTCGAGTTGCGCGACGAGGTATTGCGCGGCGACGCCTGGTTCAATGCGCAAAACTTCCCGCACATCCTGTTTCGCAGCCAGTCCTTCGTTTTCAACGAGCAGCGCCCGGTCGCCGTCGAAGGCACCCTGACCCTGCTCGGCGAAAGCCGGCCGATGCGCCTGGAGATCACCCGCTTCAAATGCGGCCTCAACCTGGCGCTGCGCAAACGCGGTTGCGGCGGTGACGCCCAGGGCGTGCTGCGCCGCTCCGAATTCGGCTTGCACAACGGCATTCCCTTCATCGGCGACGAAGTCCGGCTGAGCATCCAGGTCGAGGCCTATCAACCCTGAATCGCCGCCACGGGCGGCGGGCGCGGCCGCTCGCTAAAGTCATGTGCGGACGGCCTGTTTCTGCGAAAATAACGTCCCCCTTTTTGCCGTTTCCGGAATCACATGCCCCCCCATCCCGCCATTGCCACGACTGCCGAAATCGTTGCCGAACTGAAGGCTGGCCGCATGGTCATCCTGGTCGATGAAGAAGACCGCGAAAACGAAGGCGACCTCGTCATGGCCGCCGAACACATCACGCCGGAAGCGATCAATTTCATGGCCAAACACGGCCGCGGCCTGGTCTGCCTGACGCTCACCGAAGCGCGCTGCAAGAAGCTCGGCCTGGTCCAGATGGCGACCAACAACAAGACCCAGTACGGCACCGCCTTCACGGTTTCGATCGAAGCCGCCGAAGGCGTCACCACCGGCATTTCGGCCGCTGACCGGGCGCGCACCATCCAGGTCGCCGTGGCCAAGAGCACGACCATCGACGACATCGTCCAGCCCGGCCACGTCTTCCCGATCACCGCCCGCGAGGGCGGCGTGCTGGTCCGCGCCGGGCATACTGAAGCTGGCTGCGACCTGGCCGGCATGGCCGGTCTCGAGCCGTCCTCGGTGATCTGCGAAATCATGAACGACGACGGCACGATGGCCCGCCTGCCGGAACTCATCGAATTCGCCAAAGAACATGGCCTGAAGATCGGCACCATCGCCGACCTCATCCATTACCGCGCGGCTTCCGAAACCCTGGTCGAGCGCGTCACCAGCAAGACCATCAGCACCGCGCATGGCGAGTTCACGCTGCACGCCTATGTCGACCGCGCCAGCGGCGCGACCCACCTGGCGCTGGTCAAGGGCAGCATCCCGGCCGGTGGCGACACCCTGGTCCGCGTCCATGAACCGCTGTCGGTACTCGATTTCCTCGACCCGGCCAGCAAGCAGCAATCCTTCTCGATCGACGAAGCGCAGGCGGCGCTGGCCAAGAACGGCCATGGCGTCATCGTCCTGATGCACCGCCCGGAAGACGGCGAAGCCCTGCTCAACCGCCTGACTGGCCAGAACCAACCGGCGCGCGGCCAGCAGAAATGGGATCCGCGGACCTACGGCATCGGCGCCCAGATCCTGCGCGATGTCGGCGTTTCCAAGATGCGCTTGCTCTCCAGCCCGCGCAAGATGCCCTCGATGACCGGCTTCGGCCTCGAAGTCACCGGTTTTGTCACCTCTCCCGCGGAGCTCTAAACCTTATGTCCCGCTTCGACAACATTTTCGAATACGACAACAACCTGAACGGCGCCGGCCTGAAAATCGGCATCGTGATGAGCCGCTTCAACCTGCCGGTCTGCGAAGGCCTCCTCTCGGCCTGCGTCGACGAGCTCAAGCGTCTCGGCGTGGCCGATGCCGACATGGCCATCGCCAACGTGCCGGGCGCCCTGGAAATCCCGCTCGTCCTGCAAAGCATGGCGCAGAGCGACCGTTACAACGCACTGATCGCGCTCGGCGCAGTCATTCGCGGCGAGACCTATCACTTCGAAGTCGTTTCCAACGATTCCTGCCGCGCCATCATGGATGTCCAGTTGCAGACCGGCGTGCCCATCGCCAACGGCATCCTGACCTGCGAAGACGACAATCAGGCCGAAGTCCGCATGCAACCGAAGGGCGCCGATTGCGCCCAGGCCGCCGTCGAGATGGCCAACCTCCAGAAAGATCTTGCCAAATGACCACCTTCGCCAGCGACATCAACCACGAGCCGGAACCCAAGGCGCCGCCGAAATCGGCCCGTCGCCGTTCGCGCGAACTGGTCATGCAGGGCCTTTACCAGTGGCGCGTCGGCGGTGCCGACGAGGCGGCCATCGAAGCCTACGCCCCGGAAATGGAAGACTTTGCCAAGGCCGACCGTGAATTCTTCGTCGGCACGCTGCGCGGCGTCATCGGCCAGCAGGAAAAACTGATCGAACAGATCAGCGCCCACATCGACCGTTCGTTCAAGGAACTGTCGCCGGTCGAAGCCTGCATCCTGATGCTCGGCAGCTTCGAACTGGCCAACCACCCGGAAACGCCCTACCGCGTCATCATCAACGAAGCCATCGAGCTGACCAAGGCCTTCGGCGGCACCGACGGCCACAAGTACGTTAACGGCGTGCTCGACAAGGTCGCTGCCGTTATCCGTCCGGACGAAGTCGCCGCCAAGAAGGCCCGCTGACGACAATGGCCGGCGAGTTTGCGCTGATCGACAAATACTTCGCCCGGCCCACCCCGTCGGCCGTGCTCGGCCCTGGCGACGATTGCGCCCTGCTCCAGCCAGCGCCCGGCAAGCAGCTCGCCGTGACCACCGACATGCTGGTCGCCGGCACGCATTTCCTGCCTGACACCGATCCGAAAAATCTCGGCTGGAAGGCCCTTGCCGTCAATCTCTCCGACCTCGCCGCGATGGGAGCAACGCCGCGCTGGGTCACGCTGGCCGGCGCCCTGCCCAGCGCAGACGAAGCCTGGATCGCCCAGTTCGCCGAAGGCTTTTTCGCCTGCGCAAAGGAATACGGCGTCGATGTCATCGGTGGCGATACCACCAAGGGGCCGCTCAACCTGTGCATCACGGCCATCGGCGAAATCGAGCCCGGCCAGGCCCTGCGCCGTAACGGCGCCAAAGTCGGCGACCAGATCTGGGTTTCCGGCCGCCCTGGTCTGGCCAGCCTGGGCCTGGCCCAGTTGCAGGGCAAGATCACCCTGCCCGAACCCTGGCCACGCCTGTGCATCGCCGCCCTGGAAAAACCCCGGCCGCGCGTCGCGCTCGGTCAGGCGCTGCTCGGCATCGCCTCCGCTGCCATCGACGTTTCCGACGGCCTGCTCGCCGATCTCGGCCACATCGCCGAACGCTCGCACTGCGCCGCCGCCGTCAAACTCGTGCAACTGCCCTACCTGCCCAAGGGCGAGACCTACAACGCCGAGCTGCGCCGCCTGGCGATGGAATGCCTGCTGACCGGCGGCGACGATTACGAACTGTGCTTTACCGCGCCCGGCATCGTCAGCCAGGACATTATCCGGATTGCCGCGCGCCTCGAACTGCCGCTGTGGAATATCGGCGAAATGGTCGCCGGGCCGGGTGGCGAAGTCACGGTACTCGACCCGGATGGTCAGCCGGTGAGTTTTGCGCGGCAAGGATACGATCACTTTGAACCAGCCGCCCAGTCTTAAATTCCTCTTCGCCCACCCGGCCCATTTCTTCGCCCTGGGCTGCGGCAGCGGCTTGTCCAAATGGGCACCAGGCACGGTAGGTACGGCCTTCGCGTGGCTCAGTTTCGTGCTCTTCCGGCCCTACTTCTCGGATTTCCAGCTGCTTTCCCTGTTCACTGCGGCTTATCTGGCTGGCATCTGGTTCATCCAGGTCACCGGCACGGCGCTCGGCGAACCCGATCACGGCAGCATCGTCTGGGATGAAATCGTCCCGTTCTGGCTGGTCCTGCTCCTGACCCCGCCCGACCTGCTGTGGCAGGGCGGCGCCTTCGCGCTGTTCCGCTTCTTCGACATCACCAAGCCGCAACCGGCGCGCTATTTCGACGAACACGTCAAGAACGGCTTCGGCGTCATGGCCGACGACCTGGTGGCGGCCGGCTACACCCTGCTGCTGCTCGCCCTGATCAGGATCATTCTGGCCTGACGCCTCGCCCGCACAGGCATAGAATGATATTGCCTGAACGACCGGGAGTATTGCCATGAGCCACAAGCATGCCCACCTGATGCGCAGCATTTTCCAAGATCCGCCGAGCGGCAACATCCACTGGCGCGAAATCGAATCGCTGCTGAGTCATCTTGGCGCCGAAATCGAACCGACACACGGTGCCCGCTTCAAGATCACGCTGAACAAGGTTGAGACCTACCTGCACCACCCGCACAACAGCAGCACCTGCAGCAAAACAGACATCAAAGCCCTGCGCGAAGCCCTGCTGCATGCCGGAGTGACGTTGGCCTCTTATGAGGCTAGCTGTTAGCTGTTAGTTGCTAGTCGTTAGTCGCTAGCTGTTAGCAAAAATTTGAGGGCGCCGCGGCGCCCTCTGATATTCGCTAAAAACTAATAACTAACCACTACCGACTAGTCTTCCTTCTCATACACCACGTCGGCGCGGCGGTTTTCGGCCCAGGATTCTTCGTCGTGGCCCTTGAGCTTGGGGCGGGATTTGCCGAGGCTCTTGATGCTCACCTGTTTTTCCGCAGCGCCCTGGCGGAGGATGGCCTGCCGGACGTTTTCCGCCCGCTTGTGACCAAGACGGGCGTTGTAGTCGGAAGAGCCGCGCTCGTCGGCATTGCCTTCGATGCGCACGCGCGCTTCCGGGTGGGCCGCCAGGTAATGCGCATGGGCCTGCAGGGCCGGCTGATGGTCGTCCTTGACCAGCGCGCTGTCGAGCTCGAAATAGACGCTGCGCTGGGTGCGCAGACCGGTCTGATCCATCTTGATCGGTGCTTCATCCTGCTCCGCTGCAACAGGTGCCCGAGCATCCTGCAATTCGGCCGGCACCGGCTGACCGAGCAGGCCCGGATGCACCTTGAGCGTCCCCGTCTGGGAAAGATGCTTGACCGGAACGGTATTGTTGGTCGAGGCACAGGCGGCAAGCAGGAGGGAAAGCAGAAGTGTGGCTGGCAGGGAGGCGCGCATCTTGAATTTGGCTGCGTGAAGAATGTCCAATGATAGCCGCTTGCCGGCCCCACGAACAGGTGCGCAACGATTTGCCACGATCAATCCGTGCTTTTATATGCAGATTTTAAATAAACAAATTCTATATCCGTCTTTGAAGTTATAACCCCTTCAACTAAATTCAAGCCTCAGCCAAACGAGGTACCCTCCATGATCCCACTCCGTCGCTCCCTTTCTGCCCTGCTGCTCGGCCTGGTCGCCACTGGCGCGCTGGCCGACGCAGCCTTGTTGAATGCCTCTTACGATGTGGCGCGCGATGTCTTCAAGGACTACAACCCGCTGTTCCAGAAATACTGGAAGCAGAAAACCGGCGAAAACCTCGAGCTCAAGCAGTCGCACGGCGGCTCCAGCAAGCAGGTACGCGCCGTCGCCGATGGCCTGGAAGCCGACGTGGTGACCATGAACCAGGCCAACGACATCGAGTTCCTGGCTGACAAGGGTCTGGTCGCCAAGGACTGGACGAAGAAATTCCCGAACAACGCCTCGCCCTATACCTCGGCCATGGTGTTCATCGTCCGCAAGGGCAATCCCAAGGCCTTCAAGGATTGGGGCGATCTCGCCGCCTCCGGCGTGCAGGTCATCGTGCCGCACCCGAAGAACACCGGCAACGGCCGCAACACCTACCTCTCGGCCTGGGCCTGGGCGCTCAGGCAACCTGGCGGCAACGACAGGACGGCCCAGGCCTTCCTCGGCAAACTGCTGAAAAATGCCCCGCTGTTCGCCGCTGGCGGACGCGACGCGACGACCACCTTCATGCAGCGCCAGATGGGCGACGTGCTGGTCACCTTCGAATCGGAAGCCGAACTGATCGCCCGCGAATTCGGCAAGGGTGGCTTTGAAGTCGTTTATCCCAGCCTGACGCTGCAGACCGAGTTCCCGGTCGCCATCGTCGACAAGGTGGTGGACAAGAAGGGCACCCGCCAGCAGGCGCAGGCCTATCTCGACTACCTGTGGTCGAAGGAAGGCCAGGAAAATGCGGCGCAGAACTACCTGCGGCCGCGCGACCCGGCCCTGCTCAAGAAATACGCCGAGCAGTTCCCGGCCGTGAAAACCTTCACCGTCGACGAAGTGTTCGGCGGGGCAAGCAAGGCCTTCACGACCCATTTCAAGGACGGCGGCAGCTTCGACCAGATTTACGTGCAGAAATAAATGACTGCCAAAACGCATCGCGTGTTGCCCGGCTTCGGCCTGGCGCTGGGCTACACGCTGGTCTATCTCTCGCTGCTTATCCTGCTGCCGCTCGGCGGCATGATCCTCAAGGCCTCGGAACTAGGCTTTTCGCAGATCATGGATATTGCGCTAAGTGAACGCTCGCTGGCCGCGTTTCGGGTGACCTTTGGCACCTCGCTGCTGGCGGCGGCGGTCAATGCCTTTTTCGGCCTGATCGTCGCCTGGATCCTGGTGCGCTACACCTTCCCCGGCAAACGCTTCGTCGATGCCCTGGTCGATCTGCCCTTTGCGCTGCCGACGGCGGTGGCCGGCATCACCTTGTCCACGCTCTACGCCGGCAACGGCTGGCTCGGGCGTTACCTCGAGCCGCTCGGCTTCAAGGTGGCCTATACGCCGACCGGCATCGTCGTTGCCCTGATCTTCATCACCCTGCCCTTCGTCGTGCGCACCCTGCAGCCGGTCATCGAAGACATCGAAAGCGATGTCGAGGAAGCCGCTGCCTCGCTCGGCGCTTCGCGCTGGCAGACCTTCTCGCGGGTCATTTTCCCGGCCATTGCACCGGCCCTGCTGACCGGCTTTGCCATGGCTTTTTCGCGCGCCGTCGGCGAGTACGGCTCGGTGATCTTCATCGCCGGCAACCTGCCGCTGATTTCGGAAATCACCCCGCTGCTCATCATCTCCAAGCTCGAACAGTACGATGTGCTCGGCGCCACGGCGCTGGCCGTGGTCATGTTGGCCATTTCCTTCATCCTGCTGCTCGGCATCAACTTCCTGCAATGGTGGGCGGCCAACCGCTACAAGAACAACGAACCGCTCGAAGCAGCCGCCGGCCGGGCCACGGGAGACCAGGCATGAGCACCAAAATCGCTACCCGCGAAGCAGCCTGGGTGCGCTACGCCCTGCTCGCCGTCGGTCTCTGTTTCCTGTTCTTTTTTCTCGGTCTGCCGCTGCTCGCCGTTTTCGTCGAAGCCCTGGCCCAGGGCGTACCGGTCTACGTCGAAGCCCTGAAAGAGCCGGAAACGCGCTCGGCCATTGGCCTGACCATCGGTATTGCGCTGGCCGTGCTGCCCTTCAATATCGCCTTCGGTGTCGCTGCGGCCTGGGCCATCGCCAAGTTCGAGTTCCGCGGCAAAAGCCTGCTGATCACCCTGATCGACCTGCCCTTCGCGGTCAGCCCGGTGGTCGCCGGTCTGGTCTTCATCCTGCTGTTTGGCGCCCAGGGCACTTTCGGGCCGTGGTTGGCCGAACACGAAATCAGGATCATCTTCGCCATCCCCGGCATGATCATCGCGACCCTGTTCATCACCTTCCCCTTCATCGCCCGCGAACTGATTCCGCTGATGCAGGCGCAGGGCAAGGAAGAGGAAGAGGCTGCGGTGTCGCTCGGCGCCTCCGGCTGGCAGATGTTCTGGCGCGTCACGCTGCCCAACATCAAGTGGGGCCTGCTCTATGGCGTAATCCTGTCAAATGCCCGGGCAATGGGCGAGTTCGGCGCGGTGTCGGTGGTTTCCGGGCATATTCGCGGCGAAACCAACACCCTGCCGCTGCATGTCGAGATCCTCTACAACGAATACAACGCCATCGGTGCCTTCGCGGCGGCTTCCATCCTGGCGCTGCTCGCCCTGGTCACGCTGGTCGCCAAGACGGTCGTCGAATGGAACATGAAGAAGGAAACCGAAATGCTGAATACGGTACTGGCCCCCGAGAAAACGCAATGAGCATCGAAATCCGCAACATTTCCAAGCGCTTCGGCAATTTCGTCGCGCTCGACAACATCAACCTCGACATCCCGACCGGCGAACTGGTCGCCCTGCTCGGCCCGTCCGGCTGTGGCAAGACGACGCTGCTGCGAATCATCGCCGGCATGGAAAGCCCGGATCAGGGCGAAGTGCTGTTTTCCGGCGCCGAGGCGACTCACCTGCATGTCCGCGAGCGCCAGGTCGGCTTCGTTTTCCAGCATTACGCCTTGTTCCGCCACATGACGGTGTTCGAGAACGTCGCCTTCGGCCTGCGCGTCAAGCCGCGCAAGGAGCGGCCGAACGACACCGAGATCAAGCGCCGGGTCATGGAGTTGCTCGGCCTCGTCCAGCTCGACTGGCTGGCTGACCGCTATCCGTCGCAACTGTCCGGTGGCCAGCGCCAGCGTATCGCACTGGCCCGGGCGCTGGCTGTCGAACCCAAGGTGCTGCTGCTCGACGAACCCTTCGGGGCGCTTGACACCAAGGTGCGCAAGGAACTGCGCCGCTGGTTGCGGCGCCTGCACGACGAGATGCACATTTCGAGCGTCTTCGTGACGCACGATCAGGAAGAGGCGCTGGAAGTCGCCGACCGCGTCGTCGTCATGAACCACGGCAAGATCGAGCAGATCGGCTCACCCGACGAGGTCTATTCCAACCCGGCCTCGCCCTTCGTCTATCAGTTCCTCGGCAACGTCAATGTCTTCCATAGCCGGGTCCAGGACGGCTATGCCGAGATCGAGCGCCACGCCGACAGTGACAAGACGACCGCCTTCGTCCGACCGCACGACATCGAAATCGCCCACCAGCCGTTGCCGGATGGCCTGCAGGCGATGGTGTTGCATGTGCACCCGATCGGCCCACTGGTCCGCGTCGAACTGCAGCACAACAGTGAATTTGTCGAAGTCGAACTGTCACGCGAACGGCATGAGGCCCTGCAACTGGCCGTTGGCCAGGCGGTCTGGTTCCGGCCGCGGCAAATGCGCGTCTTCGGGGCCGACCAGCAACCAGCCAAACCGGAAAAACAGGCCTTCCTGTTCTAGGCAGAACAGCTAAAGGAGGGCCGGGGCGGATGTTATAATCGCTCCCCCTTTCGCGCACTCCAGCCCAAACCGGTGATCTTTACCCTAGGCATCAACCATCACTCCGCGCCACTCGCCATCCGCGAGCGGGTGGCGTTCAATGCCGAAAAACTGCACCATGCCCTGACTGACCTGACGCGCAACCAGCCGGTCAAGGAAGTGGCGATCCTGTCCACCTGCAACCGCACCGAAATCTACTGCTCGGCCGAATCGCCGGACGTCGTCATCGACTGGCTGGCCCAGTACCACGAAGTGGCCCGCAGCGACATCGCCCCCTACCTGTACACCCATGACCAGCCGGCCGCCATCCGGCACGCCTTCCGCGTCGCCAGCGGCCTCGATTCGATGGTCATCGGCGAACCGCAGATTCTCGGTCAGATGAAGGACGCCGTGCGCGTCGCTGAAGAGAGCGGCACGCTCGGCACGCAGCTGCACAAGCTCTTCCAGCGCTCCTTCTCGGTCGCCAAGGAAGTGCGCAGCACGACGGCGATCGGTGCCAATATCGTCTCCATGGCGGCAGCCGGCGTGCATCTCGCCGAACGCATTTTTGAATCGGTCAGCGAACAGCGCATCCTGTTCATCGGCGCCGGCGAGATGATCGAACTCTGTGCCGCGCATTTCTGCGCCCGCCAGCCGAAACAGGTGACCATCGCCAACCGCACCATGGAACGCGGCCGGGCACTGGCCGAGCGCTTCAACGGCACAGCCATCCGCCTCGACGAACTCGGCGAGCACATGGCCCAGCACGACATCGTCGTTTCCTGCACCGCCAGCCCGCTGCCGATCATCGGCCTGGGCATGGTCGAACGGGCCATCAAGGCGCGCCGGCATCGGCCGATGTTCATGATCGACCTCGCCGTACCGCGCGACATCGAGGAAGAAGTCGGCAATCTCGACGACGTGTTTCTCTACTCCGTCGACGATCTGGCGCAAGTTGTCGAAAGTGGCCTGGAATCACGCCAGGCGGCCGTCGTCGAAGCCGAAGACATCATCGCCACCCGCGTTCAGGATTTCCTCGGCTGGCTCGCCGCCCGCGATACGGTGCCGGTCATCCGCTCGCTGCGTGACTCGGCCGAGCGCATGCGCCGGCACGAGATGGAACATGCCGCCAAACTGCTGGCCAAGGGCGAAACGCCGGAAAAGGTGCTCGAGCACCTGTCACACCGGCTGACCAACAAGTTCCTGCACGCCCCGACCCAGGCCCTGAACCTGGCCGAAGAAGGCGAACGCGACGAGTTGCAGGCGGCCGCTTGCCGCCTGTTTCATCTGCATTCCGGCGACTGATTACTGCCCGGTGGCGAGCAGGGTGGTGGCGGGTGCCATGACCAGGCGATTGCGCCCGCTGCGCTTGGCGTCGAGCAGCGCTTCATCGGCCGCGGCGATCAGCGCCGAAGCGGTCGGGTAGTGCGGCAAGGCAGCGATGCCACAACTGAAAGTGACGCGCAGGGTACCCTGGGCATGGGCATGCGGCAGCGCGGCAAAATCTTCCCGGATCTGGTCAAGCAGGCTGATGACGCGCACCAGATCGGCATCGGGCAGGGCCAGGATGAATTCCTCGCCACCGTAACGGCCGATCAGGTCGGTATTGCGCAGGCGCCCGCGCAGCAGCCAGGCCAGGCTGCGGATGACCTGGTCACCGACCGGGTGCCCGAAAGTGTCATTGACCATCTTGAAACGATCGATGTCGATCATCGCGACGATCAGGCTGCCATTCGGCGAAGCCGTCTGCAGCATGCGCTCGATCTGGCCCTTCGAGGTCGAGTGGTTGAGCAGACCGGTCAGGCTGTCGTGCTGGCCGGAATAGAGCATTTCGCGGTAGCGCTCGATCTTGGTCTTGACGACGGAAGCCAGGATGATCGGATTGACCGGCTTGGTCAGGAACTGGTCGCCGCCCAGACGCAGCGCCTCGACCTGCTGCACGATATCCGTCTCGCTCGACAGGTAGATCACCGGCAACGACTGGTACTCGGGAATCTGGCGCAGCGCGCTGGTCACTTCGACGCCGGTACAGAAGGGCATGTACATGTCCATCAGGATGGCGTCGGGACGGTAGTCAGCCGCGGCTTCGAGCAGGATGCGCGGATCGTTGATGGCCCGGCTGTCGATGCCATGCTGGGACAGCGAACGCCGGATGTGGGCAATGGCGGTTGCCGAATCCTCGACGATCAGCACGCGATGCATGTCCTGCTCGCGCGTCTCGACCAGATCGAGAATGCGCGACAAGACATCGCTGACCTTGTTGCCGACCGGCACACAGGCATCGGCCCCGGCCCGTTGCAGGAGCACGATGCTCTGCAGATTGGACGGCACTGACAGGCAATAGAAATAGCTGGTCGGGAAACGGGTACGCAACGCCATGATCGCCGACACCGCGCTCGGCGGATAGGCCCGCCCCTCCTGATCGGGGATGAAGGCGATGGCGAGTGGCGGCTCTTCGGACTCGGGCTGCTCACCCCAGCGAATATCCTCGGGATTGAAGCCGAAGAAAGTCAGTTGCTCGGATAGGGAAGCGCTCCACGGATGGCCGGCCCGCGCGACGATGACGACGCGGCGCGGCCGGTTCCAGGTATCTTCACTGGCCTCCTCGCCGGAATCGAGGACGCGCCGGGCAAGAATGGCCGGCGTTTCGTGGCGATGCAGTTCGGCCAGGATGATGCTCAACTTGCGCTCGATGCCATTCGCCTGATCGAGCGGGATCGGATGCATGGAACTGTCGGCAAACAGGCTCAGCGCCGTGTTTTCGAGTTCCTGACAGGCGCGGACCAGCCCCGGCAAATGCTGGCGATTGAGATGCTCGGTCAAACCATTCAGGGACAGCGTGAATTCGACGAACATGTCGAAATCGCCGCTGTCGCGATAGTTTTCCCAACGCAACTCCAAGGATTCCGCCAGGGCAATGACGGAGTGTGGGAAGTTGAACATCAGTAGCTTTTCAAAGTGGCGCAATTATGCTGGGGGATTGGCTTGCTGGCAATCACCATTGTTAGCCCCACGTCACCGCCCGTCGCCGACCGGCGGCGATCTCGGGTACCATATCGACCCCTTGAACCAATAGGCAGGCCGGTCTTTTCAAATGAAATCGAGCATCCGTCAAAAACTCGACCTGCTGGTCGACCGCCTCGATGAAATCGACCGCATGCTGTCGGATCCGGGCACTGCGAGCAACATGGACCAGTTCCGCAAGCTGTCGCGCGAACGGGCCGAACTGGAGCCGGTCATCATCCAGTTCAACGCCTTCCGCCAGGCCGAAAACGATCTCGCCGAAGCCGAGGCCATGCGCAACGACCCCGAAATGCGCGATTTCGCCGAAGAGGAGATCGCCGCCGCCAAGGCCCGCCTGCCCGAACTCGAAATCGAATTGCAGAAGCTGCTGCTGCCGAAAGACCCCAACGACGAGCGCAGCGTGCTGCTGGAAATCCGCGCTGGCACGGGCGGCGACGAATCGGCGCTGTTCGCCGGCGATCTTTTCCGCATGTATTCGCGCTTTGCCGAGCGCCAGCGCTGGCAGGTCGAGGTGCTCTCGGCCAGCGATTCCGAACTCGGCGGCTATCGCGAAATCATCTGCCGCATCGGCGGCCAGGGCGCCTATTCACGCCTGAAATTCGAATCCGGCGGGCACCGCGTGCAGCGCGTGCCGGAAACCGAAACCCAGGGGCGCATCCACACCTCGGCGTGCACCGTGGCGATCATGCCGGAAGTCGACGAGGTCGAGGATGTGAACCTCAACCCGGCCGACCTGCGCATCGACACTTTCCGCGCCTCCGGCGCCGGCGGCCAGCACATCAACAAGACCGATTCGGCGGTACGCATCACCCACCTGCCGACCGGCATCGTCGCCGAATGCCAGGACGGCCGCTCGCAGCACGCCAACAAGGCCTCGGCCATGAAGGTGCTGGCAGCCCGCATCAAGGACGTCCAGGTACGCGCGCAGCAGGCCCACATCTCGAGCACGCGCAAGAGCCTGATTGGCTCCGGCGACCGTTCCGAGCGCATCCGCACCTACAACTTCCCGCAGGGCCGGATCACCGACCACCGCATCAACCTGACCTTGTACAAGATCGCCGCGATCATGGACGGCGACATGGAAGAACTGCTTGGCGCGCTGGCCTCCGAACACCAGGCTGACCTGCTGGCCGAACTGGCCGAGCAGCAATGACCCTTGGCGAAGCCCTGGCCGAAGCCCGGCAGAAGATCGACCGGCTCGATGCCCGGCTGCTGCTGCAATACGCCACCGGCTGCACGCATGCCGATCTGCTGGCGCGCCCGGAAACGCCGGTCATTACACCGGCTTACGATGAGTTCGCCGCCTGGGTCGAACGCCGCGCCGCGGGTGAGCCGCTGGCCTACCTGGTCGGCGAAGCCGAGTTTCGCGGCCGCGTCTTCCAGGTCTCGCCCGACGTATTGATCCCGCGCCCGGAAACCGAAGTACTGATCGAACTGGCGCTGCAAAAACTGCCTGGCATCGACCACCCGCACATCCTTGATCTGGGCACCGGCTCCGGCATCGTCGCCATCTCGCTGGCCCAGGAATGTCCGGGGGCACGGCTCTGCGCGGTCGACCTGTCAGCCGGGGCGCTTTCCGTTGCCCGCAACAATGCCGGGCGCCTCGGCGCCAAGGTCGATTTCCGGGAAGGCAGCTGGTTCGAGCCGGTGCCCGGTGAACGCTTCGACCTGATCGTTTCCAACCCGCCCTACATCGCCGACGGAGATCCGCACCTGGCACTGAACGGCCTGCCCTGCGAGCCGCAGATGGCGCTCACCGACCAGGAGCCAGGGGGTAACGGTCTGGCCTGCATCCGGCAGATCATCGGCAGCGCGGCGGCCCATCTGAAGCCCGGCGGCTGGCTGCTGTTCGAGCACGGTTACGATCAGGGCGCAGCGAGCCGGAACTTATTGGCCGCTGCCGGGTTCAAAGGGGCGTTCACTCATCCCGATCTGGCCGGCACCGACCGCGTCAGCGGCGCCCATCTTTAATCTGGAGCAAGCATGTCCGACGTACAAAAGCGCATTCAAGAAACCGTTACTTCCAACCCGGTCGTCCTCTACATGAAGGGCGATGCCCGCTTCCCGCAGTGCGGCTTTTCGGCCACCGTCGTGCAGGTCCTCAAGGCCTGCGGCGTCGAGGATTTCGTCACGGTCAACGTGCTGGCCGACGAGGAAATCCGCAACGGCGTCAAGGAATACGCCAACTGGCCGACCATTCCGCAGCTCTACATCAAGGGCGAATTCGTCGGCGGTTGCGACATCGTCAAGGAAATGTACCAGACCGGCGAACTGCAGCAATTGCTGGAAGGCATTGCCAAGGTCTGAGTAGGCCTTCGCCGCGCAACCATTTCGGGCTGCGCACACGAAAGCGGAATCATCCTTGCGGAGTTCCGCTTTTTTAATGTCATAAAATTGCGTGAAATAGGTGTCATAGCCTATCTGGCATCCAAATTGCCGCGTTTACACGTCGGTATAATTGATCCAAATATTTGGAGCCGTAAAGAATGAATCCCTGGTCGCGACTGATCGCCCTTCTTGCCTTGGTGTTGCTTTTACCCAGCTGTTCTTCGCCACGGCCCATGCTGATGAAGGTCGAGTCTGAGGCTTCTCTCGTGAGGCCGCTAGACCGTGTAGTCATTGTTGCCAACGGAGATCTTTTTCCTGACCAGGTCCATGAAAGATTTTTCCAGCCCGTGATTGATCAGATGCAGGATGTTTTCGAAAAATACGGGATTGAATCATGGGTTGTGAAGCAGGATACGAAATCGCTCAATCCAACTGAGTCGGTTATCAACAAGGTGCGGTCTGTCAGAGCACGATATGTGCTCTATTTCTCTGCATCCAGGGTAAGAGGCGTGGATCCCGAGAAGACCGCTTGGGTGCGGCCAGAAAACCTGGTTGCCGGGTACACCCTGAGCTTCATGGTCAGCGATCTGGCGATGCGCAAGAATGTCTGGAAAGCTGAACTCAGTTCCGTTCAGGGGCAGCGAGCCATGAAGGAAGAGATACCTGAAATCCGCGCAAAACTGGAAGAGGAACTTCTTCAGGCGGGATTGCTTAATGCGACCAACAAGTTGTCATTGACTCGGGATAAGCCGTAGTTCTCAACACTGGCCGCATCGGGAGGAGACAAGCTCCTCGCAGCTTCTCAGACTTCAGCGACCTGGAAATCGATGTTCGGGCCATCGGCAACCACTTCCTTGACCGCGCAATGCACGATGCTGTCGAGCACGGCAGCTTTCTGTTCAGCCGTGAAAGCGGGTGGAAAGCGCACTTCAGTCTTGAACTTGGCCAGGGTCAGCGGGCCGCCCGGGCCGGCGAAGGGCTTGCAGTTGATTTCAATGCCGGCGGCAGAGATACCCAACCCCTTGCAGGCCTTCTTGGCGTAGACGGCGGCGCAGGCGGCGAGCGAGGCGTAGAAGGCTTCCAGCGGGTTCATCAGCGAGCCGTCGAGGGCATAGCTGGCTTCGTACTTGCTGGTGGTGACCTTGATGAGCGGGGTGCTGTCGACAATGGTGGCGTACATGCTGTTTTCCTTGGAATTGAATTTTCGGGTGGCGATCCGACTTTGCCACATCGCAATATAATTAATCGCTAATATTTTAGCCGCAAAAAAAGACCACCGGCAAGCGCCGACGGTCTTTTCTTGTTGTTTCGGAAAATCAGGCCAGACGAGTGCGGGCCCGAACGATGGCGGCCCTGACCTGGTTCGGGGCGGTGCCGCCGATATGGTTGCGTGAGGCGAGCGAGCCCTCGACGGTCAACACTGCAAAAACGTCGTTTTCCACCTGCGGGCAGAAGGCGCGCAGTTCTTCCAGGCTCAGTTGCGGCAGGTCGACGCCCTTCTGTTCGGCGGCCTTGACGGCGTGGCCGACGGCTTCGTGCGCATCGCGGAAGGGCAGACCCTTCTTGACCAGGTAGTCGGCGAGGTCGGTGGCGGTGGCGAAGCCCTGGGTCAGCGCGGCCTGCATGTTCTCGGCACGCACGGTGATGCCGCCGGCCATGTCGGCGAAGATGCGCAGCGTGTCGGTGACGGTGTCGACAGCGTCGAACAGCGGCTCTTTATCTTCCTGGTTGTCCTTGTTGTAGGCCAGCGGCTGCGACTTCATCAGGGTCAGCAGCGACATCAGCTGGCCATAGACGCGGCCGGTCTTGCCGCGCGCCAGTTCCGGCACGTCCGGGTTCTTCTTCTGCGGCATGATCGAGGAGCCGGTGCAGAAGCGGTCGGCGATCTGGATGAAGCCGACGCGCGGACTCATCCACATCACAAGTTCTTCCGACAGGCGGCTGATGTGCATCATGAGCAGGGCGCAGGCGGCGGTGAATTCGATGGCGAAGTCGCGATCCGACACGGCATCCAGCGAGTTTTCGCAGACGCCTTCGAAGCCGAGCTGTTCGGCGACATACTCGCGGTCGATCGGGTAGGTCGTGCCGGCCAGGGCGGCAGCGCCGAGCGGCAGGCGGGCGACGCGCTTGCGGCAGTCGGCGTAGCGCTCGGCATCGCGGCCGAACATTTCGAAATAGGCCAGCATGTGGTGGCCGAAGGTGACCGGCTGGGCGACCTGCAAATGGGTGAAGCCGGGCATGGCGGTCGACGCTTCTTTTTCGGCCAAATCCACCAGGGCGCTGCGGAAGGCCTTGATCAGCACCAGGATGTCGTCGATCGAGTCACGCAGGTAGAGGCGGATGTCGGTCGCCACCTGGTCGTTGCGCGAACGGCCGGTGTGCAGGCGCTTGCCGGCATCGCCGACGAGGGCGGTGAGGCGCTTTTCAATATTCAGATGCACGTCTTCGAGGTCGAGCGACCATTCAAACTTGCCCGATTCGATTTCCTCGGTGACGATGGCCATGCCGCGCTCGATGTCGGCGAGGTCGGCGGCGGCGATGATGCCCTGCTTGGCGAGCATGCGGGCGTGCGCCAGCGAGCCGCGGATGTCCTGACGCCACATGCGCTGGTCGAAGTCGACGGAAGCGGTATAGCGTTTGACGAGATCGGAAACCGGTTCGGAGAAACGGCCGGCCCAGGTGTATTGCGTGGCGTTGGAAGTCATGACTCTGGTCTAGAATGGGCAGTTAGGCGACGAATTGAATAACAATCCGCATCGAAGATGACAAGTATACGGCACTTTCCCGCGACACACCCCCTGCCCGACTGGCGCAATTTCGGGGTCATGCTGCGTGCCCTGCTCGGCATCAACGCCCTGGCCATCCTTGCCGCGCTGACCCAAAGCCCCGACCTGAGCGGCTGGCTGCCCATCTACATCGACATGGCGGCCTTCGTCGAACCCTTGCTGCTGATCATCCTCGGACTCCTGGCGCTGTTGCGTAACCTGCTGTGGCGCCTGCCCGTGCGCCTTGCCCAGGGGCTCGTACTGCTGCTCAGTGGCACGCTGGTCCAGGCCCTGTTTCATTACGCCCAATCGCTCGCCGTCAGCGACAACCCGAGCCTCGGCCGGGCCACCTTGCTGACACTGGCCGCCACGGCCATCCTGCTGATCTATTTCGAACTGCGGGCCGGGGCCTTTTCGCCGGCCCAGACCGAAGCGCGCCTGGCGGCGCTGAACGCCCGCATCCGGCCGCATTTCCTGTTCAACTCGCTCAATGCCGTGCTGTCGTTGATCCGCGCCCGACCGCAGCAGGCCGAGGCCGCGCTGGAATCGCTGGCTGAACTGTTCCGGGCGGCCATGCGCGACCCGGGCGCACTGGTCAGCCTGGCCGATGAAATCGCCCTCGGCAAGCAATACCTCGAGCTTGAACACCTGCGTCTGGGCGAGCGTCTGCAGGTTGAATGGGTGGTCGGCAGCGTGCCGATGGATTTCCCCATTCCGCCACTGATGCTGCAGCCACTGCTCGAGAATGCCGTGTACCACGGCATCGAGCCGGCGCCGGAAGGTGGCACGGTGCGCATCGGCATCGAGCAGCGCGGCGATGAATTGCGCATCACCATCAGCAACCCGACCGTTGGTCCGGTGACTCATGCCGCTGGCAACCATATTGCGCTGGCCAACATCCGCGAACGGCTGGCGCTATATTACGATCTCGAAGCCCGCCTGGAGATCAATGCTGACGAAAGGCGCTACGAGGTCCGGATCATCCTGCCATGTCGATAGAAAAGCCCCTGAAGATACTGCTTGTTGACGACGAGCCTCTGGCCCGGGAACGTCTGCGCGCGCTGCTTGGCGACATCGCCGGTCAATTGGCGACAGAAGTTGTCGGCGAAGCCGGCAATGGTCTGCTCGCCCTTGAATTCCTGCGCCAGTCCCCGGCTGACGTCATCCTCGCCGATATCCGCATGCCCGGCATGGACGGGATCGAACTGGCCGGGCATCTGGGTAGCCTGGAAACGCCGCCGGCGGTCATTTTCACGACGGCTTTCGATAATTATGCGGTTCAGGCCTTCGACCTGAGCGCCATCGATTACCTGCTCAAGCCGGTGCGCGCCCAGCGCCTGCTCACCGCCTTGCAGAAAGTCCCGCAGGCCCAGCCGGCCAATCCAACGCTGCTCGCCGACATCGGCCGCGAGGTCAGGGGGGGCGGACGAACCCATTTATCCTGCCAGGAACGGGGCCGCCTGCTGCTGGTTCCGGTGGCCGAGGTGCTCTATTTCAAGGCCGACCTCAAATACGTGACGGCGCGCACCAGCGAGCGCGAATACCTGCTCGACGAAGCGCTGACCCATCTTGAAAGCGAATTCGCCGAGCGTTTCATCCGGCTGCATCGATCGGTCCTGGTTGCCAAAGCGGCACTGGCCGGTTTCGAGAAAGCGGCCGGCGACGATGCTGAAGCCTATGGCTGGGCCTTGCTACGCGGACTCTCGGAAAAACTGCCGGTCAGCCGCCGGCAATGGGCACCGGCCAAGGCGCTGGTCAAAAACAGCTGAGCGGCTGTACTCAACATCCACCGCCAAGGCGCCGAGGCACCAAGGAAATGCCAAGGAAACCGAGCTGACACTGAACCGGCAATGAAAACGGGTTGAGAAAGCGCTTCTCAACCCGTTCATGGTCACCGCTCAGGCGTGACAAATTGCTGATCAGCGCTCCGTATTCAGTTCGATCGCGACGGTGGTATTGCCCAGCTTGATCTTGACCGGGGCGGCCAGCAGATCGCCCTTGGCCGCGTCGGCACTGCCCGATTTCGATATCTTGGCGGAAACCAGGACTTCTGGATATTGCGAAATCGAACGCCCGGGAATCACCGCATTGCTGTCATCGAGACGGAATTCGATCGGGAAGTCGTTGCCCTTGAAGCGTCCGACGGCGAGTGGCGGACCACTGCCATCCGGTGCCTTGGCCACGACAAACACGGTATCGTCAGCCGCCACCTTGCCCTTGAGCTTCGGGCTCAGGGTCACCACGCCAGCGACGACGGCGCTCTTTGCCGGCGCGACGGCCGGTTCGCCAGCCCCCGGCTTCTTGCCGGAAAGCATCGCATTCGCTTCGGCAATATTGGCATCGGCCAGCTTGGCATCCATCGAGTCGGCCTCAACCGCCGCTTTCATGCGCTTCCAGAACTCGATGGCGCCCTTGTAATCGGCCCGGTCAAAGGCTTCGCTGCCGGAAAGAGCCAGCGATTTCACGTGTTTGCCATCGTTCGCCAGCGCCCGCTTGACGATTTTACGGCTCTCGTCATCCCATTTGCCACCCTTGGCCATCACGTGTGCGTCGGCCCAGTCGGCCAGCATCGTGGCATCGGCCGGCACCAGGGCTGCCGCCTTTTCGTAGGCGGCCGCGGCTTCGGGATATTTCCTCAACTCGCCATAGGTCTTGGCCAGCAGCAGCCAGCCCTCGCCGTTTTTCGGGTCGGCGACCATCTTGTCAGCCAGCCGCTTGACGACGGTATTGAGGTCGCCACCGGAATTGGCCTGCGACTTTTGTTCAGTCGGTGGCATCTTGAACTGCTCTTCCGCCGCCTTCGGCATTACCGCACCATTGCCCGAGAATGCGACATAGGCGCCGACCAGAACGAGCGCTCCGACGGCGAGGCCGCCCCACAGATAAGGCTTGGGCAAGGAGCTGGCCACCGGCGATTCGAGTACCGCAGCGTGCAACTGCGCCTGCTGGCGTTCAAACTCTTCCTGATCGATCCGGCCCTCGGCCCGGGCCACCAGCAACTCGCGCAGAGCTGCCGCAACATCGACCTTGCTGGCCGGCTTGCCGGAGAAACGGCTCAGCCCCCAAAGCACGAGAAGGGACAGGGCCACGCTCGCCAAACCGATATAGACAATTGACATGGATTTCTACCTGAACTGAAAAGGCACGGCCAGACATTCTGTCTGGCCGCGATAAACGAAAGCGGAACCGGTCTAGCGATAGTCCCAGCGGATCCCCACGTAGAGATATTCGCGCCGGTTCTTGCTCTGCGTCGTACCGGTCGTTTCTGATTCGCTATAGCCGACCTCTCCCTCAAGAGACAGGCTGCTACCCCACTGATGGATCAGTTTCATGCTGGGCGAAAACTGGCTCAGGTCCTGACCACTGTCGCTCTTCTGGGAGTAATAGCGGGCATTGCTTTCCAGACGCCAGTTATCGACGAAGGGATAGATGTAGCTCAAGCCTAGATTCTGGCCGGTATAGGTCGGGCCAACCACATAACCCAGATAGGCGACACCGACCCCGTTCGGCACGAACAGATTGGTCGCGATGGCTTGTCCTGAGTACATCTGCGTCTTGCCGGAAGCCTCCGACGTGGCGAGACAGGTTTTGCTCACCAGATCGTAACTGTCGGCGACGCAAATGCCCATTTCCGAAATGCGCAAGGTCCCGCGCGGGCCATCGACGCACAGCGGGTCGGTCGGGTTGACGCTATCCTGGAGTTCCTTGCACATCTGGGCCAGCGGGATCGTCGCGCTGGTGCCGGAAATGTCGGACTCGCGGTAATCGACCCCGAACTGCCAGCGCTCACCGACCGGAATGGTCACCCCAGCGGCAAACATCGTCGACAAGGCCGTGGTATCGGAAACCAGCTGCCGGGCCTGAGCCGTACCCACATTGCTCACCAGCTCTGAAACCGTCGAGTAAGTAGACGTACCCAGCGCATTGGTCAGGCTGTAGGACGGACTCTTGCGGTAGTCGTAGGAAATGAAGTAATTGTTGCCCGACTGATCCAGGTAATTGGCCTGGGCCATGCCGATATTGACGCCCTTGTAGAGGGTGTCGTAGTCGAGCATGCCGTAGCCGGTAAACTGGCCGTCGAAATAGCGCACTTCGGAACCGATGGCACGCCGATTCAGGTAACCATCGATGGTTTGTTCAACCGCATAGAGGCTGGCCCCCGGACGGGACACCTGGGGCGCCAATTCGATGCTGCCACCATAAAACTTCTTTTTGAAGGGTGAGCCGAACTCCACGGCATCACCATATACCGCACCCAGTTTCCAGTCCTGATTCAGGTTGTAGCTGGCCGTGATACCGTCAAAACGTTCCAGTACTCCGGCCCCATTCGGGTTCTGGCGCCCGACGCGAACAAAATAGCCAACTTCGCGATCCGTGCGCTCGGCGTAGGCCGAATAGATGCGATTGTAATTACGGCTCGACTGCAGGAAATTGCGACTGTCGGTATCGCGGAAAACAAAGCGCGTGTCGGTCACCGAGTCACGCAGACGGGCATTGAAGCCGAGCGAGGAAACCAGCGACTCCTGATCGGTCTTCATCCGTGCCGAATCCTGCTTCGACTGGCCACTGAAGAAATACGACGACACATTGCCGGTGATCGTCCATTCAGCCGGCCGGTCGTCGCGCTTGACGACGCGGGCCGACTGACGCCGCACGGCATCCTCGGCCGGCAGCGCGGCCAGACGTTGCTTGATCCGCGGCGCATCGGCCGAATTCGGATAGAGCTTCATATACAGATCGTATTCAGCTTTGGCCTTGGCGATTTCGCCATTTTTCTCGCGCGCCTCGCCAATCAGGGCCTGAGCTTCCATGGTCCGCGTATTGGCTGGCAGACTCAGGATGCGATTCATGCGGTTGATGGCCCTGACGTTATCACCTTGCGCAAAGGCTTCCTGTCCATCGAGCAGGAAGGCATGGGCCATTTCTTCAACCTTTTCCGATGAGAGCACCGGGGCGGCAGCCGGCTTTTCGGCATCCGGCGTCTGCGCAGTAGCCGGCGCATCGGCGGTAACTGCAGCGACAGGCGGTGCTGCAACGACCGCCGGGGCGGCAATCGCGGCGCCACCCTTGCCCTTGACGGCGGGGGCCGGGGCTACCGGCTCAGCCTTGGGCGGCACGACCACCGGCGGCGGCGTCTTCTTGTCTTCGGCAAGCGGCACCATGATGACGATACTGCGACTGTCGTCACCCGGGCGCAGGACAAATTGTGTCGTTTTGGCAAAGGTCACCAGCATGCCGTTGACCAGTTCCGGATAAGCCAGGGTAAACGGCGGGATCAGGTCACTTTTCGGCGATTTGCGAATTTCCTGCATGACTTCGCTTTCGGAGAAACCCGGCTTGGTCACCCGAAAGAAAATACGCAGGAACTTGCCCTGATCGTCCGGCGTATGCCGGGTGTACTGGATCTCCGTGGTGAACCTGATGGTCACCTCGGCCTGATCACCAACCCGGGCGATATCGATGGTATCGATCACCGCCGCAAAGGCATTGACGCTCGCCAGAAGCGACAGAGCCAGAATCAAACGGACCAGTTTTACCAGCCCAAACAAACCCACCCTACCCCTAAAAATTTGCCCGCCCATTTGCGCTTCCAATATTAGTCCCAACCTGTAAAGAGCTTGCCCTTTGAGCCCAAAGGCTTATGGCACCCCGAGAATGAACAATCCGTCGCTTTTGTTGTTTTGCTTTCGTGCGTCATGGATTTCTTGTCCATACCTCCAAGGAAGGTTGTACCACTAAGATGGCAGGTTTTACAAATCAGACCGGTTGGAGCAGCGGCCCCGTGATTCATGGTGGCCGTGCCAAATGAGGTCGTGTTCTTGTGGCAATTCGAGCACTCGTTGCCAGGCATCCCGGCCAGGGTCGTCGGAATGTGGTTGCTTGGCTTGGCAACAATGCCGACATAGCGCGAGTCATGACAGGTCTGGCAAGCGGTGGCACCGATGTGATTGAAGCTGGTGACAGTGGCCCAGGTCGTCTTGGTGTGGCAGGCGTCACAACTGGCCGTCGTCGGCATGTGGTTGGCCGGTTTGTAAGTCATGCCCGGGAAGCTGACCACGTGGCAGGAGTTGCACGAACCTGCCGCGATGCCGGTATGGGCGTAGGGTGTGATCAACGGCAACCAGGCCGTACCGGTCCGGTGGCAAATTTCACAGCCCTGGGCGGTCGGAATATGCACCGCCGGCTTGCCAGCAGCAACCGTGCCGTTGTGACAGCTGGCACAGGTCTTTCCGCTGATCTGGGTAACCGTATGGGCAAAGCTGGTCGGCGACCAGGCCGTCGTCAAGTGGCAGGAATCGCAGGAACTGGTGGTCGAAATGTGATTGGTCGATTTGACTTGCGCGCCCTGCGCCGTATAGCCGCTGGTATGACAAGTCAGACACTGGCCGGTCGTCCCGGTATGGCTCATGATTGCCGGCGCGAAAGCCGTAAAGTTTTTATGGCAGGTATCGCACTGGGCCGTCGTCGGAATATGCCCGGTTCCGGCCGGCTTGGCCTGGGCATTTTGCGAGACATATGCGCCACCGTGACAGGAAGCACACTTCCCGGCCGTACCGGTGTGACTCATCGTCGCCGGCGTAAATGCGGTGTAGTTCTTGTGGCAGGTATCGCACTGCGCCGTCGTCGGAATGTGCGCGCTGGACTTGCCCAGTGCGGTCGAATTGTTGTGGCAGTTCGAGCAGGTACCGACCGCCGACGCAGCATGACCATACGCAGCACCACCCCAGGTCACCGTGGACTTGTGGCAGGTATCGCACTGCGCCGTCGTACTGACGTGGGTCGTGTTCTTCGCCAGGGCATTGACCGCAAGGTAACTTCCATTGTGGCAGTTCGAACATTGGCCGGTCAGGCCCGTGTGATTCATCTGGGCCGGCGCAAATGCCGTGGTGTTCTTGTGGCAGGAGTCGCAGGAGGCCGAGGTCGGGATATGCGTCGTATTCTTGCCCAAGGCCGTACTGCCGTTGTGACAGCCCGCACAACTACCGGCAGCCACCCCGGTATGGTTGTAGGTAGCCGGCTTCCACAGCGTCGTCGAGTGACAGACGTCACAGGACTGGGTGGTCGGAATATGCGTAGACGACTTGGCCTGGGCGCCCAGCGTGGTGTATGCACCGCCGTGGCAGGTCGCACAAGCCCCGGTCGTTCCCGCATGATTCATCGCGGCCGGCGCGAAGGCCGTGAAATTCTTGTGACAGGAGTCACATTGGCCGCTGGTCGGAACGTGGTTGGTCGATTTGCCGAGGGCCGAAACACCGTGACAGGTCGTGCAGCCACCGCTACCGATAACGATCGAAGACGCATGGGTGTAACTGAGGTTGGTCGACCAGGAATTGGTCGATTTGTGACAGGTGTCACACTGGGCTGAGGTCGGCGAGTGATTGCTCGGTTTGACCTGGGCATTCTGCGACAGGTAGGCCCCGCTGTGACAGGTCGAACACTGGCCAAGCATGCGTGCGGAGTGAAGCATCACGGCCGGCGACCAGGTCGCAAAGCCCTTGGTATGACAGGTATCACACTGCTCACTGACCGGGATGTGCGAGGTCGGCTTGGCCAGGGCATTGACCGTGACATAGCCGCCGCTGTGACAGGTCGAGCATTGCCCGGCCAGTCCGGTGTGGTCCATCTGGGCCGGCTTGAAAGTCAGCTGATTCTTGTGGCAGGTGTCGCATGCCGCACTGGTCGGAATATGGTTAGTCGGCTTGCCCAGCGCCTTGGAACCGTTGTGACAGGTCGAGCAGACACCCGGCGGATTGGCATGAACGAAGGTCGCCGTTGCCCAGGTGGTCGTCGATGAGTGGCAGGTATCGCACTGCGCGGTGGTGCTGACGTGGGTGGACGACTTGGTCTGGGCATTGACGGAAAGGTAGTTTCCGCTATGGCAGGTCGAGCACTGGCCGGTCAGACCGGCGTGGCTCATCTGGGCCGGCAGGAAGGCAACATAGTTCTTGTGACAGGTATCACAGGCCGCCGCCGTCGGGATATGCCCGGCATTCTTGCCGAGTGCGTTGGTGCCGTTGTGGCAACCGGCACAGGAGCCGGCGGCAACGCCGCTGTGATTGTAGGTGGCCGGCTTCCAGAGCGTTGTCGAGTGGCAGGTATCGCAGGACTGGCTGGTCGCGATGTGCGTAGACGTCTTGGCCCGCGCGCCGAGCGTCGTATAGGCGCCGCCGTGACAGGTCGAGCACTGGCCGACTGTGCCGCTGTGATTCATGCTGGCCGGCTTGAAGCCCGTGAAGTTGGTGTGACAGCTATCACATTGACCGCTCGTCGGCAGGTGGTTGGTCGGTTTGCCGAGTGCCGTCGTGCTGTTGTGACAGGTCGAGCAGCCGCCACTACCGATGACGACGGTGGATGCATGCTTGTAGTTCACATTGGTCGACCACGACGTCGTCGAGGTGTGGCAGGTTGAGCACTGTTCAACCGTGGCAACGTGCGTCACCGGCTTCATCTGCGCGTTTTGCGAAACATAGGCGCCACCGTGACAGGTCGAGCAAGCCTGTGCCTTGACGTTGGCCAGCGTGTGATCCATGACGGCCGGCGACCACGTGACGAAACCATTCTTGTGGCAGCTGTCGCACTGATCGGAGACCGGAACGTGGGCCGTCGATTTGGCCTGCGCATTGGCAAACACGTAGTTACCGCTGTGACACCAGGAACACTTGGCCGCCGTATTGACGTGATTCATCTGAGCCGGCCTGAAGGACGCGAAATTGGTGTGGCAGGTGTCGCACTGCCCAGTGGTCGGAATATGGTTGGTCGGCTTGCCGATGACCTGCTTGCTGTTGAAAACCTTGCCGTGACAGGTATCACAGGTACCAGTCGCCGTTGCCGCATGGGCAAAGGTGGCAGTCGCCCAAGTGGTGGTCGAGGTGTGGCAGGTATCGCACTGGGCGCTGGTCGGCACGTGCGTCGCCGGCTTGATCTGCGCATTGACCGAAACATAGGTGCCGCTGTGGCAGGTGGAACACTGGCCGGTCAGACCGGCGTGGTTCATCTGCGCCGGATTGAAGGTCGTGTAGCTCTTGTGACAGCTATCGCAGGCCGCCGTCGTCGGAATATGGGTCGCGTTCTTGCCCAGCGCATTGCTGTTGTTGTGGCAGGTTGCACAACTGCCGGCCGTCACGCCCTGGTGACTGTAGCTGGTCGGCTTCCAGGCCGTCGTGGCATGGCAGACATCACAGGATTGCGTGGTCGCGATATGCTTGGCCGTCTTGATCTGGGCATTGACCTTTTCATAGCCACCGAGGTGACAGCTCAGGCACTGGCCAGTCGTCCCGGCATGGCTCATCTTGGCCGGCGCAAAGGCGGTAAAGGTGGCATGACAGGTGTCGCACTGGGCACTGGTCGGAATGTGGATCGAAGACTTGCCGAGACCGGTCGTCGTTCCGTTGTGACAGGTCGAACAGCCCCCGCCGCCAATGCTCACTGACGCCGGATGCACATAATTCACGGCCGTCGACCACGAGCTGGTCGATTTATGACAGACGTCGCAGGCCTCGACCGTTGCCACGTGGGTGGTTGGCTTCTTCAGGGCATTCTGCGAGAGATAGGCGCCGCTGTGGCAGGTGGCACAGGTCTGGGCCTTGACGGAAGGCTGGGCGTGGTCCATGGTCGCCGGAGACCAATTGACATAGCCGCTCTTGTGGCAGGTGTCGCACTGTTCGGTGACCTTGATGTGGGCCGCCGACATGGGCAGGGCGTTCTTGCTGGCGTAGGTCGCGTTGTGACAGGTCGAACACAGGCCAACCGTCAGCACATGGCTCATCTGGGCCGGCTTGAAGGCATTGAAGTTCTTGTGGCAGTCGGAACACTGCTGGCTGCCCGTCGGGATATGGCCGCTCGGCAAACCGAGAGCGGTTGACCCGTTATGGCAGGTGGCGCACTTGCCGTAGGCCGAAGCATCATGAACGAAGGCAACGGTCGCCCAGGAGGCGGTGGAACCGTGGCAGGTATCACATTGCGCCGTCGTCGTCACGTGGGTCGACGGCTTGGCCAGGGCATTCAGCGCCGTGTAGCCGCCACCGTGGCAGGACGAACATTGCCCGACCGTGCCGGTGTGATTCATGGCGGCAGGTGCAAACGAAGTGAAATTGGTGTGGCAGGTGTCGCAGGCACCGGAGGTCGGAATGTGCGTACCCGGCTTGGCCAGTCCCTTGTCCTTCGTCCCGTTGTGGCAAGCATTACAGCTATGGTCGCCAATAACCGCCGGCGGCGCCAACTTCGAGTGATCCTGGGTAGCCGTCGCCCAGGTCGTTGTCGACTTGTGGCAATCCGAACACTGCGCATTGGTGGCCTGGTGCGTGCTCGGCTTGCTCTGGGCGTTTTGCGCCAGATAGGAACCGCTGTGACAGGTCGAACACTGGGTCAGCCCGGTGTGATCCATCGCCGAAGGCGTCCAGCTCAGGAAATTGCTGTTTTTGTGGCAGCTGTCGCAGGCGCCCGTTACCGGAATGTGCTTGGCCGAGGTGGAAAGTGCCCCTTGTGCCGTATAGGCACCACCGTGACAGGTCGAGCAGGCCACGCCGGTTGCCGTGGCGTGGTTCATCTTGGCCGGCTTGAAGGCCGTATAGGTCGTACCGTGGCAGGTTTCGCAGGAACTGCTGGTCGGAATGTGCGTTGCCGACTTGCCCAGCGCATTGACGCCGTTGTGGCAATCCGCACAGACCTTGCCCTGGGTGTTGGCCAGGGTATGACTGAAGGTCACCGTGGCCCAGGTCACATAGCCCGTGCCGTGACAGCTTTCGCAGGCGGCCATGGTCTGGATATGTTTGGTCGGCTTGGCCAGCGCATTCTGGGAAACGAAGGCACCGCCGTGACAGGTCACGCAGGCCTCACCGGCCGTGGCGGCGTGACTCATGACAGCCGGCTTGAAAGAGGCGAAATTATTGTGACAACTGTCGCACTGGGCCGTCGTCGGAATATGGGTAGCCTGCTTGCCCAGCGCGGTCGAGCCATGGCAGGTGTCGCACTTGCCGGCGGCCGTCGCTTCATGGCTGTATTTGACCAGGGTCCAGGTCGTGGTGCTGCCGTGGCAGGAATCGCACTGCTTCGTCGTGCTGACGTGAGTGGCCGGCTTGGCCAGCGCATTTTGCGAGATATTGGCACCGCCGTGGCAATTCGAGCATTGACCGCCCAGACCGCTATGGTTCATCACGGCCGGCGACCAGGTCGTAAAGCCATTGGTGTGGCAGGTGTCGCATTGCGCAACGGTCGGAATATGGCCGA
This sequence comes from Azonexus sp., assembly GCA_049294655.1. Taxonomy (GTDB): domain Bacteria; phylum Pseudomonadota; class Gammaproteobacteria; order Burkholderiales; family Rhodocyclaceae; genus Azonexus. The sequence continues at coordinate 118,632 of JBAQDI010000003.1, forward strand.
CCGGCTTGGCCAGCGCATTGGCCGACAAGGCGAAATCGCCGTTGTGGCAGGTCGTGCATTTACCGGCCGAACCGGCGTGATTCATCGAAATCGTTGCAAAGGCGGCAAAGGTCTTGTGGCAGCTGTCGCACTGGGCGGCAGTCGGAATATGGTTGACTGATTTTCCCAGGGCGTTGGTGCCGTTATGGCAGCTGGAACAGCGACCGGCGACGGCCGGACTGGCGGCAGCGTGATTGAACGTCCCGGTTGCCCAGGTCGTCGTCGAGGCGTGGCAGTTATCGCACTGCGCCGTCGTACCGATGTGCGTGCTGGTCTTGGTCTGCGCATTCTGCGGCAGGTAACCACCACTGTGACAACTGGCGCATTGGCCATCCAGATTCGCGTGATTCATCTTGGCCGGCGACCAGGCGACAAAACCGCTGGTATGGCAGGAATCGCACTGAACCAGGGTCGGAATATGACGCCCCGAGCGGCCCAATGCATTGACCGAGACAAAACTGCCATTGTGACAACCGGCACAGTTCCCGGCAGACAGCAGGTGAGCCTGGCCCATCGTTGCCGACTTGAAGGACGTGAAGCTGGTGTGACAGGTATCGCAGGTCGCGATCGTCGTCGGCACATGGTTAGCGGGCTTGCCCAGGCCGCTTGTCGTGCCGTTGTGGCAATCCGTACACTTGCTCGTCGGCGGCCGCAAATTGGGGTCGTTGTGATCGAAAGTTACCGTCGCCCAGGAAGTGGTCGAATGGTGACAACTGTCGCACTGCGCCCCGGCCTGTGTCGCAATGTGCGTCGACGGCTTGCTCTGAGCCCCCTCCGAAGAGAAGCGGCCGGTGTGACAGGTCGAACACTGCCCATCCAGCCCGGCGTGATCCATCCTGGCCGGCACGAAGGAAACAAAATTGGCGTGACAAGTGTCGCAGGCAGCCGCTGTCGGTATATGACTCACCGCCTTGCCGGGCGCCTTGACGCCGTTGTGACAGGTCGCACAAGTTCCCGGCACGACGCCAGCATGCGGATTGGTCGCCGGCGACCAGGCGGCCGTGTTGTGGCAGGTGCTACAGGTCGATGAGGTCTGGATATGCGTCGCCGGCTTGGTCAGCGCATTGGCACCGACAAAAGCGCCGTTGTGACAGGTCTGGCAATTGGTTGCCGTCACACCGAGCTGGGGATTGATGCCATGCCCGGACGCCCCCTGGATGAAGCCGGTCGGTTTCTCGCTCCAGTTTCTCGCTCCCGGCTGGTGACAAGCGTCACAGGCCGCCGTCGTCGGAATGTGCGTTGCCGACTTGCCCGGCGCCCGCCCCCCGGCCCCGGCGTGACAGGTGGCGCAGGTGCGCGGCGTGCCGCGGAAGACACCGGAGGTGTGGCACGACTCGCAGCCAACCAGCTTGTGAGCGCTATCGAGGAAAAAACCGGTCGTCGCGTGATCAAAGCTCAGACTTTGCGCACCATCTGCCGGCGTTTGTCCGAATGCAGCCCCCCACTGCCCCAGCATGAGGGCGGTGGTAGCTATTAGCACCAAGAATACGCGAGCAAGGTATTTCACGATGGGCACCTCGTAAGGCCGGTTGATCACTTAGCCGCCCCGAAAAAACGGGACGGCAGTACTGCATTCAATAACGAATTTTTGTGGGAATTTATCACACAATTGGTCCAATTGCCTAGCGCCTGACTTTTTTCCAGTTCGCCGTGATGTGACAGCGTTCGCACTGGGTGCCAAATTCACCGTTGTGCACATCGTCTTTTATGTGGCAGGAGACGCACACCCGGCTTGTCTTGACCAGTCCGGACTTCGATTCCTTGTGGCAATCCTTGCATTCGACCTTGCGATGACCACCATCAAGCAGGAAGCGCGTCGTCGAATGATCGAAGTCCCACGACTTCCAGGTCCCCGTGTAGTGACAGGTTTCACACTTCTTGCCGAAACCGCCCTTGTGCTTGTCATCCTTCTCGTGGCAACCATTGCAGGTCAGCGGCGCATCCTTGAAGGCCGGCGTCAGATGGCATTTCTTGCACTCGACTTTGGCGTGGCTACCGGTCAGCGGGAAGCGCGACAGCTTGTGATCGTAGGGCGTGTCCTTCCATTTCTTTTCGTCATGGCAGGTCTCGCACTTGTTGCCAAGCTGGCCCTTGTGCTTGTCATCCTTCTTGTGACAGGCGATACAGGTCTCTTCCAGCCGGGTCTTGTAGATGTTGCCCTTTTCCGGCAGGTGGCAGCTGTCGCACTTGGTTTCCTTGTGCTTGCCCTTGAGCAGGTACTTGGTTTCCTTGTCGTGATTGAAGGTGCTGCTCTTCCATTCCTTGGCCGTGTGGCAGGTGCCGCACTTCTCGCCATAGCGGCCCTTGTGGCCCTTTTCGTCGTCGTTCTTGCGGTGGCAGGCGAAACAGGCCGTCTCGACCTTCAGCTTCTTGGCCTTGGGACCGCTGACCCCGCCCGTGTGACACTTCTCGCACTTGGCATCCTTGTGTTTGTCGCGCAACGGGAAGTCGGTGTCGTCATGGTCGAAATTCGAATTTTTCCAGCCGCGCTCGTTGTGGCAGCTCTCGCATTTCTCGCCCAGCTCGCCGCGGTGGCCCTTGTCCTCATCGTCCTTCTTGTGACAGGCAATGCACTTGGTCGGCAGCTTCACCTGATAGATGTTTCCTTTTTCCGGCAGGTGGCAGGTGTTGCACTTGGCCTGGCGATGCTTGCCCTTGAGCGCGTACTTGGTGTCGTGATCGTGGTCAAACTCGATCTCCTTCCACCCCTTGTCGTTGTGACAGGACTCGCACTTGATGCCATAGCGGCCCTTGTGTCCCTTTTCCTGGTCGATCTTCTTGTGGCAGCCGTTACAGGTCAGCGGCGTCTTCTGATAGGTCTTGTCCTCGTGACATTCCTTGCACTTGACGTCGGCGTGCTTGCCGCCGAGCAGCGTGAACTTGGTCTTTTCGTGATCAAAGGTGGTGTCCGACCACTTCTTCTCGTTGTGACAGTTCTCGCACTTGGTACCGAGATGCCCCTTATGACCCTTTTCATCGTCGATTTTCTTGTGGCAGTCGTTGCACAGCTTGGGCGCTTCGCGGTACTTGCGCTTGGCCAGGTGGCAACTCTCGCACTTGGCTTCCTTGTGGGCACCAAGCAACTTGAAACTGGTCCGGGTATGGTCGAATTTCTTTTTGTCGACCGGCGCGACATTGGCGCCCCGCCCCTTGTGGTCGGTGTGACAGGCGCGGCAGGTGGTGTCTTCGAGCTTGCCGTGCAGGCGGGTCTTGCTGCGAATATCGGCGGCGACATCCTTGTGACAGTCGAGACAAAGCCGGGTCTGCGCCTTTTTGTCAAAGCGCAGGTGGCACTGCTCGCATTCCTGCTCGTACTTGGCGTGCCCGGCAATGACCTCGCCCGGCATCAGCACTTTCTCGATCGACTGTGCAGCAACGCTGCCTGCGCCAAAAGCACAGGCCAACAGCAGGAAGGCCTGGAACAGCCGCTTAGTACATGTGGACCGCAACGACATGGACGACTCCACTAAATACCAGCAAATAGAGAAAAGGCACATGCACGACATGCCACAGCGAAAACATCCGCTCCCAAACGGTTAACTGCGAGGCAGTAACGGCGCAATCGAGGTAGCGATCAATCTGCTCCCGCGCCAGACGATAGTTGAGGATCAGCTCGCGACGCGAACCGCCTTTTTCGCGCCAGTGATTGACCAATTCGGTCTTGGCATCGAAGCGGATCCGCTTGGCCAAGCGCTTGCTGCGCCAGCGCAGGAAGATGAATTTCCAGACCCGGGCCGGCAGGTTGCCCTGCGCCGCAAAGGCATGTTCACGAAAGGCCTTCATGCGCGGCTCGATGTCGGTGCGCAAGGCATAGATGGAGCCCATGCAATCCGCCGCCGCCTCCATATCCGCCGTCGCCTCGGAGAGCTTGAGCTGCCGGCCATACAAACCGTGGTGAATATGGCGATAGATGAAACGCCCGAGAATGCCACTGATGGCGACCAGCAGCATCGAATAGAAGGCGGCTGCCGCATTGATCGAACCGGTCCGGAAGGTCGAATGGAAGAGCACCAGCAGCGGGCCGGAAATCCCGGCGATCATGTGAAACCGAAACCAGGACTCCATCTTCCCGAAACGGTCGTCGAAGATCACCCAGCGCTTGCGCAGCGGGTAAAGCAGCAAGGCCAGCATCAGCAAGCCGCCGACCAGCCCGAGGTTGTAACCAAGATCGGAGCCGGCTTCGTATAGACGGCCTTCGCGCACCATCCAGGCAAGAAAGACCAGCAAGCCGAGCAGCAACAGGATGACCAGGCGACGCAAAGCGCGCAGAATCCACACTTTCGTAGATTCCGACTCAACTTCCAGCGAAATGCTTGTCAAAGCAGCATGCCCGTCAATACTCACATCACTCCCAAATCAGTTATCCCGCCACTGGCGCCCGAACAACCCTCGGCAACTCCTTCGCACTTCCTGCCAAGGGCAATCGCGGGGTAAAATTTCACACGGTCTGAAGAATACCAAATTTTGCCCCACCTGACACACCCCTTTTTGCCGAGAACACTGATGGCTTCGCAATGTCCGACCTGATCTATTACCTTCTCCCCTGCCTGCTGATCCTGATTCCGCTGCTCTTTCACCTGCGGACCAAGAAGGTCGCCACAGAAAAACACCTGGCCGTCCTCGAGGAATGCAAGGCAGCCGGACTGACCGAACCCCCCTCACTGCACCCGGTGGTCGACCTGTCGATCTGCATGGGCTCCGGCGCCTGCGCCCGGGTTTGTCCGGAACACGCACTCGGGGTCATCAAGGGCAAGGGCGTGCTGATCAATCCGACCCACTGCATCGGTCACGGCGCCTGTGCCCCGGCCTGCCCGGTCGGCGCCATCAAGCTGGTGTTCGGCACCGCCAAACGCGGCATGGATATTCCGCAAGTCGATCCGGATTTCGAAACCAACATCCCGGGCATCTTCATCGCCGGCGAACTGGGCGGCATGGGCCTGATCCGCAACGCCATCCGCCAGGGTGTGCATGCCGTACGCACCATCGCCACCCGGCCGCGCGGCAAAGCCGAGCTCGACCTGGTAATCATCGGCGCCGGCCCGGCCGGCATCGCCGCCTCGCTGGCCGCCAAGGAAGCCGGCCTGCGCTATGTCACCGTCGAACAGGAAGACTCGCTGGGCGGCACGACCTACCATTACCCGCGCAACAAGCTGGTCATGACAGCACCGATGAACCTGCCGCTGATCGGCGAAATCAAGGTCCGCGAAATCAGCAAGGAAGAGCTCATGGAAATCTGGACCGGCATCCTCAAAAAAGCGACGCCGAACATCCAGTTCAGCGAGCGCATGGAAGAAATCACCCCGGTCGACGAGATGTTTACCGTCCGCACCAACAAGGGCAGCTATTCAACCGCCAGCATCCTGCTCGCCATCGGCCGGCGCGGCACGCCGCGCAAGCTGGGTGTCAAGGGCGAAGAGGACCCGAAAGTCGTATACCGCCTGATCGAAGCCGACCAATACCGGGGCAAACACGTTCTCGTCGTCGGTGGCGGCGACAGCGCCCTCGAAGCCGCCCTCGACATCAGCAACGAACCCGGCACCCACGTCATCCTGAGCTACCGCGGCAAAGCCTTCGACCGCGTCAAACCGAAAAATCGCACACGCCTGGCCGAAGCCATCGCGGAACAGAAAATCGAACAAATGCTCGAAAGCACAGTCCGTGAAATCAGCGCCGGCAAGGTTGTTCTCAAACTGGGCGAGGAGCTTCTGGAGAGGCAGAACGATGCCATCATCGTCTGCGCCGGCGGCGAGCTGCCGACACCGATGCTGAAGAAAATGGGGATACAGGTTGATACCCGCTACGGCGAATAAATCAGCAGCCTCTTTACCTCGCACAAATAAAAGGGGAAAATATCCCACGATGCAAATCACCATGCCGGGTACGCCAGCATGCAAGAACCTTGAAGGGACGACGAAAAGTGTCCGCAGAGAAGATGCCCACCGAGAACCGGAAGCCGGCGCTGTTCTTCAAACAACGCAGGGGGCGTAGAATGTCGCCCGAGAGCATTTTGCCCTACGCCAGCCGGCAGGACTGATCTTGACGCCGACCCACGCTCAAGAAGATCGGCGCAAGCCGACAGACGCCAGGCCCACCGCAACCCTGACAACGGTATGGATTTCATGCCTGTCATTCATTTGATACCCGACCTTATCTAATGTCCGAATCACCACTACGATCGGTTCTGCTCTCTGCGATACACAGAGTATTGGCGCCCATCGTTCGTGTCATGCTGGCCCACGAAATTACGCTGCCGATGGCCATCGAGCTATTGAAGCGCGTTTTCGTCGAGGTTGCCGAGCGCGATTTCCAGCTCGACAACAAGGCATCGACCGACAGCCGCATCAGCCTGCTCACCGGCGTACACCGCAAGGACGTCAAGCGCCTGCGCGAACTCCCTCACGCCGAGGCCAATCTGCCACCCAAGATTTCGCTCAGCGCTCAGGTTGTCGCCACCTGGATTACCGGCCCGCAATGGCTGGATGGCAAGGGCCAGCCCCGCCCCCTGCCACGGCTTGGGCATGGCGAGGAGCACTCGTTTGAAGCCCTGGTAACCAGCGTCAGCCAGGACATCCGTCCGCGCTCGATACTCGACGAATGGTTGCGTCTGGGCGTCGCCAGCATCAACGAAGCCGACGAAGTCGTCTTGCTCAGCAATGCCTTCATCCCCAAGGAAGGCATGGAAGAAAAGCTGGCCTATTACGGACACAATCTTGGCGACCATGCCGCAGCGGCCGCAGATAACGTGCTGGCCGCGGGCAGCCCGTGGTTTGAACGCAGCGTGCACCACGACGCCCTGTCCGAGGCCCAGATCGCACAATTGCGCACGCGTGCCTCGGAACTCGGCATGCAGGTACTGACCAATCTGCACGCCTTGGCCGAAACGCCGGACGAGACGGACGGCGAACCGAAAAAACGCTTCACCTGCGGCGTATATTTTTACAGTGCGGATGCTACGGACAGTCCCCCGGCAGGATGAAACATCGCCTCCTGACGCTCCTGCTGGCTGCCCTGCCGTTGACCGCGTCATCGGCTCCGGTCTGCGTCGACCCGGAACAGCCGCGAAACAGCCACCAGGCCCGTACCGGCATTGGTGGCACGGGGAACAAGCAGGACGCACCAGGCATCAAGGAAGCAACCGGCAAGGGCGGCATTGGCGGCACCGGATCGCCTGAAGCAGGCGGCACAGGCGGTCTCGGCGGCACCGGATTTCCCGAAGCCGGAGGCACGGGCGGCATCGGTGGCACCGGATCCCCCGAGGTTGGCGGCATCGGCGGCACCGGCATGCCGATGGCCGACGGCGCGTCGGTCGGCATCGTCGGTGTCATCAGCGGCTTCGCGTCGGTTTGCGTGAATGGCGTCGAAGTCCATTTCGACCCGGGTGTCGCGGTCAATGAGAACGGCGAACCGTCATCCGCCAGCAAGCTGGCAGTCGGCAACGTCGTATCCATCGATGCCACCAATTCTCCCAAGGGACTGCAGGCCAGAAACATTGCCGTCCTGAATGCCCTGGAAGGCCCCATCACCCGGCTCCCCAAGGGCGGCAAGGCGATCCAGGTGCTCGGCCAGCAGGTGGCGATCACCGCCAACACCCGCATGCCGGGCAAGGGTCTGGCCATTGGCCAACTCGTCAAAGTCAGCGCCCTGACCGGCGCCGACGGCCTGTTGCTGGCAACACGCGTACAAGCCAGCCCGAATCTCAAGCAGGCCGGCGCCCTGGGTCATATCGCAAACACGGGCAAGCAGTCGCAAATCAACGGCATCCCGGTCGACACCCAGGTTCCCGGCAGCAGCGCCCTGATCAAGGGTAAATGGAGCGGCAAGGAACTCGTTGCCACCTCGATTACGCCGGACCCGACCTATCGCTTCAAGGATACGGCCAGCCGGATGCTGGTCGAGGGCCTGGTTCAGACAACCGACGGGCACGGCAAGATTCACGCGGCGGGGCTTGCCCTCTCTCTTCCCGACAAGATGGCCGGCCAGGCAAAATCACTACGCCCGAATCAGCGCATCTTTGTTGACCTGAAGGTCGGCAAGGCTGGCGAGCTCGAGGTGAAAAAGATGGAGTTTGCCCGCACCAACGACCACCACGCCACCAAACCTGACCGGCACGCCCGGCAAGTCACCAAGGAGGAGTCGGAGGCACGGACGGGCAGCCTTGAAAAAGCTGAAGGAAGCAGCAAGTCTGATTCCGCGGGAAAGACGGAGAAGTCCGAGAAGTCCGAGAAGTCCGAGAAGTCCGAGAAGTCCGAGAAGGCTGAGAAGTCCGAGAAGGCTGAGAAGGCTGAGAAGGCTGAGAAGTCCGAGAAGGCTGAGAAGGCTGAGAAGGCTGAGAAGGTCGAGAAGGTCGAGAAGGCTGAGAAGGTCGAGAAGGCTGAGAAGGCTGAGAAGGCTGAGAAGGTCGAGAAGGCTGAGAAGGTCGAGAAGGCTGAGAAGGTCGAGAAGGCTGAGAAGGTCGAGAAGGCTGAGAAGGTCGAGAAGGCTGAGAAGGTCGAGAAGGCTGAGAAGGCTGAGAAGGTCGAAAAGGTCGAAAAATCGGAGCGCAGCGAACATCATCACTGATATGCCAACATTGCTCCCTGGCAAACGCCTGAAAGCCGCTCTGCCACTGTAAAATCAGCGCTTTGACAAACTCCCGGATATCTCCTTGAAGGCTAGACTACTTTCCCTCCTTGGCCTGCTGTCGATTTCAATCTGCCACGCAGAAGGCACGCTGACATTCAGTACGGCAGTTGACTACTCAACCGGCAAATACGGCGAAACCACCCGTACTGATACCCTCTACATACCTTTTGGTGTGAAATACGAGGTTTCCGACTGGACTTTCCGCAGCACCATCCCGTATGTCGAATCCACCGGCCCGGCCAGCGTTTCCGGCGTGGGAGCCGACCGGATTGCGATCGACAATGGCGCGACCGGCCGGCGGCAGGTAAGCGGCCTGGGTGACATCGTCCTTTCAGCAAGCTGGAGTGCCTTTCAGGAAGGCCCCTGGCTGGTCGAACTCGGCACCAAGGCCAAGCTGGCCACGGCCGATGAAAGCAAGGGTCTGGGCACCGGCAAAAATGATTACTCGGTGCAGGCAGAACTTTATCGAAGCCTCGGCTCGCACACGCTATTCGGCACCCTCGGCTTCAAGAAAATGGGCGACCCGAACGGCGTTGACCTGAAAGACCCGCTTTACACCTCGCTGGGCTGGTCCTACCGCGCCTCGCCGAGCACGGCGCTCGGCCTCAGCTATGACTACCGGGACAAATTGCAGGCAAGCGGCGCACCGCTCAGCGATGCCACCTGTTTCCTGACCCACAAACTGGATCAGGACTGGAAGGTGCAGACCTACGTCAGCAGCGGATTTTCACGCGCCAGCCCGGAGTTCGGCGGCGGCGTATTCGTCTTCTACACCTACTGAAATCAAACGCTTAGCGGGCTTTCAGGCGAAATGCCTGGGTAATCAGGTTGATCGACTCCGGACTATCCCAGGCCCGCGAGCCGGCGATCTTCTTGATGACCCGCCCGTCGACATCAACCAGGATGGTCAGCGGCAGGCGATTCGCCCCGAGCATGTTCTCGAGCAGCAGATTGCGGTCGATATAATTCCGGAAGCTCAGCCTTGATTGCCGCAGGAAGGCGGCCGCAGCCGCATGATCATCGTCGGTCGAAATGCCGATGATGTTGAATTCCTTGCCATCGTAACGCCGGGCCAGTTTCTCGATGGAGGCCATTTCGGCCCGACAGGGGCCGCACCAGCTGGCCCAGACATTGATCAGCAACGGCTTGCCGCGAAAGGCCGAAAGCTTCGCCCCCGGCCCACCAAGGCCCCGCAACTCAGCATCCCGCAAGGCTTCGCCAACGGCCACCTCGCCTGGCGTTCCGGCCGACACCCCGGCCGCCCAAAAAAACGATGCGAAAAGAATCGCCAGTATCCGGCACCATGGCCGATCACACACCCATAAGCTCATGCGCCAAGCCGCTCCAAAAAACGCCATCCGAAAATCCTGAATCCGTGCTGACTCCATTGTAGCGGGCTCTTGCCGCCCGGCGCGAAGCGCGCATGAAACCAAACCTCCAGGCCGACCCGGTATTTTCGCCATGTGTGCGCGAGCGAACCGAGCCCCTGGAGCTTGCGCTGTATCTCTTGTCAAAGCCCAAGCAATCATCCTGCACGGAGTTTCCGTAACGCCCTTGATGTCCCTCTACCCGGACGACAAGCGGGCAAAAGCCGGAGATCCAATTCAGAGAACTGACGCCATGAAATTCGCTGACCGGCCAACCGACCGAAAGATCGCACTGGGTTCCTCACCTGTCGTGCGGCAGAACCTCCGGTGCTACGTGGATTTCGCACACCGGGTCGCGCCGCCAGAAAAGCAGCGGAATTCCACCGCTCAGCCCCAGGAAAAGCATGATTCCGCCAAAGGTGGTAGATACGAGGAAGGTATCGGGCGCGCCGATACCCACCTGCCCAAACGCCACCACCATCGCGCCCTCCCGTAGTCCCCAGCCGGCCAGCGATACTGGCAGCATGGCTAGCAGCATCACGGGAGGAACCAGCGCCAGGCAGTGTCCCAACTGCATCGGCACCCCGTGCGAGCAGGCGATGAGGAACATCGCTGTGGCGATGCCGACATGAATCGCTACCGACATGGCTAGCGTTACGGCGCGGGTGCGCGCATCTCCAAGCGTCAATTGCATCAGTCGCGCCAGCGTGCCGAACAAGGGACGTTCCAACCATGCCGGCAGCTGCACTCGATCCATGCGCGCCACAAGCAAAACTGCCATGGCGATTGCCGCGATCAATGCGACGAGCGGCAGCACGAGAGTGCTGCCGAGCGTGATGACGCCCTTCACACTGAGCAACAGGGTCGTGGTCGCCAGTAATGCGAGTCCCGCCAGCGCCAGCGATCGATCGACCAGCAGGCTTGCCACCGTTATGCTCAAAGGAATACCGGCGCGGCGTGCAAGCCAGACCTTGGCGACTTCACCAGCCAGCGATGGAAACACCGTCTGGTTGAAGAACATGCCAATCAGCACGTAGCTCTCGGCGCGAGCCAGAGTGATCGCATGGCCGGCGAGGCGCAGGATGATGCGCCAGCGACCGGCGTTCAGCAGGGTCAGAGACAGAAGCAGCAGCGTTGCGCCAACAAGCAGCGGCATGTCTGCGCTGTACCAGCGCCTCACCATACCCTCCAGATCGATGTGCATCCCGAGTGCCGCGAGCAGTGCCGCAGAGACAGCGAGACGCGCGAGTAGGACCAGAATGCGGATACCCCGGGGGTGCGTTGTCGGCGGATCGCTGCGCACACTCATCGACTCGACCCCGCCGAGAGCACCTCCGGCCACCTGGGTGCGCACCCGGCGGGCAGCTCTTCCTTCGGTGCCGTACGTGCCCGACGTAACAGCAACCAGTTGTCGACGCCTTGATCGACAACGAATTGAGATGTGAGGTACGCATGCAAGCGGGGCGCGTAGTTCGACATGCGCGTACGCTCAGTCCCGTCGAGCAAAAGATTTTCGTTGTACAGCACATAGCGCACGCGTTTCAGTTCCAGCGCGCAGATGAAATTGGCCTCGACCAGCGGATTCGTATTGAATGGGAACAGGTATATCTGCCGCGTCGGAAAAGGCCGGTCGGCGACTACGTTGAAACCAGGTGCATAGGGCAGCGCCACGATGGAATCGCTCGGCGACGTATCAGCCACGACGCGTTCCAGCAACGGCTGCATCGGGAGGGAGAGAGGCAACTTCATGCCACTGGCGAGCACAGGGCGGAATGGCGCTCGGTGGTAGCCGCCGGAAACGGCCCCACTGTGACGGATCATCAAATAGGCCGCGAAGTAGCCAATCAGAACCGCAGCAAGAGCCACGCCAAGTGCGCGTCGCGGCAGCCTGATCGAAGAGCCGAACTGACGTATGAACGGAGCGACGATAATAGGAGTAGCTGCGAGCAAGGCGAACAGGCGCTCGGCAAGATGCGCTGGATCAGGACGCTCCCAGGCGTATTGGGGTAGATTCATGGCGAACCAGATCAACGCAAGCAACGCAAGCCCCAACTCGTTACGTCGCGCGTGATCGGTGCGCGCTTCCCGGGCGAGCCAGATCACATTCGCAACGAGCAGCCCCGGGATCAGGATCGCCCCCCAGTAGAGCCATGCGTGTGTGCCCCCATGCGACAAGTCCCCGAGCCGCCACAATCCCGGCGCTTCGAGCCGGTAAGGTGCGGAGATGCGTTCGCCAACGTGCCGGGGTAGCTCGATCAGCTGCTTCACGTAGTCGGCAAGGATGCCGTGTGCATTCAGCAGCGCGAGCAACGGTAACAACGTCAGAACGAAGCCGGCGAACGCAACTCCTGCATGCGCAGTGAAGTACCTGCACGCATCGACGTGCGGAACGCGCTTGAGCCACAAGACAAGCGCCAGCATGACGAAGCCAGCCATCGCGACCTCGATCCTGAAGTACAGGCCCAGCGCGGTGCATGCCCCCAGCGCTGCCAGCCAGGCCGCGCGTCTGGTCAGGAAATATTGTTGCGCGCAGCCGAGCAGGGCGAGCCACAGCGTCGGCTGATAGGCCTTGTACCAGGGGCCCGGCGCAAGGCACAGCACGAGCGCGACAGCTAGCGCCGCCACCCGGCTGCCCGCAGCCCGCGTGATCAGATAGAGCAGGCAGACGTTTAACGCGAGCATTACGGCCATCGCAGCGCGCGAGGCATCCAGCGTCTCGCCCGGCGTTCCGGAGAAGAGTGAGAACAAGTAAAACAGGCCTGGCATATAGCTGTTGAGTTCTATATCCCGATAAAGCCGCAAGCCGTGCGCAACACCTCCTGCGATGGCATAGAGGTAGCCCTCATCGCCGAAATTGAACGGGAACGACCAAGCATAGGATAAATAATAGGCGAGCGCCCCCGAGAACAGCACGGCAGTGACCAGGCTGTCACGCGCAGTTGGGCTAACTGCCTGTCTCACAGGCGGCCTTCGCGCTTGATCTGCACGTAGCAGCGAAAGGCATTCATTGCCAGCACGAACCTTCGCTTGAACGAGTATGCTGAACGGCCGGTGGGGCGCGCATGGCGCGCATACGCCACGCTGCCCCACGACAGGCGTGCGTACGCCAGCATTGCCATCACATAGGGTGACGCCCCGCGTGGGGCGACCAACTGCATGCGCGCCTGGCTATCCAGCACGAAGAACAAGCCAATGCGCGGATCGAAACCGCAATTTGCGAGACGAAACAGCAACCACTTGAAGACATAGGAGGTCAGCTCGTCCGAGAGCCCGCGGTAGGTGCCGACTCGCCGGCCGAAGACTACCTGGACGCCGCCTGTACGTGCCTGGACTAGAAGCCGCGGGATCTCTTCCGGTGGATCCTGAAGGTCAGAATCCATGACCACGATGTGCCGTCCTCGGGCTTCCTCAAGACCCGCCAGTACCGCCCTGTTCTGGCCGAGATTGCGCGCATGCCTGATGAGCCTTGCCTCGACACCAAGCGAGGCAGCCGAACGCGCGAGAACTTCGCCGCTGGCTTCTGGGCAGGCATCGTCGACCCCGATGATTTCGAACTTTTCATCTGCCAGCGCTTTCGCCAAGCGCTCGACCAACTCCTGCATGCTTGCCGAGTTGCAATACAACGGCAGGACGACAGATACGTCGGGCACCGGCATCAGTAGCCCAGCGTCCTGTCGATGAGATTGATCGGTAGCTGGCCGCTAGCCCAGCGGCCGAGATTGTGTTCGAACAGCGAGTAGAAGCGTCGGCCTGTCGACGACTCGGGGGCTCGGCCGACGTGCGGCGTCAATAGCACACCTGGATGCCGCCAGGCCCAGTGCCCGCTGGGGGGGGGCTCCTCGCGCAGGCAGTCGAGACCGACGCCACCCAGCCGGTCGAGCGCCGACTCGAGCGCCGACTCATCGATTAGGCCGCCGCGTGAAACGTTGATGAGGAAACAGCCGGCCGGTAATGCAGCGATGTTTTTCCTGTCGAACAGGTTTTCGGTTTCCGCGGTCAACGGCAGGGCCAGCACGACGATGTCGGCCTCCGGCAGGCGCGCCAGGCCCTCATTCAACCCGATGACGGGAACCTCGGATGCCACCTCCACATCAGGCTGGCGCCGCACGGCTGTCACCTGCCCGCCCATGAGCCGCAGGCGGCGGCAGACCTCGCGTCCAACACCGCCATATCCGAAGACCAGTGTATGCGTGCCTTCAATCGAGACGAGGGCGCGACGATGCCACACGCCGGCCAAGCGGTTACGCTCGGAGGCGGTGATGCCGCGCAACAGGCTAAGGATCATCGCCAGCGTGTGATCGGCCAACTCAGCGTCATATACGCCGCGCGCGTTACTGATCAGGAAGTCGCCGGCGCGCACGCGCTCGCTGGAGAGCAGCAGGTCCATGCCTACCGAGTTTGACTGCATCCACTTCAGGTGGCGCGCGGACGGCAGAGCCTGGATGAAATGGGGATTGCCGAGCACCACGTCAGCGTCCACGAACTCGCGCCGTGCCTGCTGCTCGCTGGATACCGGCACAATCTGCCAACCAGGCGCGCACGCCTGCAAATTTGCCAGATGCGTTACGTCGCTGGGATAGCTGACGACGACCTTGCCGATCATTTCTGGTGTGCGGGTACAAGCAACTTGCCCACCGCGTCGCATAGATTGGAGTGATCTGCCTCGGCGAGTGCCGGGGCTCGCGCGGCGAGCATTTGCAGATAGCCGCGCAATAGTTCGATCTGCGCGGCGCAATCAGGACGAAGCCACAAATCACTCATGAACGAGCGACGCAGGAAGCTGAATGAACAGTCGAGGCGAACCATTTCCTGCAGCAGCAGGCGGCACGGCAGCGGGTGACCGCCATCCAACGCAGTGACGCCACCGAAGCCGAATTCGCGCCCGGCGAACAATCCGCGCAGGCACTCGATGGTCCCGTCGCAAAGGGGAGGGAAGATGCTGGATGCACCGCGGCTGATGGACAGATCGTTCAGGCCGATGTACACCGCATCGGTCGGCAGTAGCGCGATGCTCGCAGCGGCAGCGACGGCCTCCTCGGTCTCGATCAGGATGGCCGACTCGGAACGACCGCCGATCGCGGCAAGGAATCCTGCGACTTCGTCTGCATCTTTTACCATCGGCAGGAACAGACGCGCCGCGCCGCATTCTATGGCGCGGTCGACTTCACCTGCGGTCCACGGCCCGTATGGATTGATTCGGCAGAACACGCGTACGCCATGCGGCAGGGCGGCATGACAGACATGTTTCAGATCTGCGATGCTGGCAGGATCGATTTCGGTATTGGCTCCCGTCTGGCGGTCGTGTTTGCCGCGCCATTCCATGTCGACCATGAAACTGCGGATGCCTACATCGACGGCACGTGCGACGTTGAGGGGGGTGCGCACGAACAGCACGAGATCAAGCAGGCTCTTGGTCATGAACGTTGAGCCCAGGCGATCAGCGAAGTGCCGAATGGCGCATGCCGTCCGAGGAGTAGCAGTTCGGCGCGATTGACGGCGGCAAACAACCGGCCCATCCATGCCGGCGGTTGGCGTTCGACGCTGCTGATGCCACCCCGTGCCAAGCGGCGTGAGAGGAGCATGGCGCCGAACAGCAGGCATTGATAGTAAGCAGTTCCGAGTGGCGCCCAGCCGTGCTGGGCAATTTCCGCGACTAGGTGGCGGCGCCGGTAGCGGCAGCGATGGCCGGCCCTCACATCGGCATCTCCCCACAGTAGCGGAAAGGCAGGGACAGAGAGCAACAGGAAACCACCAGGCCGGACCAGGCGCGCAGCCTCGGCGAAGAATTTTTCCGGCTCGAGGTGTTCCAGCACGTCGAGCGCAACAATGAGGTCGAACTGCCCGGCGGCGAGCGGTATGCGATGGGCGTCCGCCTGAACGGGCACGGCTTTGGGCTCGCAGCGTACAGCTTCCCTGAGCGAGCTTTCGTAAGCATCGACGCCGACGACCTCGCCAAACCGGGCGCGCAGCACAGGCAGGAAACCACCGCTGCCGCAGCCAATCTCCAGTGCGGCGGCGCGGCCGGAAAGCGGTAGCGAGTCAAGAATTCGTGTAATCAGCCGCGCGCGCGCATCGAACCAGAAGTGCGTTTCGGAGATTTCGGACAGGTGGTCTCGCCGTGCCTCAGCGAAGCGTTCAGGCCGGAATCCGCGTGCCCCGACCCATATCCCATTCTCGAGTGACAGCATGAAACCACAGCCAGCGCAGCGTAGTTCGGCCCCAGTGAGCGGTAGCCTGCAGTCAGGGCAGGTCCATGACGGCATGGTCAGCCCCGGTAGGTTGCCGAGAAAATCTGAAATGCGTGCAGCGGCGCGAACACCCGGGCACGCTCCAGTAAGGTCTCGAAGGCGGCGCCCCAACCGCGATTGGTAATGAATGGCGGGAAGAAACCAAAGGCGGTCGATCGCGTGTCAACGAACCCGGCACGTTCAAGTGCGGGCAGCACAAGTCCGGGCCGCATGCGGGCAACGCCACCGTCGCCCTCCCAGGTCATGCGCGGCGTGAGCGCAATCTGGATGTAGTAGAGCGGGTTCCAGGCGACGGGCTCGCAAAATGCAACCACCGCACCAGGCTTCAGTACCTTGGCGAGCCCCTGAAAAATATCATCGAGGTCGTGCATATGATGCAGCGTGAAGAAGCCGATGGCGCGGTCGAACTGTTCGCCCGTATGGGCCGCAACCTCAGCCAGATCGCAGGCAATGACTTGGCGCGGCGGTGTGCGCGCTGCATCCAACATGCGCTGTAGCAGGACCGGCGACAGATCGAGACAGGTGAGGCTGTAGCCGCTGTCAAGCATTGGGACGGAGTAGCGCCCCTGGCCGCAGCCTACTTCCAGGATGTTTTCTGCCTCGTCCAGTTGGGCGATCCTTGCCATGCGATCGATCTGGCGTGCGATGTAGCGGGCACCGGCCGAGGGGCGCATGGTTTTCTTGTTGATGCTCTCGTAATACCAGCGTTGATAAGAGTTATGCTGCGTGTTTGAATGCGCTTCCGGTGATTGGTTGGCCATTTAGACTTGAGAACATTAGATTAGGGATTATCTGAACAAGCTATATTTTCCGGGCGGCTCGTCATTAAAATAATGGGAATCCGGCAGATTTTACGCGTTGACCGCGGAAATCGCTGTTCTACCCAAACTTTTCGCATCATAGGCGCACCTCGCCTGTCGTTGGCATCAAACGATGCTGTGCCATCCACAGCGCCACGGTCCGGGTGGCCTGATAGCCGTTCAGGCCGACAGACTTTAATCCTTACCTTCAGAAAAACAATATTCCGGCCAATTAAAGTCGAAAACAGTAATCAAAGGTCCGGGCGACTTTTACAGCAGACGATTTCGGGCTTCTCAATTGCAAAGTCGAAAACTCGCCTTGTTCCCACCGCTCAATACAGCACTGCCCGTGTAATTAGAGTCGAAAACTTGGCGCATCCCCGAAACGAGCGCCCCCGCTAGGAGCCACTACCACATCCCCGTCAGGTGCGAGGATCGTCCAAAGATGCCTGGAATCGCTGATCCATGGCTTCGTCAGAATCGTCTGTAGCATCTGGATACTCACACGGAACCCGGGATGCACTTTGAGATTCGCGCTCACGCAGTCGTTCTGCGAGCGCATCGGGATGGATTCGATAGACGCCCCTACCAAGGCGTTGAGTGTAATGCTCCCATGTCGGCGAGTGCCCACCCGTATTCATTTCCGCATTAGAAAGAATAACTCCTGTGTAGGCTGGATTAACATCGTTGAAATGTTGCATCAGCTCCTGCCTTGTAACAACAGTTCCACGGCCAAGACTGCCATCAAGGACGGCATCGAGGATTCTTTCACGCATGTTCATGTATCCACCTCTTCTATCTTTCTGACGAGGCAAATATACACCCCCACTGGGGGTATTGCAATAGTTACTATCAGACCAGCGAATTATGTCCATGATGTACTTTCGAGCCATGGCTGGCATGGACCGAAATTCCTCGCTCCCTTCCGGCGCCATCCACTTATTCACCGTCTTTACGGCCACTCCTATTCGTTCAGCTAACTGCTCCCTAGTCAGCGTTAAGCGGGCCATGGAATGCCTCAAAAATTCCCGCTGCTCTACGTCTTGCATTTGGATTCAAGCCCCCTCTTTACTTTCAGCGCATCGAGCAAGACCGAACGGTCCAAGAAATGGATTCTTCCCGATTCAGCAGAGCCACGAAGCGCCATTCCGCAGAAAGATAGTGCTGCCTGCATGCCCGTGCGGGAAGTCCATGCAAAGACAGGAGCGCCACTAAATCCGCTAAAGGTCTTAAGTGTATGCCGATCCGATATCTCGATCTCGTGGAGATATGGAAATGACCGACCTATATATCGAGCATGAAGAGTTATTCGATCCGTGCACAACATCTCATTGTCATAATCGGCAAAGGAATGGTCGGCGGGATAACCCAGGATAAAAAATTCAGAGCATTGCGCGTCTTCAACCCAATCGCCGGACACTTGAGCAAGGTCGATCAATGTCGCCTGTGCCACCTCGGTAAGACCCACATCCTCATGGTCTCCGCACCAGCGCTTTGCTCGAAGGCGCCCCGTCTTGTCCGCTTCAGAATAGCGAGTCGTGATGTGAACCTCCATCTTTCCCATGCCGTTGGGCTTCAATGCGGCCAAGAAGTCCGCCTCTTCGTCAGCATTGAGGTCCCGGAAGATGTAATGGAAGATGATATCTCCAGCCGGCTTGCCCCCCGGTAGCCGATGAACATCTTCTATCCCCAAACGAGGATATGGCTCGTCATGTCCCGCTAGCAACGCTCGAAGTGCATCCACCACTGCAGTCTTTCCAACGTTATTGGCGCCGACAAGAACGTTGAGGCCTGGCTGGAACTGTAACTCTGCTTTATGGTGCTTCCTGAAATTGGATATGGTCAGCTTGGCTAGGTGCATGAGATCTTTATATTTCGTTTGAATGCGATACTGATCAATACATGGTACCGCCCTCGACAACCCGCCACCAAGACACGTTTCGCATAATTTATGCGATTCATGTAATCAAATTCTATACTTGCAACGCGAACGGCCTTCTTCGCGATAGGTAATTGCCATTCTATGGCCCCGCTATGTTTCCAAGCGACCATAAAGCGATAAGCTGCAAGCCACAACGCCACCTCCATCCCCACACCCTAATCGCTTTTGCTTCCCATATGGATTCGCTACCTGTGCCTCCGCCCCCCTTACTCTCTTCAACAGAACACCAGTTGCTGGAAGACCATGAAATCTTGAACCCTAGCTTCCGTTTTGATCCTTCCACTGACACCGACGGAAGACCGGTAGGAAAGCTTTTCATTGAGGCTTTTGTTCGCTCGGAGGTAGATACGTTTAAGTGGGAGTCGGCACCGAGCGTAGCGTGGCCACTAATTGCCTCAGTGACGTCTGACCGCATACGGATGTATCCAATACACACAAACCCTCATGCAAAGCGTTACCTAAGATCCAGGCATCCGCAATTCCGCTCCATCGACTATTACGATGGGGATGGGCGCGAAATGCCGACTAGCGTGGAACAGGCTGTAAGTCATATCGAATCGCGGTTGCCATGGGGACTCTTCAACGAGGCGCATGAAGGATTTGGGTTCGTAAAAGAACTTAATGAGGCGGTGAGGACGACAGGCCGATTCGTTAATGGCAGCGTCTTAGTGGTCGCAAAAAATGGCGAGTCGCGCTTGGATGGGGAAAATGTCATCGTATCCGAGTCAGACATGGACTCCCTGCGCAGGGCCATGAATCGCATTGACAGGCGAAAGCGGGCGGGTGTCCAGCACGCCAAACAGACAGTGGTATTTAATGACCTGTTAACTAAACTCGACCCAGGCCACTTCGGGCGCTCTGACGACGCTTTAGGTACTCAACCGACATCCACAGTTGGTACGGCTCGTTCCCGGCATGTCACTGTGAGGGAGAGGCAGACAGGGGAGGCAGCGATTGCGAATGTTCGTGCCCGTTTGCCAACCCTGGCTGCAACGGCGCCCTCAATGCTGATCGAACTACGAGCGGAGATCGAAAGGGTAACGTTGGCTGAAATGATTGCCAGGTACGAGGAATTGCTGGCTCAGAACCTCTCTGAACCACGCTGGCAAACGTTCTTTGAAACGCACGCGTTTGTCCTTGGACTGGCCTTCGCTCGTCCTGTGCACTTACTGCGTACACAGTTCCATGCTCAAGGGTCGTCCATCGACGGTACTGGAGCTCAGATTGGCGACTTCCTGCTTCGACATACAGGGAGAGGCCTAGCCATTGTAGAAATCAAGAAACCAGGCACCGAATTAATCGGTACTACGCCATATCGAAATACGCGAGTTTTCCCGCCCTCTAAGGAATTGAGCGGGGCGGTTACGCAGGTTCTCTTTCAGCAGAGTGCACTCCGCTCGCATTGGTTGATGCATCAAGCGCATGCGGACCTGAGAGACTCTAGCCCGGACGCGATCAAGTGCATCGTCATTGCCGGCAGATTGCCCTCCGACGAGCACCAGCTCCGCAGCTTCGACATCTTCCGCAATGCATGCAAGGATGTCGAGGTCGTGACCTTTGATGAACTTCTAGCAAAGTTACGACACATTCACGATCAGCTTAATGCGTCGACTCTTCGTGTTGAGATTCACACTCATTAAACGCTATAGTCCTCTTATCGGCCTGGACTTTCGTGGCTAACGATCGTATTTTTTGCTGAGTCCATCGAGTTAAGCTCTCTCTCCAAGAAAAACTCGTATATCGGACAACATTTGGCACTAACACAGTGAATTGAGGGCGAGGATTTCTATCTTGACAGTGAGTGATTGCACAATGGATTGCCAACAATTTGACAGTGTATGGACCGCGATTGAGGATGATCCTGAGATCGCGCAAATCTTGGCTAATCGTTCGGCGTTGATGATGTCACTTACAAGTTACATCTCTCAGGCAGGAATGACAGCTGAGCAAGCCGCTGATTTTTTCGGCACTTCGGCACATCAAATCTCGAACTTATTGCGAGGTCGGATCCATTTGTTTGATATTGATGGATTGTCCGTCATGGCGGAAATTGCTGACCGACATCCCTTGGCAATCAGTTAACGCATACGGATCGCCCGGCGGGTTCGGCTTGGAAAAGTTAGCTGGCCGTGTTGATAGGAGGCTCATTGCGTCGGGCGCAGCATAGGCACCAAAACCGGCTTCAAAAGCATCCAACTTTAGAGGCTAAAACAACGCCAGCTGAGCACTACCGCGCACCGGAACAGCCAATTGGCTATCAAGCCACTCTTTATCATTGTGTAGCAGCCACCGAAAGCTGCGGTATTCGGCTTTAGTGAATTCCAGGCGAGAACAACCGGGATGCTCTCGGATGTAGGCCTCGCAAACCTTCCGGTGATGTGCGCGAAAATCCTCCGGCGCCACTAACACGACTGAAGTCGCCGCAGGCTTTTCTTCCTGGCTGCCAAGCACGGCCGTCCAATAAACGTTTTCGCGAAAAGCCTGCCAGCTACCGAAATAGAGGTACACCAGCAGCAACCTTCCCATCGCAATCTTGGGTCGGCTATCTGGCAGATCTCGAACAATACGCCGCAGCAGCATCCGATTCGCGGTTTCGCCGCAATAATCAGTCTCGGCAAGTACGTCCTTTCGCTTACGAATTGCCTGCCCCAGGGTCCAGCGGATGTGGTCGCTTGAACAGGAGTCGCGTTCATCTCCCATCACCTTTAGGGCAATTGAGCCGATATCGCGCCAGGCCGAGGTCTCGCCATCTTGTTGAGATTCGATTTCGTCATTGGCGCAATAGTCACCGGGCAACGGAAACGTATGGTGCAACGCGGCCCGATTCACTTTTATTCTGATCAATCGGGATGATCGATGATGAGGACAATTTTGAACTACAGCGAACTGGTGGATCCGATGCCAGTACGTAGTACCGAAATGCTCAATATCCTCCTCGACGCAACGCCGGCACAGGGAAAGCTGCGTCTCGTCGGGGAAAGTTAGCTCGCCGACGGTAGGCAGAACTTCGCCTAATTCAACCGCCTTGGTGGCTGAAACATCCAATTCCCCCAACCTCGTTTGTGCGGGCAACCAAGTCAGGTTTTCCAGGAAAGTGGCCGGGACACCATATACGTAGCTGATGCGCTCACAAAATCCGGGCACATCAACTCGCGCATCAATAAATGACGGACTGCGAGGCTGATCAAAACACTCCGCAACGACATCCCGCAGGTCAAAAAAACCATTAAGCCTTCCTATTCTGGCCAAAAGGCTACCCAGAGTTTCGTCTGGAAGATGTCGGGAAAGAATCATCTGACAGGTCGCCTGACGCTATCCTGATGGTCAGGCATCCCCCACATAGATGAGCGGATAGTCGGCCCGTACACGATCCAGGCAATGAGCTATTTGCATGCTGGAGATACCTGAAACAGCCAGCATCTCGTGATACGCGGCCCGCGCTCTGCTGAAGCATTCGAGGCTACTCTCGCTCCAATAAGCTCGAATACATTTCATCGCTGGCCTGATACCCCACCCATCGGGATCCAATGGATCGGTTCCAAAGAAAATTCTGTAAAAGGCCTTCCAAAATAGGAGTTCGTCGGCGAGGTGAGCTCCCATGGTCGTATATCTATCAGTCCAGGCCAGGGCGTGCATCGCTAGCGAAGCAGTCGCAAAATCCAGGAACCATGCATCAAAGCGGTCAGCGACCAGAAAGTCCGGATCAGCTGCCAGAGCAAACAACAGCTTATAGATATGAACTGGTGCAATATCGTCATCGCACCCGACCTTGGACCAGTCTGGAAACGCCCCAGCAGCCATACGCTTCTCGAACAAATCGGGAATAAACATTTTCTCGGCTTCCCGGATTTCAATCCGCTCTTGGGAATCGCCAGCCTCCCATTGCAACCTGAAGTCTGACGTAAAACCAGCATAGGCCCTTCCATACCGAGGTGACCAGCGTTGTGCCAGGAGTTCGAGGACACGCTTTGCACTAACCCTGACCACGTCCTCCCAAGGCACTTCTTGGAAATCACCGCTCCAAGAAGCGACGTCAAGGGAGTCAAAATGGAGGTGAATAGGGCTAAGAGGCTCATAGTCAGCCGCTCTCTGGCGTAGCACTGAAAGTACCCCCTTAGATTTGCAACGTTTCGTCATTTGACCTAGCAGCCCGTCACGAACCAGCTTGCTAAAGAAACCGTTCGCGACGAGGCTTCTCTGCTCTTCCGGCCTATCTGGAGCAACGACGCGCGCATAAATCTCATCAAGCGCGGCAGCTGTCCCCGACTGAGGCGACGTCTTTCCGCCATACAGAAACCACTTCTCCCACATCCGTGCGGTAAAGGGTTCTTTGACAAACAGCGGTTCAATCACTCGAAACAGTGCGCCTGATTGAGGCTGGCCAGCAACGTGCTTCCCCTTGAGCACCACGCCCTTCAGATAGTTAATTGCATAGATCAAGCGCAGATGGTTCACATCGGCAGGCATTTCAAGGGTCTCCGGCATGATGGCTAAGTCAGCTAGCTAATACCACGAAAAATCGCTGGCCTGATTTGTCGCGTTTTTTCGTTGGGGTGAGAACCCTTGCTCGATAGCATGCGCCGCACGGGATAACAAAAACTTGGCCATGGACAAATCAGATTCTTGCCTCCTCGGAGATTTGCTTTCGCAGCGCCGCTCCAGCATAGGCCAAAAAATCAGCGAAATCGCAACGGCAGCGCAACTGTCGGCCAGCTATTACTCATCGATTGAGAACAGCAAACGAATTCCGCCTACCAGCACACTACGAAGAATCTTGGATGTTCTTGGCTTTACCGACGCCGAACAACAGCTACTGAGGCAAATGGCCGCTGTAGAACGCGGTTTGTCTCCGGATGACGCAGACCTACCTGACGAAGCCCAAGCGCTGATCTGCGATATACGAAGAGCGGCGGCCAAGCTGCCTATTCGCTTCATCAAAGCTTTGCGCTCTGAAATACACGAAATTACGCACTTCTAAAGCCCGCCCAATTGAGTAGCAGCGAGCTTTTCTCATCGCCATTCAAACCCAATCGAAAAAGGAGATCCGGACCGACCAGCCATCATTAATCGATTCCAACCGGCGAAAAAAACGCGAGGGGCCTAATCCTCGCGCTTTCGCTTCCACCCCGGGGGACCCGGACAGGCATCTACGAAGCCCAAAGTCTAAGGACGCATCCGCGCTCCGTCAATCCCCCATTTCGCAAATTTCGCAAGCACACGTGTGAGCGAGGACCTCGCTCATCCCACGAAATGGAGATTTACCAAATGAGGACTACAAAACGCTTTACTCCACGCCTACTCGAACGTTTTTTCCGTCTCGGGCGAGGCCAAGGCATTTTCGAGAATTACATCTCCTGGCATCGCGTCAGTCGCAGCGATCCCTCAAGCCGGGGACGGTCTCATCTTCTACAAGGGCAACACCGGCAGCATGAGCTCCTGAGTGACCATGAATGGGTTGCCATTTTGTTCGTCTTCATGTTGCTCGATTTCGTCGATGTACGGGAGCAATTCCCCCTAGCGCAACAGGAAGCCAGACATGAACTTGGCGCTTATCGCGTTGACATTGGCGACGGGCGCTTCCCGGGAACCCTCGCACTGGCTAGCAAACTCAGATTCAAGCATCCCAAGACAACGGAGGGCAGCGATTCAGCCCCCTGGGTCATGACCACAGACTTACTTATCGCTCTACGGGGCGAAAGCGATAGCGTCAGCCTGCTTGCCGTTGCAGTGAAAACCATTGATGAAGCCGCGCACCAGCGTAAACGCGAACTTCTTGCCATCGAAAGGGAGTATTGGCTCGCTCGCGGCATCCCTTGGTTACTAATAACACCCACTCTCTATGACCAACAGGTTGCTCTCAACCTAAGAATGCAAATGCCTTGGACCTTGGGCGAACGCGTTTCCGCTGGGGACCGTGAATTAGCCGTCAATGTGGTTCAGCGCTTCCCAGGACGTTCGCTCACGTTCATTTTGCAGAAGCTGGAAGCCTCACTAGGCGAAATGGATCTTGCTCAACGCGCATTCTGGCAAGCCGTGTACCGCGGGGAAATTCCCATGAGTCTGCGGCGCGGTTGGCGACCGCACCAACCCATCGTATTGCTTCCAAAGGCAGACTTCGTTGCGCAAAACCCGATTGCAATGCGGAGGTCAGCATGGATCTAAGCCACAACAAAGCCTTCCGCATCTTGGGCGGTCCCGATGCCGGAATTTATCGAGTCGTCTTGGATGAGATCCAAATCAATAAGGTCGCTGTCGTACGCCTCGACCCTCCGGAGGAGTCGCGTAAGGAAAAAGGGGGACGAAAACGCCTTGAGAAAACGAAGAAGGCCCGCAAAAAGGAACGCCCTCCGATGCTGGGTGCCGTCCGCTGGATGGATAGAGGCGACTTACATGCCCTAAAGAAAGACGAGGAGATCAATCTGATCGAAATCGAGCAGAAAAATTATCAGCTCTCAGAAGCCGACAATGAACTCTATAACTATCGCAAGAGGGAGATGGAACCATTTCTCAAATTTAACCACTTCCGGGAAATGGTTCTGACCCACAAAGGCTTCGGTGGTTTGGTCAACGAAGTTGTTGCGACGGGCTGTAGCGAATCTTTCGTTCGAAACTGCCTGTCACAGCTCTGTCGTTATGGTTTTGATGACATAAGCCTACGACCTACCCGCAGTCTCAACTGCGGTGCGCCGGGAAAAGCTCGCCCAAGCGACCCCGGTGGTCGCAAAAAAGCAGGGCGCAAGACCAATAAGCAGCGGGTTGCCAAAGCTTACGGCATCTTCCTTGAGCCAGAACAGCCCGGGATGAGCAGCCATTGGCAAAGCGCGATCCTTGCGGCTGACAAGCGCATTCCTCCCCCCAAACCGGACATGCCGGAACGCGTGCAAATAATTGTCAATAGCGCGTTTGTAAAACGCTTCCGTCAAGAAGATGGAAAAATGATTCCCGTCGATCCAAAACTTGGCGAATACCCGAATTCTCGTCAAATTCGGCGGGTCCTCGAAAGGAATATTTCCAAACTCCAACGTCTCCTGGAACGCACAACAAAGGGGCATTTCAATCGAAGCCTACGCGGACTTATCGCCCGCAATTGGAAGGGAGTAGTCGGTCCAGGACACACCTGGGCAATCGATTCGAGCATTGCCGATGTCTACCTACGTTCCAGTGTCAATCGAGCATGGATTATCGGACGCCCCGTGGTCTACGTCATCGTTGACGTATGGTCGACGGCAGTTGTGGGTTTCTACGTTTGTTTAGATGGCCCCTCTTGGGCAATGGCAAAAGTGGCTTTATTTAGCGCTGTCGCCAGGCCCGAATTGCTAGGTTCGCTTTGGGGACATGAGGTAACCCCGACTCTCTATCCAGCGCCCACCATGTGCACGTCATTACTGTGCGACCGCGGCGAATATCTTTCCCAGGCCGCCAAGATCACCGGCGCAGAACTCATTCCCGACCTCAGCTACACCCCGCCGTATCGCCCGGACTTGAAAGGTTTGGTTGAGGTACTGCATCGGATTGAGAAAGATCGTCAGTTTTACTTCATCCCCGGAGCCATCGACCACCGCCGCGAAGAATATGAATTACGCCGTTTCGATCAGAACGAGGCGGTGATGACAATTCCCGAGTATGTAGCCTTTCTCCACCAGGTATTCGCGACCTACAACTTGACCGCAGCCCGCGAAGAGCGTCTCGATGTATTCATGCGTGCTGCAGGCGTATTTCCTAGTCCCGCAGGGCTTTGGCGCTATGGACATGAGGTCGGCGTTGGCGTCCGCCGCCATATCTCCGAAACGAAGCTAATCACGGAACTTCTGCCTTCGGAGCAGGCGAGCGTTTCCCGCCGTGGGGTGAAGTTTCTGAGTATGGAATATTCATCACCTGAAATCGAGGAACGTGAATGGACAGCACATGCACGCAATTTCCCTGGATGGGACATCCAGGCTCATTACTTCCCCGGCTCGGTGTCCCGTATTTGGACACCGGATCCAGGGGCAGCTGGGTTACTGGAACTTCAATTAAGCGACCACTCCGTCGCTTCCCCGGAATTGACGATTCAAGAATACCTTGACGCGTTCATGGTCGGGACAATCAATAGCCAGGAAACAGCCCACGCAAAAATGATGATCGCGTTGGAATCGCGCCGAAAAGTGGAGGCCATGATTAAACGGTCTCAAGAACTGACTTCTGAGGCCTTGGCGAAGTATTCCGGCCAGACACCAAATATCTCGGAAGCACGGGCGTTCGAGGCGGCCAAATTTGCGGCCCCCAACGCAACGTCAGAGTCCCTAGAGACTTCCGAGGACCCCATTCAGTCGGCTTACCAAGACATGATGGGTTCTATGTTCGCCGCCATGAATGCATGAGGCCCAACTATGAATGATCCAACCTTCTTCAATCCTTACGCTGGAAACATCTTGATTGACCCACTAGGTCCGATTCTCGATCGTGCCACAGCAGCGAAGGCACTAACGTTTCTACCACCTCTCCCTGAAAACCCTGGACTGGTCCCCAAGCATATCCGACTCCGATATGTCATCCAGCTCCGCGATTTTCATTGGGTGAGTCTTGAAGGCTTACGCATACAAGAATCAATCGACATGGTATTACGCGACAGCTACCGCTATCGGGACCCCAATACTCCGCATACCTGGAGCGTGATTGGCGGCGAGGCACTAGCGCACAAAACGCCTCGCGCCCCTGCCATGGCTGTTCTCGTGGTAGGCCATTCTGGTTCTGGCAAGACGGAAGCGATCCTGCGCCCTCTGGCTACCTGTGGTAGCCAAGTGATAACGCACGAGACATTCCCCTATCTCGCTGGAGGCCACCATCAATTAACCTGGCTTTCGGTCGATGTGCCAGCCAGCGGACGATCCGATGACCTCGCGGCGGAACTCATGCGCGCATTTGATACCGCCATGGAGAAGCATGTCCCTGGTTGGAAGAAACGCTTTGTTCAGGCGATCAAGCGAAGCCGGCGCGATGGCCAGCAGATGCTCGACGAATGGCGACAGGTGGCATCCGCGCATTTCCTTGGAGCACTTCATCTCGATGAGGTGCAGAATTTTTTCAAGCTGCCAACGCTGAAAAAAAGGCGCTCAAAAACATCGGCCCCCGCCGATCTTGAACTCAGCATCGTCGAAGACCAGTGCTTGAAATGGATCCTGACGCTGACAAACACCTGGCAGATCCCGATCATTCTTTCGGGGACGCCGGATGGCGTCGGAGCGCTGATGAAGCGCTTCGCAAATACGCAGCGTTTTGTCAGCGGGGGCTACCACCCAGTCAAGCATTTCGAATCGGCAGGTGACCCGGCTTTTTTTAGCAGCAATCCGAAGACCCCTGGTTTTCTTAATATGCTGGGGAAATATCAGTACGTAGCCTCCCCTCTGCAGATCGACCAGGAAGTCGCCGGCAAGATTCATGAGCTATCTGGGGGAATTCCTCGTTTGATCATCGCGCTTTGGATTGCCGCCCATCGCGTTGCGTTGGAGTCGCCAAAAACGGACTGCTTAACGCTGAAAGATTTTGAGCGAGCTGCAGATTCGTTTCTCGCTCCTATCAAGCCAGCCATAACAGCCCTGCGTAGCAAAGATCCCCGACAGATCGCCCACTACGAAGACCTCATGCCAAGAGACGACAATTTCTGGGCGTCATTCTGGACTGCCATGAGTAGGTTCTAAGGCTCCACAAGTGCTAAATACCCGGAGCGCTACACGCGCTCCGGGATTGCGGATTCGGAGCTCAGAGTCTCGGAACTCTCCTGCATAACAATGCTCGCGTTAATGGTTATCGCCTGATCTGGGGTAAGTTGGGCGGTTTTTCGGCGGACTTTGTTTTGTCCAGCCTCGAGAAGTTGAAGAACCAGCTTTGCTGGTGTGCCCCCCATGGCCATTACGCGTACTGCATGTATCAAATCGGCTTGGCTAATGCCGCCCGCTTCAGCACTCGATTCCAGCGAATGTCGCCCCATGAGAAATGCAAATAGCGCTTTTACTGTACTTTTGCGGTGGGTTTCAACCATATGGGGAAGCCCCGCTGCCACAAGGCGACAGGCTATAGTTCCCGGATGAAACCCCAGTTTTTCTGCAACTTGAGCATAGCTCCCACGCGCGTCGATATAGGCGTCCAACAAGGTATCCGAATCAAGATCAATTCGCTTACGCGCCCGTGGTTGAGTCGCAAGCGGATTTGGCGTACCGAGGGCATTAAGCGCCGCCTCGGCAGAGTAAAAAAGGGCAGCACAGGCCAATGCGTAGGCAACAGCCGATGCCGAGGATGTCCTGGTAAAGAAAATATTATCAATCTTGAGAAGACGTACCCCAGCGGACTTATGGGCCAGGTCCGGAAGCACTAAGGCAAGCCAGTCGCGGCCATAGCGCTCGATTAACAAGTCACTGAACAACCGCGGGGGCCCCTCGTCGGGGGATGCGTGAAGGCCTAGATGAGCCGTCCATGCTTCGCGGAGCACCTCACTAGCCTGAGCAACGGAAAACGGCTTCGGATAATCCATTAAACCATCGCAGACAGCCAAAAAACGGGCGATGGTTTCATTGGCCATCACTCGCTCACACCACGTGGGATCGATTTTCTGGCATCGCCCAATCAGACTGCTTGGCGCTTCTAAAAAAGCATCCCGATCATCGACGAAGCTTAACGGTGAGAAATGCTTCTGGCACCACAGCAGTCCAGGAATTTGGTGGACACGCCGCCAGTAACTACGCCCATGGAACTGCACGTCCTCGCGCGCGCAATGCTCACAAAAATAGGCACCTGTTCGCGCAAGCCGCATGCCGGTCGACCAAAGCATATCCCGGCCTTCCTCACTGCCATGAGGAAGATCTGGGAGGTACGACGTAATTCCTCGGCGGAGAGGTAGCGTCGTATGCCGCATCGCAAAATCACGTGTCGAAAGCCCTGCAATTCGACTGAGCAGTTCCATGCGTGAAACCTCGCGGCACGAGGTTTCAGGACAATCAGCCCAACGACGCGCGACTTCGTCTAAATCCTTTGGGGTTTTTAGGCCATTGAGGCGCATAACGAACCCCTGATAGCCCAAATCCAACTCGTCAGGGAGTGGAACAGGTCGGATCAGCATGCCGCCCGTCCTCCACAGGAAAAATACGCCCTTCTAAAAGGGAGCAAAGCCGCCAAAACTTCACTACGTGCAGAAGGCAATTTCCATGTATTCCGCAGCCTATGAATCAATTCTTGGTTTGCACTACCAGCAGCAAAAATCTCTAACTGAGCGATCGCGGGAGGCCTGCCATTAACGATTCGAAGGGGATGTTGTTTTTGGGCAGTTGAGAACATGCAATAAGTATCGCCTATTGCATCTATACATATCAACCAAACGCCATTCTATATGCATACTCGTGAGGCAATCCAAGCAACGAATGGTTCTTGATGGCTGAGGGCTAATCGGCATGTTGAACCGAACTTGAACGCGTCACCCCTCAGGCGTTTAATAGTTAATTGCCTAAACGGCTGCTGCCTGAAACCTGCAGAAAAGCCTAAGCCAGCAACTCGGCCACTGCGGCCGTTGGCCCGCAGCACTTAGTCAGGCGGCAATGCGCCGGTCACCTGCCGTTCATCTGCCTGAGGCAGCCAATGACCGGTTATCGCTCAGGCTAAAGTCGGACCCACCCCTAAACGGCCCGTCAAGTGTTGGAGAAGCGGATATTCAAACGTGCCAATTAATGCAAGCCCCTGCCTTTTGTGGCTTGTAGTTTCGATCTAGGACAAAATAACCGCCAGCATAATACTTTGTCATCGCAGCCATGGCCGAAAAGAAAAATCAGCACTACGTCCCGCAAATGTACTTGCGTAATTTCGCTTCAGGCTCGAAGAAAGCCATTCATCTCTACAATATTCCGTCGAAGCGGAAGGTAAGTGACGCACCGATCAAGGGGCAATGCGCCCAATCTTATTTCTATGGGAAAGACCTCAAGATTGAGGACGCTTTTCGAGTTTTAGAAGGCGGGGCCTCAAGAATAATTCGGGGCATTCTGGATGCAGGCACTGTTCCCAAGCCGCGTAGCAAAGAAGCGGGCGATTTGCTCGTGTTTACGATCTTCCAGTACGCCCGAACAAAGGATATGGCAGATAAACATGACGACATGGCCGAAAAGTTCATAAAGGCGGTGATAGAACACGATGGCTCCATCGACAAAGAGGTATTGGATAAGGTAACGATCAAGTTAACCAAGCCGGTAGGACTGGCACTTGACTCCGCAGCGAAAGGCTTCCACATGGCAGTGGATTTGAAGGTGAAAGTGCTGATCAACCACACGGCCGTCGAATTCATCACAAGCGACAACCCCGTGGTGCTTTACAACCAAATGTTCGAGCAATCAAATCCGGCCCTCGGAAGCAACACTGGTCTTACCAGCAAGGGGTTACAGATTTTTCTTCCACTGTCGCCAACACACCTTCTGGTCATGTATGACGGTGGTGCCTACAAGATTGGCGAAAAGAGATCGGATAGTGCCTTTATCACAAACCCCAACGATATTCGGCAGCTCAACGACCTTCAATACCTGAACAGCCTTGAAAACCTGTATTCGTACAGCGAATTTAGTGACGCCGAACTTTTCACATTGGAACGACGGAATGCTGGGCGTCAACGGAACAGAAAGGGGCTACTTCATCAACACGAACAGCTCGATAGACATGACGGGACATCATCGGTTCTGCTACATTTGAGCAAACCAGACCACCGGATCGGGCTGTCAGTCCAACCGATTCGGCAACTGGCGAGGCTCACCGAAGCTGAGCTAAATGCCTTTCCAAAACCACTTCGCAACCCTCGTCTTGTCGCCATACACAAAGAGTTTATGGAAGAGGTCAAGGCGAAGAAATACAACGTCAGCGAGATGCGTAGGTTTGCTGAGGACCGGATGAAGGCGATCTTCTCTGAACAGAATGTATTCGCACCATTGGCGCGACCGCCAGAGGGATTCAGGCAGGTTTAGGAGCCGGAATTGGAACCCAAGCCAAACGTTTCCGCTACTGCCGGCACAATTCCTCGTAGCTCTTCGAGGCTAAGGCCACCGCGCCAAGCTGCTCTCAAGCCGCCCCGCCACAAGGTAGCGGTGGATTGACTGTGCCTGGCCAGCAGGCCGGCGCGAACGTGCAACCTCGACAGCAAAGTCGATCATCGATCATCGGAACTTGGCAACGCGATCTGCGCCGATCCAGCACGTCGCGATGCGCACAGTGATGAGGCTTATCATCAGCGAACAGCACCTTGGGTGTGATCGTCGGCCTCAAGACGGCTGAATCACCCGCCGCGCGATATGCGGCTTTGCAGGTCGCCCAGCTGTGGAAATCACATTCTAGGTCTGGACGCGCCCTCACGAAGTGTGTGTCCTGGCCCGTGACGACGATCCAGTTCTCCCTGTGCTTCGGCAGTTCCTTCACAAACGATGTGACGACTTCAACACCCTGCAACGGCTGCTTTGGGAAACCGCGGAAATCAACGGTTGAAGACGGGTGGAGTTCGACACCGAGCAGCTCTGAAGTCCTTATCAAGAGGGCAGCGGCAGCCTCGCCAATCGATGCCA
Source organism: Azonexus sp. (assembly GCA_049294655.1). Classification (GTDB taxonomy): domain Bacteria; phylum Pseudomonadota; class Gammaproteobacteria; order Burkholderiales; family Rhodocyclaceae; genus Azonexus. The sequence goes on from JBAQDI010000003.1 coordinate 151,209, forward strand.
CATGGTCGTCCAGGAACAAGTCCACACCGTCTTCATCCCTGCCGTATTCCATGTACACGGGATCCGTCTCCTCCAACACCGTTAACCGCATACCGTCGAGGTTTTGAAGCACGAGTGCAGGATGGATTGCAATCCGCGGCTTCTTGCCAAAGAGGGGGGTACCTGCCGTCTCATAGCTCACCAGCGCCGCGTGGAAGCACTTATCGAGCGTGTTGCTGGTCAAGAAGTTCAATATCTCCGTCGGCCGGACGCTGTCCGGCGTCTCCTCAACCAACGAATCCTTTGAAAGCAATTCATAGAGTTGCAGGGCGTCGCTCTTGAAGTTACCCTTCTCGAAATGCTTGATGGAGTTGCTCCGAGCGGGACCTTCTACAAACGCAGCCACCGGATCGATGAAGACGACGATCCATTCGCCACTGCAAATGACGGCCCTAGGCAACCGATGCCGGTGGAGCTTGTTCAGTCGACTGACGTAGTTGCCGACCTGGACGATGTAGTCAGGCCACTCACCTGCAAGCGGCGATTTCGTGGTCTCACCGCCCCCTCGCCAATGGTCGATGGCCTTTGCCAGAACTTCCTCAACGCGGTAGGCCTCATTCTTGCGCGGCTGCAGGAAGGGCTTCTCCCATGCCTTGGCTTCGATTAGCAGCGCGGGGACGTCTGTATCGCACGCCTTGCCTAGGTAGTCCATGCGCGTCGTCGTTTTGTCCTTCAGGCGCGCCTCTTCGACCACATCCCCGCCCAGGCCCAGCGTCCACCCCAGCAGCTCGATGAACTCGTCGAGAAAATACACGCGCGTCGCATGCTCGTGAGGATCGCCGACGGGACCACCGTCGTAAGGCGCTGCAGCGATCGGTCCTTCCGCAGCCTCCAGGCGATCCAAGAGCTCGGCAAACTTTCCGGGGAAGCCTGCCTTTCGCTCCATGCGACTCACTGGAGCAACTCCGGCAGCCGGTAGAGCAGCTTGCGCGCGGACGTCCAGCCCACCTCCATGAAGATCTCGAGGCAATCCACCAGCGCCTGGCGCCGTGCTTCGCCCTCGAATATCTCCTTGTTGTCCGCCAGGAAACCGCTGACCAGTCGCACCATCAGCTCAGCGCCCAAGGCTTCGAACTGATACCCGCCCATCGATCCGCCGGTTCGAATGGCGTGCGCAGTCAGGTCGAATGCCTTGATCGGATCCTGCGGTGCGAGCAGCTCGATGAGCTGCAGCAGTTGATAGATGGTGTGCGCGTTGGGTTGGCGCCCGATCAACTCCAGCGTCGGCGACACCTCGTTCAGGAAGACGGCACACGCTGCATCGTCGAGGCCCGAGCCACCGGTGGCGTGCTCTGTAGCAAAGTAGAGCTGCATCACCGCCTTGTCTACGAGCTCCGCGCAGGCGCGAAGGCGCGCCAGCTCCTCTTCCGGCAAAGGTTGCGAGAGGTCGGCAGCGGCTAGCTGCGAGTCCGCCGCGATGACGATGCGATGCATCAAGGCCTGGGAGCGGCGCCTGACGTCGTCATTGCCCGGCTGATCGGCCTTAAGTCCAAGCAAGACCGCTTCGCGCAGCGTGTAGAGGATGGTGCCCAGCGCACTGCTGTGGTCAGCCGGGCAGGCCATCCAATCTGTCAACTTGGCATCCGCCGCCGCACGGTCGTAGGTGACGTGCAGGATGCCGAAGAGGTCAGACAGCATGTCCTCCACCTCCAACTCCTTGGGCGTATCGACGAACCTCGCCATCAACTCGTAGACCAGCGGTTCCGTTCGCTCAGTATCGGCGTGGATGACCGATTGCAGAACACCCACCAACGATTTCAGGACGGCAAGGTTCGTCTCGCCCCTCAACCGGAACGTCAGGCGAGACCAAAACCCTTCCCTGTCAATATTCCATATGCGTACCAGATGCCCGATGCACTGCGACCGTGTGGCCGGATGGGGATCACTCATGAGTCGGTCGATGTCCGCCACAAGACGGGGAAACAGGTCTTCCCGCTGCAGGCAGACATTCAACGCTGCCGTGGCGGCCTCGATTCGCGCGGCAGGCCCACCCCACGATTGCGAGTGCTCGTATTCGCTCTCCGTGGTCTCGTCGACCTCCGGGTTGGCCGATGTGCTGGCGATGTGCAGCAACGCGAGAAACCGATCTGCAGGATCGAATTGCTCCGTGGCGACCAGCCGCTCACCCTGGGCGAGGTGATCGCACCCCTCCCCGATCACGCCCTCTCCGTTCAGGCGCAACGCGGGATGCAGGTCCGGTGCATGAAGGCTGCCCGCAACGGCTTCCAACAGCGCAAGCGCCTGCTCGGTGCCAGTTGTGTCGGTGGCGGCAACCTGATTCCCACGCTGTGCTTCATTCACCGCCTTGGCGGCCTCGAGCGCCTCAATCGCGGCAGCATTGCCCGGCAACGATTTGTCGAGATCGCGGATCCAAAAATACGGCTCCGCCGGCCACGATCCGCTGGTGAGCCGTACCAACCTCTCGTTCTGCTGGCTTCTCCCAAGCGCCTCGGCGGATATCGCGTCAAGCACGGCCTTGGCCTGGTCGGTGGCCAGCTGAGGCTGACCGATCACGCAGAACAGCCGGAGCATCAAGGCGGATCTGGCATCGTCAGGATCTTTAAATCCCTCCATGGCAAAACTTTCCACAGAGGACTCGAGGCGCTCTCGCTCTTCAGTGGTTCGCCCAGCATAGCCCTTCGCCACCAGATCAATCGCGTCCTTACGGGTCTCAGGTTGGGTCAGCCACAACTCATCGGCAGCGATCGGCCAGAGCAGATCGACGCAGCTGTCGCCACGGCGTACTGCCGCCAAGAAAAGCCGCGACCAGACGAACCCCCACTTGGAGCTCCTAGCAATCTGTTCGGTAACGGCGCGCGCCTCTGCTTCTGTAAGGTCGACGAATGCCCCGAGGAATTTCACCATTAGCGCTTTGCCATCGTGCCCGTATGAACTATCAGGATCGTGCGCCCACACATGGCTATTGTCGGCAATGAGTTGGAACTCAACACCGTTGATGGTTCGGCTGAAGGGGTCTTGGTATTCCGAATTGTGCTGTCGCCTGATGAAGCCTTCAACCGCTGCGATCAGTGCGCAGGTGGCAGCCTCGGGATGGAATTTCAGAAACTTGGGGTAGTACTCGGTGAGCGAATACAGCGCCATACCGTAGTCCTGCACCGAGTTGGAGCTTAAAGACAGGATTTGGCTTCGGCTTCCTCCCATGCTCGTGGTCACGTTCTCAGTGACGCAGCCTCCAAAGGACCAGCCATAGACCTCGGCGGCGAAGTCCGGATCTGCCTCGACGAGCGTGGCGATCTCGCGGCACAGCGCCGGCACGTCATCCCAGTTGTGGGTGGCGGCCCGGGCGGGCAAGAAGACTTGTGCGAGCAGTGCCTGGGACTCGACCCGGTTCGTTGTGTAGGTCGAAACGACCCGCGAGATCACCGTCGATGCTTCGATCCGCGAGTCTGGTTTCTCAAGCGCAAAGCGCATCAACGCACGCGCAGCAGCACCCACGGCGTCTCCGGTTTGCGGTGGACGCGCCGTGGTAATCAGGACATGAAGCAGTAATCTCAGCACGAATGGAACTGCATGGACACAAACAGCCAGCTCACCGGCGAGAGCGGCCCACGGAGCGAGGTTCACCCCGGGTGCATCTTCCACGCGGACTGCAAGGGCAGAGACCACTTGCCAGAGCGCTGACGCCACATGCTCCCTGCTCGCCGAGTGGACCGCGATGGCATGGACGTCCTGCGGGGTCTCGGGAAGCTCCGCGCTGAGCCGCCCGGCGACGCTGCGAAAGATCGGGTCGCCATTGGCGTTACCAAGAATCCTCTCGACCGCTGTCCAGAAGCGCTCGCGGTGGTCCTCGGAGCTCCAGAGCTCATGCAGCAGAAAACCCAGCGCTGGCGCGAGCATCAGGCCGACAGTCTCCCCGCGCAGGTACTCCTTGGCGCCGGAGACGATGTCGTCAGCATCCATCATGAGTCGCGAGGCAGCGTAGTCAAAGATCAGGTGGTGCCGGAACTGGATGTAGCGGTCGTTCTCGACCCTGGCCAGCACGCCTTGCTGAAGGAGGCGATTCAGCGTGTCAGGATCTGAAGCAGCGATGAGGGCGGTCGAGGTTCGCAGGGTCCGGCCGCCGACCATGCTTTGAACAACGCGCAGAAGGCAGGCTTCGGCACCGACGCCTAAGGGCGTGATGCGGTAGTCCCAGTACAGCCGCAGCAGGCCGGCCTGACTGGCCAGATGCACAAAGGCATCGGCAGTCATCCCTGAATGCAGCAGTTCGCCGATCAAGCGGGTGTTGAAAGGGACCATCGCCAGCTGCTGCAGTTTTACCGGCGCGCCGTCCAGCGCCCGACGGAGACGTGGGGCCTGATTCAGCACGCGCTGGAATTCATCGGGAGACCAGGATGGCACCACCAGGTGCCTGACCATCAAGAACGCACTATCCCGGTAGTCAGTGTGGGCAGGGTCGCCCTTGAACAGTTCGCGGAACCGCACCCCCATCCGCAGGTCAAACGTGCGAATCGAGGCGATGACCTTCCAGCGCCCCTTCAAAGCCAAGACGCGCTCGATCAAGTTCCGGAATGCCCCCTCCCCCTTACCGCCGCGGGTGGCGTCAAGCGCGTCGATGACCAGCCACCCGTCCGTCGGTCCGTCCCAGGCTTGCAGTACGCTGACCAGATCGTGATCAAGGTTGAATTCATACTGCAGTCCCGCGAGATTCTGGACGCTGAAACGATCTACTGCCATCTCAACAACGTCACCATAGGCCCGCAGCTCACGGGCGAGCGCGTTGATGACCGCACTCTTACCCGCCCCGGGCTCGCCGATGAGTAGAAGGGATCCCTCTCGGGCGGCCGCGAGCGCCGCTGGCTGGCAATCCCGGGCGATCCTGATTACGCCATCGGCCTGGTCGATCCTTTCGTAGCTCTCGAGATCTGCGCCGATTTGCAGGGAATGCGCCTTCAGCTTCTGGATATCCCCGTCGAACTGCGGCGGCGCGCGCAGGGCGATGCTCTCAGCCCCGAGCGCCTGACGCAGTTGAATCAGGTCGCCACCGCCGCGCTGAGTCATCCACCGCTTGGAGATGACCGCCAGCGTGTTGATCAACGGGCGCGCCAGGGGAAGCTCCACAACCACCGCCGCCATCGTGTCGAGCGCCTGACTGTCGGTACCGTCTGGATCAAACGTGATGACCCTGATCAGCTCCGCGAGTTGGCGCGGAAGATGGGCCGGCATGTCCTCTGATTTCGTGGCGCCCCAAGCTGCCGCCACACAGGAGTTGAACACATCAAGTGCCTTGGCCTCGTCTCTGTTGAGCGTGATCGACGTGGGCTGCAAGAGGGATAGCAGGGCAGCTGGGAGATCTAGACGGACGGACGAAGGGGCTGATGGCCCAACCGCCAGCACTAGCCGGTCCCGGGCAGGGTCTAGCGGCCGGTTCCAAAGATCTGTTCCGTTACCATCACGGCATTCCAACCAGTGACGAACGAACTGCTGGATGGTCTTCGCCAAGCCGCCTTTCGGGTTGGGTGAGAGGTCCACCGAGGTTTTTGCCTGTACTGCTATGAAGCCATCTTGGGAAGTCGCCACAAGAATGTCATCGACTGGGGCTTCGCTTTCGAATCGAATCCAAGCGGGAACCGCCCCACCCAAACCGAGCGAGTGATCCACCGGCCGCTGTGCCAGCAACTGCAGGCCGAACAAAGCCCCGAGCTTCGCCTGGAACTCGAAGCCGCCTGCAGCCGCCGAGCCGCCGGTTTCAATGCGTTTTGAACTTGCTGGAATCTGTTCGGCAGTCAAAATGACTCGCTTTTCTGATTTCGCGATGTGATCGCGGGGATGGTTCGCTGTGTCAGATGTATGCTGTACTGCCAGCATCTAACCCTTGTCGCCCGGTGGCTCCTAGGCCTGTTAGCGTCCATTATAATGAAATGGATCATATTGAATCCCCCGGCCTCACTAGACTGAATTGCCTTACGTTTCTCAGTCACGGCGACGTCTGCTTAGCATCTCAGGCCTGCCGTACATGCGTGTGAAACTGAACGGCAGCAAAGGTTAAGGGTTGTCCGATGCCGGCCCCTACGCGCAGGCTGTTCCGGATGTGACGATGCCGACGGGCCGGCGTTGGAGAAGCCCCCAGGGAGGAAACCGCGGGGTGAACCTAGAGGGTAATTTGCCGGCGATCCCGCTATGGGGATTTGAGCTTTTGCATCCAGGCCTGAAGCGATGTTCTGGCTGGCCCAGGGCGGGAGATGCCTCTCGGCATACGGGATTTAGTTGAGATATCCCGTACTTTCTGACGATGAGCCCGGTAAAAGCCAAAGCTTTTCCCTCGACAGGCAAAGCGGTGCCGCGTCGCCAGCAGCCGATGAACTTCCAGCGAGAGAATCGGGCGTCGAGTGCGGTTCATGATGGCCCTTGTCGCAACGGTGGTGCGCGGATCTGTTGCCCACGCCCAAAGGTTTCGATGACGATCATGGCCGCCCCGCAGTCCGGACACACGAAGGTGGGCTGAGCCAGTATTGAGGAGCCCGAGGTATCCGCCGTTTCCGCCTGGGGTATTGGCGCGACCTGCAACAATGCGCGTACCTTCGCCAGATTCTCTCGCCGGCCACCATTCGCCAGCAGACCGAAATGGCGAATGCGATGAAAGCCGCTGGGCAGCACATGCAGCAGGAAGCGGCGCATGAACTCCTCCGGGCTGAGCGTCATCGTCTTGAGGCGCGTTCGCTCCTTGCTCCGGTAATCCTTCCAGCGGAAAGTGATGCCGCGCTCATCCATCGCCACCAGACGCTGATTGGAGATGGCCACCCGGTGGGTGTAGCGCGATAGATATGCGAGGACGGCTTGCGGTCCGGCAAATGGTCGCTTGGCATAGACCACCCACTCACACTGCCGAAGGGGCCTCAGCCAATCGGCGAAAGTAGCCGCATCGGCCAAGCCGGCAAACTCACCAAAGAAACGCAACTGGCCAGTGCCGTGCGCGTTGGTCAGTTCTTCAAGGAAACGCCGGCGAAACAGTCTTGAGAGCACACGAACCGGCAGGAAGAAGCCCGGCTTGCAGGCCACCCAGCGTTCCCCATCCGCTGATAGGCCACCACCCGGCACGATGCCGTGCACATGGGGATGGTGCGTCAGTGCCGATCCCCAGGTATGCAGCACCAGCGTCACGCCAATTTGCGCGCCCAGATGCCGGGCATCACCGGCAATCGTCCGCAGCGTCTCGGCTGCCACCTCAAACAACAACCGATAGACCAGGGCCTTGTTGGTATAGGCGATGGCGCTGATCGGCGCCGGCAAGGTAAACACCACGTGGTAATACGCGACCGGTAGCAAATCCGCTTGCCGCTCCTCCAGCCAGCGTTGTGCGGCATGCGCCTGACACTTCGGGCAATGCCGGTTGCGGCAGGAGTTGTAGGCAATTTCAAGGTGGTCGCAGGCGTGACAGCGCAAGACATGGCCCCCCAGTGCCGCCGTGCGGCACTGCTCGATGGCCGACATCACCTTGAGTTGTGAGAGGTTCAGGTGCGCGTGCTGAGCCTGACGCCAGGCCGGTCCGTGGGTCCGGAAGATGTCCGCGACTTCCAGGGCTGGACGCCCCATGGCCGTCGCTTAGTCCGGGTAGAGTCGCTCCAGCGGACTGACGACCTGGTGCAGGATCTCGGTGGCAACCTGAGCATACAAGGCGGTTGTATCAAGCTTCTTGTGCCCGAGCAGGACCTGGATGATGCGGATGTCCACCTTCTGTTCCAGCAAGTGGGTGGCGAAACTGTGGCGCAGGGTATGCATCGACACCCGCTTGTCGATATGCGCGGCTTCGGCCGCGGCATGAATGGCGCGGTTGAGCTGGCGGGTGCTCAGGGAATCGACGGGGTTCATCCCGGGAAACAGCCAGCCGCCATCGAGCATCTTGCCTTGGGCCCGGGCGACCCGCCACCAAACCCGCAGGCGTTCGAGCAGGACCGGCGACAGCATGGCGTAGCGATCCTTCTGGCCTTTGCCACGCTCAACGCGCAGGGTCATTCGCTGGCTGTCGATGTCGCCGACTTTCAGGGCGACCACCTCGCCAGCCCGCAATCCGGTGCCGTAGGCCAGGGAGAGTGCCGTCTGATACTTGATGTTCCCTGCCGCCTCGATCAGGCGGGCCACTTCCTCGCGACTCAGGACCACCGGCAGGGTGCGGGGTATCCGGACCAATTGCATCTTGCTCATCAACTGCGGATGATCCAGCGTCACGTCGAAGAAGAATTTAAGACCGATGATCGCGGCGTTGAGCGAGATGGCGGAGATGCCTTGATCCACCAGATGCAATTGATAACGCCGCAGATCTTCGATGGTGGCGCGATCAGGCGAGTGCCCGAGGAAAAGGGAAAATTGCCGGACGGCGCGCAGGTAATGGCTCTGAGTCTTGTCAGCGAGTTTGCGCATCCGCATGTCGTCGATCATGCGCTGACGCAAAGGGCTGATGGCGGGGATCGTGGCGGTCATGATGCTGCTCCTCTCGAGAATCGAGGCGGATTGCCTCAGTTCTCAACATAGGAAACAGCGCTACGATCTCAACGACACCCCGCTGCCAATGCGCAGCCCGCTACCGCGCGAGCGGTTTAGTCCATGGCCGAGTTGCTGACTTAGGCTTTTCTGCTGGTTTCACAGCGTAGCGGCCGTTCAGGTAACCAACCATTAAACGCCTGGGGGTATAGCTGCGCAAGACTGGACATTTGCCAGCGGAGGAGTAATCTGGAATCGAAGACAGAAGAGAAGTAAGTCGGTTCTCGAAGCGAACAAAGTGACTGGAGGCAGCATGACTGATAGTCCGCCGCAAATTGAGATGATTGCGTAGTATCCAAACGGCGAATGCCGCATTGCTTCGATCAATTGCTACGAAGCCAAGGATTTCAGAAGCCCAAGCTTGAAACGCTTGGGCTTTTTGCTTGCCCTATCGCTGACAGTCAGGGATTCCTAAACACTCCTTAGTCCTGACGGCAAGTAAGCGGCGAATTACTGACCGACTCGATTCAGCAGCACAACGACCGTTATGGCCGACTTTCGGTGTTGAGCTGCAGCATGTCGGTCATGAACTGTTCAAGATTCGATGAATGTCGGCATAGGGCGGGGGCTTTGCCAAGAGGTCCGCAATCTGCGAAATGATCAACTCGGGAGCCTTCTGGTTCAACGCTGATACCGGAACAGGATCAACGCCCCATGTCCGCTTAGAACCCCCGCGGCGGGCTTGGCTTGAACGAGCCTCGACGTAAACACTTACCAGCAAATTCTTGCTGCATGGCTTTGTCTGTCAGCTTTTGAATGTTCTCGTGTATGCAATTCTCATCATTTACTTCTGGCATTGTCTGAAGCCCTGGATTTGGGCTGCAGGCGACCGTGGCCGCCAGAGCTGTAATTGAGATCAATATCTTGGTCGTGTGCATGGTCATCCTGATCTTGTTGCCTATCTGTTTCGGAAATACAGATATCCCAAGCCGATAGGGGCGATGAACATGGCGAATACCCAGCAGAGTGCCATCGTGATTGCCTTGACGAACAACATAACGAAAGCGTTACCGAAAAACACGTTGTTTCCGATGATGAAGCCAACGACGCTTTCATAGACGAAGCGTGAGTATGGATAAAGCAGCGTATTAACGATGAACCACGCGGATGTGATTAGCGCCTTGATCGGTTGTTGCCCGGTGTGCCCCGTGCCGAACAGAAACCAAATGTAGAAGGCCAGAAACATCGAGCCAAAGAACAGTTGCCGAATGTAGTACTGTCTAGTCAGTCCGCCGAAGGTTTTTTGAATGATTGGGTGCATGGTTTATAAATTTGCTTTGGTTGTTATGACAACAACGCAGCAGGCTTAATTACGATGACATGTTTTTCGATTGCCCGAAAAGAAGCACTCGACCTGTTCGCGCACGAACTTGGGATCGTAGAGATTGCGACCATCGAAGATCACCGGATTCTTCAACACCTGCTTGATGGCCGCGAAATCCGGGCTGCGGAATTCCTTCCATTCGGTGACGATGACCAGCGCATCGGCGCCGCTAGACTACGGGAATCAAGAGGTACCGACTTCATAGCTGACGCAGTTCGGCCAGTTTCTTAACAGTATTAAAGGTCGACATCCGGCCTGCGCTCAGGCGGAAAAACCTCGGAACGTCCGCTTCCTCATCCGGCGAACAGGTACTCCCGACCCACCACAGCCGTTCCTTCGGCCTATGGGACACACAATGAGGAGAACCAAAGTGACGCTGATCTACAACCGCACGAAAACCTGCGGGCTGTGCAGCGGCTGCTTGGGCATTCATAGCTCGAAAGTACCGTCCGATACCTCGGTATCGAGGTCGATGACCCACTGGATATCTTGGAGCAAACGGAAATCTAGCCGGTGAACTATGAACGCAGGGATACATTTCAAGCGGCCGCTTTCTGGCATTATGTCGATCGAATACTGCCGGCCAGGAGTTAACTTTGGCGAGAGACTGTTGAGTCATTCGACCTGGGTGAGAAACCGAAAAGTAATCGAAATTGCTGCCGAATTAGCGTGCAGATTGAGAATACATTGCTACTGCTGCATCGCTTGCTTTGAGAGGGACGACGCGAATGATTCTGACCGACAACGAAACCAAAGTTGACTTGCTCAACAACGAGGCGATTGCGACGACAATCATCAGTTTGCTGCGGGAGAAGCCAGACCGTCCGGTGACGATCGGCGTCCATGGCGATTGGGGCGCTGGGAAATCCAGCGTGCTGGAGATGATCGAGGCCGGGTTCTCGAGCAACAAGGACGTCCTGTGCCTCAAGTTCAACGGCTGGCGCTTCCAGGGCTTCGAGGATGCCAAGATTGCCCTAATTGAAGGTATCGTTGCGGGGCTTGTCGAAAAGAGACCCGCGCTTAGCAAAGCTGCGGGCGCGGTAAAGGACGTTTTCAAGCGGCTCGACTGGCTGAAGGTTGCGAAGAACGCGGGTGGCTTGGCGTTGACCGCCTTCACGGGCATCCCGACGGCTGACCAGATTGGCGTGATCGTGAGCCGTCTCGAAGGGATGCTATCGGACCCCGGACAACTTGCGACCAAGGAGAATCTGACTTCCGCGATCGAGGGAGTCAAGGCTGTATTGAAGCCCTCAGAATCCAAGAACGTCCCAGAGGAAGTTGACGCATTTCGCAAGGCTTTCGACAACTTGTTGGAGGAGGCCGGCGTTGATCAGCTCGTTGTGCTAATTGATGATCTGGATCGGTGTTTACCAGATACGGCGATTGAAACGCTCGAAGCAATACGGCTGTTCGTCTTCACGGCCCATACTGCATTTGTGGTGGCCGCTGATGAGGCGATGATCGAATATGCAGTGCGGAAGCACTTCCCAGACTTGCCGGACACGACGGGGCCACGGGACTACGCCCGCAACTACCTTGAGAAGCTGATCCAGGTCCCGTTTCGCATTCCCTCCTTGGGCGAAACAGAGACTCGCATCTACGTCACGCTTCTTTTGGCAGGGGCCGAGCTGGGTGAAGAAGATCCCGGATACAGTGAATTGATCAAGGCGGCGCGCGCACGACTGAAGCGACCATGGGAGAGCGCGCCGCTGGACGGCGCGGCCATAAGTTCGGCGCTTGGTCAGAATGCAAACAAGGCACACAACGCTCTCATTCTGAGTGATCAGATTGGCCCGATCCTGGCGAGTGGGGCCAAAGGCAATCCGCGGCAGATCAAGCGATTCCTCAATACGTTGTTGTTACGCCAGAAGATGGCTGAGGCTCGTGGCTTCGGCGACGAAATCAAGTTGCCGGTGCTGGCAAAGCTAATGCTCGCTGAGCGGTTTCTGCCCAGTCTCTTTGATCAGATAGCTACTGTTGCGGTGACAGATTCGAAGGGGCTCTGCCCAGATCTAGCGATGTTGGAGAAGGTTGACGCCTCCGAGAATTTGAGTTCGGGCGCGAAGACAAAGCAGACGGATGCGAGCGAAGCCAAAAGTAGTGCGACACAGGCGAAGGCGGATAGCGCGCTACTGGCTGAATGGAAGTCGTCAGAAGCCATCCATGCTTGGGCTCGGGTGCAGCCTCCCGTGGCGGGCGTCGATTTGCGGCCGTACCTGTTTGCGACCAAGGACAAGAAAGACTACTTCGGGCCTGCGTCGGTACTGGGCCATTTGGCGGCAGTCGCTGAGAAGCTAATTGGCCCCAAACTCTCCGTTCAGGCATTGGAATCTGAGCTGAAGCAACTTGCCCAGCCCGAAGCGGCGAAGTTGTTTGAAGCTGTCCGGGCCAAGATCGTGAGCGGAGACAGCTTTGACACGCAGCCCGCCGGAGTAGACGGAATGGTTGTGCTGGTGAAGGCGCAACCGAGCCTGCAGGCCAGCCTTATTGACTTTCTGCAGGCGCTACCTGCTAGTCGGTGTGGTCCGTGGGTGGTCAGTGGCTGGCAAGGGGCGCTTAAGGACAGCACTGCACAGGCGCGTATGGCTGAGTTGATTGTCGGTTGGTCAAAGATATCTGGCAACAATATGTTGAAAGCTGCCGCCGAGGCTGCGAATAAGACGCAAAAGGGAGGCAAATAGTGGGAACCTCGACTGCATACGGAGGGCCCGGAGGGGGCACGCCGTTAGTACCTTCCTGGCTCGGATCGGACGGTGATGCCGGAGGGCTGGCCTCGCCATCTGCTCCACCAGTAGGGGCACCGGACAATGATCCGGCCAGCCCCGCGTCATTACCACCTGCTCCGCCAACTCGACCCGCTATTTCGACCCCGACGGACGGTAGTCGGTTCACCGCGCCGCGCAGCAATTTCACTCGTTTCGCTGGCTCTGGTGGAAGCGATCGCGCGAGCTTGGGGCGTGCGGTTTCAGGGTATGTATCTAAATCCTCAGGTGGGGCGCGGCAGGCGGCTCAGCGGATGGGCGCCTCGCGCGGTAGCGGTGCTCGACTGCTGGGCTTCCTGACAGATGTACAGGCTCGCGGCGCAACCGAGGCGCTGCGTTCTTTGGATCTCGAAGGGCTGGCAGGCCGCCCGATTGACGAAGTATTTATGGGGTTGGCCGACTACATCTGCCCGAATGCCGGTACGGTCGACGAAGGTATTGCAAGGGAGGCATTTATCGAGACGATCGTGGACTTGAGCACGTTGGGCGTGGTCGATCTTGATGCACTCAGCCCTGACCAGATGCAAACGGTTTTCGAGTTGTATGCAACCCACGCTATCGAAGCTCGACTGTGTAATGACATTGGTACCAAGCTGGTCACCGCTCCAACGGACCCACGGATAGCGTTGCGTGTTCAGTGCCAGTTGCGTGACTTCATCCGCAATGGCGTCAGTGATGCCCTGACGGCCGCACGCGCTGAAACTCCAAATCTGACGCAGGACCGCGTACATACATTTGTCGACACAATTTATGAACGTGCCTTTGGCATCTTGCAGACACTCGGAGACGCGGAGGCAGATCAATGAATCGGCACCTTCTTGCAGGCCGGTATGGTCCTGACGATCAAATTTCGATTCCCAGTGCATCTGATGAGCAGGTGACTTACCTGCAGCTTGTGGCTGGCGAAAAATCGCTTGATCACGGTATCGGTGCTGCTCTGACCAATTTGAAGGCTCTGGGTGTGTTCCCCTCAGAGATCGGGCTGGACTTGCTGGTGCTTGCCACGCATGTGCATGCTGCTGACACGCGCATCTCTAGGGCAGAGCAGTCACAAGATTCTTGGACTCGTGAAATCCGCCTGGTGGTACCCGTCAGCGACCCGAATCGGTGGAACGCCGCAGCGCAGATGGTAAAGCGAACTCTAGATTTTCTGACGGGAGATCGCTGGATGATTGGCTTTCGTTCTCGTCCCGAACGCTTCGCCGAAATCATTACGCCGCCGGAGACGCTTTTGCCTCCGGCCTTCGATGCAGTGAGTCTCTTTTCTGGCGGTTTGGATAGCTTGATTGGTGCCATCGACCTCCTGGAGCAGGGCCGAACGCCATTGCTGGTAAGCCATGCGGGGGAGGGCGCAACCAGTGATGCGCAGAATGCCCTTTTCGCGGCATTGAAGAAGCAATACAGCGGAACCGTCTTTGATCGCCTCAGAGTTTGGATGCTCTTCCCTGCTGAACTTGTGCAAGGCGTGGGTTCAGAAAACTCAACTCGTGGGCGTTCATTTTTGTTCTTTGCCCTCGGAGTGTTCGCCGGAACCGGACTTAGGACGGACTTCGTGTTGGGCGTGCCGGAGAACGGCTTGATTGCGTTGAACGTCCCCTTGGACCCGCTGCGCCTTGGCTCGAACAGTACTCGGACCACCCATCCATACTACATCGCGCGATGGAACGACCTTTTGGGCGCTCTCGGCATATCTGGTCGTCTCGAGAATCCGTATTGGTCCATGACAAAGGGCGAGATGGCTTCTGCTTGTGCAAATCCCTCATTATTAAGAGCGCTGGTTCCTCATGCGTTGTCGTGCGCTCATCCCTCGAACGCGCGGCATCTGGGCATTAAGGGGCGCGGCATCGAACAGTGCGGTTATTGTCTGCCGTGCCTGATTCGTCGCGCCGCGTTGGATGCAGCCTTCGGGCGTGGCAATGACGCGACCCAGTACACGTTGCCGGATCTGCGAGCCCACCCGCTGGATACGCGCGAATCCAATGGGCAACAGGTGAGGTCATTTCAGTTCGCTATAGAGCGTCTCCGTGCGGCACCACATTTGGCGAAACTACTTATCCATAAGCCCGGCTCGCTCGCCGATGAGACCTTGCGACTCGATCAACTTGCAGCTGTGTATCAGCGTGGTCTTGCCGAAGTCGGCCAGTTGATAGAAGGCGTGGAAACTGCGCCGGATTAGGCTACCGATGAGTACAAGTAACGGTCTCGTGGACTTTCACTGCCACCTTGATCTCTATCCGGATCATCAAGCTGCTGTGGAAGAGGCAGAAGAAGCAGGCGTGTTCACCCTGGCGGTGACCACGACACCGCGAGCTTGGCCGCGCAACCACAGGCTGGCTCAAAGCACCAAGCGTGTTCGGGCGGCGCTCGGACTACATCCTCAGCTGGTTGTAGAGCGTGCGTCCGAGATTGAACTGTGGGACCGGTACCTTCCAGAGACGCGATATGTTGGCGAAGTCGGTCTCGATGCTGGGCCGCGCTTCTATAAATCTTTGGACCTTCAGAAGCAAGTCTTTCAGCACGTCCTTCAGAGGTGCGCGGAAAGTGGGGACAAAATCATCACGGTTCATAGCATCCGTGCTGCAAAGTTCGTCCTCGATTACATCGAGTCTTATCTTCCATCAGGACGAGGCAAGGTTGTGCTTCACTGGTTTACGGGCACGAAGGCAGAGGTGGCGCGCGGGCTTGAATTGGGGTGCTACTTCTCGATCAACGCTGCGATGCTAGATAACCCGCGACACTCGGCCATGGTTGCTGAAATCCCGCTCAACAGGTTGCTGACGGAGACGGATGGACCCTTCACCAAGACTGGGTCGAGGCCCTCAAAGCCTGCGGATGTTGCGGCAGTCGTTGAGCTGCTGGGCAGCTTGCACAATATTCTACCGGCGACGATCGCGGGAACGGTCCGAAGCAACCTGCGCAGCTTGCTGGAGCCCCCTTCGAACGACCGCTAGAAAGCTGGATTCCTTTACTCGACCAACCTTCTCTTATCGATAGACCAACGACGAGGATTTCGACTATGCCACTCTCAGAGAAAGAGATAGCTGACTTGAAGAAGCTGATTAAAGATCAAGTAGACAACTACCCTGATCTAAAGGGCATGGTCGCTGCGGGAAGCCTGACCTATAAGGCCGGCTGGTACGAGGCGAAGAGCAAGGAGGCGTACGACGCCATCATTCAATATGCAACCTCGATTCGAGTAAGCAAAGATGGGAAGGCGCAGGTCAAAGTCGCGCGGGAGAGCAAGAAGCTGAAGGCGCTTGCGGAAAAATTGCGACTTGGGTCGGACCTTTGCTGCATTCATGGAGTGACAAATCCTGAATGGCTGTAACGGGATAAGTGTGAGTTTTCCTGATCGTGAAGCTGGTTAGGTCTGCAACGCAGTGGACAACTGTCGTTCAACCATTGCATCAGCAGTGTTTTGGACGTTCATATGCTTTGATAATTGAGGATTGGTGCGTGTGTTGCCATAGCGCCGCATTACAATCGCATGATCAACCACCGCAGGAAGTCCCATGGACCCAGTTTCGATGATTCTCGCGTTTGCGCTGAAGAACCCTAATGCAACAGCTTCGGCAGTAGCTGACTACCGCACGCCCGGGCAAGTGGAAGTAGCTCGGATTAATGAAAGCATGGCCGATTTTGCCATCCAGACGCTCAGTTGCTATCACAAGACTGCACGCTTCAGAGGCGTTCAGCTTCTTGCTGCATCATGGCCGGAGCAATACAAGTTCGGAGCAGACAACTCAATCGTTATGCGTATTGAGCTATCTGGGGTGTCAGGGAGTGCCTACCAAATGGTCGTCGCTGCAATGAACAGGGGTAACAGCTACCGAACTTTCGTGATTGGCGAGAATACGTTAGTGCCCTACAACAAGAATTGCCAGTTGGAAAAATGGACCTCGTAACTGCGTCGTTTGCAGTTCAGCCACGCCTCAGGTAAACGGCTATAGAGCTGAGCGGTGCAAGGGTTTTGTCACAGGTTGAAGGTCTGCTTAGGCCGAAGAGCAGCTGGTCGCACGAGCCTTTAACGCAGCATCCTCAATGAACGGATTACAACCGCAATAGCCTTTGCGTGCCTCGCACTGCCATCCCACGTTTCAGCCAGAGCATTTATCAATTCCTGGTTTGAGCAGACCGCTTCTGTAGTCACCCCTCCTTCAAGCCTTTCCGCGTAGAGACAAATCTCCTCCGCCAAGCGGGTTGCCCTGACTCCGTTTCCTTTAAGGATACGGCTAATTTGAGGCTGACTCGCCCCAACAATCTCGGCCACCTCGGCCTGACTGATCCCTTTTTCCCGAAATATCTGAGCTGCCAGCAGTACCCGAGCCTTAGTCACCAAACTGATCAATTAGGGAGTTCCTTTGTCAAAGTACTTTGATAGCCGCCAACCTCGACGCAACGGCTGATCCGCTTGGAGGAAGCGGTTTTCGACTCTATTAACGAGTTTTCGACTTTAATGAGAAGTTTTCGACTTTATTTGTCAGGAACAAACAATCAAAAGGAAACTTTTCCGGCCCTTTAGCACTCCCAGACGTCGAGTGCTAGAATGTATTTGTAAACCTTGAAGGAGAAATCTGACGCCATGACCTACGCCATGTCACTTCCCATTCCATCAGCTGTTGGCAACATCGATGCCTATATTCAGGCAGCGAACCGCTACCCGATGCTGACCGAGACGGAAGAGATCCAGTTGGCCCAGCGTTTCCATGATGATGGTGATGTGGAAGCGGCCCGCCAGCTGGTGCTGTCGCACTTGCGTCTCGTCATTTCCATTGCCCGCGGCTATCTCGGTTACGGCCTGCCGCACGCCGACCTGATCCAGGAAGGCAATATTGGCCTGATGAAGGCGGTCAAGCGCTACGACCCGAGCCGCGGCGTGCGCCTCGTTTCATTTGCCATGCACTGGATCAAGGCCGAAATCCACGAATACATCCTGAAGAACTGGCGGCTGGTCAAGGTCGCGACGACCAAGGCCCAGCGCAAACTGTTCTTCAATCTGCGCAGCCTGAAGAACGATTACGAAGGCGTCGATACGCTGTCCGGCACGCAGGCCGGCGAAGTGGCGAACCGCCTCGGCGTCAAGCGGGAAGAAGTGGTCGAGATGGAAACCCGCCTGACCGGCCGCGACCTGGCCCTGGAAGGCAATCCGGACGATGGCGACGAGGCCTTCGCACCGATCGACTATCTGGCTGACTCGCGTTACGAGCCGACCCGCGTCATCGAGAACAAGGCCATCGCCCGCCTGCACAACGAAGGCCTGCACGAAGCGCTGGCGACCCTCGACGCGCGTAGCCGGCGCATCGTTGAAGCCCGCTGGCTGAGTGAAGGCGAAAGCGCCACCCTGCACGACCTGGCCGCCGAATTCGCGGTTTCCGCCGAGCGCATCCGGCAGATCGAGGTCAAGGCCCTGCAAAAAATGCGCAGTGTGCTGGCGGTCGCTGCCTGAATCACGTCAGCGGCAAACAGACAACAGGGGAGCCTCGGCTCCCCTTTTTCTTGCCCGGGCAGAGCCAAGGAGAGAGTGCTACGATCGCCTCTTCCAGCCATTGCATTGCGGAGATGAAAGCTTGAAATCACTTGTGCTGCTATGTCTTGCCGCGCTCGCCTCGGCCACCGCCAGCGCCCAGAGCGCCGGTTTCCTGTGCTGCAACATGCGCACGGATGGCAGCTGGATCAGCGACATCAATTACCTTGGCCCGAGCAAGACCGTGATTTCCGCCGGCACCCGGCTGACCATCAACGGTTACGGCAAGAACCGCGTCCATGTCGAGATCAACGGCCGCCAGCAGGACATCGGCAATGACTACAGCCGCAGTCTTTCGCTCGAGGCTTTTGCCAAACGCTACGTCGTCGAGCAGGACCCGCTGCTCAGACTCAAGAATTATCCGAAGAGAATCCAGGAGGCCATCGGCACGGCACGCCTGAGCATGGGCATGAACCGCGAGCAGGTGATCATGGCGGTCGGCTACCCGGTGGCCGATGAAAATCCGAGCCTGGAGAGCACGACCTGGCGTTACTGGCTGAGCAGCTTTGCCGAATTCGATGCGATCTTCGACGACAAGGGTCTGCTGATCAAGGTTGAAGCCACCCCCGAGGTTCGCGCCAGGGTCATCGCCCAGTAACCGGGGCGGGGCCGGTCAGGCAGGATTGGCCAGGGCCGGCAACACGGCCCGCGCATTAGCGGCCATCTGCGCCGCCAGGCTACTCGCCGGCGTGCCGCGCAAGTCGGCCAGCACGTTGGCCAGGCGGGCCAGTTCAGCCGGGGTATTGCGGCCGCGCGCGAGCCAGGCCGGCGGAATATCCGGCGCATCGGTTTCCAGCACGATGGCTTCGAGCGGCAGAGTGGCCGCCAGCTCCCGGATGCGCGTTGAACCGGCAAAGCTCATGGCGCCGCCAAAGCCGAGCTTGAAACCCAGCTTGATGAATTCCCCGGCCTGCTGCCGGCTGCCATTGAAGGCATGGGCGATACCGCCGCGCACCGGATGCCGGCGCAGTTGCTTGAGCACCTGATCGATCGCCCGCCGGACATGCAGCAGCACCGGCAGATTGAATTCCCGGGCCAGTTTCAACTGCTCGACGAAAAAGTACTCCTGGCGCTGCGGATCGTTCCCGGCAACGTAATAATCGAGGCCGATTTCGCCCACCGCGACCGGCTTTTCCGCGATCAGCCAGTCGCGCAGCACTGCCAGGTCGCTTTCACCGGCCTGCATCACATAGAGCGGATGAATACCGTAAGCGGCAACACAGCCCGGATAACGCGCCACACAGGCCTTGAGCCCGGCAAAGCCGGCAACCGCCACGGCCGGCACGACGATCTGGCCGACGCCGGCCGCCAGTGCCGCGGCATGCACCTGGTCGCGATCAGCCGCGAACTCGGCGGCATCAAGGTGACAGTGGGTATCGATCAGCATGGCGATCGTCCCGGATTCGCCTCAGACCTGCCGCAGCAAGCCGGGCACCGGCCCGACGAAGGGGAAATCCGGGGCCGGCCGGCGACCACTGAGCAGTTCGGCCAGCGCCGCGGCGGAACCGCAGGACAGCGTCCAACCCAGCGTGCCGTGCCCCGTGTTGAGCCACAGGTTTTCGGGGCCGGCCTGCCCGACATAGGGCAGATTGGACGGTGTCGCCGGGCGCAGGCCGCACCAGTAGTCCGGCTCGCCAACGAATTCGAGTTGCGGGAACAGTTGCCGGGTACGCTGCACCAGAGCCGCACAGCGCACCGGATTGAGATCGAGGTTGTAGCCGTTGAACTCGGCCGTTCCGGCCACCCGCAGACGGCTGCCGAAGCGGGAAAAGACGATCTTGCGCTCGTCGTCGGTCAGGCTGACGCTCGGCGCGATCGTTCCTTCGGCCAGTTCCAGCGTCGCCGAATAGCCCTTGGCCGGATAGACCGGCAGCCCGATGCCGAGCGGCTGCAGCAACAGTGGCGAATAACTGCCCAGCGCCACGACATAGGCGTCGGCCGTCAATTCCTGCGGACCATCGTCACCATGCACCTCGATCCCGGCGATCCGGCGGCGACCACGGCCGGGCACGATGCGGTCGATATTCAGGTTGAAACGAAAATCGACGCCGATCGCCCGCGCCCGCTCGGCCAGGGCCCGCGTGAATTTGTGGGCGTCGCCGGACTCGTCGGATGGCGTGTAGTCGCCGCCGACCAGCAATCCGCGGGCCGCCCGCAGGGCCGGCTCGATTTCCAGGCAACGTTCGACATCCACCTGGTTGCGGTCCAGCCCGAACTCGCGCATGAGACGGGCCGCCTCGCTGGCCAGGGCAAATTCCTTGGCATCGGTATAAATGTGCAGGATGCCGCGTTCGAGCTGGTCGTAGTCGAGCGCCAGTTCACTGCGCAAGGCCTGCAGGCAACGCCGGCTGTAGAGCGCCAGGGCGACGATGGCGGCAATATTGTGGCGGGTGCGGCCGGGCAAGCATTCGCGCAGGAAACGCAAACCCCACGCCAGTTGCGCCGGATCGGCCCGCCAGCGCCAGAGCAGCGGCGCATCCTCGCGGCCCAGCCACCTGATCAGATTCCGGAAAACATGCGGATTGGCCCAGGGCTCGGCGTGCGATACGGAGATCTGGCCGCCGTTGGCAAAACTGGTTTCATTGCCGGCCACCGGCTGACGATCGACCACGGTCACCTCGTGCCCGGCCCGCGCCAGATACCAGGCGCTGGTCGTGCCGACGACACCGGCCCCCAGAACGAGAACTCTCAACCTTGAAACCTCAGTTGGACGCGGCTGATGGCGCGTTTGGGCGGGATGGCCGGCGCGAAGCGACGATATGGTCCCTGCGTAGCAGGGATCGGTATCCCTTGCGGACACGGCAGGCTCATGCCTGCAAGGAGGAGCGACAAAGCCGGGCGCCCGACCGGACGTGCCAACGGCCGCGTAGCGCTCTCACCCTTTGGATGAGCCACCACGAAGGCACTAAAGTCGGGGTTCATACGGCTTGCCTGAGAGGGTAAGCCGTCAATTGAGGTTTCAAGGTTCAAGCCTCGCCCCCGCGCTCCCGGACGATGCGGGTGACTTCCGGAATATGGCGCATGCCGCGCATGACGGCCGCCAGATGGTTGCGGTGCGCCACCTGGATGGTGAAGCGGAGCAGCGTGAACAGATGCTCGGGATCGGCATCCATCGCGACATGCTCGATATTCGAGCCAGCCTCGGCAATGGCCGCCGCGACTTGGGCCAGCACGCCGCGCGTATTCTTGACCTCGACCTTGATACGGATGTCGAACAGCTTGCCCTCTTCCGGCTCCCACTCGACATCGATCCACTTCTGCGGCTCGGCCGAACGCGACTTGCGGATGCTCGGACAGTCGTGGGTATGTATCACCAGGCCGCTGCCCTTCTTGATCGAGCCGATGATCGGATCGCCCGGAATCGGCTGACAGCAGCGTGCCAGCTGGATGGCCATGCCTTCCGTGCCGTGGATGGCCAGGGCCATGTTGCCCGGTGCATCGGTGCCCATGTCCTCGCGCGCCAGCAGGCGGCGGGCCACCACCGAGGGCAGGCGCTTGCCGAGGCCGATATCGGTATAGATTTCCTCGATATTCCTGTGGCCGCTCGACTTGACCATCTGCTCCCAGGCCTCGGTCGGAATCGAGATCGGCACGACGCCCAGCGAGAGCAATTCCTGGCGCAACAGGCGTTCGCCCAGGCGCGAGGACTCCTCGTTCTGCATGGTACGCAGGAAATGGCGGATCTTGCTGCGCGCCCGGCCGGTCTTGACGTAGGTCAGCCACACCGGATTCGGGCTGGCCTGCGGCGAGGTGATGATCTCGACCAGATCGCCGTTACGCAGTTCACTGCGCAGTGGCGCCAGCTCGTGATTGACGCGGGAAGCCGAACAATGATGGCCGACGTCGGTATGCACGGCATAGGCGAAATCAACCACGGTCGCGCCGCGCGGCAGGGCCATGATCTTGCCCTTCGGCGTGAACACGTAAACCTCGTCCGGAAAGAGGTCGATCTTGACGTTCTCGAAGAACTCCGAGGAATCGCTGCTCTGCATCTCGAGAAGGGACTGCAGCCATTTGTGCGTCTTGATCTGCAGATCGGCGCCGCTCTCCTCGGTATCCTTGTAGAGCCAGTGCGCCGCAACGCCTTCCTGGGCGACGTGGTGCATCTCGTGGGTGCGGATCTGCACCTCGACCGGCGTGCCATAGGGGCCGATCAGCGTGGTGTGCAGGGACTGGTAGCCATTCGCCTTGGGAATCGCGATATAGTCCTTGAACTTGCCGGGCACCGGCTTGTACAGGCTGTGCAGCGCACCGAGCGCCAGGTAACAGGTCGGCACATTCTCGACGACGACACGGAAACCGTAGATATCCAGCACCTGCGAGAAGGACAGGTGCTTTTCCTTCATCTTGCGGAAGATGGAATACAGGCTTTTCTCGCGCCCGAAAACCTCGGCTTTCAGGCCAGCGCCCGACAGCTTGTCGGTGATGCCGTCGAGAATCCGGGTCAGCAATTCCTTGCGGTTGCCGCGCGCCGCCTTCATGGCCTTGGCCAGCACCTCGGCGCGATGCGGGTGGATCAGGCGAAAACAGGCGTCCTGCAATTCCCGGTAAAGCTTGTTGAGGCCCAGGCGCAGAGCAATCGGCGCGTAGATTTCGAGCGTTTCGTAAGCGATGCGCCGCCGCTTGTCCGGGCGCATCGCCGCCATCGTCGCCAGGTTGTGCTGACGGTCGGCGAGCTTGATCAGCACGACACGCAGATCGCGCGCCATGGCCATCAGCATCTTGCGGAAATTCTCGGCCTGCGCTTCCTGGTAGGAAGCGAATTCCATCTTGTCGAGCTTGGACAGACCATCGACCAGCTCGGCGACTTCCTTGCCGAACAGCTCGGCCAGTTCGCGCTTGCTGGTCCCGGTGTCTTCCAGCACATCATGCAGCAGGGCCGCCATGACGGCATCGGCATCCATCCGCCATTCGACGACGGCGCCGGCGACGGCCAGCGGATGCGTGATGTAGGCCTCGCCGGACATGCGCTTCTGATGCGCATGGGCATGGGCCGAGAAGGCGTAAGCCTTCTCGATCTGGGCTATTTCTTCGGGAGAAAGATAGTCGAGACTATCGAGAAAAACCCGGTAGGCGGGTTCTTCAGTTGCGGGCGGTGGAGATGACGGCACGGACCCCATCAACTTTCACCGCCTCCGGACTCAGGCCTGGCCGCGGTTCAGCACTTCCAGACCGACCTTGCCGGCACCGACTTCGCGCAGGGCGACGACCGTCGGCTTGTGCTTGCCGCCATCGACCAGCGGCGTTGCGCCGTTGGCCAGTTGACGGGCGCGATGGGCGGCGGCCAGGGTCATCTGGAAACGGTTCGGAATTCTTTTCAGGCAATCATCAATGGTAACGCGAGCCATGTAAAACCTCGGAAAATCAGATCATTCGGTCGAAGAGGGCGGCGTGCCGGGCTTGTTGCGCGGCCAGCTGCAGACGGGATGCACGCACCACGGCGCGCAAATCGAGCAAAGCCTCTTCCAATTGGTTGTTAATAATAACATAGTCGAACTCGCCGACATGGCGCATCTCGGCCTGTGCTGCGGCCAGACGACGGGCGATGACGTCGGCGGCATCGGTGCCGCGCCCGGTCAGCCGGCGCTCCAGCTCTGCCATCGACGGCGGCAGGATGAAGACGCCGATCGCCGCAGGAAACAACTTGCGCACCTGTTGCGCACCCTGCCAGTCGATTTCGAGTAGCACGTCGGCATCGGCCGCCAGCTGGTCGGCGATCCACTTTTGCGAGGTGCCGTAGTAGTTGCCATGTACCTCGGCCCACTCAAGAAATTCCCGGCGCTCGATCATGGCGCGGAAACTCGCCGTATCGACAAAATGGTATTCCCGCCCATTCTGCTCACCCGGCCGGGGCTGGCGGGTGGTGAAGGAAATTGACAGCTGCACCGCCGGCTCGGCTTCGAGCAGCAGGCGAACCAGCGTTGTCTTGCCGGCGCCCGACGGGGCGGCGACCACATAGAGATTTCCGGCCATGCCTCAGTATCCGAACAAAAATATTGAAATCATTCCAGGTTCTGGATCTGCTCGCGCATTTGCTCGATCAGCAGTTTCAGATCCATGGAAGCCTGCGAAACCTCGGTGATGGCCGATTTCGAACCCAGCGTATTGGCTTCGCGGTTGAGTTCCTGCATCAGGAAATCGAGACGCTTGCCGCTCGCGCCGCCCTGCTTCAGAACGCGCTCGACCTCGTCGAGGTGGGTGGACAGGCGGCTCAGTTCCTCGGCGACATCGATGCGCGTCGCGAAGACGGCGACTTCCTGCATGATGCGCTCGTCGCTGGCGTTGCCCAGCGCTTCCTGCAGGCGCTGGCGCAGCTTGTCGGCGAACAGGGCCTGGGCTTCGGGAATGCGCGGCGCGACGCGGCGCACGATGTCGCGCATGGCATTGACGCGCTCGACGATCATCGCCGCCAGCTTCTCGCCTTCGCGGCCGCGCGTCGCGACGAAATCGTCGAGCGCCTCGCGTGCCAGCGCCAGAACCTGCGGCGCCATGGCCGTGAAATCGATCGACTGGTCGCCGAACATGCCCGGCCAGCGCAACACGTCGTTGACGGAGAGCGCCCGGGCTTCCGGCATTTCAGTGCGGACGCGGGCATTGAGCGCGGTCAGCGTGGCGAGCAGGCCATCGTTGAGTTCAAGCTGTTCGGCCTTGGCCGTCGCGGCATTGAAGGACAGGCGGCATTCGACCTTGCCGCGCGAAATCCGGCCCGAGAGCAGTTCGCGCAGCGGCATTTCAAGGGCGCGCAATTCTTCGCTGATGCGAAAATGGAAATCGAGATAGCGTGAATTGACGCTTTTTAGTTCAATTTGCAGCGATCCACGCTCGATATCGCGGGCTTTAACTGCGTAACCTGTCATGCTGGAAATCATTATTGGAATTTCTCCGCTTTACAGGCCGGACAACACGCCCGAAAATGCCTGACACTGCATCATAACCGCGAGCTCAATGGCGCAACAAGCCAATCAGCCGTTACCCAACGGCTTCCAACTTGAAGAGTACACGATAGACCGCCAGCTCTCGCTCGGCGGCTTTTCGATCGTGTACCTCGCGACCGATGGCGAGGGCACGCAGGTCGCCATCAAGGAATACCTGCCGAACAGCCTGGCCCTGCGCAATGACGGCGACGTCAAACCGGTGATTACCGCCGAGCACCTGGGCGCCTTCCGCTACGGCATGAAATGCTTTTTCGAGGAAGGCCGCTCGCTGGCCAAGCTGTCGCACCCCAACGTCATCCGCGTGCTGAACTTCTTCCGCGCCAACGACACGGTGTACATGGTCATGGAATACGAACACGGCCGGACGCTGCAGGAATTCATCCAGAAGCACCAGGGCCATATTTCCGAACGTTTCATCCGCGGCGTGTTCACGCGCATGCTCAACGGCCTGCGCGAAGTGCATGCCCACAAGCTGCTGCATCTCGATCTCAAGCCGTCGAACATCTACCTGCGCGGCGACAACTCGCCGGTCCTCATCGACTTCGGCGCCGCCCGCCAGACCCTGGCCACCGACCAGCCCATCCTCAAGCCGATGTACACGCCGGGCTTCGCCTCGCCGGAACATTACGGTTCACGCCGCGATCTCGGGCCGTGGAGCGACATCTACAGCGTCGGTGCCTCGATGTATGCCTGCCTGGCCGGCTGCGCCCCGATCGCCGCTGACGAGCGCCTGAAGAAGGACAACCTCGGCCCGGCGATGATTCGCTGGGAAGGCCAGTACTCCGACCGCCTGCTCGAAATCATCGACTGGTGTCTGAACCTCAATCATCTGTACCGGCCGCAAAGCGTCTTTACGCTGCAGAAGGCCCTGGTCGAAACGATCACCCCGCCCAACCCCAAGGACAACAACGCCCGCTGGTTCGGACGTATTGTCGATAAATTCCGGAAGCCGACAAAATGAGATTCACCATTTATCAGGACAGCCTGCAGGGCGGACGGGCCAACAACGAAGACCGGACAACCTATTGCTACTCGCGCGATGCGCTGCTGATGGTCGTCGCCGAC
This sequence comes from Azonexus sp., assembly GCA_049294655.1. GTDB lineage: Bacteria > Pseudomonadota > Gammaproteobacteria > Burkholderiales > Rhodocyclaceae > Azonexus. The sequence goes on from JBAQDI010000003.1 coordinate 177,357, forward strand.
GGCATGGGCGGCCACCACTACGGCGAGATCGCGGCGCAGATCGCCATCCAGACGCTGGCCGACAGCTTTCAGCGCGAAGCCCAGCCGACCGTCATTGACCCCTTCCGCTTCCTGCAGCGGAGCATGAGCAATGCCCATCACGCCATCCTCGACTACACGACGCTGCATCACCTCAAGGATTCGCCGCGCACCACCTGCGTCGCCTGCCTGATCCAGGACAACGTCGCCTACTGGGCGCACGCCGGCGATTCCCGGCTGTTCCTGATGCGCGAAGGACGGATCATCACCCAGACGCGCGACCACTCGCGCGTTCGCCTGCTCGTCGACGAGGGCATGATCACCGAGGCCCAGGCCGCCGAACACCCGGACCGCAACAAGATCTACAGCTGCCTGGGCAGCCCGAACCCGCCGGAAATCGAGTTTTCGCGCAAGACGCCGCTCGAGCACGGCGACATCCTGCTGCTGTGCTCCGACGGCCTGTGGGGCGTCACCTCCGGCGAGCAGATGGCCCTGGCCCTCAAGGGCAGCAACCTGCTGCAGGCCATCCCGACCCTGATGCGCCAGACCGAAATCAAGGGCGGCCCGCATGGCGACAATCTTTCGGTGGTCGCCGTGCGCTGGGAACAGAGCTATATCGAGGATGCGACCAGCTCGATTTCGACCCAGACCATGTCGCAGGATGAAATCACCACCAAGATGGAAGAATTCGGCCGCAACCCGGCCTACAAGAGCGACCTGACCGAAGACGAAATCGAAAGGGCGATCGAGGAAATCCGCACCGCCATCGACAAATACAACCCGAAAAAATAAGGAATTCCCATGCGCCCCAGTCAGCGCCAGGCCGACCAGCTCCGCCAGGTCCGCATCACCCGCAATTTCACCCGCCATGCCGAAGGCTCGGTACTCATCGAGATGGGCGACACCCGTGTCCTGTGCAATGCCAGCGTCGAAGAAAGCCTGCCGCCCTTCCTGCGCGGCAAGGGCCAGGGCTGGGTCACCGCCGAATACGGCATGCTGCCGCGCGCCACGCACACCCGCAGCTCGCGCGAAGCCGCCAAGGGCAAGCAGACCGGCCGCACCCAGGAAATCCAGCGCCTGATCGGCCGCAGCCTGCGCGCCGTGGTCGATCTCAAGGCCCTCGGCGAACGCCAGATCACGCTCGACTGCGACGTCCTGCAGGCCGACGGCGGCACGCGCTGCGCCTCGATCACCGGGGCCTGGATCGCCCTTTACGAAGCCTGCGAAAAGCTCGTCACGGCCGGCAAACTGCCCGCCAACCCGGTGCGCGACCACGTTGCCGCCGTCTCGGTCGGCATCTACAACGGCGCCCCGGTGCTCGACCTCGATTACCCGGAAGACTCCAACTGCGACACCGACATGAATGTCGTCATGACCGGCGCCGGCGGCATCGTCGAAGTGCAGGGCACGGCCGAAGGCGAGCCTTTCACGCGGGCCCAGATGAACACCCTGACCGACCTCGCCGAAGCCGGCATCCGCCAGCTCATCGCCGCCCAGCAAAGCGCCCTGGCAGCGTGAGCGCAAGCATGAAAAAGCTCGTCCTCGCCTCCAACAACGCCAAGAAGATGAAGGAGCTCAACGCGCTGCTCGCGCCGCTCGGCTTTGAAGTCATCGCGCAGGGCGAGTTGGGCATCCCGGAAGCCGAAGAACCGCACTGCACCTTCGTCGAAAATGCCCTGGCCAAGGCCCGCCATGCGGCTAAGCTCTCCGGCCTGCCGGCCCTGGCCGACGACTCCGGCCTGTGCGTCGCGGCCCTCGGCGGCGCCCCCGGCGTCTATTCGGCACGCTATGCCGGCGAGCCGAAATCCGATGCGCGCAACAATGAAAAGCTGCTCGCCGAACTCGCCGCCAGCACCGACCGCCGCGCCCATTTCGTCTCGGTACTCGTCCTGGTCCGCCACGCCGACGATCCGCAGCCGCTGATCGCCGAAGGCGAATGGCATGGCGAAATCCTGCCCGCCCTGCGCGGCGCCGGCGGCTTCGGCTACGACCCGCTGTTCTTCGTGCCCGAATTTGGCCAGACCGCCGCCGAACTCGACGCCGAAACCAAGAACCGGGTTTCGCACCGCGGGCGTGCCATGCAGAAGCTGATCGAGCGGCTGCCCGAACTCTAAGCGCCACAGCAATGTTGTGGGGAGATGAGGCGAATTGCTCGATTTTCCACACGCCGCCCCTTTTCCGGCAAGAAAACTTGTCCCCGTATTTTTGCGCGACGCATGAATGCGCGAAATTTTTAACATGAGGCGCATCTCGTGTTAAAAATAAGGTGTTTTTGTAACACGAAAAGCACCTCATGTTATCCCGCCGCATGAATCTCGGAGCCTCGCCATGGCCTTGCAACCCAACTACCTGATCCCCGAACTGCCGCCGGCCGGCGTCGATTTCCAGACGCCGGAGTTGCTGCGGGCGCTGGTCGCGGCACATCGGCATCTGGCGGAGCTCAAGGGCTGCGCGGCCAGCATTCCCAATCAGGCCATCCTGATCAACACGCTGGCGCTGCAGGAGGCCAAGGCGAGTTCGGAAGTCGAAAGCTATGTGACGACGCAGGATGAGCTTTTCCAGGCCGACCTGCACATTGCCGAATGGATTTCGCCGTCGGCCAAGGAAGTCTCGCGCTACCGCGAGGCACTGATGCACGGCTACGAACGCATGCGTCAGCAGCAAGGCATACTGGGCAACGGCACGCTGATCTCGATGTTTCAGCTGCTCAAGAACAGCGGCGAGGCTTTTCGCACCAGCGGTGGCACGGTACTGAAAAACGAGCGCACCGGGGCGACGGTTTTCGTCCCGCCGCAGGACGGTGGCAGCGTGCAGGCCCACATGCAGGCGCTGGAAAATTTCATCAACGATGACGCGCTCAGTGACCTGGACCCCATCGTCAAAATGGCGCTGATTCATCACCAATTCGAGAGCATTCACCCGTTCAGCGACGGCAATGGACGGATCGGACGGATTTTGTGCGTGCTCTATCTGGTACAGGCGGGCCTGCTTGATTCGCCGGTGCTCTATCTGTCGCGCTACATCAATCGCAACAAAGGCGAGTATTACCGCCTGTTGCAAGCCGTGCGCGATAGCGCGCCCTCTAGTGAAGCCTGGCTGGCCTGGGTGAAATTCATGCTGCTCGGCGTCGCGGAAACCGCCCAGCGCGCCGTTCGCCTGGTCGGCGACATGCGGACCTTGATGGCGGAAACCAAGCACCGCATGCGCAGCGAATTGCCCAAGCTGTATTCGCAGGATTTGCTGAACAATCTCTTCCGCCATCCCTACACGCGCATCGAGTTCGTACAGCGCGATCTGAACATCACCCGGCAAACCGCGGCCCGCTACCTGCGCCAACTGGCAGAGGCCGGTCTGGTCCGGGAACATAGCCAGGGCAAGCACCTGTATTTCATCAATGTTCCCCTGATCGAATTGCTGTCTCAGGGTGAGGCGGAATGAACGGCGTGCCGTCTCCCATCAATCTTTCAGCGCCAATTCGACACCATCAAATCAGGTCGCAAGCATGACCGCTTCCCGCACCATCCCCATCTTTGCCGCCCCGCCGGCCAGCCGCAGCAGCCAGCTCGAATTCCGCGTCTCGCCGCCACTCGCGCTCTACGTGCATGTGCCCTGGTGCGTGCAGAAATGCCCGTATTGCGACTTCAACTCGCACGAGGCGAACGGCCAGATTCCCGAACGGCAATACGTCGATGCGCTGATCGCCGACCTGCAATCGGCCCTGCCGCTGATCTGGGGCCGGCCGGTGGTCAGCGTCTTTTTCGGCGGCGGCACACCGAGCCTGCTTTCGCCGGCCGCCATCGACGAACTGATCGCCGCCTTCCGGGCCCTCGCCATGCTGGCGCCGGATGCCGAAATCACGCTCGAAGCCAATCCCGGCACGGTCGAAGCGGAGAAATTCGCCGGTTTTCGCGCTGCCGGCGTCAATCGCCTGTCGCTCGGCATCCAGAGCTTCAACGAAGGCCACCTCAAGGCGCTCGGCCGCATCCACGATGCCGACGAAGCCAGACGCGCCGCGCAACTGGCCGGCGAGCATTTCCCCGCCTTCAATCTCGACCTGATGTACGGCCTGCCCGGCCAGACGCTGGAGCAGGCGCTCAGCGACGTCGACCGCGCGCTCAGCTTCAAGCCAAGCCATCTCTCCTGCTACCAGCTGACGCTGGAGCCGAACACCCGCTTCGCCGCCTTCCCGCCCGAATTGCCGGAAGGCGACACCTGCGCCGACATGCAGGACGCCATCGAAGCCCGCCTGGCCAGCGCCGGCTTCACCAACTACGAAACCTCGGCCTTCGCCCAGCCCGGCCGGCAGTGCCGCCACAACCTCAATTACTGGCATTTCGGCGATTACCTCGGCATCGGCGCCGGCGCCCACTCAAAATTGACTTTGCACGACCGCGTGCTGCGCCAGATGCGCTGGAAACACCCGAAGGCCTATCTCGAAAACATCGCCAGCGGCAAGCCGGTGCAGGAGTCGAACGAAGTCGCCGCCACCGACCTGCCCTTCGAATTCATGATGAACGCCCTGCGCCTGGCCGACGGCTTTCACCCAAGCCTGTTCGAAGCGCGCACCGCCCAGCCACTCGCCCTGATCCTGCCGCAACTGCTAGCCGCCAAAACCGAAGGCCTGCTTGAAGTCGGCAGCGAAAAAATAGCACCAACCCTGAAGGGGCGGCGCTTTCTGAATGTGTTGCTGGAGCGGCTGCTTGAAGGCTGAAAGCCTGCGGCAAGAGCGAAGCTGTCAGGCAGCTTCTGCCCACCCACCCGCAGACCAACAAACGAAGAATAGGGGAAAGCGTGGTCCGCCCCCCATTGTTCCCGGAAGAATAAAGTCAGCCCCTGCGGAGTTCACACTCGGCGATTACCCATTCAACATGAATTGGTGCAGCCCAATACGACGAAACATTGTCTCCCCGCGTTGCATTCTGAAGTTCGCAAGTTTCCTCGTCGGTAGACAACGCTGATATCTCAACTTTGTAGCCGATGGACTTGAGCGCATTGATCAAAGAGATTAGCTGCTCTGCATCGTGGCCAGGGGCCTCCAGGACAACGGGCAGTTGCCTGTCAAGAGCCTCCTTTGTCAGGTGCCGCCCGATATAGTCGATCTCAGACAAAAATGCAGTTGGAAAATCCAGGGTCGGGTCGCCATTCGACAACTCGTGAAAAATGTCTGCGCTGTCGATATGGACATACCCCGAGCCCAGCGTCGTCTTTCGAAATGTCGTTTTCCCGGAGGCAATCGGACCAACAACAATTATTGCTTCCGGCGAGCCAGGCACAGAGGGCGAAGCCGACGAGAGACGGGAATCGATGAGTGATTGCAGGTTCATAGGTTTCCCCCTAGGGCTGATTTTGGAATACGGACAAGCTGAATGTGTATGGGCCCTGGCGTTACGCGTGCCACTAAAGCGTAACTACTTTCAACACTAGCAGTGCCCGTCAAGTAACTACAAAAGGCAAATGCATAATTTTCCACGCATGATGGGGTGATTTTCCCTAGATCAGCACCCGGAAATAATTTTGAGAGGTTGTCGGAAGTCGACTCTCGCAGCGTGCAATCACCTTCACACGCGATCTCCTGCCATACGCCATCTGTTTTTTGTTCTTCGACGCGCCAGAGTTTGCCTGTTTTTGTCAGGCGAAAGACTTTGTCGGTTGTATGGCCGTCTCGGTGGACGATGGCGTAATTACCGGTATCTGTTTCGTCCAGTGCCCAGACAGGGGTGACCAAAAGACACAAAAAGAAAGTAAGAAATATTTGAATTCGCATAAGAGCCCTAACGACGCTGTAGATAAATAGTATTTATCCCGCCATCGTGCCGTGAACCATATGGAATAACAAGGCTCGAACCTGAAGATGAATTCAGGAGATGGCGATGGCCCGTTACAGCACGACACCAGCCCGAGGTTTCTGGCAGTGGATCTGGAGAAGCAACTCCTGCCGGGCAGTTTCGAACATGCCGTGCATCACCTGCTTGACCACGAATTCGACCTCTCCCGCTTCGATACCCGTTATCGCGCAGCGTCCGGCGCCCCCAGCCCGAACTGGGCTCAGCCAAATCGAATTATAAAAAAACCCACCGGAGTCAACGGTGGGTTTTGGGGCAAGGGGATCTGTTAGAAGCCAGCGGCGTAAGTCAGCATTCCGGTTGCTGTTGACGTTGAACCAAATGCTTCTTCCCGGTAGAAAAGTTGTGCGCTGATTTGCTGAGCTTTGTCAATCTTATAGGCGACACCAGCAGAAGCAACGGCACGAGTTTTACGAGTATCGTTGTTGAACTGGATCGAACCCAGATCGGCAACGCCAGACGCTGAGTAATTGCTGATTTTTTGCGACATGTCCGATTCAATACCTACAGAGCCCGTCACAGTAACCGTAGAAGAGACTTGTGCAGCCAGATTAACCCCCAGCAGCAAGGTGGTAGATTCTAGGTTTAGTGCAGAGTAGGTTAGGGGCGTAGCTGCGGAGGCAGATTCAGTGTATCCGCTACGTCCAAGGTTGGTATAGCGAAGACCAAGGTAAGGGCTAGCCAGCACAGTATCGTTGAGTCGATAGCCATTACTGACGGTCAATTGTCCACCTTGAGTGGTTAGATCTGCGTTGCCGGTAGCGGCTTCAGCAGACCCGACAGCATCGCGAGTGATTTTGACGTCATGATTACCATAGCGGTAGGCTGCTCTGATCTTTAGTCCATCGCCAGTTTCGGTTTGTGACCAGACACCAAACACGCCGAAATCAGGGTTGGTATTGCTCAAACGAACGCCATTGCTGGTAATGTCGGTGGCAAACTGTTCAGCAAAACCACCGATGCGAATATTCGGACTTACCCGATAGGCTGCGGCTAAGACACCGGAGGTGGCCTCGGGACCTGAACTGGTAGTGGTAGAGTACCTGCCGGAAAAGGCAACACAAACGCCGTTCTTATCAAATATTGAACAGTCATAACTCAAGCCTGGATTTACATAGGAGGCTTGCAGGGAGAAAACCTTGCGCAGATCGGAGGCATTGCTCTGCATGGATGCTAGGGTATCGGCCGCAGATGGGCCAGAAAGCCCCAGAAGCAGCAGCAGACGCCCTATAGATCCTCCGCTTTCTGTAGAAACGCCGATACTGTCAGGGTCAGTTGCTCCAATATTCTCTTGCATCAGCAGTCTGCTCAGGACCACCGAGCTACCGAGAATATTTGTATTGTATGGACCCGCTCCGTAGGAGTTCACTCCTGCGCGAGAGCCCAAGACGCCAATAATCTGGCCTGCACTAATCGCTATATTGACCGAATTTAGACTGGCACCTGCGTTATTACGCGACAGGTAGAGGGTTTCAAAACTCGTTGTATTTGTAGGATATGCGGGTGGGTTTGTCGAAAAACGTAGAATAGCCACGTCAAAATTCGCACTGCTAGCATCAGTCGGAACACCAATGCCGCCAATCGTGAAGTTGGCAGGCGCAACAAACCAAAATCCACGTGTATTTCCTGTATAGGAGGATGTCTGCGATCCTACGTCAACTAATTGAGCTGAAGCAAAGCATGATGTGGTTGCTAGCGTGATAGCGACCAGAGATCGTAAGAATACATTTTTTCTTTGAAATTTGAATTTCAATGCTTGCATGGAGCCCCCCCCTTGTATGGTCAATAACTAATATACAGATATGAACTAGGAATTTCCCAGATAACTAAAAAAGCGGATAAAACACCACTCATCCGAAAAATTCAAATTTGGAGACTATAGCAATTCGGCACTATTTTCGATAGCTTTAGAGGGCTGTGACGCTGACAGCCAAGTAGCATCAACGACATTGGGATTAGTCAAAGATGATTTACCCCTCCAAATGTCTCATTCTGGCCTACGAAGGCCAGTCTCCCGGCTAAAACCCCGGCATAAACGCCTTTATCCCTTGCCGCAAGCCCCCATCGATCCGCTAGAATGCCGGCTTCTCTGTCATATCCCGTGCAGATACCAATGCCGCATTTTTCTCTCGTCGCAGGGCACCCGCTAGGCAATAACGCGCGGACGACCACGGCAAGGCACGGAACACATTGATGCTGCGTCTTCGTCGTCGCGCCTACCTCGACAACAACGCGACCACCGAGGTTTCGCCGCTGGTCCAGAAAACCATGCGCGACGTCCTGAAAAACTGCTACGGCAATCCCTCGTCGCGCTACCGGATTGCCCGCGCGGCTGCCGCGATCCTTGAGGATGCCCGCGAACAAGTGGCTGCTGCCGTTGGCGCCGAGACGGCGGAGATCATTTTCACGGGCAGCGCCAGCGAGGCCAATAACCAGATTCTCCAGACTTTCGTGCCGGAAAACTGCGCCGGGCGCGACACCATTGTTTCGACGCCGATCGAGCATCCAGCCGTGCTCAAGACGCTCGACTACCTCGCCGGCCGGGGCATGCGGATTGTTTTCTGCCCGCTCGATACGGCCGGCCGGATCATCCCCGAACAACTCGCTGCCCTGGTCGATGGGCGCACGGCGCTGGTCTGCTGCATGCTGGCCAATAACGAGACCGGCGTCATCCAGGACCTGGCACCCGTGGTGGCGCTGGCCCGCCGGCACGGCGCACGCGTCTTCGCCGACGGCGTGCAGGCGCTGGGCAAGATGCCGGTCGATCTGCACCGGCTCGATGTCGATTACGCCAGTTTCTCGGCCCACAAGATCCACGGCCCGAAGGGCGTCGGCGCCCTGTATGCCAAGGCCGGCAGCCCGCTCGTCCCGCTCATTCACGGCGGCCATCAGGAAGGCGGACTGCGCGCCGGCACCGAGGGTCTGCACAATATTGCCGGTTTCGGCGTGGCCTGCCGCGAAGTGCCGAAATTGCTGAGCCGTACCCAACAAGTCGCCTGGCTGCGCCAGCGCCTTGCCGACAGCATCCGCGCCATGCTGCCGGCGGCGGTAATCAACACGCCGCTCGACTGCGCCGTACCCAATACCCTGAGCGTTACGCTGCCCGGTTTCGACAACGGCGACGCCATCGCCTTTCTCGATTACCACGGCATTGCCGTTTCAGCCGGTTCGGCGTGCAACACGCAGGCCAACGAACCGTCACACGTCCTCAAGGCGCTCGGCCTGAGCGACGAGGCGGCACGCCAGACGCTGCGCTTCAGCCTGAGCGCCGAGACCACGGCAGCCGATATCCGCTACGTCGAGCGCGTGCTGCGCGACTACCTGCTCGAACGCAAGACGCCGGTGACCATGGTCAATCCGGCGCAGGTCAACGAGGACATGCTGTTCAACGAAAAGCTGTTCATCCTCGACATCCGCAACAAAGTTGACCGCAAACTGCTCAAGGGCCTGCCCGGCTCGCACGAAGCGGGGCTGATCACCCTCGGCCGCTATCTCGAGCAGATTCCGCGCCGCCGGACCATCCTGGTCGTCTGCCAGGGCGGCACCGACGGGCCGATTGCCGCCTACTACCTGCGCGCCAAGGGCTATCGCCACGTTTCCTTCGTGATGGGCGGCATTGTCGGCTGGAAGCTGTGCCAGCCCGAACTTTACAAACGCCTGGGCAACACCAACATGACCGTGCTCGAAGCGAGAAAGAACGCCGCATGAGATTCCACATGATCGACCGTATCGAGGAAATCTGCCGCTGGAAGCGGATTACTGCGGTGAAATGCATTTCCCTGGCCGACGATGTCTTCAACGAACATTTCCCCGGCTACCCGATTTTCCCGGGCAGCCTGATCCTCGAAGGCCTCGCCCAGTTGGCCGGCTCCTTCTTCGAGATGGCCATGCAGGATCAGGGGCTCGCCAACCGGCGCACCGTGCTCTCCATCGTCCGCGAATTCAAGATCCGCCAGGCCGCCGGCCCCGGCGACCGCCTGCTTTACGAGGCCGAAATCGTCTCCATGCAGGAAGCCTTCGGCGTCGCCCGCGTCGTCGCCACGCTGGACGGCAAGCTGTGCGCCAAAGGCGAGCTGATGTTCACCTTCCTGACGCTGGAGAATGAAGCGCTGAGCCGCTCGCGCAACGAGCTTTACGAAATCGTCACGCGCAACACCCGCTTTTCCGATGCAGCTGATCTTTGAATCCTACGCCGCCGAGGCGGCCATCCCGGTCGGCCAGTTCCTGCGCAATCGCAAGCTGGCCAAGTATTTCAACCGGGAAACGGCGGCCGCGCTGATCGCCGCGCGCAAGCTGCTCGACGCCCACCCCTGCGCGGCCGACACACCTTTCTATTACGAAACCGGCATCATGGAATTCGAGAGCCTGGGCCTCGACGCCATCGCCGATGGCAGCCGCGACGCCACCGGCCATTTCGACCAGCGCCGTTTCGTCGAGATCGGCGCCAAGGCCGTGCCGCCGCTGACCCAGTTCAAGGCGCTGTACAACATGCCGCTCAGCTTCATCGCCATCGAGCACGGCCTGGTCGGCGACAACGCCGTCATCTACGCCTCGGCGCACGGCCTGCTGCTGCAGGCGCTCAACGCCCCCGGCGACGGCGACATCCTGCTCGGCTGCGGCAAGGTGCAGGCCGATGCCAGCGTTGACAGCGCCTTCGCCCTGGTCAGCCGGGCCGAACTGGCGGCCGCCGCCGAACGCCACTGGCCGGGCGAGGCCATCGAACTGTTCCGTGCCTGGCGCGACAGGGAGGCGGCATGACACGCGCCGTGATCACCGCGGCGGGCGTCGTCTCGCCGCTCGGCAGTGGCGTCGGCGAATTCGTCGCCGGCCTGCAGGCGGGGCGGCGCGGTGTTGACCGCATCAGCAGCTTCGACAGCGAATTCTTCCCGACCAATTTCGGGGCCGAGGCACGCGCTGCCGGCGAGGTCATCCGGACGGCGCCCGGCGAGGACCGCAAGGCCTTGTTCGTGCACAGCGCCATGGCCGAACTGATGGCCGGCGCCCGGCTCGAGCGCTACGCCCCGGAACGGCGCTTTCTCAATCTCGGCGCCGGCATCGACCATTTCGATTTCCTCGGCTACGTCGACCAGCCTGCGGGTGCCACCTGGTCGGCCTTCAGCGCCCGCTCGGCCCGCGTCGTCGCCGAACTGGCCGCCGAATTCGACCTGCGCGGCGGCCATCTGGCCAATGTCTCGGCCTGCGTCGCCTCGACCCAGGCGATCGGCACCGCGCTGCGCCAGTTGCGGCGCCAGCCGGATTCAGCAGTGATTTGCGGCGGCTTCGATTCGATGCTCTCGCACCTGCACTACATGGGTTTCTACAATCTCGGCGCGCTCTCCGACTGGGCCGGCGAAGCGAGCGGCGCCTGCCGCCCCTTCGACCGCCGGCGCTGCGGTCTGGTCATCGGCGAAGGCGCCGCCGTCTATCTGCTCGAAGACGAGGCGCGGGCCGACCCGGCGAAAATCCTTTGCCGGCTCAGCGGCTACGCCTCGACCATGGACGCCTACATGGTCACCGACCCCGATCCGAGCGCCGTCCGCCTCGCCGAAGCCGCGCTGCTCGCCATCGCCGACGCCGGCCTGAGGCCCGACGACATCGACAGCGTCGACCTGCACGGCACGGGCACTGTGAAGAATGCGCTGGCCGAGGCGAAAGCCCTGGAAATCGTCTTTCCCCAGCGCTGGCGCGACATCCCGGTTTTCGCGCTGAAAGGCCAGATCGGCCACCTGATCGGTGCCTGCGGCGCCATGGAGTTGCTCGGCGTGATCGACACCCTGCGCGAGCAGCGCATCCTGCCCAGCGCCAATTGCGATGAGCCCGACCCCGAACTGCCGCTCAACATCGTGCGCGGCCAGCCGCTGGCCATGCCGATCCGGCACATCCTCAAGATCAACGCCGCCTTCGGCGGGCAGAACACCGCGCTGGTGCTAAGCAAGACATGAATCCCTCACCTTACGAAACCCTGCTCTCCATTTGCCAAGGCCGCAAATCGACCCGCGATTTTGCCGACCGTCCGCTATCGCCCGAACTCATCCAGCAAATCCTCGACATTGCCCTGACCGCGCCCTACGCCTCGGGCAAGAGAAACTGGGAAATCGTCGTCGTCACCGATCCCGAGCAACGCCAGCGCATGGTCGATGCCGTGCGGCGGCGGGCCGGCGAAATCGAAGGGCAAGTCAAGGAGGCCTTCCGCCCCGAGTTCGCCACTTATGCCGAAAATTTCAGCGCCTTTTCTACGGCGCCGGCCATTTTCATCCCGACCTACCGCATCGCCCCCTCGCTGTCGCTGATGTACGCGGAGACCGACGAGAAGACGCGGCAGTGGGAACGCGACAACTACGTCAAATCGATCGCCTGTGTCGGCATGCTGACCCTGCTCGCCGCCGAGTCGCTCGGCCTGGCCGGCTGCTTCATGACCGGCCCGCTGCTCGCCGAGGACGAGCTGGCCGGCATCATCGGCGCCAAACGCGGGCGCAGCCTGGCCGCACTCATACCAATCGGATATCGCAAGGAGTAAGACCATGGACATTGAACTGCGCTTACGGGAATCGTTACTGCCCGTCTTCGGCCTCGACTCGGTCGATGAAATTCCGCCCGAGGCCTCGCTGGTCCGCGACATCGGCGCCGACAGCCTGGATTTCGTCGAGATCACCTACCTCGTCGAACGCGATTTCGGCGTCGTGCTGAAAACCAGCGAACTGCTCGCCGTCGGCGCCGGCGATGCGGCCGAGAACCATTTTTCCGAAGGCCGCCTGACCGCCGCGGGCGCCGCCGCGCTCAACGCCCAGTTGCCCGGCGACGGCGGGCGCTTCACGGCCGGCATGACGAAGATCGCCCTGTTCGAGTCGATCACGGCGCGCGACCTGGCCAACATCATCGTCCGCCGGCAGAGCGCGCAGGCGGCAACATGCTGAGCGGCAAGACCATCCTGGTCACTGGCGGCAGCGGCTACATCGGCAGCGAAATCTGCCGCGCCGCGCATGCCTACGGCGCCCGCGTACTGTTCACCTATCACAGCGGCGAAGCGGCGGCGCAGCAACTGCTGGCCGAACTGCCCGGTTCGCTGGCCGAGCCGATGAACCTGCGCGACGTCGCCGACATCGCGCGCGGCGTCGGCGCACTGTATACCCAGGCCGGGCGCATCGACATCCTGGTCAACAACGCCGCCATCTCGCAGGTCATGCCGCTGCCGCTGGTCGAGGAGGAAGACGTCGACCTGGTCATGGACATCAATATCAAGGGCACCTTCTTCGTCACCAAGCATGTCGTCAAGGGCATGATCCGCAACAAGCAGGGCTGCATCGTCAATCTCGGCTCGATTGCCGGCAACCGCATGCTCGACGTGCCGGTCACCTACGCCATGAGCAAGGCCGCGATCAACGGCCTGACCTTCGCGCTGGCTGCCGAGCTCAAGCGCTTCGGCATCCGCGTCAATTCGGTAGTGCCCGGCCTCATCGAGGGCGGCGTCGGCCAGGGCGTGCCGGCCGCGCTCAAGCAGGATTTCATCGACCACTGTGCCGTCGGCCGGGCCGGCAAGGCACGCGAAGTGGCCGAGACCATCTGCTTCCTGGCCAGCGACCGGGCAAGCTACATCAACGGCCAGAATGTCGCGGTGGACGGCGGGCTATGAGCCAGGGCGAAACCTACCTGCGCTCGACCCTGGCCTATTGCCCGCGCTGCGAAAAAACCGAGTTCGCGCGTATCGTCGCCCGGCCGGACGGCGTGTACATGGACCGCGTCTGCCCGGAAACCGGCGCCGTATCGACGCGCATCGCCCGCGACGTCGATTGGTACGTCGAGCGCAGCGCCCAGCCGCGCCGCGCCGCCAGCCACGCCAACTGCCTGCCGGCGAAAAAGGGCTGCCCCTTCGATTGCGGCCCCTGCCAGTGGCACAGCGGCGACCTGCACCTGCCGGTGTTCTCGATCACCAACGACTGCAATCTCGACTGCCCGATCTGCTTCACGCACAACCGGCCGGACTGCCAGTACTACAAGAGCGTCGAGGAAACGAAGCAGATCATCGGCCACATCATCGAGCGCACGGGCGGCGTCCAGCTCATCAACCTGACCGGCGGCGAGCCGACCCAGCATCCCGACCTGTTCGCCGTGCTTGATGCCTGCCGGCACGAGAAGATCGGCCGCATCACGATGAACACCAACGGCATCCGCATCGCCGGCGACCGCCGTTTCGCCGAGAAGATCAAGGCGGCCGGCGTGCAGATCGTGCTCTCGCTCGACACCTTCGACCCGGCAACCAGCGTGCTCATCCACGGCAAGGACATCACCAAGGCCAAGCGCAAGTGCCTGCAGACGCTGGCCGAGCTCGACATCCCGACGACCATCCTGCCGGTCTGTATCAAGGGTATCAACGACCACGAGATTCCCGACATCGTGCATAGCAGCCTGCGCCTGCCCTTCGTGCGCAGCGTCACGGTGCAGAACATGACCTACACGGGCAAGAACGGCAGCCTGTTCGAGCCGCGCCAGCACATCACCATGGACGAGGTCGAGGCCCTGCTCGCCGAGCGCGAGGGCATTTCGCGCGGCGATTTCTTCCCGCTCTCGTCCTACCATCCGCTGTGCTATTCGGCGGCCTACTACATCGTGCACGAGCAGCGCATGATCTCGCTGGCCCAGTTGCTCGGCCGCGAACTACTCATGGATTTGTCGAAGGACGCCTACATCCTGAATCCCGACCGCGACCTCTCCGCCCCCTTCCGCAACGCCATCAACCGCGCCTGGGCCGAGGGCGCCGACGACGAAACGCTGGCCCTGCTGCGCCAGTTCCTGGCGGCCCTGTATCCGACGCAGCGGCAACTGTCGGAGGCCGAACGCCAGGTCGTGCTGGAATCCTGGATCAAGATGGTGCTGGTGCACCCGCACATGGATGCCGACAATTTCGACATCGACCGCGTCAGTTCCTGCGGCGACCTGGTGCCCGACGAAAGCGGCCGGATGATCCCGGCCTGCGCCTACAACCTGCTCTATCGCCAGCAGGATTCACGTTTCTGGGCGGAGGAATCATGAGCTACCGCATCCTGCTGTGCCTGCTTTTCATGCTGCAGCCCTGGCGCCTGGCGCTGGCCGCTCCGCCGGAAGTCGGCGCGACGCTCGACCTGGCCGTTGCCGCCTACGCCAAGGTCGATGACTACAGCTGCCGCATGTCCCGCAAGGAGCGCCTGGAAGGCGACAACATCAAGGAACACAGCACCGTCCATTTCAAGTACAAGCGGCCGGGCCGCTATTACATGCGCTGGCCCAGCGACCTCATCGAGCTGATCTACGGCGACGGCCTGTACAACAACAAGATGGTCATCCACGGCGGCAAAGTGTTCAGCTTCGCCAGCGTCGAGGTCGATCCCGCCCTGGCCCTGAAGTACAACCGGCACACCATCAAGGAAGCCGGCATCGGCCATGTGCTCGACCTGATCCTGAAGAATTATCGGCAGGCGGCCAGCGACAAGGAGGCGCGCATCGTCTATGAGCGCGATGACGTCGTCGATGGCCGCCCGACCTGGCGCTTCACCGGCACTTTCCCGGCCGGGCGCGGCTATTACGGGCACACCGTGCATCTCGACATCGACCAGGCGCTGCACCTGCCGGTGCGCATCGAGGTGTACGGTTGGCAGGACGAATTCCTGGAAGCCTACGCCTACACCGACCTGCACCTCAATGTCGGCCTCGCCGAGGCGGATTTCGACATCCACAACCCGGCTTACCGCTTCGATGCGGGCGAGAAGAAATGATCAGCGACGAGTCGGCGCTGGAAGAACAGGCCGCCGCCAGCCGCGCCGGTCTAGAGCGCTTCCTGGCCGGCGAGGGCATGAAGTTCGAATTCGCCATTCCCTGCCCGCCAGCCCGGCGCATTGCCTATATCTATTCGGTCGTGCTGCCCGGCCAGCAGAAACTGCGTTTCTACTGGAATTTCTTCATCTGCCGCATCGCCCGTTCCATCGACTATTCGCCACTCAAGGTCTGGCTCTACCGCCGGGTCGGCTTTCGCATCGGTAAGGGCGTCTTCATTTCACCGGATGTCATCCTCGACCCGCATTTTCCGGAACTCATCGAGATCGGCGAGCACGCCATCATCGGCTGGGGCACGCACCTGTTCTGCCATGAATTCGACGGCGCCAAGTACCGCCTGGGCCGCATCCGCATCGGCGCCGGCGCCGTCATCGGCGGCTTCAGCGTCGTGCGCGGCGGCGTGGTGATCGGCGCCAACGCCCAGGTCGCCTCGACCTGCATCGTCTACAAGGACGTGCCCGACAACTACTACCTGGATACCGCCATCGTGCTCAACCGTTCGCTGCTGGAAATCTATCGCGAGGAACGCCGTGTCTGAGATGCACATCTTTCACCACACCCAGGCCCTGTGCGTCGAATGCCGCGCCAAGGTCACGGCCCGCGCCATCGAGGTCGATGGCCAGGTTTTCCTGGAAAAATTCTGCCCCGAGCACGGCATGTCGCGCGTTCTGATTTCCTCCGACGCCGCCTGGTATCGGGACAGCATCCGCTACGTCAAGCCGCGCCAGGTGCCGCTCGACATCAATGTGCGCGAATTTCGCGGCTGCCCGGAATCCTGTGGCAGTTGCCCGGAACACCAGCAGCACACCTGCCTGCCCGTCGTCGAAATCCTCGGCGACTGCAATCTCGAATGCCCCGTCTGCCTCAAGGGGCCGGCCACCCACTACCGCATGACGCCCGAGGAATTTTCCGGCATTCTCGATTCGCTGCTGCACTGCGAGGGTCGCGTCGATGTGCTCAACCTGAGCGGCGGCGAACCGACCCTGCATCCGCAACTCGAAATCCTGCTGCAGATGGCCGTAGACCGCGGCATCACGCAGGTCACGGTATCGACCAACGGCATGCCGCTGCTGCGCAACCCGGCGCTGCGCGAAGTCTTCAAGCGCACCGGCGCCATCGTCGCGCTGCAGTTCGACGGCTTCCGGCCGAGCACCTACCTGAGCCTGCGCGGCGCCGATCTGGCGGCTGAGAAGCTCGAACTGATCCGCGTCCTCGAAGCCGAGGACATCCGCTACTCGCTGATCGCGACGCTGGCCAATGGCATCAATGCCGACGAAGTCACCGCCATCGTCGATTTCTTCTTCGCCGGGCGCGGCATCAGCCTGATGTTCCAGCCCGTGTCGCAGACCGGCAATGCCGTGCATCTGCCGGCCACGGTCAAGCTGACCATACCCGACGTCGTGCATGCCATCGAGCGCAGTCCTTACGTCAAAAAGGGCGACTTCAACCCGCTGCCCTGTTCGCACTATTCCTGTTTCGCGCTGGCCTATTACTTCATCCTCGGCGAGGGCAAGTTCCTCAGCCTCAAGGAATTCATCGGCACGCCGGACTACCTCGACGTGATCGCCAACAAGACCCTGCCCGGCCTCGACGATGCGGGCTTCGACGTCATCCGCAACCGGCTCTACGACATCTGGTCGCTGAGCGACGCCGGCTCGCTTGGCGAACAGGTCCTGAAACGCGTGCAGGACGTGCTGCGTTCGGCGGCGAGCGGCCCGCTTGATGCCAAGAAGATGGTGGCGCTGGGCGCCGAGTCGATGAAGGCGATTTTCGTGCACGATTTCATGGATGTCGCGACCATGGATTTCGGCCGCCTCATCAAGTGCTGCAACCCCTATCCGCAAACCGACGGGCGCCTGATTCCGATGTGCGCCCAGAATGTCTTTTTCCAGGAATCCAGCCATGGGTGAAACCCTCAAACGCCTGCGCTACGTGCGCTCCTTCATGCGCAAGGGGCTGGTACATCTCAATTTGCAGATCATGTACCAGTGCAATTTCCGCTGCAAAATCTGCGACTTCTGGAAGAAGGAATACCGCAAGATGCCCAAGCTCTCGGCCGCCCAGGTCGAGGTCATTTCCGAGAGACTGCGCCCGCTCGGCCCGCTCATTGTCTCGGTCGGCGGCGGCGAACCGATGCTGCACCGCGAATTGCCGCAGATGATCAAGGCCCTGGCCAAACACCATTTCCCGGTGATGATCTGCAACGGCTGGTTCATGACCCCGGAAAAGGCGCGCGAACTGTTCGCCGCCGGCATGCACGAAATCAGCATTTCGGTCGATTACGCCAGCGCCGCCAAACACGACGAACAGCGCGGCCGGCCCGGCGCCTTCGAGCGCGCCCTCAAGGCGCTCGAATACCTGCAGCAGAACCGCACCGACGCCAGCCAGCGCGTACACATGATCTCGGTGGTCATGGACGACAACATCGACGAAATCGAGCCGCTCATCAAGCTCGCCAAGGAGGTTGGCGTCAGCTATCTGGTCACGCTCTACAGCGACCAGCGCGGCGTCAAGGACAACAAGACGTCGCGCGGCGACCTCAGCGCCCGCCTGCTCGACCTGCACCAGCGCTACCCGAGTTTCGTCGCGCTACGCGGCTATCTCGGGCGTTTCACCGAAGCCGTGGAGACCGGCATCGATCCCTGTTATGCCGGCAAGAACCTGTTCAACATCGACTGCCAGGGCAATGTCAGCCGCTGCATCGACCAGCTCGACCAGCCGGCCGGCAACATCCTCGTCGATGACGTCGAGGACATCCGCCGCACCCTGCTCGGCCAGTTCGAGAACAACCAGTGCAGCGACTGCTGGACCAGTTGCCGCGGCAATTACGAAACCCTGCTCTACGGCAAGGATCGCCTGCAGAACCTTGTCGACAGCTATCGCATCACGCGCAACATCCCGCTCGGCCAAAGCGCATGCATTCCCTGAAAGACCGCCCGGCGCTAGCCTGGCTGCGCGCCAACCGCGCCTGGCTGATCAATCTCTACCTGTTCGTCAATATCGCCGGTTACACCGCCTGGCAGGGCTGGGCGCTGTTGCGGGAGGGCGATTTCGGTTTTGTCGAGGCGGCCTTCATCGCGCAGAATCTGGTGCTCGCCGGCATCGTGTTGATCCGCCGCGACCACCAGGCCATCGACGCCAACCCGCTGCACCAGTTCGTCGCGCTGGCCGCCTTCTTTTCCGGCGCCGCCTTCGTCGGCCAGCCGGGCACCGGCGATGCTGGCCTCCACCTGTTGTCGCAGGGCATCATCGTCGCCGCCAACCTGCTCGGCATCGCCACCCTGCTCAATCTCGGGCGCAGTTTCGGCATCCTCATCGCCTGCCGCGGCGTCAAGACCGGCGGGCTGTACCGCCTGATCCGTCATCCCATGTACCTGAGCGATATTTTGCTGCGCCTCGGCTACACGGTCAGCCATTTCAGCGCCGTGACCGTCGGCCTTGCCCTGCTCTCGATCGGCCTCTACATCTACCGCGCCCGGCTTGAGGAAGGCTTCCTCGTCGATCAGCCCGGCTACCGCGCCTACATGGAAAAAGTCCGCTACCGCCTGCTGCCCGGGATCTTCTAGTGGCCACGCATCCGCTGCGCAAGTTCATCCGCCACAAATGGCTGGACGACGGAAAATGTTGGCAGCCTTTCGTCGCCATCCATTACCTGACCTACGCCTGCGATTTCCGCTGCCCCTACTGCGCCAACGGCGCCGACATTCCCTACCACCAGTTGCCCAACCCGGCCGTGGATGGCGCAACGGCGCTGCAGATCATCGGCCGCATTCGCCAGCATGCCGATCACCTGGTGCTGACCGGCGGCGAACCGCTGCTGCATCCGGCCGCCGGCCAGATCCTGGCCGGCCTCGGCGGCTTCGCTTTCGACACGGTCACGCTGACCACCAATGGCGAACGCCTCGACGAATTCCTGCCGCAAATCGCCGCCCACGTCACGACCCTGGGCGTCAGCCTGGATACGCTCGATCCGCGCAAAGCCGATGCCTGGTTCGGCAAGGGACCGGGCATGCTGGCGCGCATCCTGGCCAATATCGGGCAGGCGGCAGCCTACCCGGGACGCCGCTTCGACATCCTGATATCCGCCGTGGTAACGCCCAACAACATCGAGGATCTGTACGCGCTTTACGCCTACACCCAGCAACGCGGCTTCCAGTTTTCCGCAACGCCGGAACTGCAGGGCGTCGCGCCCCCTGAAAAACTGCGTACCAACCCGGCCTACCGCGAGTTCTTCGCCTTCCTGGGCCGCGCGAAAGCCAGGGGCGGCAACATCTTCGGCTCGCCACAGTATCTCGAACACCTGGGCGAATTCCGCCCCTTCACCTGCCACCCGCTGACCACGCTGGTCGTCGCCCCGCAGGGCGAAGTGTTCTATCCCTGCCTGGAAAAATCCCGCGTCGTCGGCAACATCCTCGCCAGCGACCTCGACGCGCTGCGCCGCAAGGCGGAAGGCGAGATGGGCCTGAGCACCGCCTGTGAGCTTTCCTGCCATTCGGCCTGTGCCCTCGGGCTGTCACTGCTCATCGAACGGCCGGGCCGGGAAGTCGCCGATTTTCTCGGCCAGGCCTGGCGCCGGGCCATCCGGCCCGCGCTATAGCCCTTGCGGTTCGAGGCGCAACCAGACGGTAAAGCGGGCGCCCTGTTCGGGCCGGCTTTCGATGCTGATCCGGCCGCCGTAACGCTCGACCAGCGACTTGCTGACCCACAGCCCGAGCCCGTTTCCGCCCGGCTTGCGGGCCGTGAAGAAGGGCTGGAACAGGCGCTCGCGATCAAGCTCGCTGACGCCGTGCCCGGAATCGGCAACGATCAGCCGGATGCCGAGCGGCATGTCGGCTTCGTCCCAGTCCTCGACGGCCAGGCTCAGCAGGCCGCCCTCAGGCATGGCCTGGATGGCATTGACCAGCAGGTTCACCATGACCTGCTGCAATTCGTTCTTGTTGCAGGTGATCTGGCGCTGTGAATCGACATGCTGCTCGATGGCGATGTTGTTTTCCTTGAGCAGTTGGCGGACCAGCAACAGGCTGTCCTGGATCAGCGGGCCGGCCGCCACCGGCTCCAGATAACCGACGTAATCCTGCGGCCGGGCAAACTGCAGCAGCTTGGCGACGATCAGGCGAATGCGGTGCACCTGTTCCTGGATCAGCTTGATCTCGGGCGCCACCGGTTCGGCCTGCGGCCCGAGCAGGTCGCGCAGGACGTCGAGATTGCCCTGGATGACGGCGATCGGATTATTGATTTCGTGCGCCACGCCGGCTGTCAGCTGGCCGATGGCAGCAAGCTTCTCGTTCATTACCAGTTGCGACTGGGCCGCCTTGAGGTCGGCCACGGCCTGCTCGAGGGCCAGCGTGCGCTGCGCCACCTTGGCATCGAGCGATTCGCCCCGCTGCTTCAGCGCATGGGCTTGCGCCTGCAGGCGGTCGAGCATCTGGTCGAAGTGGGCGGCGACGATACCGAGATCGTCATCGCGCGGCACGCTGCCGACCCGGGCCTCGAGGTTGCCGGCCTCGATGGCATGCATGGTGGCGTGCATGCGCTCGATCGGCCGGAAGACGCGACGTGCCCAGAGCACGGCAAAAACGCCGGCGACCGCCATGGCGAGCAGGAAGAGGATGGCAACGGCGGCAAAGGCATGGCGCCGGGCGGCGACGAACGGCCCTTCGAGGAAGCCGACATAGAGCATGCCGATATTGCCTTGCTCGCCGTCGAGCAATGGCTGGTAGGCCGAGACGTACCAGTCGCTGACCACGAAGGCGCGGTCCAGCCAGGTTTTCCCCTGGCCGAGCACGGCATCCTGCACGGCCGCCGAGACCCGCGTGCCGATCGCCCGCGTCTCGCCAAATAGCCGGACATTGGTCGCGATTCGCACATTGTCGAGAAAGATCGTCGCCGTCCCGGCGCTGCCGAAGGGCAGTGCGCCTTCCGGATAGACGATGGCATTCAGGCGGTCGATGAAATCGAGATTCTTGTTGAGCAGCAGGCCACCACTGAGCACGCCGACCAGCCGCCCATGCGCATCACGCACCGGCGCCGCGGCGTGGATGACCAGGCCGCGCGTTTCGACGGCCCGCCCGTCGGTCCGGGCATTGGCCGTGGCCAGCAGGGGCGTACGGGCCCGCTCGGCCAGGGCCGGGCTCAGCGAAAACAGTTGCGGCGCCGAAAAGACCGCGCTGGCGGTGCGCGCCTGCCCGGCCAGGGCGGCGGCAATGACCGGCCAGTGCGCTGCCTCGGCCCGGCTGTGCTCGATATCGAGGAAATACAGGAAATCAAGCTGTTGCTCCTGCTGGGCGACCTGCAGCAGGCTGGCCAGCATCGCCTCGCGGCGCCCCGCGGGCAGGTGCAGGCCGCTCGCCAGACGGGCCGAATCGGCCAGCCCGCCGACCGAGCGGCCGACCCCTTCGGCCACCCGTTCGTAGTATTCATGAGCAATCGCCAGATCGCTGCGCACCTTGGTGACCAGCACCTGGTTGAAGTAGTCGCCGCCCCAGTAGGCCAGCACGGAAATGGTCAGGGGCAGGACGAGGCCAAGCGGGACCAGCGCCAGCAACAGCAGGCGGACGCGAATCGAACGCCGGCCGGGCAGGTTCAGACGCCCCAGGCCTGACACTTGCGGTCCATCGTTTTGCGCGAGATGCCGAGGCGCCGGCTGGCCTCCGATTTATTGCCCTCGCAGGCGGCGAGGACGGCGAGGATATGCGACTTTTCGACCGCCTCCAGCGTTTCGTCGCTGGTCAACCCAGCCCCGATGCCGATCTCCGGCTCCGGGCCGATGTCGAACCAGCCGAGGATCAGCGAACGCTCGACCAGATTGCGCAGTTCCCGGACATTGCCGGGCCAGTCGTAATCGGCCAGTCGGGCCAGGCTGCGGGCATCGGGCACGAGTGGCGGGACACCCAGCCCGGGCGCCAGCTGGGCGACGAAATGCTCAAGCAGCGGCGCGATGTCCTCGGGCCGTTCGCGCAACGGCGGCAAGGTGATTTCGAAGACTTCCAGGCGGTAATACAGATCCTGGCGGAAACGCTGCTTGCTGACCTCGTCCTTGAGATCGCGGTTGGTCGCCGCAATGACGCGGACATCGACGGCAATCTCCTGCTCCGAGCCGACCGGCCGGATACGCTTTTCCTCGAGCACGCGCAGCAACTTGGCCTGGGCCGCGGCCGGCAGTTCGGAAATCTCGTCGAGGAACAGCGTGCCGCCGCGGGCATAGTAGAACAGCCCCTCGCGGCTCTGCTGGGCGCCGGTGTAGGCACCCTTGACGTGTCCGAAGAGCTCGGATTCGATGAGTTCGGCGGCGATCGCCGCGCAGTTGACCGGCACGAAAGGGCCATCGGCCCGCGTACTCAGCGCGTGCAGGGCGCGCGCCGCGACCTCCTTGCCGGTGCCGGATTCGCCGCTGAGCAGCACAGTGGCCGGCGTCGGTCCGATGCGCTTGAGGCGCTCGCAGACCTTGTGCATCTGTTCCGAATGGCCGATCACGCCCTCGACATCAGCCGGCCGCGTGCCGACCTCGCGACGCAGGACAAAATTCTCGCGGGCCAGCCGGGAACGTTCGAAACAGCGCTGGATGGCATTCAGCACCAGGGCCAGCGAAAACGGCTTGAGCAGGAAATCGGCCGCCCCCGCCCGCAGGGCTTCGATGGCCGTGTCGAGATCGGCATAGGCGGTCATCAGGACGACGTCGCCGGCATAACCTTCCTCGCGCAACTCGTGCAGCCAGTCGATGCCGGAACAGCCGGGCAACGCGATGTCGAGGACGATCAGGTCGTAGCGTTTGCGGCCGAGCAATGGCCGCGCCGCCTCGACACTGCCGGCGCAATCGACGGCCCCGCAGCGCGTGCTCAGGGCCCGTTGCAGGAAGCTGACCATGCCCGGTTCATCGTCGACGATGAGCACGGAATACTGCAGCCAGGGCGCGGGATTTTCGACAGCCGGAAGTTCGTTCATCAGCTTCTGTGGGGGTCCATGTTTTTGCCTCGCCGATTCTCGCATGCTTTGTCCCGCCAGGCACGGGCGGCTCGCCGGGCCGGCCGGGCGAGCCGGCGCGGTGGGTCAAAATGTCCCGGCGACGGACATTTTGACCCGGTTGCCGGCAGGGTCATTTTTGGCAATTCATTGCTTATTAAGGAATTTCACAACTGGCACGGGCCGTGCGTTACAAACTCGGAATATTGCTACCGGGCGAGACCAAGACCGTTGCAATCAGGCCGTCATACCGGTTTGGCATGAAATATGTAATCATCACGTTTTGCGTCCGCCAGACGGACGAAAAGGGGAGTGCCGACTCAGTCGTCGAGCGGCATTTGCAGGGTCCCCGGGCTTGATTTCCGCAAGCCCGGGTCAGAGAGGAGATCCGTATGGACAACAAGGAAAAGTCAGGAACCGGCCTGCGCGTCAGCCGTCGCCAGTTCTTCAAGATATCGGCCGCCGGTCTCGGTGGTTCGGGCCTCGCCGTGATCGGCGCCTCGCCCGAGCTAGCCAGGGCCGAAGTCCGCCAGTACAAGCTCAGCCGGGCCCGCGAAATCCGCAATATCTGCACCTACTGCTCGGTCGGCTGCGGCCTGCTGATGTACAGCCTGGGCAGCGGCAGCAAGAATTCGAAAGCCGAGATCATCCACATCGAAGGCGACCCCGACCATCCGGTCAGCCGTGGCGCCCTGTGCCCCAAGGGGGCCGGCCTGCTCGACTTCATCCATAGCCCGCACCGCCTGAAGTTCCCGGAAGTGCGCGAACCCGGCAGCAAGGAATGGAAACGCATTTCCTGGCCTGACGCGGTCGAACGCATCGCCAAACACATGAAGACCGACCGCGACGCCAACGTCATCGACAAGAATGCCGAAGGCGTGCCGGTCAATCGCTGGCTTTCTACCGGCGTGTTGACCTGCTCGGCCGCCTCGAACGAAACCGGCATCCTGACCCAGAAAATCATCCGTTCCCTGGGCATCATCGCCACCGACACCCAGGCCCGCATCTGCCACGCACCGACGGTGGCAGCCCTTGGCCCTTCCTTCGGTCGCGGCGCGATGACCAACAACTGGGTCGACATCAAGAATGCCGACCTCGTGCTGGTCATGGGCGGCAACGCCGCCGAAGCGCATCCGGTCGGCTTCCGCTGGGCCATCGAGGCGATGAAGCAGCGCGGCGCCAAGCTGGTCGTTGTTGATCCACGCTTCAACCGCACCGCCGCCGTCGCCGACCTCTATGTGCCGATTCGCTCCGGTTCCGACATCGCCTTTCTGGGCGGCGTCATCAACTGGCTGATCGCCAACGACAAGATCCAGTGGGAATACGTCAAGGCGTATACCAACGCCACTTCCATCATCAGCGAGGGCTACGGTTTCGAGGAAGGTCTTTTCTCAGGCTTCGACAAGGAAAAAGGCCGCTACGACCGGGGCAGCTGGAACTACGAAGTCGATGCCAAGGGGAATCTGAAGGCCGACCCGACCCTGCAGGATCCACGTTGTGTCTGGAATCTGCTCAAGGCGCACTATGCCCGTTACACGCCGGAAGTCGTGAACAACCTGACCGGCACGCCTCAGGATGCATTCCTCAAGGTCTGCGAACTGCTCGGTGAAACCTCGGCGCCGAACAAGGTGGCGACCGTGCTCTACGCGCTGGGCTGGACCGAACACACGGTCGGCACGCAGAACATCCGCAGCATGGCCATCATCCAGTTGCTGCTCGGCAACATCGGCATGGCCGGTGGCGGCATCAATGCCTTGCGTGGCCACGCCAATGTGCAGGGCATCACCGATCTCGGTCTGTTGTCCACCAACCTGCCGGGCTACATTCCGCTACCCAACGAAAAGAACCACCCGACTTTTGCCGATTATGTCGCCAAAGTCACGCCGAAGCCCTTGCGCGACGGCCAGCTCAACTACTGGTCGAACACCTCCAAGTTCCTGGTCAGCCAGCTGAAATGGTTCTGGGGCGACAAGGCGACCAAGGAAAACAACTGGGGCTACGACTGGCTGCCCAAGTGGGACAAGCTGTACGACACGCTGCACCTGACCGAACTGATGCAGCAGGGCAAGATGAACGGCCTGATCGTCCAGGGCTTCAACCCGATGGGCTCCTTCCCGGACGCCAACCGGGTGGTCGAGGCCTTCTCCAAACTGAAATACATGGTGGTCATTGACCCCCTTGCCACCGAGACGGCGAGCTTCTGGCAGAACCATGGCGAGTCGAACAACGTCGACTCGTCCAAGATCCAGACGGAAGTTTTCCGCCTGCCCTCCACCTGTTTTGCCGAGGAAGACGGTTCCACCGTCAACTCCGGGCGCTGGATGCAGTGGCATTACAAGGGTGCCGAACCCCCGGCCGAGGCCAAGGCTGATCCGGAAATCCTTGCCGAGCTGTTCATTACACTGCGCGACCTTTACAAGAAGGATGGCGGCAATGTTGCCGATCCTATCCTCAACCTGGCCTGGCCGTACAAGAACCCCTTGTCGCCCGATCCGGTCGAACTAGCCAAGGAAATGAACGGTCGTGCCCTGGCCGACGTGCTCGACCCCAAGGACCCGACCAAAGTCCTGGTCAAGGCCGGCGAACAGGTGCCCAACTTCGCCGTGCTGCGCGACGATGGCAGTACAAGCTGCGCCGTCTGGATCTACGCCGGCAGCTGGACGCAGGCTGGCAACATGATGGCGCGTCGCGACAATACCGACAGCGGGCTCGGCAATACCCCGAACTGGGCCTTCGCCTGGCCGGCCAACCGCCGCGTCCTCTATAACCGCGCTTCCTGCGATCCGGCCGGCAAGCCCTGGGACCCGAAACGCAAGATCATCGGCTGGAACGGCGAAAAGTGGGTCGGCGGCGATGTACCCGACTTCAAGGCCGACGCAGCACCGGGCAGCGGCATGGATCCCTTCATCATGACGGCGGAAGGGCAGGCTCGCCTGTTCGCCGTCGACAAGCTGGCCGATGGCCCCCTGCCGGAACATTACGAGCCGATGGAGTCGCCGATCGGCACCAACCCGCTGCATCCGAACCAGATCACCAGCCCGGCTGTACGCATCTTCAAGGGTGACAAGGAACGCCTCGGCACGGCCAAGGACTTCCCCTACGTCGGCACCACTTACCGGCTCACGGAGCACTTCCAGTTCTGGACCAAGCAGGTCCGCCTGAACGCCATTGCCCAGCCCGAGCAGTTCGTCGAGATCAGCGAAGGGCTGGCCAAGGAAAAGGGCATCGCCCAGGGCGACACGGTCAAGGTCAGCTCCAACCGTGGCTTCATCAAGGCCAAGGCCGTGGTGACCAAGCGCATCAAGGCGCTGACAGTGAACAAGCAGACGGTGCACCACATCGGCATCCCGGTGCACTGGGGTTGGGAATCCCTGGCCAAGAAGGGCTATCTGACCAACGTCCTGACACCCGCCGTTGGCGACGTCAACACTCAGTGCCCGGAATACAAGGCTTTCCTGGTCAACATCGAGAAGGCATAAGGAGAAAACATGGCACTGCAATCTCTCGACATCCTGCGCCGCTCGGCAACGACGACCCCCAGCACCCAGGTGCGGACAACCGTCGAAGTGGCCAAGCTCATCGACGTCAGCACCTGCATCGGCTGCAAGGGCTGCCAGGTGTCCTGTTCCGAATGGAACGACATCCGGGCCGACGTTGGCAGCAACATCGGCGTCTACGACAATCCGACCGACCTCGACGCGAAAGCCTGGACGGTCATGCGTTTTTCCGAAACCGAGGAAAACGGCAAGCTGGAATGGCTGATCCGCAAGGACGGCTGCATGCACTGCGCCGATCCGGGCTGCCTCAAGGCCTGCCCGGCCCCCGGCGCGATCATCCAGTACAAGAACGGCATCGTCGATTTCCACCAGGAAAACTGCATCGGCTGCGGCTACTGCGTCACCGGCTGCCCGTTCAATGTACCGCGCATCTCCAAGGACGACGGCAAGGCCTACAAGTGCTCGCTGTGTTCCGACCGCGTTGCCGTCGGCCAGGAACCCTCCTGCGTCAAGACCTGCCCGACCGGAGCGATCAGCTTCGGCAGCAAGGAAGACATGAAGGAAGTCGCCGCCAGCCGCGTCGCCAACCTGAAAGCCCGCGGCTATGCCAACGCCGGGCTGTACGACCCGCAGGGTGTTGGCGGCACGCACGTCATGTATGTGCTGCACCATGCCGACAAACCCGAGCTCTACGCCGGCCTGCCCAAGGATCCGTCGATCAGCCCGCTGGTCGGCCTGTGGAAGGGCTTCGCCAAGCCACTGGCGACGCTGGCCCTGGGTGCCGTCGCCCTGGGCAGCCTGTTCCACTACGTGACCAAGGGTCCGAACGAGGTCTCGAAAGAGATCGAGGATGAAATCGAGAAGGAGGACGCAAAATGATCCGCGATTCGCAAGACCTCAAGCGTTACGAGCCCAAGGAACGGGCCAATCACTGGGTGGTGGGCATCAGCTTCATCCTGCTCGCCTTGTCCGGTCTGGCCTTCTTCCATCCGGCCTTCTTCCCGCTGACCCAGCTCTTCGGCGGACCGACCTGGACGCGCATTCTGCACCCCTATGTCGGTGCCCTGATGGCGCTCTCCTTCCTCGCCCTTTTCTTGCGCTTCAAGCATCTGAACAAGATGACGCCGGTCGACAAGGAATGGCTCAACAAGGTCGGCCAGATGGTCGATGGTGACGACCACAACATGCCGGAGCAGGGCAAGTACAATGGCGGCCAGAAAGTCATGTTCTGGGCCCTGGCCGTGTGCATGCTGCTGATGACGGTTTCCGGCCTGTTCATCTGGCGCGCCTGGTTCGGCTTCGACATCACCCTGGTCCGCCTCGGCACCGTCGTGCATGCCGCGACCGCCGCCGTGATGATCGGCCTGATCATGGTGCACGTCTATGCCGCAATCTGGGTCAAGGGCACCATCCGCGCCATGTGGTACGGCACGGTGACCCGGGGCTGGGCCAAGCAGCATCATCGTGGCTGGTATCGCCAGGTCACCGGCAAGTAGCTTTGCCTTGCATTTCGGGGGAGCATGGCGGTTTCGCCTTGCCCCCCGTTTTTTCAGGAAGCACCGGAAATGCCCCCTTTGAGCCGCGCCCCCGACCTCGCGCCGGAATCCGACGACATCACGCTGCCGCCGACCAGTAGCGGGCAGCCCGTCCTGCGCGTGCGCCGCGGCAGTGCTGCGCTGATGGACGACGAGGTCATCGAGGAGGTGCCGGTCGCCCTCGTCTATAACGGCATCTCGCAGGCCGTGATGCTGGCCAGCCCGGCCGACCTCGAAGATTTCGCCCTCGGCTTCAGCCTCGCCGAAGGCATTCTGGCGCATCGCCGCGAGCTCTACGATCTTGAAATACGCAACACTTGCGATGGCATCAGCGTCGAGATGGAAATCGCGCCGCAACGTTTCCTGGCCCTCAAGGAAAGGCGGCGCAACCTGGCCGGCCGGACCGGTTGCGGCCTGTGCGGCGTCGAAAGTCTGGCCGAGGTCAGCCGCATGCCCGACGCCCTGCCGCCTGGCGCCGGACATTTCCCGGATCTGTCAGCGATCGACGAAGGCCTGCGCCAGTTGCCCGACTGGCAGAGCCTGCACCGGCAAACCGGCGCGGCCCATGGCGCCGCCTGGGCCGACCTGCACGGCAACATCCTCTGCTGCCGCGAAGATGTCGGCCGCCACAACGCCCTCGACAAGCTGATCGGGGCGCTTGCCCGTGCCGAACAGCCGCGCCCGCCGGGTTTCGCCCTGGTCACCAGCCGGGCCTCCTACGAGATGGTGCAAAAGGCCGCCAGCGCCGGCATTTCAGCGTTGGTCGCCATTTCTGCGCCAACCGCCCTGGCCATTCGCCAGGCCGAAACGCTGGGCATGCTGCTTATCGGTTTCGCCCGCCCGGGCCAACTGGTAGCCTATAGTCAGCGCGAGCGCTTAAACTGCGTGCCGAAGGCCAATGCCCCGGCGCTCACCCTTATCTAGTTTCCCCAAGCCAACATGACCCTGCCGCCCCAAATCCTGCCGTCGACCACGCCTGCCGCCGGCCTGCTGCTTCCCGCCGCCGATCTCTTTGCCCGCCGGGCTACCCGCCTGCGCCATCTGGCCCACGGCCACAGCATGGCCGAGTGGCTGAACTGGCTGGCCGGACTGGCCGAGGCCCAACAAAAATCGCTGGATTCGCTGACCGACTGCGGCCTGCGCGCCAGCTTGCCGTTTTCCCCCGAACCGCCGGTGCTGAACGCCGACCTCGCCGTCCTGCAGAAAAACTGGCAGGCCGTGCATGCCGAGCTGTCCGCCGCCACCCTGGCCGGCGCTCCGGCCAGCATCGACACCCTGCAGCAAAAAGCCGCATCCTGCCTGGCCCTGGCCGCCGGACACGGCGAATTGAGCCAGCGCGACGCCGACGACCTGCTGGTCGCCGCCGCGCTGCAGGTTGCCTGGACCGGTGCGGCGCGCCATCTCGGCTTACCGCCGATCGGCAATACCCTGGGCGACCGCGAAACCTGCCCCTGCTGCGGCAGCCTGCCGGTCGGCAGCATCGTCATGGCCGGTGATGGCATGGCCGGCCTGCGCTATCTCGAATGCAGCCTGTGTGCGACGCGCTGGAATGCC
The DNA here is from genome assembly GCA_049294655.1 of Azonexus sp. GTDB lineage: Bacteria > Pseudomonadota > Gammaproteobacteria > Burkholderiales > Rhodocyclaceae > Azonexus. The sequence goes on from JBAQDI010000003.1 coordinate 207,567, forward strand.
GTGCGGGCCCGTTGCACGCTGTGCGCCGACGGCCACGTGGTCAACTATCTCGGCCTCGAAGGCAGCAGCGGCGCGGTGCAGGCCGAAACCTGCGAAACCTGCCACGGCTACATCAAGACCTGCTTCCAGAACAAGGACATCGCGGTCGATCCGCTCGCCGACGACCTGGCCAGCCTGGCCCTCGACGTCCTGGTCGGCGAACAGGGCTTTGCGCGCGGCACCCCCAATCTCTTCCTCGGCGAAGGCGACAGCGTTTGAACCTTTCCCCCATCCTTGCTGCAACGGAGGCGCCGGCATGCCGCTAGTCGATAGCTATGGCCGCGCCATCGAATACCTGCGCATCTCGGTCACCGACCGTTGCGACCTGCGCTGCGCCTACTGCATGCCGCAGGGTTTCAAGGATTACGAGACGCCGGCCCACTGGCTGAGCTTTGCCGAGATCACGCGTCTGGTCGGCGTCTTTGCCCGGCGCGGCCTGAAACGCATCCGCCTGACCGGCGGCGAACCGCTGCTGCGCGCCGGCCTGCCCGAACTGGTCCGCAGCATTGCCGCGATCGACGGCATCGAGGACATCGCCCTGAGCACCAACGGCACCCAGCTCGCCCGCCACTGCGCCAAACTGAGGGAGGCCGGGCTGACCCGCCTCAATGTCAGCCTCGACACCCTGGATCGCCAGCACTTCGCCAGCATCGCCCGCCGCGACGTCCTGCCGGAGGTACTGGAAGGCCTGAAAGAGGCGGCGCGGGCCGGCTTCCGCGCGACCAAGATCAACATGGTCTGGCTCGCGGAAACGAGCCGTGCCGAACTTGAGCAGATGATCGAATTTTGCCGCGCCCACGGCTTCGTCCTGCGCCTCATCGAAAACATGCCGATGGGCGACAGCGCCCGCCAACTGGGCAGCTCCAGCCTGCAGCCGTTGGCCGACGAACTGCGCCAGCGCTTTGGCCTGGTCGACGGCATCATCCCCGGCGGCGGCCCGGCCCGTTACCTGGTCAGCCCGGACGGCGCCTTCAGCCTCGGCTTCATCACGCCGCTGTCGCAACACTTCTGCGCCACCTGCAACCGCGTCCGCCTGACCGTCGATGGCGCCCTGCACCTCTGCCTCGGCCAGGAAAACCAGCACGACTTCCGCAGCCTGCTACGCGCCGGGGCCAGCGACGAGGAACTCGATGCGGCCCTGCTCTCAGCCATCGCCAGCAAGCCGGAAAAGCACGAATTCAGCGAACAGCCACTCAAGCTGATCCGTCCGATGTCGCGCACCGGCGGCTAGGGCCGGCGGGCGACGGACTCACTCCCCGAGATACGCCGCACGCACCTTCGGGTCTTCGAGCAGATCGGCCGAATCTCCGTTCAGGGTGATTTCGCCGCTTTCCATGACGTAGGCGCGCTGGCTGACTTGCAGGGCGAGTTTGGCGTTCTGTTCGATGAGCAGCGTCGTCATGCCATCGGTGGCGACGGCGCGGACGACTTCGAAAATTTTCTGGACCATGATCGGCGCCAGACCCATCGAGGGTTCGTCGAGCAGCAGCAGCTTGGGCCGGCTCATCAGGGCGCGGCCGATGGCCAGCATCTGCTGTTCGCCACCCGAGAGCGTGCCGGCGAGCTGGGTTTCACGTTCCTTGAGGCGCGGGAAGTAGCCGTAGACCTTGTCGAGATCGATGGCGATTTCCGCCTTGTCGTCGCGGATGAAAGCGCCCATCGCCAGGTTCTCGGCGACGCTCAGGCGCGGGAAGACGCCGCGCCCTTCGGGGACCAGGGCAATGCCCTTGCGGATGATGTCGTGCGGCGCGATGCGGTCGATCTTCTCGCCGCAGAAATGCACGTCGCCGCCCACCGTGTCGATGACGCGGGCGAGCGCCTTCAGCGTGCTGGTCTTGCCGGCGCCGTTGGCGCCGATCAGCGCCACCATCTCGCCCTGCCTGACGTGGAAGGTGATGCTGCGCACCGCCTGGATGCCGCCGTAGGCGACGTGGAGTCCGGTAACTTCAAGCACCTAGATAAGCCTCAATGACGCGTTGATCCTTCTGCACGACCGCCGGCACATCCTCGATGACCAGGGCGCCGTAATCAAGCACGGCGACGCGGTCACAGAGGCCCATGACCAGCTTGACGTCGTGTTCGATGAGCAGCACCGTCGTCCCGTCGCGGCGGATGCCGTCGATCAGTTCGCGCAGTTCTTCGGTTTCGGTGCCGTTCATGCCGGCGGCCGGCTCGTCGAGGCACAGCAGTTTCGGCTCGGTGGCCAGGGCGCGGGCGATTTCCAGGCGGCGCTGGTCGCCGTAGGAGAGATTTTTGGCGAGGTCGTCGGCGCGCTCGGCAATATCGACGTAATGCAGCAGGTCGAGCGCCTTTTGCCGGATCGCCGCCTCCTCGGCGCGCGTTGCGGCATTCTTCAGGATGGCCCCGAAAACGCCGCTGTGCGTTCGCACATGGCGGCCGACCATGACGTTTTCCAGGGCCGTCATGTTGGCGAACAGGCGGATATTCTGGAAAGTCCGGGCGATGCCGCGCTCGGCCGCCTGGTGCGGCGCATCGGCGAGCAGCGGTGCACCGTTGAAGGTGAAGCCGCCGCCATCCGGCACGTAGAGGCCGGTCAGGCAGTTGAAGAAGGTCGTCTTGCCGGCGCCGTTCGGGCCGATCAGGCCGTAAATCTCGCCCTGGCGGATGGACAGCGAGACATCGCGCAGTGCCTTGACGCCGCCGAAGTGCTTGGCGACAGCGCTGGCTGACAGCAGAACATCACTCATGGCTTGGCCTCCACCGGCTTCTCGCCGAGTTCGCGCTGGCGCTCTGGCGACGGCCACAGGCCGGCCGGCCGGAAGCGCATGACGAGCACCAGGGCGAGGCCGAAGACGAGCAGACGCAGGCTTTCCGGATCGACCAGCTGCTTGCCGAAGACGGCCATCTGGGCCGGCCCGACGCCGTAGCGCAGGACTTCCGGCAGGATGCTGAGGAGGATCGCGCCGAGGATGACGCCGGGAATATGGCCCATGCCGCCAAGCACGACCATCGCCAGGATCATGATCGATTCGTTGAGCGCGAAGCTTTCCGGCGAGACGAAGCCCTGCATGGCCGCGAAAACACCACCGGCGATACCGCCGAAACTGGCGCCCATGGCGAAGGCCAGCAGCTTCATGTTGCGCGTGTTGATGCCGACCGCCTTGGCGGCGATCTCGTCCTCGCGAATCGCCTGCCAGGCCCGGCCGATGCGCGAATTCTGCAGGCGCAGGTTGATGACGACGACCAGGCTGACCAGGGCGAGCAGCAGGAAATAGTATTTCTGCGGGCCGCTCAGCGCAAAGCCGAAAATCTGCGTCGTGCCGGAAAACTTGAAGCCGCCAATCGCCACCGGGTCGATCAGCGTGATGCCTTGCGGCCCGTTGGTGATGTTGATCGGCGCATTGAGATTTTTCATGAAAATGCGCACGATCTCGCCGAAGCCCAGCGTGACGATGGCCAGGTAGTCGCCGCGCAGTTTCAGGGTCGGCGAACCGAGCAGGACGCCGAAGAAGCAGGCGAGCACGGCGCCGATCGGCAGGATCACCCAGAACGGCAGATGCAGGCCGAAATGCGGGCTGGCGAGCAGCGCCCAGGTATAGGCCCCGACGGCATAGAAGGCGATGTAGCCGAGATCGAGCAGGCCGGCCAGGCCGACCACGATGTTCAGCCCAAGGGCCAGGAAGACGTAGAGGATGGCGAAATCGAGAATGCGTACCCAGGCCTGGCCGGCCATCGCCGAGACGAAAGGCAGGGCGAACAGCACGCCGGCCATCAGCAGCTTGCCGCCAACCTGCCGGCGCAGGCGCATGCCGAGTCCGAACAGGGCGCACAGGGCGAGCAGGTGAAGAACGGTCTGCATGGTCTGGTAATTGCCCGTCAGCAGCCCCAATTGCAGCACACCGAAGACCGCGGCCAGGCCGCCGACAATCAGCGTGTTTTGTGACGAAAGGGCCTTTTTCATGCGCGGTCCCCCGTCTTCTCGCCGAACAGCCCGGAAGGCTTGAACATCAGCACGATGATCAGCACGACGAAGGCAAAGATGTCCTGGTAATGACTGCCGAGGAAGCCGCCGGTCAGGTCGCCGATGTAACCGGCGCCGAGCGCCTCGATGATGCCGAGCAGCACGCCGCCCAGCATGGCGCCGCCGAGATTGCCGATGCCGCCGAGCACGGCGGCCGTGAAGGCCTTGAGGCCGAGCATGAAGCCCATCTGGTAATGGGCGTTTTCGTAATAGGTGCCGACCATGACGCCGGCCAGTGCGCCGAGCGCCGAGCCGATGACGAAGGCGGCGGCGATGACGCGGTTGATATTGACGCCCATCAGGCTGGCCACCGCCAGGTTCTGCGAGGTAGCGCGCATGGCCATGCCGAGTTTGGTGCGATAGACGAGGAGCAGCAGGCCGCCCATGGTCAGTGCCGAAACGAGCACGATGATGACCTGCACCGAGGTGAAATTGGCGCCGGCGAATTCGAAATGGACCTTCGGCAGCAAGGGCGGAAAGCTCAGGTAATTGCGCCCCCAGATCATCATCGCCAGGTTCTGCAGCACGATGGACATGCCGATCGCCGTGATCAGCGGCGCCAGGCGCGGCGCATTGCGCAAGGGGCGGTAGGCGATACGCTCCAGGCTCCAGCCGAGTGCCATGCATACCGCCACGGCCGAGATCAGCCCGGCCAGCCCGGCCAGCGCGACCGGCATGCCGAGCTTGATCAACATCCCGGCGACGCTGATGGTGACCATCGTGCCGATCATGACCACCTCGCCATGCGCGAAATTGATCAGGCCCATGATGCCGTACACCATCGTGTAACCGAGGGCGACCAGGGCGTAGATGCTGCCCTGGACAAGACCGTTGATGATTTGCTGGAGGAAAATATCCATTTTGTGTAATTCAGGGACTGCACATGGAAACGGCACCTTGCGGTGCCGTTTCCTTTCGCCGGGTTTGGCGCCTACTTCTTCTCGACCGCCGCCTTGGTCGCCTGGGCAGCGTCCTTGACTGCCGCTGCACCGGCCTTGACGGCATCCTTGCCGGCTTCAGCGCCCGCCTTCAGGGCATCCTTGCCCGCCTCGGTGGCGGCGCCGGCAACAGCCTTGGCCGCTTCCTTGACTTCGGCAACGGCTTCCTTGACCTCGGCCTGCGCCGTGGCGACCGCACCGCCGCCCAGGGTTTCAACGTATTCCAGCTTGCCGGCCTTGTACTGGTAGACGGAAATGGCACCGCCCTTGAGGTCGCCGAACTGATCGAACTCGATCAGCGCGGTGACGCCATCCAGCTTGGTCTGACCGATGGCCGACAGGAACTTGGCCGGATCGATCGAATTGGCCCGCTTCATGGAATCGGCCATGACCATCACGGCATCGTAGACATACGGAGCATAGAGCTGGATCTCGGCGCCGAACTTCTTGCTGAACTTCGCGCGGAACTCCGGCCCCTTGGCCAGCTTCTCGAGCGGCATGCCCGGCAGCGAGCAGAAATTGCCTTCCGCCGCGTCGCCACCCAGCTTCATGAATTCCGGCGTACACACGCCGTCGCCGCCGAGGAACTTGGCCTTGATGCCGAGTTCCTTCATCTGCTTGGTCATCGGGCCGCCCTGGGCATCCATGCCGCCGAAGAAGACGAGGTCGGCCTTCTTGGACTTGATCTTGGTCAGGATGGCCTTGAAATCGGTCGCCTTGTCGTCGGTGTATTCATTGGCGACAACCTTCAGGCCGGAAGCTTCGGCCGCCTTGCGGAACTCGTCGGCCAGACCCTGGCCGTAAGCGGTGCGGTCATCGACCACGGCGACCGTCTTCAGGCCCTGCTTGGCGGCGAATTCGCCGAGCGCCTTGCCCTGCTGAACGTCGTTGGCCATGACGCGGAAAGCCGTGTTGAAGCCCTGTTGCGTGTATTTCGGATTGGTTGCCGAACCGGAAACCTGCGGGATGCCGGCATCAAAATAGAGCTTGGAGGCCGGAATGGTGGTGCCCGAATTGAGGTGGCCGATGACGCCGTTAACCTTGGCATCGACCAGCTTCTGGGCAACGATGGTGCCCTGTTTCGGATCGGCCGCGTCATCTTCGGCGAGCAGTTCGAACTTGATCTTGGCGCCGCCGATTTCCAGGCCCTGGGCATTCAGTTCCTCGATGGCCAGCAGGGCGCCGTTTTCGTTGTCCTTGCCGAGGTGGGCCTGCGGGCCGGTCATCGGCGCGACGTGGCCAAGCTTGACGACGACCTCGGGCTTGCCGGCCGGCACGGCGGGGACGGCAACCGGTGGGGCTTCCTTCTGGCCACAGGCGCCGAGGGCGAAGACTGCGGCAATCGAGAGGGCAACTACGGAAAGCTTGGCTTGCATCGGTTTTTCTCCTGTTCGGGTCGGACAAAGGGGGGATGGGCAACGTCATGATTTTCCCGATCACCCCGGCAGCAGTCAATAATGCTGCGCTATAGTCTCACGGATTAAGCGAGTTTATTTGCGGCCTTTTACTGTCCGCCCCACGGCCCGGGGCCGTAGCCCGCCACTTCGGCCAGCCCGCCAGCGGCAAGATCCTGCCGGCGCACCAGGGCGCGGGACAGCGGCATATCTGGGTTAGAATCGGCCTTCGCCCGGACCCTCCCGCTCATGCCCACGCTCAGCCTTCGCCTCAAACTCACGCTCGGCGCCATTTCGATCAGCGTCTTCCTGCTGCTGGTCCAGTCCTTTGTCCAGTTCTACGCACTGCGCGGCGATCTGGCTACCCGCATCGAACAGGAACAATTCACCCTGCTGTCCACGCTGGCCAGCCATCTCGACGAAAAGATGGATGAGCGCCTGCTCGCCCTCAGCCAGTCGGCCAGATCGATCCCGCAGGACAAGCTCGGCGACCTCGCCGCGCTGGAAAAGCACCTGCAGGGCAAGACCGCGCTGCTCACGCTGTTCGACGACCTCTACATCTTCGACGCGCAAGGCATCCTGCTCGTCGACTGGCCGCTCAAGCCCGGCCGGCGCACGCTCGACATGGCGGCCCGCGACTACATCCAGTGCGTGCGTGCCACGCTGCGCGGCTGCATCTCGCAACCCGTGCTCGGCAAGGCGACCAGGCAGCCGATCGTCGTCCTCGCCGCCCCGGTCCTCGATGCCGAAGGCCATCTGCTGGCCATCGCCGGCGGCGTGCTCAACCTGCACAAACCCAACCTGATCGGCGAACTGGGCAAGCGCAAGGTCGGTGACAACGGCTATTTCTACCTGGTCTCGAATGAGCGCCTGTTCATCGCCCATCCCGACCGCGAACGCATCATGCAGCCGGTTCCCCCGGCCAGTGAAAACCCGACGCTGGAGGCCGCCCTCAACGGCTTCGAAGGCACCCGTGAAGGCATCAACAGTCGCGGCCTGCAAGGGCTCTTCACCTTCAAGCGCCTGCGCAGCACGGGCTGGACGCTGGCCTCGGTGATTCCGAGCAGCGAGGCCTTCCTGCCGATTACCACCATCCAGCGTACGATGGCCGGCATCACGCTGTTCCTGATGCTGGTCATCGCGCCGCTGCTCTGGGCCTTCTCGCGCCACCTGGTGCAGCCACTCGGCCAACTGGCCGGCGCCATGCGCCAGCGGGCCGCCGAAATGCAGCCACAACAGCCAGCCGAACCGGTCATTGAATCTGGCAGTACCGAAATCCGCACGGCCGCCGCCGCCTTCAACGAATTCCTCGCCGCCCGCAACACCGCCGAAGAGGCGCTTGCCGCCAGCCAGGCCGAACGCACGCGGATCATGGACAACCTGGCCCAGGCCAGGGATGCGGCCGAAGCCGCGAGCCTCGCCAAGAGCCAGTTCCTGGCCAACATGAGCCACGAAATCCGCACCCCGATGAATGGCATCATCGGCACCATCGACCTCGCCCTGATGAACCCGCTTGATGACGACAGCCGCGTCCTGGTCAAGATCGCCCGCGATTCGGCCGAAACCCTGCTCGGCATCCTCAACGATATTCTCGACGTATCCAAGATCGAAGCCGGCAAGCTGCAGATCGTGCCCGGCCCCTTCGATCTGTCCGAACTGATCCGCGATGTCCTGCGCCTGATGGAGGTCGGCATCAACGACAAGGGCCTGGCCTACCGCCTCGATCTGCCGCCCGACCTGCCGGACATGCTGCTCGGCGATGCGCTGCGCATCCGCCAGGTTTTGCTCAACCTGATCGGCAATGCCATCAAGTTCACCCACCAGGGCCGCATCACCGTCACGCTGCGCTGCGCAAGTCGCACCGCACAGCAGCTGGTCATTGACTGCGCCGTCTCGGATACCGGCATCGGCATCCCGGCCGACCGCCAGGAGGCCATCTTCCATGCCTTTACCCAGGCCGACGGCTCGACCACCCGGCATTTCGGCGGCACCGGCCTCGGCCTGACCATCTCCAGCCAGCTCGTCGAACTGATGGGCGGCCAGCTGACCGTGGACAGCATCGAGGGCCAGGGCAGCACCTTCCGCTTCACGCTGCCACTCGGCCTGCCCGGGTAATCCCGAATGGCCGGAACATTCGCCGGCCGGCACAATCCAAACTCCAAAGCGGCTGGCGCCACCACCCCCGGCGCCGGCTGACCGATACCGCCCACAAGGCGAAATAACGGAGACACACATGGGTCACCCCGAACACCCGGCAGCACTCGCCGAGCCGTACACCACGCTGGACGACAAATACACCCGCCACACCGGCCGCGTTTTCCTGAGCGGCACCCAGGCATTGATCCGTCTGCCCATGCTGCAGCGCGAACGCGATCTGGCGGCCGGGCTGAATACCGCCGGCTTCATATCTGGCTATCGCGGCAGCCCGCTCGGCAATCTCGATCTCGGCCTGTGGAAGGCCAAGGAACATCTCGCCAGCCACCGCATCAGCTTCCAACCCGGCATCAACGAAGACCTCGCCGCCACTGCCGTCTGGGGCAGCCAGCAGGTCGGCCTGTTCCCTGGCGCGAAATACGACGGCGTGTTCGGCCTGTGGTACGGCAAGGGGCCGGGCGTGGACCGCTGCGGCGACGTTTTCCGCCACGCCAACGCTGCCGGCACGGCGCCGCACGGCGGCGTCCTGGTCATTGCCGGCGACGACCATGCCGCCAAGTCGTCGACCCTGCCGCACCAGACCGAGCATGTCTTCAAGGCGGTGATGATGCCGGTGCTCTATCCGGCCAATGTCCAGGAATACCTTGATTACGGCCTGCACGGTTGGGCGATGAGCCGCTATTCCGGTTGCTGGGTGGCCTTCAAGGCACTGGCCGACACCGTGGAAACCTCGGCCTCGGTGCGCATCGATCCGGCGGCGCTCGACATCGTTCTGCCGACCGATTTCGCCATGCCGGCCGACGGCCTGAATATCCGCTGGCCCGATCCGCCACTGGCCCAGGAAGCCCGCCTGCTCAACCACAAACTCTACGCCGCGCTGGCCTACTGCCGGGCCAACCAGCTCGACCGCGTGATCATCGATTCGCCGATGCCCAGGCTGGGCATCCTGACCGCCGGCAAGAGTTATCTCGACGTGCGCCAGGCGCTCGACGAACTGGGCATCGACGATGCGCTGGCCGCCGAGATCGGCATCCGCCTGTACAAGGTGGCCATGGTCTGGCCGCTCGAACCGGAAGGCGTGCGCCATTTTGCCGAAGGCCTGGAGGAAATCCTCGTCGTCGAGGAAAAGCGCCAGTTGCTCGAATACCAGCTCAAGGAAGAGCTGTACAACTGGCGGGACGACGTGCGGCCACGCATCGTCGGCAAATTCGACGAAATCGGCGAATGGTCGGAGGGCAACTGGCTCTTGCCGGCGACCGGCGAACTGCCGGTAGCGACTATCGCCCGCGTCATTGCCGAACGCATCGGCCGCTTCTTCACCTCGCCGGCCATCGCCGCCCGCCTGCAACTCATCGAAGCCAAGCAGCAGGTCGCGAAAACCCCGATCGTGCTGGCCGAGCGCAAACCGCACTTCTGCTCCGGCTGCCCGCACAACACATCCACCAAGGTACCGGAGGGCTCGCGCGCCGTGGCCGGCATCGGTTGCCACTACATGGTGACCTGGATGGATCGCAGCACGTCGTCCTTCACCCACATGGGCGGCGAAGGCGTGCCCTGGGTCGGCCAGGCGCCATTTACCGAAGAAAAGCACATTTTTGCCAACCTCGGCGACGGCACCTATTTCCATTCGGGCTTGCTGGCCATCCGGCAAGCCATCGCCGCCAAGGTACCGATCACCTACAAGATCCTCTACAACGACGCCGTCGCCATGACCGGCGGCCAGCCCGTGGACGGCAACCTCAGCGTCGCCCGCCTGACGCGCCAGCTTGAAGCCGAAGGCGTCGGCCGGATGGTCATCGTCACCGACGACCCGGAGAAATACGACGAAATCACCGATCTCGCCCGACCGGGCGGGAAAGTAGTTCCCGTCCGCCACCGCGACGAACTCGACGTCGTGCAGCGCGAACTGCGCGAATTTCCCGGCGTCTCGGTGCTCATCTACGACCAGGTCTGCGCCACTGAAGCGCGCCGTCGGCGCAAACGCGGCAAGCTGCCGGCCATCAGCCAGCGCGTCGTCATCAACGAAGCCGTCTGCGAAGGCTGCGGCGACTGCTCGGTGCAATCCAACTGCCTGTCCATCGTGCCGGTCGAAACCGCCTTCGGCACCAAACGCCAGATCGACCAGTCGTCGTGCAACCAGGATTTTTCCTGCCTGCGCGGCTTCTGCCCGAGCTTCGTGACCATCGACGGCGCCATCCCGAAGAAGGGCCGCGCCGCGCTGGCCGATGATGGTCGCTGGCCGGCCCTGCCCGAACCGCAATTGCCCGCCACCGCCCAGCCCTACAACCTGCTGATCACCGGCGTCGGCGGCATGGGCGTCATCACCCTCGGCGCCCTGGTCGGCATGGCCGCCCACCTCGACGGCAAAGGCATCTCGACCCTGGACATGACCGGCTTGGCGCAGAAATACGGCGCCGTCTTCTGCCACCTGAGAATTGCCGACCGGCAGGAAGACATCCACGCCGCCCGCATCGCCACCGGCGAGGCGCATGCCGTGCTCGGCGGCGACCTCGTGGTCAGCGCCAGCCCCGAAGCCCTGGCCAAGATGCTCGAAGGCCAGACGCGCGCCGTGGTCAGTTGCACCGAAACGCCGACCGCCGACTTCACCCGCCAGCGCGACTGGCATTTCCCGCTGGCCGGCCTGCAGCAACAGCTGCGCGAAACATTGGGCGGCGAGCAGCTCCAGTTCATCGACAGCAACCACCTGGCCAGCGCGCTGATGGGCGACAGCCTCTACGCCAACCTGCTGCTCCTTGGCTACGCCTGGCAAATGGGCCTGGTGCCGGTTTCCGCCAGCGCCCTCGACCAGGCCATCGTCCTCAACGGCACGGCCGTCGAAGCCAACCGTCAGGCCTTCCTCTGGGGCCGCCGGGCCGCCGTCCGGGGCGCAGCGGTCGACGCCATCGTCGGGGCCAAAGCCGCCCATCCCGTCTTCGTTGAGCAAACGCTGGACGAACTGATCGCCAGCCGCGTCGAACACCTGACCGCCTACCACGACGCCCGCCTCGCCGCCCGCTACGCCGGCCGCGTCGAACGCCTCCGCGAACTCGGCAACGATGCGCTGACACGCACCGTTGCCACCCAATATGCCCGCCTGCTCGCCCCCAAGGACGCCTGGGAAGTCGCCCGCCTGTACACGCAAAGCGATTTCCTCAAAAACCTGAACGAACGCTTCACCGGCGACCTGCGCCTCAACTTCCACCTCTCACCCCCCGGCCTGAACCGCCCCGGCCCGGACGGCCGCCCGCAGAAACTGCGCTTCGGCGCCTGGGTGCTGCCGCTATTCAGGCTGCTGGCAAATGCCCGCCGCTGGCGCGGCAGCTGGCTCGACCCTTGGAAAAACAGCGCGGAAAGCCAGCTGGACCGCCAGCTACTGGCCGATTACGAAAACGATCTCGATTTCATCGTCGGCCATCGGCCAAGCCCGGAAATCATCGCGCTGGCCAACTGGCCAAGCGAAGTACGCGGCTTTGGGCCGGTACGCAGGACGGCAGCGGAGAAAGCCCTCAGCCAGCGGCCCGAGCTGCGCCAGAAAGTCACTTGAAACAGGCCCTTGTGGCCGAAAAAAGCCCGAGAAGCCAGTACCCCATCGACATTAATTTCCTTGCACCGTATGCTCCTGCCCGGCAAAGAATCGTTTCGGCACAACAACTGGCCGAGCGATTCGCTTCCCTGACGCAATTGGCGGATGAATATCACGGTGAATATCTACTCTGATTCGGCTTTTCCCCAGAGAGCATGCGGCTTTCAGCCCGCCATGCAGGCCAGGATGGATGGCAGGTTTTCAGAATACATGGCGGAAACGCCATCCACTTCACGTTAGCCACTCAAACCATGCGCCTTCTCTACCCTTGTGATCCCTTCAACAAGAAGGAGCCCGACGAAACCTACGCTGAGGAGTTCTTAGCCGCTCAAGCTGCCGGATTGGCTTGCTCGCTCTACTCGGCGGAGGATTTCGAGTCCGGTGAATTCAAGCCGCGTCCGCTCTTCGCTGACCAGGAAGAGATCCTCTATCGCGGATGGATGCTAGACCCGAACGCCTATGGGAAATTGCTGGAGGCAATTGAGTGTAAAGGCGCTCGCGTGGTTACTTCCGTTGCGCAGTATCGCCTCTGTCATCACCTCCCGGAGTGGTATCCACTCTGCAAAGATCTCACTCCCGAAACCATCTTTGTAGAGAAGGACGCAGACTATGCGGCGGCCGTTGCTGATTGCCATTGGCCCGCCTTCTTCGTCAAAGACTATGTGAAGTCGCTGACCACAAACCGGGGATCGGTTGCGAACTCGGTCGGAGAGATTGCAGAGATCGTTTCGCTGATTGAGAAATACCGAGGCCAAGTTGAAGGTGGCGTCTGCATCAGGCAATTTGAACGGCTGGCTCCCGACACCGAAGAGCGCTACTTTGTGTTTCGAGGCAAACCTTATGGACGCAACGGCGCCGTGCCCGAGATCGTTCAAACCGTTGCTCCGAGAATCAGCAGCCCGTTTTTCTCAGTTGATGTCGTGCTCTCCACCGATGGCACGCCGCGCCTCATCGAACTCGGGGACGGCCAGGTCTCCGACCGAAAGCAGTGGCCGGTAGAACGTTTTCTGGAGATATTCCGTGGCTAATCGGGTAAGGACCGGCTTCTAACCGGCCCTCCCCACACCACCCGGCATGCGGGTCCGCACCGGGCGGTTCATGAACTGGGCGCACACGATGTCCCTCATGCGTAGCCGTGAGCCTTCATCCAAAGATCGCGGATACTCGCCAGCCCCTGCGCCTTCAACCAATCGTTCGTCATCCCCACCTGCGTCGCCCGCGACCGCGACAAGTGCCAGTAGCTCTTGCTGCTGACGCCCGTCAGGATCGCCGTGCGCTTGCCGACGCCCAGCGCCAGAAGATGGCCGATCTTCGTTCGAGTGAGGCGCCACTGTTTCCAGTAGCACATGCGCACCCGTCGTCGCAGCCATTCGTCCAGTTCGGGGATCGGCCGGTAATACTCGGAGATGCCGAAGTAGCCCATCCAGCCACGCAGGTACTGCCCGAGCTTGTCGAACCGGTATTGCATCGAGACTCCCCAGCTTCGCCCCGTCAATTCCCGGATGCGGTGCTTGAAGTCCGCGAAGGCGGCATCCGACCAACGCAGCTTGCCCCTCTTGAAGGTGAAACCGAGGAACACACACTGGTCGATCTTCGCCACTCGGCTCTTCTTCTCGTTGACCGGCAGTTTGAGCTGTCGGCCAAGATACGTGGTCAGACTGGCTTTGACACGCTGGCCTGCCCGTTCGCTCTTGACCAGTACCATCAGGTCGTCGGCGTACCGTACAAACCGGTGGCCTCTCCCTTCCAGTTCCCGGTCCAGATCGTCGAGCAGGATATTGGCCAGCAGCGACGAGAGCGGTCCGCCTTGCGGCGTTCCCAACTCGCTGGGTTGAATGTCGTCATTGATCAATACGCCTGCCCGCAGGTAACGGCCGATGAGGGCCAGCAACCGCTTGTCGCCGATCCGTCGGGCCACGCGGGCCATCAGGATGTCGTGATCGACATTGTCGAAGAACTTCGCCAAGTCGAGATCGACGGCGACGCGGTAGCCGGTCTGGATGTCGGCCTTCACCTGCTTGAGCGCGCCGTGGGCAGAGCGTTTTGGTCGGAAGCCATAACTCGATTCCGAGAATTCCGGATCGAATATCGGCGTCATGACTTGGGCGATGGCTTGCTGGATGACCCGATCAACTACGGTCGGGATACCCAGCGCGCGTTCGCCTCCGTCCGGCTTCGGGATGGTGACCCGTCGGACCGGCTGAGGTTGATAACGGCCATCGTTGAGGCTCTGGCGGATCGCTGGCCACTGGTCGCGGGCATAGGCCGGGAAGTCGTCGATGCGCAAGCCGTCAATGCCCGGTGCGCCTCGGTTGGACTTCACTCGACGCCACGCCTGTTTCATGTTGGCCGGCGACAGTACTGCTTCCATCAAGTCTTCGTGCAAGGCTGGCTGGGCAAGACCACGCCGGTCCCCGGCTCCCCCGGTCGGGTTCAATGTCGGGTTCGAGTGACTCACGGCTCCTCCTTGTCTGTTCATGTTCAGCCCTTCAGTCCGTACCGGCACCTACTACGGCCTCTGCTGACTCCTGACCGGTCACGACGACGATTGCTCGCCGTCGCGCTATGCCCTTCGTTTTCGCTCGCTGCCTGTTCGCTCGTCTGCGGTCGGCAGCTTGCCGCGACGCCTGGACCATTTTGTTGAGCAGCGCTCCCCACTGCTTTTGCGAAACGTCAGCGCATCGCTCGCCGATCAGATCTCCCCAGGTAAGAACGCGATGTTTCCGTGCACAAGCGCCGCATTTACCTTGTCCGCTGTATCCGATGGGCTTCGCCACGAGGTGCCAGCTCGCCCGCAAACCAGGCCTTCTATGCAGTTTCTGTCCGTCGCCTCGCACGTTTGCACTCCGGCTTCCTCCAGACAAGCCCTCACGACCTTGCCCTTGCCTTCGGCTAGTGGTTATCATCAATCCAATATGTCGAATCAATGTCGGTACTCCCACAGGGGACTTCCACCCCATTACATCGCGCCCATGCTGGGCGCACACCCGGCGCTCAACCTCGCTCCCTTTGGTCGCTGGACGCTGCGCGATAAAGCCGCGCAGCGCCGGTTAGCTCTACGTTAGCCCTCTCATGCGCACATTCTCGGCTTGGTTCATTGGCGTTGCCGCATTCCTGCTTGTCGGGGTTGGTGTTGGAATTGTTGGCGATCTTGTTGGTGTGCCTGCTTACATCTATCACGCCACACCTGTGGGTTATTGGGTTGATGGTGAATACGCCGAAACAGACAGTACGACCACAGCTTTTGGTATGGGCGTCATGCTCTTAGCTATCGTGTTCGGCGTTTGGGCTGGCCGAGCCACATTCTTTAAATCAGTTGGAGCGGGCTTCTCATCAAAGGGGAAATTCACCTTTCTTGCTTGGCTCATGGCAGCCGTGGTTCTCTGCGTGGCGGGCGCCTTAGTGGATCTCGCCTTTCATTCTGTGCATTCGTCTTTTGCGGGCTATCTGCGCTGGTTTATTGAGGTTGCAATTGCGGCCGGAGTTGGTTGGTCCTGCTACCAGTGGTGGAAGAATCGTGTCGCTGGGTCGTAAGAGGGCTAACCCTGCGGTGCAGGGACCTTAAACGTTGGGCATCAGGGCCACATGCAAACCAACGAAGCAATAGAACTGGGTTACAACCGGAGCAATAGATGAAGATCAACTGCGTGTGTGGCGGAGCGATGATAGATCAATCCGACTATCTGCTCGACAAGGCCCACATCATTCCAGATGAGAACTTCTTCCCGCTTTTGGAAGCCATCGACGACGCAATCGAAAAATCAGGCCCCTCCGCCGCTGAAAAAGAGGCAGCAGTAATGCATATCAGGCGATTGATTGGAGACATTTCTAAGCGCATTTACCAATGTTCCGATTGCGGGAGGATCTATATCGATGCTCCTGCACGCGCTTGGAGCATCTATCAGTTCAATCCCGATGACGACGCTATCCCACGAGAATTGCTCCGAAGCAAAAGCGATTCGTCGAAACGCGAGTTGAATTGAAGCTGATGCCCAACTGCGATCAACCGGACCTTGAACGTTAGGCCGCTCACATGACACTAAAAGTTTGCCCGTCCTGCGGAAAGATGCACGATTCGCTGTCTGGCTCAATTCCCGTCTCCATGCCAACGGAAGCAGCAAAGATTCCGATCAACCAAAGAGAAGACCGAGTCTGGTCGAATGGAGAACTCTGCGTCATAGATGACGAGAAGTTCTATCTTTACGGCTCCATTGAAATCGCCATTCACGGTCACTCAGAGGGGTTCGCATGGGGAGCTTGGGTGGAGCTAAGTGAAGAACTCTTCTTCTGGTACCAAGACCTCCTAGATGCTGAAGGCCGCGAAGATAATTCGCCAATCGAAGCAACGCTGAGCACTGACCTACCGTTTTACCCATCAACACTGGGTCTGCCACTGGAAGTCCACACTCAACCGAAGGGGCTACGGCCACACCTCTACCTAGCGGACGGATCGCATCCTCTCATCCAAGACCAGAGAACTGGAGTCTCAGTTGAGCGCATCAAGTCAATTAGGAGTTGGTTTCTGTCACTGTCGCAAGCGGCGGGTTAGCCCTCAAACCATGACACCGAGCACTCCCGTTAAATTTGAAGATTTGCTGGTCGCCTATGAGTGGGTCAGTTCGTCGCCGGAGGACAGCGAGGCTTTCGTGTCCCGTGTCACAGGAAATATTCACTTGTCGGCGAGTTCCATGGAGCTCGACGAGCTGCCCGAAGACATTGAAGACGGAAGCATTTACGTAGCGGTGCCGAGTAAGCACGACCTGGATCTTGGAAAGAACCTTGTTCTGACTTTCGCAGAAGAGCAACTCGCAGACTCATATCAAACCGTCGCAAACATCTTTCGCCAACGCGGGGCCTACGGGAGGTTCAAGGATTTGCTAGAACGAAAAGGTTTGCTCCAAGCCTGGTACGACTTTGAGGCCAAAACAACTGAGCTGGCTCTCCGTGAGTGGGCTGCGGAAGAAGGCATTTCAATAACGGTGGGGTCTGGTCAAAATACGGGCTAACCCGGCGCTCAACCTCGCTCCCTTCGGTCGCTGGACGCTGCGCAACAAAGCCGCGCAGCGCCGGTAACCTCCACGTCAGGACCATCTCATGAAGCCTCTCTCTATCCGCAACCTACTTTTGATTGCTCCGCTGCTATTCCCGATGCAATCAGCAGTCGCCGCTAGTTTCGATTGCGGCAAGGCTCATTCGCCCATGGAAAAATTGATCTGCTCGGACGCCAAGCTCTCCAAACTGGACGATGATTTGGCCGCCGCATACAAGCAAGCGATTGTTTCATCGGGGGCCAAGTCGGCCATCACTCAGTGGCAACGGGAATGGCTACGTTCTTATCCAGTAGCAAGTTGCAAGAACGCTGGGTGTCTCGCGAGCGCCATGTCTACTCGCATCGATTTGCTGCGAAATATAGCGCCCGGCACCGAACAGCAATCGAAGTGGAACGGAAAGTACGTTCGTTTTTACCGCGGGAAAGAAGACAAGAATTCTGCCTCCCTCCTATTAATCGTCTTGTCCGGCAATCGTGTTCACATTTCGGGTAGTGCAATTTGGCAGGGCCCCAATGCGGCAATCGGTCAAGTCAATACGGGCGATATCGAAGCGATCGGAACCGTCAATAACGGGAAGCTCACGTTCGATTCCGATGGATGCAACGGCGAGCTTCGCTCGAACGGCGACAGCATCATCGTAGAAACGGAGTCCGGGTGCGGTGGCTTGAATGTTTCTTTTGTCGGCACCTATCAAAAGAAATGATCACCGCTGGCCCAACATGGCGCTCATCCACTTCGTTATGCATCACTGGAGCTCGCTGATGCATAGAAGGCTTGCTAAAGGCATAAAAATTTCATTGCCTATCAAGCTTGGGCTGGCCTTTATGGCTGGACTTCTTGCTTGGGTAGTTGGTCCGTTTGGCCTTCTTGATAAGGATGTCGTATCGGAAATTCCTGCCTGGATATTACCGGGGATCATCTTCGGTGCCTTGCTTCTCGTTCCCCATAGCAGTTGGGTCAGTCCCGGTCGCGCAGTGGCTGCGCTCGGCATAGGCGTGTTCGCATGGGTCGCTGCATTCGCTGTCGGAGGCTTTGGCTGGTGGATAGTCGGTTGGCTTTCCTTTGTCGCAGCGGGATTGATAAGCGGGACGATACTTGGACTTCTTGTTCCCCGGCTCATTCAGTCTCGGCAGTATTTTCGGTATCTCGTGATGCTTTCTTTCGCGGGGTTTCTAGGCGGCATTCCATTCGCGGTGTGCTTCAGAACAATGGATTGGAAAGACTCATTCTTCGCGCCACAGTGGGTTATCCCTTCGTACATTTTTTGGAACATGGTCGTCGCGATAGCACTACACCTCAGCGCCACTCGAGATGACTAGCCGGCATCAGCCGTGTAAAGCGTGTCCGGGGTGGCTTGCGTTTGCATGGCGCGCACAACTGGCAGCAGCAGTTCCTGTTCCGAACCTGTGCCGTGCTGCAACAACAAAAGCAACAAAAGGGTCGGAGTGAATTGAAAATTTTAATTACTCTGCCCCCTTTGGCTAATGGCGTGGAAACGAGGCCGTTTCCATGGCCAGACTAATGACAAATGGAATAGCTCTGCGCTAGAGTGCGCGCTTCCGACTTCCACCAGGACCGAATGCGCATGGACGACCTCGCCAGGCTAGAAGAACTGCTGTTGCAGAAGCAGGGACTCGTCATCATCAATTCCCACGAAGAGCAGCGCATCCTGTCGATGCTCGACCGTTTTGCCCTGCTCAACGGTCGCGTCGTCACCACCTGGAGTGTGACCGCCGGCCTGCGTGAGGGAAGTGTGCGCAAGCCGGTGTACAACACCGAGGAAATTCCTGATGCGCTCAGGCATGTCATGGCATCGCCGAACAATTCGATTTACGTTTTTTTCGACGCTCATCACTTTCTCGGCGAACCGATGGTCATTCGCTTGCTGAAAGACATCATGGCGATGGACTCAGGTCGCATGCTGGTGATGATTACGCCCGACTTCGAATTGCCCGACGACCTGAAAAAAGTGGCTGCGGTTCTGGAACCGAACTTGCCCAGCAAGGAAAGGGTCTTCGAGATTCTCAAGGAAGAAGCCGCAAAATGGGCAGACCATTCCGGCCAGAAGGTTTCCGGAACGCGCGACTCGATCAGCCTGATGACCCAGCACCTCAGCGGCCTGACCGAGAGCGATGTGCGCAAGCTGTGCCGGATGTCGATTCATGACGATGGCGCCGTCACCGCAGCAGATATCGGGCGCGTGCTGCGCCACAAGCACCAGATGATGGAATCGGCCGAACTGCTGACCCTGGAAACCGAGGTGCCGACCCTTGCGGAAATCGGCGGACTGAGTCGCCTCAAGCAATGGCTCAAGATTCGCCGCGAAGTCTTTGTCGATCCCGAAAGTTCGCCCGGCCTGCCGCCGCCCAAGGGCGTCCTGCTGCTCGGCGTGCAGGGCTCCGGCAAGAGCCTCGCCGCCAAATGCGTCGCCGGCTCATGGCAACTGCCCTTGTTCCGGCTCGACTTCGGGCAGCTATACGGCAAGTTCCATGGCGAAAGCGAAACCAATCTGCGCAACGCCCTCAACATTGCCCGGACCATCGCGCCCTGCGTGCTGTGGATGGACGAAATCGAGAAAGGGCTGGCCACCGACAGCAGCAACGGCGACGGCGGCGTATCGCGGCGCATGCTCGCTACCCTGCTGACCTGGATGAACGAACGCCAGGAGCCCGTCTTCATCGTGGCGACGGCCAATGACATCACCTCGCTGCCCCCCGAGCTACTGCGCAAGGGGCGCTTCGATGAAATATTTTTCGTCGACCTGCCCGATGACGCCTCGCGGCGCCAGATCTTCACCATCCACCTCGGCAAACGCAAGCTTGAGCCAGGCCAGTTCGCCGTCGACCGGCTGTCTGAGCTGACCGAAGGCTATTCCGGCGCTGAAATCGAGCAGGCAATTGTCGCCGCCGGCTACGCGGCACACGCGGAAAGACGCAGCCTGAGCCAGGCCGATGTTGAAAACGCCATCACCCAGACCCAGCCGCTCTCGGTGGTCATGGCCGAGCAAATAGCCGCCTTGCGAGCCTGGGCCAGTAGCCGAACCGTTCCAGCCAACTGACTGGGCGCCAAAAACATGGTTCGTACTATCGGCAAAGATCCCAGTGAAATAAAACTCCTCGAAGATGTCGAGAAATTCGGTTGGCATTGCCTCAACATTTTGGCTGAAGATGAGCTTCCCCCTTATTCGTTCACTGTGGGGCTGTATCACTCTTATCAGCATCCCGAACTGATGATTTTCGGTTTGCCTGCCAACTTGGCGCATCAAATACTGCGTATTGCGGCAGACGCCATTAAAAGCGGCAAGCCTATTAATCTCGAGCTCCCCACAGAGGAACTGCTCAGGGGTTACTCATGCTGTTTTGTCGAGGTTCCTGTTTCTCACTATGAAGAAAACATGGGCTTTTGCAGGTGGTTTTACGAGGGCGACTCCTTTCCTCTATACCAAATCGTCTGGCCGTCGCGCGAAGGTCATTTTCCGTGGCATCCAGCGGCATCTGAATCGTTTCGGTCTATTCAACCCGTACTTGGGGCCTCGCATCATGGCGCCTGAGCAACGGGAACGCCGGGAAGGAATCCAGTGACCGGCAACCGTCACTTGAGTTGCCGAATGAGCATTTTTCGAATGCTCGCTTTCTTCAGCGTATTTTTATGCAGCCTTAGCTTGCATGCGGCAAATATCGAAAAACCGCGCATCGAAGTATTCAAAGCCAAGAGGGAACTACGGGTTTACGCTGGCGATCAGCGCATCAAGACTTATCGTATCGCCCTGGGCAGCAATCCAGTTCCTCGAAAACTGCGCCAAGGTGATCGGGCGACGCCGGAAGGTTCGTATTTCATTTCCTACAAGAATCCCCGGAGCAAATTCCATCTTTCATTGGCCATCAGCTATCCGAATGCAGGAGATGCCAAGCGGGGCTTGAAGAGCGGACTGATATCGCGCGCCGAATACAAGGCGATTGTGCAAGCTGCCGCCAATCAAGAAACCCCACCGTGGACGACAAAGCTTGGTGGCGAAGTTTTCGTGCACGGCAAGGGCTCTTCTACGGACTGGACCTGGGGTTGCATTGCACTCAATGATGCCGACATCGAGGAGCTTTACGGTCTCGTGCCAGCCAGAACGCCAATTACAATTCACCCATAGCAACAAGCGCTATCCGCCAACATGTTTTTCTCTCTTCAAACTCGCCCACGCTGGCGAACAAACACCACCCGTTTGTCATGGCAATGACAGGCTTCGTTTGCGCTACATGCGGGCAACATCACGCTGAACTGCCGATGTGCTTTGGCGCTGCCGCTCCTGCTCTCTGGCTTGCTCTGCCCGAGGCGGAGCGCAAGGCGCGCGGCGAGTTGACCTCAGACCAGTGCGTGCTTGATGGCAAGCACTTCTTTGTGCTCGGCCGCATTCTTCTGCCGGTCATCGACGGGCCCGGACCATTCACCTGGCTGGCCTGGGTCTCGTTGAGCGAGAACAGTTTTCTTCGCACTTGCGAGCTCTGGGAGAGCGAGGGCCGGGAAAGTGAGCCAGCCTGTTTCGGATGGCTGCAAAGCGCCCTGCCCTATGCGCCAAGCACGTTGAGCATGAAGACCAGCGTCCAAACGATGCCCGTTGGCGAGCGCCCGATCATCACCCTGGAAGCCACAGAGCATCCGTTGTCTCTTGAGCAACAACAAGGCATCACGATGGCCCGGGTTCAACAAATTGCCGAGGCTGCCTTGCATGGCTAGCCAGGACAAAAACGACCTGGGAACCCCTCTCGCTATCGGTGGCCACCACCTTTTGCCTGTTACGAATGAACAGGCAAAACAACATTTACTCCCGGAAACTTTACCCATGATGCGCTCCCTCTTCACGGCTTTTCTTCTCTGCACCCTCCTGGGACAAGCCCATGCAGCCGCCGAGCCCCGGTTTTCCAGCAAGTACACCGATCTGAGCAAGGATTGCAAATGGGCTTTCAAGGAAAGCGAGCTACGCGAAGGTCAGGACAATTCGCTCAGTTGTCGCGCCGACCAAGCCTACTACCTTGGCTTTGATTTTGCTGCGAACACCACCGGGGTTTGGGTCAGCAACACGAAAGCAGATTTCCATTTGGGCACCTTCGTCATCCACAGCCCCCAAAAAGGCATGATCGAATGGCGTATGGCCAACAACAAGCCTTTTGCCATCATCATTCGCGCTGCGGGGCAAAACATGGATGGCAACCCCGGCCCGGAACGCCTGTTCGTGCGTGGCCTGATTGGCTACGAATTCATCGAAGCTGCCATCCCGACCAAAGGCAACAACCGGGCTAACGAAGAAGCCAGGAATTTCGCCGATGGCGCATACCTGAAATGGCAGAAACAATAGAACGTTATTCCTGCCGAAAACATCGTCGCCGGATCGGCACGAAATGTGTCAGGTGGCGCAATGTCATTGGTCTTGATTGTCTTGCTGGTGAGCGATGGACTGATCGCCACAAGACCGGAAATTGCCATTCTGGCTTCGGATGAAAAGCATCATTGATGCACTCCTTGACGGTTCGGAATGTCTCGCCCGAGCATATGCCATGCCAATCACGACAAGGCAACCATCCGGCATTTTTCCCCGTGGCTGTGGCGCTTGTTTGATTTAGCGCAATAGCATGGCGCCAAGCGCTGCTAATGTTGCTGTCATTGATCAGGGCAAACTCGTCGAAAGGCGGGGACGCAAAGCTTCCAATCTAATGAGCCGGTCCGCCGGTTCGATGATAGTGGGGCCGCCAACATGACGGCTGGCAGTAAGCGGCAGCAACCTTGATCGCCGAATCGTTCTTCATTTTCAGGGGGTTGTTGCCATGCTCAACGAAGCCATTAGTCCCGAAGTCGCCGCCGACTCCGTCTCTGACATTCTCAAGACCATTTTCATTCCGCCCTGTCCTGCGGTGGTTGCCGCCCTGCTCGTGGAAGCGCGCGGTGACGATGTCGATTTCAACAAGATCATTCGCCTGATCAGCGGCGACCTCGGCCTGGCGGCATCGATGATGAAGACGGCCAATTCGCCGATCTTCGCGCTACGCAACAAGGTCGAGACGGTACAGAAAGCGGCCGCTGTCCTGGGTTTGAAGAACATCCTGTGCATCGTCAATGGCCTGGCGCTGAAACGCTCGCTGACGCCGAACGGGGTCAGCATGGAGCGCTTCTGGGAACGCTCGAATTATCACGCTACCGTTTCGACCCGCCTGGCCCGCCGCGTGCCCGGCGTGAAGCAGGAAGATGCCTACACTTTCGGGCTGTTTCACGATTGCGGCATTCCCATCCTGATGCAGCGTTTCCCCGATTACAAGGAAACGCTGGTTACCGCCAACCGTTCGGCAAAAGCGGTGTGGGAGACGGAAACCGAACGGCATGGCACGGACCACGTGACGGTTGGCGCCATGCTGGCCCGTAACTGGCATTTGCCTGATCTCATCGTCAAAGCCATCCGCATGCACCATAACTTCGAAATCCTTCCCGACCATGCATCGAATGTCAGCGACGAGGTGCGCGCCATGACGGCCGTTTCCCTGCTGGCGGATCATCTGATCGCGCGCTTCCTCGACGTGCCGGACGAAGCGGAATGGATGGCGCATGGGACCGCAGCCCTGAACTATCTGAATTTCGACGAGGAAGAACTGGCCGACTTGCAGTGCGACGTTGAAGACGACCTCAATGCCATTCGCCTGGATAGGGGTTGAGACATTCAGCGCGAATCACTTTTTCGCAGTCAATACGAAATAGCCGACCAGTCTGCCTTGGCCGGCATCGCCCTTGGCGTGCATGGCAACAGCAAAGGCCGTGTCGCCTTGCGGATAGACCTCGACGAAATCGTAGCCCGGATTATTCCAGCTAAAGATCACGCGCTGGATGGATTTTTCGGCCATCTGGTTGTGCACGTTTTTGGCAATGGCGGCCCAGGGAACGTCGCTGCGAAAGCGATAGTAATTTCCCGACTTGATGACGTAGCTGCCGCGCAGAAACTGCGCCACCTCGCCATGCAACAGCGCAACTTCGGCAGCCGTGCCGGCCACATCAACAACTTTGACATGCTCGCCAACGGGCGGATTGGGCGTAACGGTAGCGGCCATGGAGCCTCCCGAAAACAATAAGCCAAGGACAAGGGCCAGCGCCGGACAGGCGCGCTGACGAAGGGATTTCTTCAGGTGTTGATCAAACATCTTGCCCCCTGCGTTGATGCTGGACGATTCAGGTACGGCACGCTGGCTACGGCGTTTGGCGGCTATTCAATTCGCTTTCCAGATAGCGCGCTGCCTCATTCTGCGGATCGATGGACAAGGCGGTGGCGATACATTGCCCGGCAAGCTTGATCTCGCCAATGTTCAAATAGGTTTCGGCAGCCATGTTCCAGACATTGATGTCGTCCGGTGCAAAGCGCGCATAGGCATTCCAGTCGGCCAGCGCGGCATTGATCTGGCCCACTGTGGCATGACAGCTGCCCTTGACCAGCAGGTGGTAGCCGGGAGCGGGATGGGTTTCCGCCGAGCGAATGGCATAGGGCAATGCTTCGGCCTCGCGGTCGGCCAGCCACAGGGCCCAGGCCATGAAGCCATCGGGGTTGGCCGTCTTCTGCCCGGGATGCGACTCGAACAGGCGGACGGCCTGGCGATGCGCGTCGTCGAGGCGATTCAGGGCGACCAGGCTGCGGACCAGCTTGATGCGCGGCTGTTCCATGTCCGGATTGTCCTCGAGATAGCGTTCGAGGCTGCGCCGGGCCGCTTCATGGTCGCCGGCCTCATAATGACAGTTTCCCTTGATGCGATACGGCTCGTCGGCGTCCGGATCAAGGGCAATGGCCCGGTCTGCGTAGTCCAGTGCCTCGGGCTCGCGGTCAAGCATCCAAAGACACTTGGCCATGTTGGAGTTGGCGTTGTAGTTCTCCTCATCGACTTCCAGAGCGCGGGCCAGGGGTTCGATGGCGGCGGCGTAGCGGCTTTGCAGATAGAGGCTGTAACCCTTGAGATTGTGGGCCTCGGCCAAACTGTCCGAGTCGCCGAACGAGGCCATGCGGATCGCTTGCTCGCAATCGGCCCAGGCGGCAGCGTGAGCTTTGTCGTCCGCCTCACCGCTCAGGCTCACCAACAGCGACGACGCACGTTTCACCAGCGATTCGACACTTTGATAGCCGTGCTCGATGCAATACGTAAAGTTCGGAATGGCGGCAGCGTAGTGGTCGTCCTGATAGAGGCTCAAGCCAAGCATGTAGCGGCAGCGCTTTTCGGGGAAACCCGCGGCCAGCGCCTGGTCGAACAATTCGGCGGCGCGCGCGTTGTCGTCGTCTTCGTAATAGGCCGCGTAACCGGCAGAAAACAGCGCATTGGCCTCGCGCCAGGCGGCGACCTCGGGACTGCGCGGGTCGCAGTCGGGATTCAGTACTGGCTGGCCGGCCAGAATGCGCTCGACCAGGGCGTAATACATGAACGGGCTGTCGTCCTCGTCGTCATCGAGACATTCATCGAGCAGCGCAAAATTGACCGGCACCTCGCCGTCCACCCAGCGGGCGCCGCCGTAGCCGATGCCCGAGTCGTCATTCTCGTAATCGAAGTCTTCGTCGATAGCCCGCCCTTCGAGCAGACCGATCCGGTCGCATCCGGTCGCCACCGTCGGCGCAAGCAAGCGGCCCTTGATCCAGAAGCGATAGTCGTCGGAGATCAGCAGCCTGGCGCTGACATCGCCGTCGATGATCGACGCGCCGTGGTTGTAGGAACCGCAATAGACCTCGTCGACCACCACGTTGCCGCGCACGTAGAGTTCCTGCCCGCCGATCGCGATGTTACCGGCCCGCAAATCGCCGAGGACGACCAGACCAAGGCCGCCATCGGTTTCCGTGCAGGTGATGTGCTTCGTCACCGTCAGATTGCCGATCACCAGATAACCGAAAATCTCCTGGTCTGGGGCTTCCGCCTCCGGCCAGTCGAGACTGAGACTATCCAGCGTTACGTCACCCTCCCAGACGGCAACGAGCCGCCCGGGCTCTTCCTTGAGTCCGTAGGCATAACTGTAGAGGTGGGTCAGAGCGTGCGGCTCGACGACGTCTTTGATCGGCAGGAGTTTGCAGGCGGGGGTTGTCATGGTCGCGAGTCGTTTCAAGCCAGAAGCATAAATTGTGGACAGCCGCGATTGTAAGGTAGCGCGCAGGGAAGCAAGGAAACGTCTGCAGGTAAACCCCGCCTAGCCGCTCGCCGCCAGCCAGGCCGCATAACCGCCCTGCAAGGGCCGCACCGACAGATAACCGGCCTTGAGCAAGCGGTGCGCGGCGAGGATCGCGCCGGCATCTTCCGGGCAGTTGCACAGGGTAACGATGGGCTGGTGCTTCGGCCAGGCGCCGACGGCGTCGAGCAGCCGGTCGTGCTCGGCCGGAGTGGCGCCGCTGATCGGGCCGTTTTCGGCCACCATGGCGGGGCCGCGCAGATCAAGCAGGAGCAGTGGCGGTCCGGATTCCAGAGCGGCCAGCAGTTCGCCGGGGGTGATGTGCGGCACCACCGACAATTGCTGGAAACGATATTTCTGCCACAGCTTCCAGCCCAGCCAGACGACGACCACGCCAGCCGCTGCAATCAGCGCACTGCCGGCATGCCGGTCGAGCAGGCCGATGGCCGCTTGCACTTCGCTGCGCAGCAGCCAGCCCGCGCCCAGCGCCAGGCCGGCCCAGAGGGCAGCCCCGGTAGCGGCGGCAAGCACGAAGCCGGGCAAGGCCATGCGCAAGGCGCCGGCGATCGGCGGCGCGACGGTGGAAAAGCCGGGGATGAACTTGGCGACGACCAGCGAACCGAGCCCCCAGCGCACGAAGCGCGCTTCCGTCTGGCTGACGCACGAGCCGGGATTGATCGACAGGCTGCACAGCCCGGCCAGCACCCGGTAGCCGAAGGCCCGGCCGCCCAGGTACCACAGCCAGTCGGCCAGGACCGACGCCACAATGGCGGCCGCCAGGATGTTGGCCAATTGTCCCGAGGAGAGGGCGAGACTGCCGGCCAGCAGCAGGGTGGGCACGGCCGGCACGGGCAAACCGGCCTGTTGCGCCAAAACGTTGAGGAACACGACCCAGACCGCGTCACGCTGCAGGGATTCGCTGAGCTGGGAGAGGTCCATCTGGTCGTTTTCCGCGTCTCTTGAGGTGTTGATTGGCGCCCCCGGGCTTTATCCCGGGAGCGCCCTGCTTCACAAGGCCCTGACCACCGCCGCCTCGAACATGCCGGCCCGGTAGTCGCGCAGGGTCTGTTCGATCTGCTCGCCGGTGTTCATGACGAACGGCCCGTACTGGGCAATCGGCTCATCGAGCGGGCGGCCGGCAACCAGGATCAGGCGGGCATCTTCGCTCGCCTCGATGCTGACATCTCCAGCACCATCGTTGGCCAGAATGGCCATCTGGCGGTCGTCGACTGCGGTACCGGCAATGTCGGCGCGGCCACGATAGACGTAGGCGAAGGCGTTGTGCCCGGCCGGGATGGCCTGCTCGAAACGGCTGCCGGCCGGCAGATGGATGTCCAGGTAAAGCGGCTCGGTTACCGGGCGCTGCACGGCACCGGCCGTGCCGTGGCTTTCGCCGGCAATGACGCGGACGTGCACGCCACTTTGCGTGGTGTATTCCGGGATCGCCGCCACCGGCACGTCGCGGTAATTGGGCGCCGTCATCTTGTCCACCGCCGGCAGGTTGAGCCAGAGCTGGAAGCCTTCCATGAGGCCGGATTCCTGCTCCGGCAATTCGGAGTGAATGAGGCCGCTGCCGGCCACCATCCACTGCATGCCGCCCGGCCCGAGCAGGCCGTGGTTGCCGGCGCTGTCGTGGTGGCGCATGCGGCCGGCCAGCATGTAGGTGATGGTTTCGAAACCGCGATGCGGGTGGTCGGGAAAGCCGCCGATGTAGTCGTCCGGGTTCTCGTTGCGGAAGGCGTCGAGCATCAGGAAGGGGTCGAGGCGGCGCTGCAGGTCCTGGGTCAGGACGCGGGTCAGGCGCACGCCGGCGCCATCGGAAGTCGCCTTGCCGTGGACGAGGCGCTCGACGCGGCGGAAGGCGGTTGCGGCATTGCTGGTAGTCATGGTCATGCTCCTTGTGGCGGAACGGCGGGCGCTCCGGGCAGGTTTTCCTGCCCGTTCAGACAGGCGTTCAGGCGAAAAGTTGGTCGAGATGTGCGTCGGCTTCGGCAAAGGCTTTGGCGGCCGAGTCGGCGCCCATGGCCAGGCCTTCGGCGTAGATGAACTCGACGTCGGTCAGGCCGAGGAAGGCGAGCACGCTCTGCAGATAAGGCACCTGCGAGTCGGCCGCGGTGCCGCGATAGAGACCGCCGCGGGCCAGCGCGACGTAAACCTTCTTGCCCTTGAGCAGGCCTTCCGGGCCGTTGGCGGTATAGCGGAAAGTGACACCGGCCCGGGCGATGGCGTCGATCCAGGTTTTCAGCTGCACCGGCACGCCGAAGTTGTACATCGGCACGCCGAGCACGATGACGTCGCTGGCCTGGACCTGGGCGATCAGCGCATCGTCGAGGGCGACACGCGCCGTCTGTTCCGGCGTGCGTTGCTCTGCCGGGGTGAACAAGGCGCCGAGAGCCGGCTCGTCGAGCACCGGGTGCGGCTGGGCAGCGAGGTCGCGCAACTCGACGACGGCTTGCGGCTTGGCGGCGCGCAGGCGGGCGGTCACGGCATCGGCCAGACGGCTCGAGTTGGCACCGGCGGAACGGGCACTGGCGTTGATTTGCAGGATTTTCATGATCTTTTCTCCGTTGAGGTTGGCTTGCCGGGTCGGCCAGGCCGACACCATGGAATGCATACTATTGGTAACAATGGAGTACCAGAAGCCCTTTAAATGGGTATCATTGTTCCGTTATTGAACCAATAAAGCGTCATGAGCCTGGATGCCAACGACCTGCTGCTCTTTGCCCTGATCATGGAGACGGGCAGCTTCGCGCGCGCCGCCGAACGGGCCGGCCTGCCGAAATCGACGCTGTCACGCCGCCTGACCGCCCTCGAAACGAAGCTCGGCGAACGCCTGCTGACACGCAGCACGCGCCGCCTGAGCATCACCGAGTTCGGCGAACGCATCCTTGAGCACGCCAAGCGTCTGCTCGAAGAAACCGAAGCCGCCACGGCCATTGCCCAGCACCGCCAGGCGACGCCGCGTGGCGTGCTGCGCGTCTCGATGCCGCCCGATTTCGTCGAGCTCGACCTGAGCCGGGTACTCCTGCAGTACGCCGCGGCCTACCCGGAAGTGCGCCTCGAACTGGACCTCTCCCCCCGGCGGGTCGACCTGCTGGCCGAGCGCTTCGACATCGCCATACGCGCCGCCAGCCGCCTGCCCGACGACACGACGCTGGTCGCCCGCCAGCTCTGCCTGCTGGAAAACGGCCTGTACGCCAGCCCGGCCTATCTGGCGCGCTATGGCGAGCCGACGACACCGGCCGACCTGAGCCGGCACATCGGGCTGGGCCTGATCGGTGGCACCGGCGAAGCCGTGCCCTGGCGCCTGACGCGCCACGACGAGATCTGGGAAGGCACGCCGAACGGCCCGCTGGCCGCCAATTCGCCCGGTCTGCAGCGCGACCTGGCGACGCACGGCATGGGCATCGTCGGCCTGACCGGGCGTTTTGCCGAAAAGCAACTTGCCCAAGGCCTGCTCAAGCGCGTGCTGCCCGATTGGCAGTTGCCCGCCGTCACCCTGTGGTGCATCACCCCCGGCCGCCGCCTGTTGCCAGCCCGGACCACCGCCTTTATCGATTTGCTGCGCAGCGCTTTGGTCCGCGATGCATAATTTGCGTAGCGCCCACCTCAAACCGGAAATTGCCAGACTCGACACGCCCGACCGGAGAAAATCCGCCCGGCGTGCGGCAAAGCGAATTTCACCGGCATATTTCCCTTAGAATCTCGCCATGTCTGTCACTCCCAAGCGACAATTCGCCCTGCAAGGGGCCGCTGTCATTCTCGTTCTATCCCTGGCCTGGCCTTATTACGGCTGGCAGGTCGGGGCCATACCGTGGCTCGAAACCAGCCTGGCGATCGGCGCCGTCGCCTTCATTTTCGCCACGCTTTCACGCCAACCCTGGTGGTGGCGCCTGATGCACGCCGGTTTCATGCCATTGGTCTGGCTTACCCAGGGCCTGCACATCGAGCCGGGCTGGTTTCTGCTCGCCTTCGTCACGCTGCTGCTCGTCTATCGCG
Organism: Azonexus sp.; assembly: GCA_049294655.1. Taxonomy (GTDB): domain Bacteria; phylum Pseudomonadota; class Gammaproteobacteria; order Burkholderiales; family Rhodocyclaceae; genus Azonexus. The sequence goes on from JBAQDI010000003.1 coordinate 237,866, forward strand.
GCGCGCTCTCCGGCCAGGTGCCGCTCTATCTGTCCAACCGGCAAACCGTGGCCGCGCTGGCCGAGTTGCTCGCCGAACGCGGCCCGAGTCGCGTGCTTGATCTCGGCTCGGGCGTCGGCAGCACCACCGTGCCGCTCGCCGACCTGCTGCCCGACAGCCACTTCACCGGCTACGAAAACGCCCCGCTGACCTGGCTGGTCGGCCGCCTGCTCAGCCTCGGCCGCCCGAACATCGGCTGGCGCTGGGATGACCTCTGGCAGGCCAGGCTCGGCGACTACGACGTCGTCTATGCTTTCCTGTCGCCGGCTCCGATGGCCAAACTGTGGGCCAAGGTCGAGGCCGAAATGCAGCCCGGCAGCCTGTTCATCAGCAATACCTTCCCCGTCCCCGGCGTCACCCCCGAACGGGTCATCGAGGTCGATTGCACGCCGGCCCGGCCGCTGTACTGCTATCAGCGCTAGATGATCAAGCGCAAGCCGGAAACCCTCGCCCTGTTCGTTGCGTTGATCGGCACGCTGACCGTTCTTTTCGTTTTTCTCGCCGATCTGCTGGTCGCCCGCCACCGCGACTTCGAGGCCGGCGAGCGCCGCCTGCAGCACTTCGGCATCATGATGGCCGAGCACACGGCGCGCTCCTTCGAAGCCCTCGATGTGCTGCTCCGCGAAATGTCGGCCGACCTGTCGCGCAGCCGCCGTAACTGGGAGACATGGGACCCCGCCCAGGGCTGGGAATACGTCGCCCAGCGCCATTCGCGGGCCATGCCGCAGTTGCGCGACCTGATCATTTTCGACCGCGACGGCAACCAGCGCTTCATCTCCAGCTACTTCCCGACGCCACGCATCAACGTCAAGGATCGCCCCTACTTCATCGCCCTCGCCGAGGGCGCCGAGGCGACCACCTACGGCCCCTATGTCGGGCGCAACTCGGGGCGCTACAGCTACGCCATCGCCCGCCGCATCAACAACGAAGATGGGGCGATGAGCGGCGTCGCCTTCGCCGCCATCGAACCGGCCTACCTGCAGGATTTCTGCTGGTCGAACCGCCTCTCCGACGATTTCGAGGCCGTGCTGATCAACGCCAAGGGGCAGATCATCGCCTCCTGCCGGCCGACCGACCTCAGCGCCCAGTCGCCGGTCCTCGGCAGCATTGCCGCCGACACGCTGTTCGGCGGCCAGTTGCGCGGCCTGCTGCCGGAAACCGGTCTGGCGACGGGCAACGACATGCTGATTTCGATGTCGCCGGTGCCCGGCTTTCCCGATCTGCGCATTCTCACGGCCATCCCGGAGAGCACCCTGCTGGCCAACTGGCGCAGCCGGCTGATCGAGCTGAGCACCCTCGCCCTGCTGGTCACCGCCGTGCTGCTGGTCGGCGGCCTGCTGGTCCGCCGCCAGGTGCGCGACATGGCCGCCCTGACTTCCGAACTGGCGGCCGGCCACGAACATCTCGAAGCCCGCATCCGGGCCGCCACCCTGGAACTGGCCGGACAGAAGGACACGGCAGAACGCGCCAACCGGGCAAAAAGCCGCTTCCTGGCTGCCGCCAGCCACGACTTGCGGCAGCCGCTGCATGCCCTGTCGCTGTTTGCTGCCGACCTGCAGCGTCAGATCCGCAATGGCACGAGCAATTCCCTGCCCCGGCTGGCCGAGCAGATTGCCACCTCGACCGCCATGCTCGGCGAGTTGCTCGACTCGCTGCTCGATATCTCGCGTCTCGACGTCATCGGCATCAAACCGGAAATCCGTCTCTTCCCGCTCGGCCCGCTGTTCGAACGCCTGGCCGATTCGGGCCGGCGGGCGGCCATCGACCACCAGCTGACCCTGCGCATCCGGCCGACCACGCTGTGGGTCGAGTCCGACCCGGTGATGATCGAACGCATCATCGCCAACCTGATTTCCAATGCCCTGCGCTATACGCCGGCCGGCGGCCGGGTGCTGGTCGCCGCACGGCAACGTGGCGAAGAGGTCCTGATCGAAATCCGCGACAGCGGCATGGGCATCGCCCCGGAACACCAGGCAGCGATCTTTGCCGAGTTCTACCAGATCGGCAACGAGGCGCGCGAACACAACAAGGGCCTCGGTCTCGGCCTGTCCATCGTGGACCGCCTGGCGCGCGCCCTGAACGTCGGCCTGAAACTCAACTCGCGACTCGGCGAAGGCACGACCTTTTCACTGCGCCTGCGCGGCGGCCGACCGATGCTCGGCCAGCCGGTAGAACAGTTGCCGGCCCCGCTCGGCAAGGTGCATTGCATCGGCAGCTCGGAAGCACTCATCGAAACCATCCGGCTGGCCGAACACTGGAACTATGCGGTCAGCCACGACGATGGCGCGGGCGAACTGCCGCACAACAGCCTGCACAACAGCGTGATCATTTGCGAAATGGCGCTGGCCGAGGCAATCAGCCAGGAACTGGATGCCACGACACCGCTCATCGTGCTGAGCAGCGGCGACCAGCGCCCCATCCCGGCCGGGGCGCACGCCCTGCCACTGCCGGTCCGCCCGGCGCGGCTCAGGGCCCTACTCGGCCAGCTTCAGAAAACACTCTCGAAATCGACGCCGTAACGGGCGACGGCGACCAGCGCCTGGGTCCGGCTGGTCACGCCGAGCGCCTTGAAGACGGCTGTCGCGTGAATCTTCACGGTGCCTTCGGAAAGTTCGAGCTGTTCGGCAATATCCCGATTCGACAGGCCGCGCACCATCAGGGCGAGAACCTGGGCCTGACGATCGGTCAGGCCGATCTCGTCGGGCCGCACGCTGACCTTTGAGGGCGGCAGCGGCTTCGCATCGTCGAGGCGCGAACCCTGCTGGCCGCAAGGCCGGAACAGGTTGCCGGCGAGCACCTCGCGAACCGCCGAAACCAGCGCCTCGCCGGAAAAGGCCTTGGGAATGAAACCGGAGGCGCCGAGATTCATCACCCGGGTGATGGTCGGCGTATCGTCGAAAGCCGACACGACGGCCACCGGCATCGCCGGATAGCGTCGGCGCAGGATGTCGAGCCCGGCAAAACCGTCGATCCCGGGTAGCGCCAGATCGAGCAGAACGAGATCGAACTCGCCTTCATTATCCAGAACGGTCAGTGCCGACTCGAAATCGGCTGCCTCGAAAACCTTGGTCTGATCCTCGATTTGCGCCAGCAGGCGCACCAGACCTTCACGCACCAGCGCATGATCTTCCACCACGAGCAACTGCAACATTCTGATCCCCCCCTATGCGGGCGTTGGTTTAGTATCGTGTATAACGAAGTGGGCTAAGATGATACAACGCAAACCCAAGGAGAGAGACATGACAAATGAGCAAAACAACGATCCGCTCAACTTCATGCGCAATATGTGGGGCAATATGGGCTTTAGCCTGCCCGGCATGGTCGCCCCGACCTTCGATCTCGACGAGCTCGACAAGCGCATCAAGGACATGAAGGCGGTGGAAGGCTGGCTGCGGATGAATCTTTCGATGCTGCAGATGACCATCCAGGGACTGGAAATGCAGCGTACCACGGTGTCCACGGTGCAGACCATGGGCAAGATGGCCAGCGAGGCCGCCCGTTCGATGTCGGCCGCCCCCGAGGAGGCTGCCCCACCGGTTGAGGAAGCGGCGAGCCCATTGGCCGGCGCCATGTGGCCGTGGCAGATGATGGACCAGATCCGCGAACAGATGCAGCAGCACGCGGAAAGCGTCACCGCCGAAGCCGCTCCGGAACAGACTGCAGAAAAGCCGGCCAGCCGGCGCGCCAAGAAGTAGTCAGCCGAGCAACCACGCTGCCCAGAGCGGCAGCGTGAGCATCGAGCCCAGCGTCGTCGCCGAAATCAGCCAGGCGACGCTCTTGCCGTCACCGCCCATGCGCATGGCGAGGATGTAAGCCGAGGAGGCCGTCGGCAGGGCGGCAAACAGCACCACCACCTGATAATTGAGTCCGGAAAGCCCGAACTGCCGACCAAGCACGACCGCCATCAGCGGCAGGGCGAGCAGCTTGACGGTGAGCAGCCATAGCGAAAAGCCGCGCACGCCCGGCGAACTCTCGAGACGCAAAGCCGCCCCAACGGTGATCAGGCCGAGCGCGATCGAGGCATCGGCCAGGCGCCCGAGAAAGGCCTGCACCGGCATCGGCGGCACGAAGCCGGCCAGGTTCAGCAAGAAGCCGGCAAAGGTGCCCCAGATCAGCGGATTGCGCGCCACTTCCCGCCACAGACCGGTTTCGCCATGGCGGGCGAGCATCCACACCGAAACCAGATTGACCACCGGCACCGCCGTGCCGACGATCAGCCCCATGGTGGCGATGCCCGGCGCACCGAAGAGCATGCCGGCGACGGCCAGCGCGATGTAGGAATTGAAACGGTAGCCGCACTGGAACAGCGAGGCGAAGGTCAGCGGTGGCAGGCGGGTAAACAGCTTCGGCAACAGGCCGAGCAGCATGGCGCCGGCCATCGCCGCGAAGGCCGTGGCAAGCAGCGGCAGGGCAGCGCCCAGATCGAGCCGGGTCTTGATGATGGCGTTGATCAGCAGGGCCGGGAAGAGGATGAAATAGACCAGTTTCTCAACGCCGTTCCAGAAGTGGTCGCCCAGGTGCATCCAGCGCCGGATGGCGACACCGAGCAGGATCAGCGCAAAATCGGGAAGCAGCAGCAGGACGGTATGCATGGGGCCATTCTAGGACGGCGCGCCAGACGCACCAACTGCGGATTGCCCGATAGCGCAGCTTGACCGCGACCGGCAAAGTCCCAATACTCGCCGACAAGGAGAACAACATGACTTTTGAATGGTGGATGTGGATCGTCGGCGGCATTGCGCTGATCATCGCCGAACTCGCGATACCGGCCTTTTTCATCATCTGGTTCGGTCTCGGCGCGCTGCTCGTCGGGCTGCTCGTGCTGCTTTTCCCCGAACTTTCGGCCACCGCCCAGATCGCCACCTGGACGCTGGCTTCGCTGGCCCTGGTCGTGCTGTGGTTCAAGGTCTTCAAACAGAGTTTTCATAAAACCCGCATCGGCACGGCCGATGGCGAGGTGATCGGCGAAGTCGGCCTGCTGGTCGGTGCCGTCGCCCCCTTCCAGCGCGGCAAGGTGCGTTTCCAGCGGCCAATACTCGGTTCTGAAGAATGGGCGTGCATTGCCGACAGCGCCATCGCCGCCGGCGAGCGGGTGCGCGTCATTGCTGTCGAAGGCAGTTTTCTCAAGGTCAACAAGGCTTAAGGAGTCACAAATGGAATTCAGTGCCGGTTTTGTCGTCGTTCTGGCCCTCCTGGCCTTTGTTGCCGTCACCATCGCCAAGGGTGTGCGCATCGTGCCGCAGGGCGAGGAATGGATCGTCGAACGACTCGGGAAATACCACGGCACGCTCAAACCGGGCCTCAACATCGTCATCCCCTACCTCGACAAGGTGGCCTACCAGCTGGTCACCAAGGACATCATCCTCGACGTCCAGGAACAGGAAGTCATCACCCGCGACAATGCGGTGATCCTGACCAATGCCATCGCCTTCATCAAGGTCACCGATCCGGTCAAGGCGGTCTATGGCATCACCGATTTTTCGGAAGCGATCCGCAACCTGATCATGACCACGCTGCGCTCCATCGTCGGCGAGATGGAACTCGACGAGGCGCTCTCCTCGCGCGACAAGATCAAGGCCCGGCTGCGCGAGAGCATTGCCGATGAAGCTGTGGACTGGGGCCTGACCGTCAAGTCGGTGGAGATCCAGGACATCAAGCCCTCGCAGTCGATGCAGCGGGCCATGGAAATGCAGGCAGCCGCCGAGCGCGAGCGCAAGGCCGTGGTGATCCGGGCCGAAGGCGCCAAGCAGGCGGCCATTCTCGAAGCCGAAGCGCGCCTCGAATCGGCCAAGCGCGACGCCAACGCCCAGGTCATGCTGGCCGAAGCCTCGGCCGAGGCGATCCGCCGCATTACGGCGGCGATCGGCGACCAGACCGGGCCGATGTCCTACATGCTCGGCGAAAAATACATTCAGGCACTGGAACGCATGGGTGAAAAGGACAATGCCAAGGTCGTCGTGCTGCCGGCCGATCTGCAAGAAGCGGTACGCGGGCTGTTCGGCCGGGCCAGCGGGCGCTGATCGAGACGTTCATTGATTGAGCGGGCGGGCTCGACCAACGCCGGAATTGTCGCCGGGTTGTTTAGTGCTCGGGGCAGACGTCGGCCAGGACTCTGAACACGTAATTCGCGACATCCGTCTCGCCCCGCACAGTCCGCACCTCGTTGGCTGCGGCGTAGAGCGCGGCCTCGCTCGGCCAGCGCCGCCGGACTTCCCGCTCGATACATTCAGCGCGGGCCGGCTGGGCAGCCCGCAGGTTCTGGATAAACCCGCGGGTATAGGGCGCACTGTAATCCTCGCAGGCGGCGAGCAGGCACGACAGGCTGCCGACCAGCAGCAGCGTCAGACCCCACCTCATTTTTTCAGCGGCAACATGCTGATGATGCCGCCCACCGGGTCGTAGTAAAAGAAATCGCTGGGCGCCTCGCTGAGCCCGTCGATTTTCCGCCGATCGACCGTTGCCACCCGACAAACCACCGTCTCCCGGGCGCTCAGGCAATGGGCTGAAGCCGCCGTCGCCTCCGGCCACCACATCTTCTCCCAGAAGCGCTGACGCTGTGCCGCCGTCATCACCTGCATGCTCAGCGACGAGGCATCGCCATGCTGAAACAGGCTGGCCCCCGCGGCGGCCGGGCGGAGGGTCCACACCGGCGTGCCCGGCCGCCCGGTGTAGGCATGACCAAAGTTGCCGAACAGGGCGGCATCGATATCCGCCGCCAGACTGAAGCCGCTCAGCGACAGGCCGAAGATCAGGGAAAGGAGCTTGCGCATTGCCGCCTCACTCTTCCATCATCGGACGATAGGTACAGCCGACCAGGGTCTTGCCCGGATGCGACGGAACAGTAGACAGGTCCATGCTGACCTTGCGCCAGACTTTCATGCCACCGAGCGTTTCCGGCGGGCTTTCGAGCAGGGTCCGGGTCGCCAGGATCTTGGCGCCGGAATTGACCACGACTTCGAGCTTCAGGCGTTCGGCCAGGGCGGCGGCATCAGTTTCATCGAGCACGGCCATGATCCCGGCCGAGTTGAAGACGATCCGGCTGGTCCGGTAACCGTGCACGCTGATCGGCCGGGGCAGAGCGTATTCGAGCAACATGAAATTGGCTTGTTTGACGAGCTTGATGCCCAGCCGCTTCTTGTAGGCTTCGTCCTGAAAATCGCCGAGCGCGAAGGACTGGTAATCGCCGAAATCGGTCCGGCACTCGATCATCGCCGCGAAATCGGGCTTTTTTGCCGGCTCGGCAAGGGCCAGCGACGAACATGTCGCCATCACCAGTCCACACAGGATTCCAGTTCGGGATTTATTGCGCACGCGTGCATCCTCATCATCATGTTCAGAAACCGCTGATCGACGGACTCGCCCTGTTGCGCGGCCTGTTTGCGGGCGTCGCGATTATGCCAACAAACTGCGCCCTGCGCATCCGGAGCCTGAGCGCGCGTTCCTGACCGGGCGGTAAGAAACGGGCCCAAGCCGGACGCACAATTGGGGTAGGATATGATTCAACATTCTCTTGCCGTGACGCCATCTCCAACCATGTTTTCCTTCTTGCGCAAACTGTTCGGCGGGAATCCTGCGCCGGTCCCGGAGGACGACGCCTTTGCTCGCCTCAACGAACTCGCGCCGCTGCACAACAAGGATGATGAGCAGGACGAGCGTTCCTTCGTCTGCCGCGAGGCGATCCTGAATCGGACCGAACGCATCGCCGGTTATGAATTCCTCCTGCACCAGGGCCTGCAGGAGCGGATCTCGGGGCGTGATCCGGCCGTCCGCCGGGCTTACGACGATGCCCTGATCCGCAATCTGGTTTCGGTCCAGGTCGGCACCCTGCTCGGCTTTCGCCTGGCCTTTGTCGGAATTTCCTCGCAATCCTTCGACAACCCGCAATTGGCCATGCTGCCGTCCGAAAACACGGTGCTGATGATCGATGTCCACGACGAAGGCATCCTCGATTTCGCCATCCTCCAGCAACGGGTCGAAGCGGCCCGCCAGCGCGGCTTTCGCGTCGGCTATCACCAGCGGCCGGGAGTGCCTGACAAGGCGATCATTCCGCTGTGCGACTTCGTGCGGATTTCGACGCCCGGCTTCAATGGCCTGGAAATCGCCGACTGGGTGCGCCAGGTCCGGCGCCTCGACACGCCCGCTCCGCTGTTGCTGATCGCTGCCGACATCGAAAGCTCGGACGACCTGCATGTCTGTTTCCAGGCCGGCTTCGACTACTTCCACGGCCCCTTCGTCAGTTGTCGGGACCATTGGCACCCGCCGCGCGGCACGGTAGACCGGCCGCACATCATGCATGTGCTGAGCCAGCTGCGCCGCGGCGAGGAAAATGCCACCCTGGCCGAAAGCGTCCGCCAGGACGCGGTGATCACCTACAAGCTGCTGCGTTATATCAATTCGCCGGCCAACGGCCTGAACAAGGAAATCACCACCATCGAGCAGGCGCTCTTCCTGCTCGGCCGGGAACGCTTCTACCGCTGGCTGTCCCTGTTGCTGTTCGACGTCCAGAAAGCCGGTTACATCGAACGCATGCTGACCGAACAGGCCCTGGTCCGCGCCAGTTTCATGGAGCGCCAGGGCTTGCGGCTGCACGACCGGAAATTGCTGGCCGACCAGCTCTTCCTCACCGGGCTGTTCTCGCTGCTCGACAAGCTGCTCAACCGGCCGATGCATGAAATACTGACCGGCGTCGCGATGCCCGAGGCGGTCTGCGACGCGCTGCTCGACAGCAAGGGTCCGCTCGCCCCCTTCCTGAATCTCAGCATCGCCTGCGAAGGTGGTCAGCCGGACGAAATCGCCACCTGGTCGAAAGCCTGTCGCCTCGATGTCGCCAGCGTCAACGAAGACTCCCTGGCGGCATTGCTCTGGGCGGCCGAAATCGCGCAGCTCAGCGAGTAGGCGTTCACCCGATAGCTTCTGAGTCACCGCCGGAAATCGATTCCGTCGGCCAGCAAGGGCCGGTCTAACTCAGCGAAACCGCGCCAAGCGCCACGAGCCGGGCAATTTCTTCGCCGGACAGGCCCAATGCGGCCAACCGCTCCCGCGTATGTTCCCCGAGCAGGGGTGGCGGGCGCTGAATGCTGGCCGGGGTACGCGAAAGGCGGGGGGCCGGGGCTGGCTGGCAGACCCCGGCCACCTCGACAAAAGCCTGCCGGGCCTGGTTGTGCGGGTGCCGGGGCGCCTCATGCATGGACAGCACTGGCCAGACGCAATCGTCGGTATCGTCAAACAGCGCTTCCCAATGGGCGCGCGGCGCGCGGGCGAAAATGTCGACCAGGCGCTGCTTGATGTGCGGCCACTGCGTCGTGTCGTATTGCTGCCCGGCAAAGTCGGGGTCATTGCCCAGGCCGAGGCGCTCGATGAAGGTCTTGTAGAACTGCGGTTCGAGCGGGCAGACGCTGAGCCACAGCCCATCAGCGCAGGCGTATACGTCATAGAACGGGGCGCTCGAATCAATCGCACACTGGCCCTGCCATTCGCCCAGGGCTTCGAGATTGAAAAGTCCGTGGGCCAGCAGCGCGGCGCCTTCGCACATCGCCGCGTCGATGACCTGGCCCTGGCCGCTGCGGCGGGCTTCGATCAGCGCACAGGCAATGCCCCAGGCGAGCATCAAGCCGCCGCCGCCCATATCGCCGATCAGGGTCGGCGGCGCCCACGGGGCACCGTCGTGACGCCGGCCGGTATCGAGCACCCCGGCCAGTGCCGCATAGTTGGCATCGTGGCCGGCGCGGGCGGCCAGTGGGCCGCTTTGCCCCCAACCGGTCATGCGCCCGTAAATCAGCCGCGGGTTCTCGGCCAGGCAGGCTTCCGGCCCGAAACCCAGTCTTTCCATGACACCAGGACGAAAGCCCTCAATCAGCACGTCCGCCTCGGCAATCAGTTGCCGGACCAGGGGCCGGGCTTCCGGACTCTTGAGATCGATGCAGATGGATTTCTTGCCGCGATTGGCGACCGCCTTGCGGCCACCGCCGAACAGTTGCGAGGCAAAGGTGCCGCCAGCCCGTTCGAGCAACGTCACCTCGGCCCCCATGTCGGCGAGCAGCATGCCGCAGAACGGGCCGGGACCGATGCCGGCGAATTCGACGACCTTGATGCCGGCCAGCGGGCCGCGCGGCTTTGTCTCTACGCTATCGGGCATGCCGGCTCAGGATTTACAGACACCGAGCAAATTGGCTTCGAGTTCGAGTTCCATGCCCTTTTCAAGCTTGCGGTCGATGAAATTGCCGCGATAGAGCCGGCCGGCATTGGCTGCCTTTTTCTCGTACGGTGTTTCCCATTCGCCGACGCGCAGGCGCACGACACCAATCTGTTCGTCACGCTCCGGCACGCCGGGAGAAACACAGGGCGAGGCCAGCGCCTGGCGATTGAATTCGTCGCGGCTGTATTGCGCCAGGGTCTTGCCCGGCACCTGCGGGCAGACGCCGAGATGGCGGGTCCGCACTTCGGCGGCGAGAACCTTGCCCTTCAGGTAATACACCGGCTCGGTCATGATCCAGCCGCTGCCGCCTTCCTCGTAGACCACGCAACTGCCCGACTGGAGCAGCTCGGGCTGCTTGAACAGGAGTTCGGCCGAAGGACGCAGGGGCGCTTCATCTGCCACGGCGGGGAGTACGGCCAGCAGGGCCAGCACGGCGAAGAAAATTTTCATGACAGATAACCCGGTCAATAGACCCGGCTATCTTCGATCACCTTGCCGTCATTCGGCAAGCCCCCCGGCCCACTAAAGACCACTTCGCCGCGCAATTTGGTGATCTCGCGCAGCGCGGCGACCAGAGCCTGCGCCAGTTCCTTGCTGCCGGCCTCGACTTCACAATACAGTTGCATGCGGTCCTGGCCATCCGGGTTGTCGACCCGCAGGCGCATGCGCAGCACCTCGGGATGCCGCCGGGCCAGTTCGGCGACCTGTTCCGGATGCACGAACATACCCTTGATCTTGGTCGTCTGGTCGGCCCGGCCGAGCCAGCCGCGCAAGCGGATATTGCTGCGGCCGCAGGGCGAACGACCGGGCAGGATGGCGGAGAGATCGCCGGTCGCGAAGCGGATCAGCGGGTAATCCGGATTGAAGGTGGTGACCACCACTTCGCCGACCTCGCCCGGTTCAACCGGATCGCCGGTACCCGGGCGGACGATTTCGACCAGCACGCCTTCCTCGACGACCAGCCCGGCTTCGGCTTCCGTCTCGTAGGCAATCGCCCCAATGTCGGCCGTCGCGTAGCACTGTCGCACGGTGATGCCGCGTTCCTTGAGCCAGTCGCGCGTGACGCCCGGCAGCGCCTCGCCGGAAACGCTGGCCTTGCGCAGGAAGCTGAGGTCCACCCCCATTTCCTCGGCTTTCTCGACAATGATGCGCAGGAAGGACGGCGTGCCGGCATAGCCCTCGGGCTTCAGATCGGCCATGGCCTGGACCTGCTGCTCGGTCTGCCCGGTACCGCCGGGAAAAACCGCGCAACCGAGCTTGCGCGCGCCACCCTCGAAGAGGAAGGCACCCGGCGTGAAGTGATAGGAGAAACAATTGTGGATCAGATCGCCATCGCGAAAACCCGCCGCATACAGCACGCGGGCCATGCGCCAGGGATCGATATCCTTGCCCTGCAATTCGTAGATCGGCCCGGGCGAGGCAAAAACGCGTTTCGCCTTGTGGCGGGGCAGAGAATTCAGGCCGCCGAAGGGCGGATGCTTCTTTTGCAGCTCAATGAGGTCGCGCTTCCTGGTCAGCGGCAGCCTGGCCAGTGCTGCGCGCGTTGTGCACTCGAAGGGATTGATGCCGGCCAGTGCCTGAAAATAATACGAAGTCGTTTCCTTGGCATGCGCCACCTGGCGCGCCAGCTGGTCCAGCAGATCGGCCTCGCGCTCGTCCGGATCGCGGGTTTCCAGCGGGTCGTAGTAGCTCATTTTTGGTTTTCTCCGGAGTCGGCGAAATCTATATGTTGTACGGCGAATTTTCCGGCTGCAAAGTAGCCCTTCAGGGCAAGGCGGAGGCCGGCGCCGTTGGCTCCTGCCAACAAGCCGGCCGACAACGCCGCCATGCGGGGCGCACTGCAGCCTAGGACAGCCAGCGTTTGCGGCGCTTGTAGTGTTTTACGTCCTTGAAGGATTTGCGCCCGGCCGAACTCAGCCCCAGATAGAACTCCTTGACGTCTTCATTCGTCCTGAGATCTTCCGCATCCCCCTCCATGACCACCCGCCCGTTCTCCAGGATGTAGCCAAAGTCGGCATATTTCAGCGCCACCATGGTGTTCTGCTCGGCCAGCAAAAAGCTGACGTTCTCCCGACCATTCAAATCCTTAACAATCTCGAAAATCTCTTCAACAATCTGCGGCGCCAGGCCCATCGACGGTTCGTCGAGCAGGATCATTTCCGGCTTGGCCATCAGCGCCCGGCCGATGGCGCACATCTGCTGCTCGCCACCGGAGGTGTAGCCGGCCTGCGAAGTGCGCCGCGTCTTCAGGCGCGGAAAGTAGTGATAGACCTTTTCCAGGCTGTCCTTCAACTCGCTGCGCGAGATCGAGCGCGTGTAGGCCCCGGTCAGCAGGTTTTCCTCGATCGAAAGGTGGCCGAAACAATGCCGCCCCTCCATGACCTGGATGACGCCGCGCTTGACCAGCTCATTCGGCGTCAACTGGTCGATGCGCTGGCCCTTGTATTCGACCGAGCCCTTGGTGACATCGCCGCGCTCGGCATGCAGCAGATTCGAAATGGCCTTCAGCGTCGTCGACTTGCCGGCGCCGTTGGCCCCGAGCAGGGCGACGATCTTGCCCTTCGGGACATGCAAGGACACTCCCTTGAGCACCAGGATCACGTGGTCGTAGATGACCTCGATGTTGTTGATGGCCAGGTAGTGGTCGGGGGCGGTGGCAGCAGTTTGTGTATTCATGGCGGTCCTGTATTTAGGATCGAGGATCGAGGGGCTAGAGCTGTTAGCAATAGTTTGCGCGCCTGCGGCGCGGAAGCTTTGGCTCGATCCTCGATCCTGAATCCTCGATCCTTATTTTTCCTTGCTGCAATCGCGCGGCGTAATCCCCTTTTCCTTGGCGTACTGCTTGGCCGAGGCCTGGAACAGCGGGTGGATCAAGGCCTTGTTGCCTTCGATCCAGCCGGATACCGGCACCCAGCGACCGCCGTCCCACTGCTGGATCTTCACCTTGCCGGAGCCTTCGTGGTTGTCACACGAGGTCTTGATTTCCGGCAGCAGGTCGGTGGCGCCCAGGGTCTTCAGGCGGGCGTCGGTGATGTTCAGGTTTTCCAGGGCCCAGCGCATCTGCTCGCCATTGAGCGCCTTGCCCTTGCCGTACTTTTCCTGGCCCTTGCGGATCGCCTCGACCGACAGCACGGCGGCGGAAACACCACGGTTGTAGAGCACGGTGCCAATCTTGGCCTTGTCCTGCAGGTTGCCCTTGTTGGCGCCGTAGACCACCTTCTCGATGTCGGAGATGACCGGCACCTGCTTGCCGGCGACGTTCCAGGTCGCCGCCATGTAGCCCTTGGCAGCTTCGCCGGCCGGCACGACATCCTCCTCGGAACCGGTCCACCACGAGCCGATCATCTTGTCACGCGGGAAACCGACCTTCTGGGCCGCTTTCAGTGCCGTCTGGTTCATCACACCCCAGCCCCAGAAGACCACGTAATCCGGCTTTTCCTGGCGGATCTTCAGCCACTGGGCACCTTGCTCGTTGCCCGGATGGGCGACCGGAATCTGCACCAGCGCGAACTTGTTGAGCGAAGCTTCGGCTTCCATCGCGATGATGGCTTCCTTGCCGTAAGCCGAGTCGTGATAGAGGTAAACGATCTTCTTGCCGGCCAGGCTGCCGCCCATCTTGTCCTTGAGGAACTTGACGATGGCCGAGGCCTGCATCTGGTAGGTGGTGACCAGCGGGAAGGCATATGGGAAGACCGAGCCGTCGACGGCATCGGTCCGGCCGTAACCCATCATGGCGAGCGGCAGCTTGTCCTGTGCCGACTTGTCGATCAGCGCATAGGAAATGCCGGTCGACATGGTGTGGATCGGGCCGGCCGACTTGGCGGCCTTGCCCTTGAGGCGCTCGTAGCACTCGACGCCCTTGGCGTTGTTGTACTCGGTTTCGCACTCTTCCCAGGTCAGGGCAACGCCATTGACGCCTTTGTCCTTGAGATTGACGTAATTCAGGTAGTCGATGAAGCCGCCGTAGAAGGCCTGACCGTTGGCGCCATAGGGGCCGACCCGGTAGCCGGGAATCGGGAAGAACTGTTCTTCGGCAGCGAAGGCACCTGGCGAGAGCATGGCCAGGGAAAGCGCAACAACACTCAGGGCGGGTTTGAAGCTTTTGATCATGGTTTTGTCTCCTCTAGTTATTGAATTACTGCCGTTCCCGCATCAATGGGGGAACGGCCACAGGCGCAACTTCTCCTTGGCGATCTGCCACAGGCGGGCCAGCCCGTGCGGCTCGACGATCAGGAAGAACATGATCAGCGCCCCGAACACCAGGATCTGGATGTGCGACACGGTGGCGCTGGAAAACGGCAGGCCGAACAGTTCGGCGCAGAACGGCAGGGCAATATCGAGAAAGATCGGCAGCAGCAGGATGAAGGCGGCGCCGAGGAAACTGCCCATGATCGAACCGACGCCGCCGATGATGATCATGAACAGGATCTTGAAGGACATGTCGAGCGAGAACCCGTCCGGCTCGACCGAGCCGAGGTAGCAGAAGGCATAGAGCGCGCCGGCCACGCCGCAGTAGAAGGAACTGACGGCAAAGGCGAGCAGCTTGGTGCGCATCAGGCGGATGCCGATCACCGAGGCGGCGACATCCATGTCACGCACCGCCATCCAGGCCCGGCCAGTCGACGAGCGCACCATGTTCTTGGCAGCCAGGGCCAGGACGACGACGATGGAGAGGACCAGCAGGTATTTCTCGACCGGGGTGGTCAGCTCGTGACCGAAGATGATCAGGCGTTGCGTCGAGATCACGCCGGACGACGAGTTGTTCGACAGCCAGGGAAATTTGGTCAGGCACCAGACGATGAAGAACTGCGCGGCCAGCGTCGCGACAGCCAGGTAGAAACCCTTGATGCGCAAGCTGGGCAGGCCGAACAGGATGCCCACGCCGGCCGCCGTTACCCCGGCCAGGGCGAAGGAAAGCAGAATTGGAATGCCCTCGACACGCAACTGGAAGTTGTAGGCCGCGTAGGCGCCGACTGCCATGAAGGCGGCCGAGCCGAGCGACAACTGGCCGGCATAGCCGGTCAGGATGTTCAGGCCGAGGGCCGCCAAAGCGAAGATCAGGAAGGGGATGAGAATGGCCGAGAACCAGTATTCGCTGGCCAGCAGCGGCACCCCGAGAAAGGCCACGGCGAGCAGAACGAGCACGCCGATCCGGTCCTGGCGGATCGGAAAGAGCTGCTGGTCGGCGGCGTAGGTGGTCTTGAATTGACCGGCTTCACGGTAGAGCATGTTTTGTTAGTCCTTAGTCGCTAGTCTTTAGTCGGGGAGCGAAAGCTGCGCTACACGCGGTCAATGTGTTTTTCGCCGAACAGACCTTCCGGTCTGACGAGGAGGAAGAGCAGGGCGAGGACGTAGGGGAACCAGCCTTCGATGCCGCCGAAGTTGCCGCCGAAGAGGTCCTGCATGACGGGCGGGATGTAGATTTCGGCGAGCTTTTCGGAGGCGCCGATGATCAGGCCGCCGACGATGGCGCCCGGCACCGAGGTGAAGCCGCCGAGGATGAGCACCGGCAGGGCCTTCAATGCCGTGAAAGTGAGCGCAAACTGCACGCCGTTTCGCGCGCCCCACATCATGCCGGCGACCAGGGCGACGAAACCGGCAACGCCCCAGACAATGGCCCAGATGTGTTGCAGCGGAATGCCGATCGACAAGGCCGCCTGGTGATCGTCGGCCACCGCGCGCAGGGCCCGGCCGATGCGGGTGTACTGGAAGAACAGGGCGAGCGTCGCGACCAGCACGGTGGCCACGCCGGCGGCTACGAGGTCGAACTTGGAAATGACCATGTTCCAGTTGTCGAGAATCCAGGGAATCGGCTCGTCGACAATGCCCAGCTCCAGCGCCCGCGGATCGCTGCCGAAGATCATCGGTGCCAGGCCCTCGATGAAGAAGGCCAGGCCGATGGTCGCCATGAACAGCGAAATCGGCGGCTGGTTGACCAGTTTGCGCAGCACGAACTTTTCGGTGGCGATGCCGAACAGGGTCATGATGGCGAAGGCGAGAATGATCGCCAGCCACAGCGGGGCGCCCTTCTCGATGCAGCCGACGACCGACAGCGCCGCCATGTAGACCATGGCGCCCTGGGCAAAATTGAAGACGCCCGAGGCCTTGTAGATCATCACGAAACCGAGGGCCACCAGGGCGTACATGACACCGCTGAGCAGGCCGCCGATCAATACTTCAAGAAAGAAATTCATCTCGCTGCCTCCGTATGCCATGCCGCAATCGCGGCATGACGCGAAGACGCCGCGCAGACAGTACGATTAGTACGGCAAGCGGCGTCGACAATGTAATGACGTGATTGCGGCATGGGATTAATGGCCAGCACCGAGGTAGGCCTTGATAACCTCCTCGTTGTTCTTCACTTCTTCCGGTTCGCCGTCGCCGATCTTCTTGCCGTAATCGAGCACGACGACACGGTCGGAGATGTCCATGACGACGCCCATATCGTGTTCGATCAGCACAATCGTTGTCCCGAACTGGTCGTTCACGTCGAGAATGAAACGGCACATATCCTGTTTTTCCTCGACGTTCATGCCGGCCATCGGCTCGTCGAGGAGCAGCATGGAAGGCTCGGCGGCCAGCGCCCGACCCAGTTCGACGCGCTTTTGCAGGCCGTAGGGCAGGCGGCCGACCGGCGTCTTGCGGATGTGCTGGATTTCCAGAAAATCGATGATTTCCTCGACCTTCTCGCGGTGCGCCAGCTCTTCCTTGCGGGCCCGGCCGAACCACAGCGCGTGTTCGAGGAAGTTGGCCTTCATTTTCGTAATGCGCCCGGTCATGATGTTGTCGAGCACGCTCATGCCCTTGAACAGCGCGATGTTCTGGAAGGTGCGGGCGATGTTCTGCTGCGCCGCCATGTGCGGCTCCATGCGCTTGCGCTCCTGGCCGTGCCAGAAAATCCTGCCGTCCTGCGGGTGATAGACGCCGTTGATGACGTTGAGCATGGAGCTCTTGCCGGCGCCGTTCGGGCCAATGATGGCGCGGATTTCATGCTCGCGGACGTTGAAGGAAATGTCGGTCAGCGCCTTGACGCCGCCGAAGCGCAGGGAAATGTTCTGCAGGTCGAGAATGACCTCGCCGATTTTCTTGCTGCTCATCGTGGAGGGCTCGCTGTGCAAAGCGGAAAGGGCCGCAGGATGGTTCATCTCAGGCCGCCTTCCGGACGATCGGGAAGGTCTTCGCATCAAGGATCTTCAGGTCGGCCGATACCTTGCCGCGCCGACCGTCCTCGAACTTGACCTCGGTTTCGATGAACTGGCTGGTCTGGCCGCTGTACAGCGCTTCGATCAGGACCTTGTATTTATCGGCGACAAAATTGCGCCGGACTTTGCGAGTCCGCGTCAATTCGTCGTCATCCGGATCAAGTTCCTTGTGCAGCACGAGGAAACGGTGAATCTGCGAGTCGGCGACCATCGTGTCATTGACCAGGTCGGCATTGATCTGCTCGACACATTCGCGGATCAATTCGAGCACCTCCGGCTTGCCGGCCAGGTCGGCGTAGCCCGAATAGGCGATGCCGCGCCGCTCGGCCCAGTTGCCGACGGCCCCGACATCGATATTGACGAAGGCGCAGACCATGTCGCGTTCGTGGCCGAAGCAGACGACTTCCTTGATGTGCTGGAAGAACTTCAGCTTGTTCTCGATGTAGTTGGGGGCAAACATCGCGCCGTTCGACAGCTTGCCGACATCCTTGGCACGGTCGATGATCTTCAGGTGGCCATCCTCGTCGAGAAAGCCGGCATCACCGGTCATGAAGTAGCCGTCGGCATCGATCGCCTCGGCCGTCGCATCGGGCCGCTTGTAGTACTCCTTGAGCAACATCGGCCCCTTGACCAGCACTTCGCCGTTGGCGGCAATCCTGATCTCGACGCCCGGCGCCGGCTGGCCGACCGAATCGAACTTGATCGCGCCGTCCGGCTGCAGGCAGACATAGGCGCAGGTCTCGGTCTGGCCGTAGAACTGCTTGAGGTTGATGCCCATCGAGCGGTAGAACTTGAAGAGATCCGGGCCGATTGCCGCGCCGGCCGTGTAGGCGACGCGGATGCGGCTCAGACCGAGCACGTTGCGCAGCGGCGCATAGATCAGGATGTTGCCGAGCCAGTACTGGAAACGGTCGCCCAGGCCGACCGGCTTGCCGTCGAGGATATCGGCGCCGCAACGCTTGGCCACGGCCATGAAGTAATGGAACATCGCCTGTTTGAAGCTGCCGGCATCTTCCATGCGGATCATCACCGAAGTCAGCAGGCTCTCGAAGACGCGTGGCGGGGCGAAGTAGCAGGTCGGGCCGATTTCGCGCAGATCGCTCATCACCGTCTCGCCGGATTCCGGGCAATTGATTGTAAAGCCGGCAACCATCGCCTGGGCGTAGGAAAACAGGTGATCGCCAACCCAGGCCATGGGCAGGTAGGACAGGATGTCGCCATCCGCCCCCAGCCGGTCGACCTGCACCCCGCCCTGCGCCGCGGCGATGAAGGCGGCGTGCGTCTGGCAGACGCCCTTCGGCTTGCCGGTCGTACCCGAGGTATAGAGCATCACCGCCACGTCGTCGTAATGCCCGCGCTCGATCTCGGCATTGAGGAAATCGGCATGGTTGCGGTCGTGGATGCGGCCCATTTCCATGAGCTCGTGGATATCGTGCAGGAAAGGCTGGGTGTAATGCCGCATGCCGCGCGGATCGTCATAGATGATCTGTTCCAGCGCCGGTGCCTGGTCGCGGATTTCGAGCATCTTGTCGACCTGCTCCTGATCCTCGACGACGACGAAACGGATGCCGGCATCCTGCAGCACGAAGAGCATTTCGCTGGCCACCGCATCCTGGTAGAGCGGCACCGGCACACCACCCAGACACTGGGCGGCGCTCATCATCATGTACAGATGCGGCCGGTTGTCGCCAATGATCGCCAGGTTGTCGCCGCGCTTGAAACCCAGCGCCGCCAGGCCGCAGGCCAGCGCACGGACGCGCTCGGCGACGTCGAGCCATGACCACGTCTGCCAGATGCCGAGCGATTTCTCGCGCATGGCCGGGGCTTCGGGTCGGGTGAGTGCGTGATGAAACAACAACCGCGGGAAGGTATGCAAACCGTCCACTGCGGCGAAATTCGCCTGCCTGGGCATTTCTTGTCTCCTCCGCCGCGACTCATGGTTCGCGGTCTAACGTTCGTTTGACTCATTGGGCTACTACTGCCTTACGCAGACCTTGCAGTGCGGCGGGCATTTCACCGAGTGTCGCCGCCCAGTGTAGGCAGGGTCCGGCCGTATAATTGTCATCTCGCGGACATTCCGGAAAATAAATTGAACAATGCCGAGGAACTGCTGCACAGCTCGCTCTGGGGACAGTCGCTGACCACCGAGGAAATGACCCGGGCGCTGGCCGGCACGACCGAACGCACGTTCGCGGCCGGCGCCTTCATCTGCCGGAAGGGCGAGCCGGTCGAATACTGGATGGGCATCATCAACGGCCTGGGCAAGATGGCCAGTCACTGGACCACCGGCAAGACCACCTCGCTGACCGGCATCAGCTCCGGCGGCTGGTTTGGCGAAGGCTCGATGCTCAAGCGCGAGCCGCGCCGCTACGACGTCATGGCCCTGCGCGAAAGCCGCGTCGCCTTCATGAACCGCAGCACCTTCAGCTGGCTCATGGATCACAGCATCCCGTTCAACCGCTACCTGATCGCCCAGTTGAACGAACGTCTCGGCCAGTTCATCGGCATGATCGAGAACGAGCGCATGCTCGACACCGACGCGCGCATCGCGCGTGGTCTGGCCGCGCTGTTCAACCCGGTGCTCTATCCGGGCACCAACCGCCTGCTGCAGATTTCCCAGGAAGAACTGGGCTACCTGGCCGGCGTCTCCCGCCAGCGTGCCAACCAGGCGCTCAAGGTACTCGAGGATGCCGGCCTGGTGCGCAGCGAGTACGGCGGCATCAACATCCTCGACCTCGACGGGCTGCGCAGCTTCGGCGATTAAGCTTTCCTGACAATCGCCGGCGCAGAATTTGGGATAATGTCGGCTACTGAACTTGTGCGAGAAATATCATGATCCGTGGCTTGATCGCCTTTGTTGTCCTTGTCCTGCTCGGCGCCGCTGCCTGGGTCTGGCTGACCCTGACCTGGAGCTACTCGGAAGGCGAGCGGGCCGGCTATGTGCAGAAACTGTCGAGCAAGGGCTGGCTGTGCAAGACCTGGGAAGGCGAAATTGCCATGGTCACCATGCCCGGCGCCATTCCCGATCGCTTCGAGTTCTCGATTCGCGACGAAGCCATCGCCCGCAAGCTCAACGCCATGGCCGGTCAGCGCGTCGTGCTGACCTATCAGCAACACAAGTTCATTCCCACCAATTGCTTCGGTGAAACGGAATATTTCGTCACCGACGCCCGCGTCGTCGACCAACAGCCGGTCTCCCCGGCCCCGGCCATCGCGCCGGCACTGAACAGCGCCCCACCCCCCGCTGCTGCGCAGTAGAAGATTCTGCGGCGGCCCTACCGGCCGCCGACTTCAGCCACGTCAATGGCGTCCTTCTGACGCTGCCATCCCGCGCCCGGCTCGACCGGCCGGAAGGCATGACCGCAAGCGGCACAGCCATGCTGTTCCACAGGGATTGCACCGCACCCCGGACAACGGATGACCGTCGTCCTCGCCACCTCGTAGCCGCCCAGCCCGCCGGAAACACCGGCCCTGGCCCTGAGCATCTGCAGGACGGATCTGTTCTTGTCGTTGTTGTCGGCCATGCGCTTGCTTTCAAATAATGCAGACGCAGCCATGGGCGCGCCAAAAAGGCGCATATTTTACGCGAATGACTTATTCCAATGGCAATGAATTAGCGGCAGCACCAGACCGACTGCTTCGGCCGAAGCAATTCAATTGACATACAGCGCGGGCGAATCTAGGCTGCAGAAAGCGCGCCGCTTCCTGCGTCGCAGCAGGCCACCGGAGAAAATCATGTCACGACAAGGATTTGCCAGCTCCTCATCAGGCCGGGGCCTGCTCCTTCTCTTGGCCCTGGGTTTGCTCAGCAGTGCAGACGCGGCACCACCGCTGCCGGCCCTGAATATCGACATCAAGCAAACTTCGATTTCCGGGATTTCCTCGGGCGGCTTCATGGCCGTGCAATTCCAGGTGGCCCACTCGACGATCGTCCGGGGCGCCGGCGTGATTGCCGGCGGGCCATATTTCTGTGCGCAGAACAACGTGCTGAATGCCGTTGCCAAATGCTCGTGCACCGGCACGCCGACCGTGCCCTGCGCCGTGACCGAAAACAGTGCCGATGTTCCGGGCCTGGTCCGAACGACTCGCGAACTCGCCGAACGAGGGCTGATCGATCCAACCGAAGCAATCGCCACGCAAAAGGTGCTGACCCTGTCCGGCGACAAGGACACCCTGGTGCCGCGGCCGATCACCCGGCAACTGGCCGGGTTCTACACGGCGCTTGGCCTGCCGGCGGCCAATCTGTCCACGGTGACGCTGGCCAATGCGGCGCACACCATGCCGACACCGAAATTCGGCATCGCCTGTAACAAGCAGGACGAGCCCTACATCGGCAAATGCGCCCATGACAGCGCCAAAGGCATCCTGAGCTGGATCTACGGCCCGCTCAAGGCGGCCTCGTCGGGCAAGGCCAAGGGGCGTTTTGTCGAATTCGACCAGCGCGCCTATCTGCCGCCCGGCAGCAATTTTTCCTGGAAAACCGGCCTCGACAACAGCGGCTGGCTCTACGTCCCGAACAGTTGCGCCAAGGGCGAGCCGTGCCGCCTGCACATCGCCATGCACGGCTGCAAGCAGGGACAGAATTTCCTGCCGCTGCACCCGCCCCCGGGTGGCGGTCTGTACAACGGCACGACCTTTGTCAAGAACACCCGCTACGACCGCTGGGCCGACAACAACCACCTGGTCATTCTTTATCCGCAGGCGGTCTCGATTCCCATGCTGAATCCGAACGGCTGCTGGGACTGGTGGGGCTATAGCGGCGCCGACTACGCGACGCAGAATGGCGTGCAGATCCGCACGCTGAAGGCGATGGTCGATCAGTTGAGCGCCGGTCGGCCGGACTAGAGAGGCTCGATCAACGGCAACGAATGCTACCCGTTGCCGTTGGTCGCCGCCTGATTCTTGCTACATGTCCGACATCTTTTTCATCAGCAGGCGCTGAACCTGCTCGGCCGCTTCCGTATTGGCCGGCGCGGCGGACTCGGCAAAGGGCGGCGGGGTTTTCCCCTTGTACAGGTAGAAACCACCGGCCGCGGCGACAATCAGCGCAAAGCCTGCTAGCACCGCCCAGACGGGAACACCCGACCGATTGCCGTGGGCGGCCGGTCGAGGCGGGGTCCGCCGCGGCTCGCTGCCCGGATCGGCCGCCGGCTGGCGCAAACCAGCGGCTCCGGGGCGCGGCATCAGGATCGTTGCCTCGCAATTGACCGGCTCGCGAACCACCTCGGGTTTTGCCGCCTGCGGGCTGACGCCCAGGCCGGCCAGCGCACTGCGCAAGGCCTCGGCGAATTCCTGGGCAGTCTGGTAACGATCATCCGGACGCTTGGCCATGGCCTTGCGAACGACCCGGTCGAACACCGACGGCACCTGAAAATTGAGTTCCGACGGAGCAATCGGGTCCTCCTTGAGAACCTTGTGCATGATCGTCGTCAGTTGCCCGAGGAAGGGTTTTTCGCCGGTCAGGAACTGGTACAGGATGACGCCGGCCGAAAACAGGTCGGAGCGCCCGTCGACGCGTTGCCCCATGAACTGCTCGGGCGACATGTAGGCCGGGCTGCCGAGCACGGAGCCGACCTGTGTCAGGTTGGAGGATTCGATGCGGGCGATGCCGAAGTCGCCGAATTTGACGCGACCATCCTTGAGCATGAAGATATTGGCCGGCTTGACGTCGCGATGCACGATGCCATAGGCGTGGGCATGGCCGAGTGCATCGAGCAGTTCGCCCATGATGCGCACCACCTCGTTGAGCGGAAAATCTTCCTGACGGTCGAAGGCTTCCTTGAGTTCGCTGCCTTCGACGTATTCCATGGCGATGTAGGCCGTGCCGTCGGGGTCTTCGCCGTACTCGTACACGGCAACCACATTCGGATGATTGAGACGGCCGGCCGCCTGGGCTTCACGCTGAAAACGGGCCAGATGCTGTTCCGCCTCGCCCTGCTCAAGCTGTTCCTTGCGCACGGTCTTCAAGGCAACGCGGCGGGCAATCATCGGATCCCAGCCTTCGAAGACGATACCCATCGCGCCCCGACCCAATTCCCGACGAATCTCGTACTTGCCCAGCTTTTGCGGTATTTCAGCCATCATGCCCTCCCCGGGCCACTATCTGCTTACGTATTCATGTTCTGGTCGAAGCCATTTCAACCCGATGCCGTGCGAATTGTAAAGCAAGGTAACGACACAGGCGGGAGTATCCGGATGCCCTTCGGCACGGTCAAGCATCTGCCATTGCCTCGAGGAAAACAACAGCAATGTCCGGATACCCGGCCTGCCACCTGGGTGCCCAAACAGACAGGCGAAGCAGTTCAGGCCTGGGTCAGCAGTTTTGTGCTGTCAGCGGAAAAATTGGGCGCAAGCGAACCGGACTGAGTATGCTTTCCTGATAGAGTTCGAGGCGGCATTTGCTTTCCTGTATCTCGAAATTCAGGAAATAACTCGAGTCCGGTACCAGACTGATCCCAAGGCGCGGGGAGCAGTTGTAAGTCACCGAGTAGGCGCCAGCCACAGTTCCCCCTACGGTTCGGTTGACGAAGACGCTGACCGGCACGTTGGCGGGCACGATGGCATAGTCGGAACCCGTCTCGGGCCAGACGGAATACTTTTTCCCCGCATGACAAATCATCAGGTGGCCGGTTTCGCGGATGTTGACGCGGGCGGTCGCCTCACCGGGCTGGGGAACGTATTGAGCAGCGCAAGCAGACAACAGTATGGTGGACAGTAATGTCAGTTGCAGTTTCATTTTGCCGGCTCCTCGGATAGCGCAGTGAATTTTTTCAATGTCTCGGTGGTTTGGAAAGCGCCGGGGATATCCTTGTCGAGGAATTGCACGTAGGCATAGCCGCTCGGCTTGTTGCCGACGACGAAGTAATTTGGGGTCCTGGCGGGCTGATTGAAATGTGCCTCGGCAATTGACTTATAGATGGCGAAATAGGGCTTGTTTTTCTTCTCCGCCAGTTCCGCCGAGCGCCGCAAGGTGTATTCCGTCACCTTGTCGACACTGATATAACCGTTGCCGAAGAACGAAACCTTGGTCAGGGTACCGTAGCCGTCAGCATCGTTAAAGCCGCCGGTTATCCCGAGAAGAGGGTTGCTGGCACTGTGATAGCCCGTCGCGCAACCACTGAGGGCGACGAGGCCGGCGAGTGCCATCGGCAACATGAGTCGATACATGGATATGCTCTCTTTCTGATACGTCGGGTTTCTGAAGACCTGAAAATTCGGCCGTCATTTTAATGGCATTTCCACTCTTGCCAGCCGGTCCGACAACCAATATCCCGAACATCTCCGGCTTCCCGTCAAACTTGCCACCTTTCAAGCGGAGAGCTTAAGGGGCAGCAGACTGCCTGTTTGGCCTGAACAAGAAAAACGGCGAGGTACATAGCCTCGCCGTCGTTGTCTCTCCTCTACCCTGCGGGTTCGGGAAAATCTACATGCTTCTGCGGTACTGCCCGCCGACCTCGTAAAGCGCCGAACTGATCTGGCCCAACGAGCAGTATTTGACGGCCTCGACCAGCACGGCGAAGACGTTGCCGTCCTCGATCACCGTCTGTTTGAGCTTTTCCAGCATGGCCGGGGCCTGGGCTCCATTGCGGGCCTGGAAGGCGCGCAGGCGGCTGATCTGCGACTGCTTTTCTTCCTCGGTCGAGCGCGCCAGCTCAATTTCCTGCTGCGCCATGCCCTTGGGGTTGAGGAAGGTATTGACGCCGACGATCGGGTAGGAACCGTCGTGCTTGCGATGTTCGTAGACCATGGACTCTTCCTGGATCTTGCCGCGCTGGTAGCCGGTTTCCATGGCGCCGAGCACGCCGCCGCGACTGGCGATGGCTTCGAATTCCTTGAGCACGGCTTCCTCGACGAGGTCGGTCAGTTCGTCGATGACGAAGGCCCCCTGGTTCGGGTTCTCGTTCTTGGCGACGCCCCACTCGCGGTTGATGATGAGCTGGATGGCCATCGCCCGGCGCACGCTTTCCTCGGTCGGCGTGGTGATCGCTTCGTCGTAGGCGTTGGTGTGCAGCGAGTTGCAGTTGTCGTAGATGGCAATCAGCGCCTGCAGCGTCGTGCGGATGTCGTTGAAGTCCATCTCCTGCGCATGCAGCGAGCGGCCGCTGGTCTGGATGTGGTACTTGAGTTTCTGGCTGCGCTCGTTGGCGCCGTACTTGTTCTTCATTGCCACCGCCCAGATGCGGCGGGCGACGCGGCCGATGACCGAGTATTCCGGGTCCATGCCGTTGCTGAAGAAGAAGCTCAGATTGGGTGCGAAGTCATCGATCTGCATGCCGCGGGCGAGGTAGGACTCGACGTAGGTGAAGCCGTTGGACAGCGTGAAGGCTAGCTGGCTGATCGGGTTGGCCCCGGCTTCGGCGATGTGATAGCCGGAAATCGATACCGAGTAGAAATTCTGGATCTGGTTATGGACGAAGAATTCCTGGATGTCGCCCATCATCTTGAGCGCGAATTCGGTGCTGAAGATGCAGGTATTCTGGCCCTGGTCTTCCTTGAGGATGTCGGCCTGCACGGTGCCACGCACCGTGGACAGCGTCCATTCGCGGATTTTCTCGGCTTCGTCTTCGGTCGGGTCGCGGCCGTTGTCGGCCTTGAACTTGGCCATCTGCTGGTCGATGGCGGTGTTGAAGAAGCAGGCCAGGATGATCGGCGCCGGGCCGTTGATGGTCATCGATACCGAGGTCGTCGGGGCAAGCAGGTCGAAACCGTCGTAGAGCACTTTCAGATCGTCGAGCGTCGCGATGGAAACGCCGGAATTGCCGATCTTGCCGTAGATGTCCGGGCGCTCGTCGGGGTCACAGCCGTACAGGGTCACCGAGTCGAAGGCGGTGGACAGGCGGTGCGCCGGCATGCCTTCGGAGACCCGCTTGAAGCGGCGGTTGGTGCGGAAGGCGTCGCCTTCGCCGGCGAACATCCGGGTCGGGTCCTCGCCCTCGCGCTTGAAGGCGAAGACGCCGGCGGTGTAGGGGAAGGAGCCGGGCACGTTCTCGCGCATCAGGAAGCGCAGGGTTTCGCCGTCATCGCCGAACTTCGGCAGGATGACCTTCTTGATCCTGGTACCGGACAGGGATTCGGAAACCAGCTTGGTGCGGATTTCCTTGTCGCGGATTTTCACGACGTATTCGTCGCCGGCATAGGCTTCGACGGTGGCCGGCCACATGTCGAGCAGCTTCCTGGCCTTCGGGTCCTGCTGGCTATCCTTGAAGGACTGCATTTCGGCGAAATCAGCGGTCGACTTGTCGCAGGCGGCAAAAATGCCCTGCGCGATGCGCAGCGCCTGACGTTCGCGGGCAATGTTCACCTGCTCGTCGGTGTGCGCGTGATAGCCCCGCACGCTGTCGGCGATTTCGGCGAGGTACCGGACGCGCTGGGCCGGCACGATGGCGCGCTGGGTCGAGGACTGTTTGACGCTGACCAGTGGCAGCTTGCCGGCCTGTAATTTCAAACCTTTTCCCGTGAGGGCCGGGACCAGCGCCTGGTACAGCGCCGTCACACCGTCGTCGTTGAAGCGGGCGGCCTGCGTGCCATAAACCGGCATGTCGTCGGTCGGCGTGGAAAACAGCTCGCGATTGCGCTGGTACTGCTTGCGCACGTCGCGCAGCGCATCCTCGGCGCCCTTGCGGTCAAACTTGTTGATCGCCACGAAATCGGCAAAGTCCAGCATGTCGATCTTTTCCAGCTGCGAGGCGGCGCCGAACTCCGGGGTCATCACGTACAGCGACAGATCGACGAAGGGCACGATGGCCGCATTGCCCTGGCCGATGCCGGAGGTTTCGACGATGACCAGATCGAAGCCGGCCAGCTTGCAGGCGGCGATGACCTCGGGCAGCGCGACGGAGATTTCGCTGCCGGTATCGCGGGTGGCCAGCGAACGCATGAAGATGTTCGGATGCTCGATGGCGTTCATGCGGATACGGTCGCCGAGCAGCGCACCGCCGGTCCGCTTGCGCGATGGATCGATCGAGACCAGGCCGATCTTGACGCTGTCGCCCTGATCGAGGCGGAAGCGGCGGACGATTTCGTCGGTCAGCGAGGACTTGCCGGCGCCGCCGGTACCGGTGATACCCAGCACAGGAACCGTCAATCCCGATGCTGCCTGCAAAATGGGCTGTTTCAGTTCATGGGCTTCACCGTTTTCGAGCAAGGTGATGACCCGGGCCAGCAGGCGCTTGTCACCGGCCTGCAGACCGGCCAGGACTTGTTCCGCACTGGGTACGCCGGCATCGGCGACGGCGAAGTCGGATTGCTCGACGACCTCGTTGATCATGCCCTGCAGCCCCATGTGCACGCCGTCTTCGGGCGCATAGATGCGGCTCACGCCGTAGTCGTGCAGCTCCTTGATTTCGGAGGGCACGATGACGCCGCCGCCACCGCCGAAAACCTTGATGTTCTCGCCGCCATTGGCCTTGAGCAGGTCGATCATGTACTTGAAGAACTCGACGTGACCGCCCTGGTAGCTGGTGATGGCGATGCCCTGCACATCTTCCTGCAGCGCGGCATTGACGATTTCCTGCACGGAACGGTTGTGGCCGAGATGGATCACTTCCGAACCGGTCGACTGCAGGATGCGCCGCATGATGTTGATCGAGGCGTCGTGACCGTCGAACAGCGAGGCAGCCGTCACGAAACGGACCTTGTTCTTCGGCTTGTAGGGCAGCAGCTTCTTGGCTATGGAAAGATCGGTCATGACGGTGGCCTCATCGGAAAGATGGAAAGGCGACCATGGTATGCCGCTTTGCCGGCCTCGCCATTGTTGGCCCGGACGACCATCGTGCAAATTCCGCCAAGATGCTAAGCTGCCAACTCCACTCACCGGGAATAGCCAGAATGCTGCATCGCACCATCCGCAATCCGACCCCACGCACGCAAACCACTGTTGCCATGGGTTTTGTTGACGGCATGCTGGCCGGGTTGCGGCGGCGCGGCCTCGATACCAGGCCACTATTGCTGAGCGTCGGCATTGATCCTGCAGAGTCCGCCAGCCGGATTCCACTCAACCAGTACGCCGCGCTCTACAACCTGATCAACCGCCGGCTTGATGACGAAGGTTTCGGCCTGTTTTCCCAGCCGATGCGCGGCGGCAGTTTCGAATTCCTGTGCCGCGCCTGCCTTTCCGCCCCGACGCTGGCCGAGGCCCTGCAGCGGGCCTGCCGTTTCCTGCACATCGTGCTACCCGATCTGGCGGTCAGCATCCGTCGTCGCCAGGAGCACGCCGAACTGGTCATTGCCGAAAGCCGGCGCCTGGCCGACAGCCCGGACGACCCCGGCCGCGTCTTTGCCTTCGAATGGCTGCTCCGCCTGCTGCACGGCCTCGCCTGCTGGCTGGCCGGGCGCGGCCTGGGGCTGGACAGCGTGATCTTTCCCTATCGCCGCCCGCCGCACTCGGCCGACTACACCCTGATCTTCACCGAGGATTCGCGCTTTGCGCCGACCGTCCCTGGTGGCACCGGCACCCTGGTCGCCAGCTTCAATGCCAACCTGCTGGACCTGCCCATCCGCCGCGATGAAGCGGCGCTCGCCGCCTTCCTCGACGGCGCCCCGGGCAAGATCACCACCCTCTACCGGCGCGACCGCGCCATGGTCACCCGCGTCCGCGACCTGCTGCGCACCGCCCTGCCCGACACGCCCGGCCAGGAAGAAATCGCCGACCGCCTGCACCTCTCGCCGCGCAGCCTGCACCGCCGCCTCGAAGAAGAAGGTTCAAGCTTCCGCGCCATCAAGGACGCCCTGCGGCGCGACATGGCTCTGGCCCGCCTGGCCAAGACCGCCGACCCGATCGCTCAGGTCGCCGCCGATTTAGGCTATGCCGACACCTCGGCCTTCTACCGGGCATTTGTCGAATGGACGGGGATGGCGCCGGTGCATTACCGGCGGCAGTGGGGCGGAAAAGTCCGCGGAAACAATTAGCTGACTCGGACAGACCTTCCGCATTCAAGTCATTTCACAGCAAAAACCATCCTGAACACTTCACTGAGGACCTTATTCCCTTCCGGAAGGAGATGATTGTCATCGAGATAAAGCGGTTGGCCATTTTTTGAGCCCATGCAGGCACCATCCGGACACAGATAGGGGACGGGATCGAGCACCCTGATTTCACAAGCCCGCTGAGCCGACTCGATAGCCTTGAATGCCAGACGGTGGCGGACCATATATTTTTCAAGAGGAACGGTGATGTTTTCTCCGCCCATACCAAACCTTGAGCGGAGATAGAGGCCAATATATATATTGAACGGCATCTCGGGAATTGGCTTCACCACGAATGTAGGGTGATTTTCCGCAATGGCACACACGGTTTTTACGTATTCATTAACGTACTGTTTCTCGTAAACTTCTTCGTCTGGCTCCCCCTGCCCGGCGAAGAACACCCTGAGAGCCCCTTCTTGCGGATTGGCATAAATTCCAGCACGGTTAAAAACAATCACCGGAACACCCGAATATCTGCCAGACAGCATTTCGATCTTTTCTGCAACAAAAGCCCGACAAACCTTCTCCTGCTTCTTGTCGAGCATCTCGTAATTTCTAAGCATGGGACAACCGCCGCGGAACCATAGCAACGTTGCGCCATCACTGTTCGCATGCACTGATTCCTCCGACGAACCTGCGTGACTGTCGCCAAAAATGATGGCTTTGATATCACCATTCCCAATTTTGCAGTCGACAGCCTGAAAATCATTTTCGTAGCACTCCCTTTGGCTAGCATGTTCATTTTCGGCAGGCATTTGAGCAATAGCAAAGGGAAATCTCGCTTCCGGTATTTTTTTCGCGACCTCCACGGCCCCTAACGAGATGGTGGAAACCAAGCAAACAAGTACGAAGTAGTACAGCAAGCGGCGCCAACGGGAAGTAAATTCTCTCCCTGTTGTTTCGACAAAACGATACGACACCCAACCGAGAAAAACCGACATGGCAACACAAGCCAGCGCCACTTCGCGAACTGCCAGCAAGCCACACAGGAAAAGGAAAACCACCAGTGGCCAATGCCACAGGTAAATGGAATAGGATATTTTTCCTATCCACTGCAGAAAAGAATTGCGGCTAAATAACGAGTTCGTGTTCCCATAAATTACTAGCACGGCACCGATAACCGGAACGAGCGTTGCCCATCCCGGCCAAGACAAGGTTTCGTCAAAAAACACTATACCGCCAGCAATAAGCAGCAAGCCGACGACCTCGCAGATCGTCGAGGAGATAGCTCCCAGCTTTCGGGGATATAGAAATGCCAGCGCCCCTGCCAACAACTCCCAGGCTCGTGTTGGCAATAGATAGAACGATGCCACCGGAAAAGCCTTGCCGAAAAACACCGCGCCGCCAAAAGAAAGGAACGCCAAGGCAATCACGGCCAGTCCGAGCCGACGAATTCCGAAACTTTTCCAGAATGCCAGCAGAAGGACCGGGTAAATCATGTAGAACTGCCACTCCACAGAGAGCGACCAGGTATGCAATAACCAGTTGGCGCTTGGCGGAGCATCAAAATAATTTCCACTTTTCAGCAGAGAAAAATTCGAAACGAAATAAACACTTTTCTGAACTTCATTAGCCAGCGCCCGGAACTCGCTGACCGGCAAATTCACAAAACCGAAAATCATCAGGAAAAGACAGAGGCCGAGTAAGCCTGGCACAATTCTTCTCGCGCGCGAGGCATAAAACCCAAGCAAAGACATCTCGCCTTGCTTCAGGCCTTGCTGAATTATTCCTGTCATAAGAAAGCCGGAAATGACAAAAAATATATCAACGCCGGAATACCCCCCGGAAAATCCAGGAAATTTGAAATGAAACAGGACGACAGCCAGAACGGCGATCGCTCTTAGCGCATTTATATTTTTTCTGAATTCCATTGAATTTTTATTCTGAGACAGGCCAAAAAGGCACAAGAACCCTGCGAACTTAACGGGAAAAGCAAGGAATGCTGCGTACAGGAGGAACTGATTGATCGGGATTCTCTCACGCCAGGATATCCGGAATGCGCAAGATCGGCCGCTTTAACAGCCCGCTCCTTAGTCAAACGTCACAAAACGGAACAGGCATCCCATTAGCGCCAAGCCGAGGCGGAGTTACGCCGATACCGATACTTCAGCGACACCTCGTCCGGCTAACTTATCCAGATACAAATAAACCACCGGCGTCAGGTACAACGTCAGGAATTGCGACACCAGCAAGCCGCCGACCACCGCCAGACCGAGCGGCTGCCTGGATTCGCCGCCGGCGCCAAGGCCCAGCGCGATGGGCAGGGTGCCGGCCAGGGCGGCCATGGTGGTCATCATGATTGGCCGGAAGCGGATGACGCAGGCCTGGAAGATGGCTTCGCCGGCCGGCACGCGCTGGCCGCGCTGCAACTCGAGGGCGAAGTCGATCATCATGATGGCGTTTTTCTTGACGATGCCGATCAGCATGATGACGCCGACGAAGGCGTAGAGGCTGAGATCAACCTTGAACAGCCACAGGGTCAGCAGCGCACCGAGGCCGGCCGAGGGCAGGCCGGAGAGGATGGTCAGCGGGTGCACGAAACTCTCGTAGAGGATGCCGAGCACGATGTAGACGACCAGCACGGCGATCAGCAGCAGCACGCCAAGGCCCTTGAGGGAGGACTGGAAGGCCTGGGCGGTGCCTTGCAGGCTGGTGTTGAGCGAGGCCGGCAGGGCGATGTCGCGCTCCATGGCCTTGATGCGGTCCACCGCGTCGCCGAGCGAGACGCCGGGCAGCAGGTTGAAGGAAATGGTCACGGAGGGCAGTTGCCCCTGGTGATTGACGGTCAGCGCCTGGGTCTTGCGGCTGATGCGCGCCACGGTGTCGAGCGGCACCAGTTTGCCGCCGCTGGCCCGTACATAAAGCCTTGAGAGCATGGCCGGATCGGCCTGGAATTCGGGCGCCACTTCGAGGATCACCTGGTACTGGTTGGTGGCGCCGTAGATGGTGGAAATCTGCCGCGAACTGAAGGCGCTTTGCAGCGCATCCTCGACCTGGGCATAGGACAGGCCGAGCGTTGACAGCTTGTCGCGATCGATGTCGAGGGCGATCACCGGGCTCATGTTGTTGAGGTTGCTGGTCACGTCGACAAAGCCTGGCAACTGGCGAATCCTGGCGAGCAGCGTATCGGTCCATTGGTAAAGCTCGGCGAGGTCGGTGTCCTGCAAGGTGTATTGATACTGCGCGGCGGTCAGTTGGCCGCCGATACGAATCACCGGCGGATTCTGGATATAGACCTTGAGACCGGGGATGGCGGCGAGTTTCGGGCGCAGTTCCTGGATGATCTGGTCCGGCGTCAGCTGGCGTTCATCACGCGGCTTGAGCAGCATGAACATGGTGCCGGTATTGGCCGTCGGGCGGATGCCGCCGGCGCCGACCGAGGACATGAAGGAACGGATGTTCGGGTCCTGCGCGACGATGGCCGCCGCCGCCCGCTGGTGCTCGACCATCGAGGCGAAGGAGGCATCCTGGGCGCCTTCGGTGAAGGCGATCAACTGGCCGCTGTCGCCGCTCGGGATGAAGTCCTTGGGCACGTTCATGAAGACCAGCACGGTCAGCGCCAGGCTGGCGAAGAAGCTGGTCATGATCAGCTTCGGCCGGGCCATGGCCCAGGCCAGACTGCGCTCGTAAGCGTTCTTGCCGGCCTCGAAGAAATGCTCGAAGGCATTGAACAGGCGACCGTGTTCTTCCGGCTCGGCGTGCTTGAGGTAGCGACTGCACAGCATCGGCGTCAGGGTCAGCGAGACGAAGCCGGAAACCAGGATGGCGGCGCAGATGGTGACGGCGAATTCGTGCAACAGGCGGCCGACAATGCCGCCCATGAACAGCACCGGGATGAATACGGCAATCAGCGAGATGGTCATCGAAATGATCGTGAAGCCGATTTCGCGCGCCCCCTTGATCGCCGCCTCGAACGGCGTTTCGCCGGCTTCCATGTGACGGACGATGTTTTCCAGCATGACGATGGCGTCATCAACGACGAAGCCGACGGCCAGCGTCAGGGCGAGCAGCGACAGGTTGTCCAGGCTGTAACCGAGTACGTACATCACGGCGAAGGTGCCGATCACCGAGATCGGCAGCGCCAGGCCGGGAATCACCGTCGCCGAGAAATTGCGCAGGAACAGCAGGATGACCAGGATGACCAGTGCGCCAGCCAGCAGCAGCGTGAATTGCACATCGTCGATGGCCTCGCGGATCGAGATGCTGCGGTCGTAGAGAATATTCATCTCGATCGCCGCCGGCAGCTTGGCCTGGAAGCCGGGCAGGATTTTCCGGATCGAATCGACCGTCTCGATGGTGTTGGTGCCCGGCTGGCGCTGGATGGCCAGCACGATGGCGCGCTTGTCCACGTTCCAGCTGGCGATGCGGTTGTTCTCGACGCTGTCGAGCGGCGTCGCCACTTCTTCGAGGCGAATCGGCGCCCCGTTGCGCCAGGCAACGATGAGCGGCCGGTAGGCGGCGGCGTTCGACAACTGGCCGTTGTCCTTTATCGCGAAGGTCTGACGGACGCCGTCGAAGACGCCGACCGGCTGGTTGACATTGGCCTGGGTGATGGCCTGCTGCAGCTCGTCGATGCCCATGCCGCGCGCCGCCAGTTGGTCCGGGTTGGCACGGATGCGCACGGCAAATTTCTGGGCGCCATAAACCTGCACCTGGGCGACGCCGGGCACCGTGGACAGGCGCTGGGCGAGTTGGGTCTGGGCGTATTCGTCGACCATCGGCAGGGGCAGGGTCGGCGACGAGAGCGCGACGTAGAAAATCGGCGAATCGGCCGGATTGACCTTGCGGAAGGACGGCGGCGTCGGCAGGTTGGGCGGCAGCTTGCGCAGCGCTGCCGAAATGGCCGACTGCACGTCCTGGGCCGCCGCGTCGATGTTGCGCTCGAGGCTGAATTGCAGGGTGATCGAAGTCGTGCCCTGGGCGCTCGTCGAAGTCATCGAATCGAGCCCGGCGATGGTCGAGAATTGCCCTTCGAGCGGCGTTGCCACTGCAGCAGCCATGGTTTCTGGCGAAGCGCCGGGCAGGCTGGCGGTTACCGATATGGTCGGAAAATCAACGCTGGGCAGTTCCGAAACGGGCAGGGCGCGGTAGGCGATGATGCCGAAAATGACGGCGGCGACGACCAGCAAGGTCGTCATCACCGGCCGGCGGATACACAGTTCGGGCAGCTGCATGCTCGGCCCCCGCCTATTTGGGTGGACTGGCCGGGTCTGCTGCCGGGCGGGCGATGATGGCGGCGCCCGGCGTCAGGCGCAACTGGCCATCGGTGACCACGACCTCATCGGCCTGCAGCCCCTTGTCGATCACCGTCGCACCGGCATAGGCGCTGCCCACCGTGATTTTGCGCACCTCGGCCTTTTGCTCGGCATTGACCGCGAAGACGAAGGGCCCTTCCGGCCCCTGCTGGATCGCTTCATTGGGCACCACGACGACACCCGGCAAGGTATCGAGATTGAGGCTCAGATTGAGGAACTGGCCGGGGGTCAGCGCCTCGTCGGCATTGTCCAACCGCGCCTTGACGATGATCGTGCCGGTGGCCGCATCGACCGCGTTATCGACAAAATGCACCAGGCCTTCAAGGCGCGCCTTGCTGCTGCCCGGCACGCCGACCAGCACTTTCAGGCAGCCCTGCGGGCAGGCGCCCTTGCCCGGTGCCAGCATGCCCTTGAGCTTGGGCAAGTACTTTTCCGGCACGGAAAAACTGACGAACAAGGGACGCACGCGATTGATGACCAGCAAGCCGGTATCGTTGGCCTTGACGGCCGCACCGGGAAAAACCAGCTTGGCACCGACCCGCCCGGCAAAGGGCGCGCGGATACTGGTATAGGAAAGCTGCGAGCGCGCCAGATCGACCGCTGCCGTGTCGGCGTTCAGCGTGGCCTGCAGCGCGGCCTCATTGGTACGCATTTCGTTGAGCTTTTCCTCGGAGACAAAATTGCGCTGCCGCAACTCCGTATAGCGCGCCGTATCGGCCTTCGCCTTGGCCAGTTGTGCCTGGTCGCGGGCCAGCGCAGCTTCGGCCTGGCGCAAGCGCAGGGTGAAATCGGTGGCATCGAGACGGATCAGCTCATCGCCCTGTTTGACGGCCTGCCCCTCGGTGAACTGCAGACCAGCCACCTGACCATCGACGCGCGACTTCAGGGTCACCGTTTCATAGGCCTCGGCCCGCCCGACCACCTCGAGCACCACCGGCATGTCGCGCCGGCTGGCCTTGCCCAGCACGACCGGCACCGGCGGTGGCGCCTTGGCGGCAGCCGGGCCGGCAGTACTGGCCTGCCACGACCAGTAGGCGGCAGCGCCACCTGCTACGAGCAGGGCAGCGACAACGAGCAGATGGCTTTTCTTCATGTTTTTGCCTGTGGATTATCCTTGAAACCTCAGCTGGACGAGGCTGTTGGTGCGTTTGGGCGGGATGGCCGGCGCGAAGCGACGCCGCGGCAGGCTCATGCCTGCAAGAAGGAGCGACAAAGCCGGGCGCCCGCTCAGACGTGCCAGCGGCCGCGTAGCACTCTCACCCGCTGGATGAATCTCCTCGACGGCCCTAAAGTCTCTGTTCATGCGATTTACCAGGGATGGATAAGCGGTCAACTGAGGTTTCAAGGATTATTCATTGAAGCGGATGTTAACGACAAATAGTCAGCGCTGGCTATTTGTCGAGCGGCACCGATTCGCCCGGTGCACAATCCACCTGGAAGAGTTGCCGGTCCTCAAGCCGCACGGCCGTCAGTTGGCCGCCCCACAGGCAGCCGGAATCGAGCGCCAGCAGCTGGTCGGAAATCTTCAGGCCGAGCGCCGACCAGTGACCGGTGACCAGCACGGATTCGGCACTTTTGCGACCCGGTACGTCGAACCACGGAATATAGCCGGCCGGCGCATTGGCAATCTTGCCCTTGACGCGAAAATCCATGACCCCGGCGGCCGTACAGAAACGCATCCGGGTCATCGCGTTGACCACGGCCCGCAGGCGCGGCCAGCCGACCAGATCGTCAGACCAGGCATCCGGCTGGCTGCCCCACATGTTGGCAATGAATTCGCGATACTGCGGGCCTTGCAGTGCCGCCTCGACTTCCCCCGCCAGGCGCCGGGCCTGCATCGCCGTCCATTGCGGCAGCAGACCGGCATGCACCAGGCAATAGCCGTTTTCGGTGTGGCAGAGCGCCTGATGGCGCAACCAGCTCAGCAGCTCTTCACGATCCGGCGCATCGAGGATCGGCTGGATGGTGTCGTCCTTGCCGCGCAGCTTGGCGCCACCTTCGGCGACCATCAGCAGGTAAAGGTCGTGATTGCCGAGCACGGTCAGCGCCGCTGGGCCCAGGCCCTTGATGAAACGCAGGGTTTCCAGGGATTTCGGGCCGCGATTGACGAGGTCGCCGACCAGCCACAGGCGGTCGCAGGCCGGATCGAAGGCACATTTGTCGAGAAGCCGGCGCAGGGAGTCGAAACAGCCCTGAATGTCACCGATGGCGTAGGTTGCCATGCATCACCAATCTGTTGGAAAAGGGTTACAGCCGGGACGGATCTGGGTCCGCCGCCGGCGAAAGCCTGATTTTCCCCTAATCGGCGGAATAGATAAAACGGAATGCCACTTTGGTCATAACCAAAAGTTCAGTTGGCGTCGGCCAACACGGCATTGTGCGCGCTCATGGTGGCGCTTGCCGAAGGCAATCCGCTTTCCGCAGCAGCCATCGGCAGGCGCGCCCCAAGGGCAATGGCCTCGCGCGCCTGCGCCGCGACCTGGCGGCGATCTTCGCCATGCAGACCGCGCAGCGGCGTGGTCACCAGCCGGGCAATCAGGCGCTTGCGGCAGAGGATGGCCCGCGCGCATTGGCCAAGCGAAATATCGCCGTCGTAGCGCGGCGCCATGCTGCGCTCGCCATCGACTTCCCAATAGGAAATCGCCACTGGCAGGACCGGCCGGCCGGCGGTCAGCGCCGGCTGTAGCAGGGCGGCATGAAAATGCAGCAGGCTGCGTCCATCGGTCGTCGTACCTTCCGGGAAAACGGCGACATGCTGGCCGGTGGCAAGGATGTCGCCGATTTCCTCGTTGATGATCCGGGCGTGGCCGCGGCTGCCCCGGCGCAGGAAAATCGTGTCGTTTTTCGCGGCCAGCCAGCCGATCACCGGCCAGTGACGGATTTCCGCCTTGGCGACAAAGGCCGAGGGCAGCGCGGCGTTGATCACGTAGATGTCGATCCATGAGACATGGTTGGCGACGACCAGCGCGCCGGGCGTGACGTGCGTCAGGTCGGCCTCGACCTCGACGCCCAGGCTGTCGAGCAGGGCAATCGCCCAGCTCGATTTCAGGCGCAGGCGCGCCGCCTGGCTGCACCAGGGAAAAATAGTCGCCGTGACGAACAGGCCGGCCAGTACCAGCAGGGCCAGGCGGCCCATGCGATAACAGCGGATCAGAAAATTGGTTTGTTTCAGCTTTCTTGTCCCAGATAATGCTTGGCGTAACGCGTCGACACCTTGGCCATCGGCAACAGGATGGGCAGGTCGGCCGTGTTGAAATCGGGATCCCAGGCCGGTTCGCCGCAAATCCAGGCACCGGCGCGCAGGTAACCCTTGATCAGGGCCGGCGTTTCGGCCGGCCGGTCTTGCTGCAAGGCAGCCAGCGGCAGCGGGCAACGCGGAAAAACGCGATATTCCGGCGGCCCCATGTGGGCTGACAGCTGATTATACAGGCTGGCCGCCATGTGCCCGCCGTCGGCCATGCTGATCGAGGCGCAACCTGTCAGGTAGTCGTATTTCTTCTCTGCCATGTACTGGGCCAGACCGGCCCACAGCAGGGTGATCGTCGCACCGCTGCGGTAGTCGGGATGAACGCAGGAACGGCCGATTTCAACGAGACGCGGGCGCAGGTGCTGCAGACGGGTCAGGTCGAATTCGTTTTCCGAGTAGTAACCGATCTGGCGGGCGTTTTCCGGGGCCAGGATGCGATAGGTGCCGACCACTTCGCCGCTCGCCATGTCGCGCACCACAAGGTGCTCGCAGAACGGATCATAGATGTCGTGATCGACGCCCGGCGTGCGGCTCGGCAAGTTGGCGCCCATTTCGCCGGCAAAGACCCGGTAGCGCAGGCGCTGGGCTTCGAGAATGTCATTCTGGCTGCGGGCAAAGCCGACCGCCAGTTGAGGACGTTTGGCACGTTCGCGCCCCGCTTCCTTGCGGATGTGTTCCATTTTGTTCTCCTTGTGGGTATGGAGAACAAGTCTGGACGAGGCGTGTTACATGCACGTTGCCCGATGATGACGCCCTTGTTGCAGGCGCCCGGGACTTACCAGGGCAGCGAGCCGAAGGCGCGCTGGTAGCGGGCGGCGATTTCCTCGCGGCTCGGCTGGTGGTTCTGCCCGCCGCGATGGGCGATCTTGATGGCGCCCATGACTGCCGCCAGTCGTCCTGTCGTCAGCCAGTCGTAGCCATTGACGATGCCGTAGAGCAGACCGGAACGGTAGGCATCACCGCAGCCAGTCGGATCGAGCACCTGGTCGGCTTCGACGCAAGGAATTTCAATACGCTGGCCGTCGGCGTAAATTTCGGAACCCTCGCCACCACGCGTCACGATCAGCGCCTGCACTTCGCCGGCCAGTTGTTCGAGGCTGCGCCCGGTACGGTCGCAGGCCAGCTTGGCCTCGTAGTCGTTGAAGCAGGCGTAGTCAGCCAGGCGCAGGAAATCGAGCAGTTCGTCGCCATTGAACATCGGCAGACCCTGGCCCGGATCGAAGATGAAGGGCACACCGGCCGCATCGAAATCGCGGGCATGCTGCTGCATGCCTTCGCGGCCGTCCGGCGCAACGATGCCGAGTTTGGCGCCCTTCACCTGCTCGACCTTGTTGAGATGCGAGAAGGTCATGGCGCCCGGGTGGAAGGCGGTGATCTGGTTGTCGTCGAGATCGGTCGTGAT
Source organism: Azonexus sp. (assembly GCA_049294655.1). Taxonomy (GTDB): domain Bacteria; phylum Pseudomonadota; class Gammaproteobacteria; order Burkholderiales; family Rhodocyclaceae; genus Azonexus. Next base: position 277,170 of record JBAQDI010000003.1, read on the forward strand.
GAAGGCCTGGGCCGTGAAGGTACCCGGCACCTGGCGGACATGCGTGCGCGGCAGGCCGAGCTGGTCGAGACGCTCGAGATAGGGCGGCGCATCGTCACCGACGGTGGCCATGATCATCGGCTCGCCGCCCAGCAGCATCAGGTTGTAGGCGATGTTGCCGGCGCAGCCGCCGTACTCACGGCGCAGTTCGGGCACCAGGAAGGCGACGTTCAGGATGTGGATCTGCTCGGCCAGGATGTGGTTCTTGAAACGGTCGGGAAAGACCATGATGTTGTCGAAAGCCAGCGAACCGCAGATCAGGGTAGTCATCGAAAATTCTCAGGGGTAAAAGATGTACAGGCGATAACCGGCGGCGCCGGTGTCCTTGGCCTCGACCCACAGGCGCACGGCCGTTTCGCCATTGGCCGGGAAGGCCGCCGGCGGGGCACTCGGCGGCAGGTAATCGCCAGGCGCGAGGACGCGGCGCGAAACGATGCTGTCGTGGGTATCGGTCAGGGTCAGCTCGAGGTCGGGCCAGGCCTGGGCGTAAGGCGCCCGGTTGCGCAAGGTGGCCTGCAGCACGAACATGCCGCGCTGGTTGTCCGACTGCAAATCAGAAGTATCGATGGCGACCAGTTCGACATTGCGCGGCAGCGGCACATCGATTTCCGCCATTTCGTACAGGCTGGCCGCCGACGGCAGGCGCAGGACGATCTCACTGCGGAAGTGGAAGGCCAACTGGCCGAGCAGCAGTACGAGCAAGAGCAGGGAAAACAGCACGAAGGGCCACACTGCACGCTTCGCCGATTCGCTGTCGAAGGCACCCAGCCCGCTGCCGGCCAGCGTTCCTGCCGCCCAGCGGTTGTGACTGGCCGTCTCGTTAAGTTCGCGAATCGCGACCAGCCCGACTTCGCGGGCCGCCAGCGTCGTTTCTTCCGGAGTTTCCGGCAACACTTCCTCGTCGGCCAGCTTTTCGACCGGCGGCAGCTCTGGCTCTGGCTCTGGCTCTGGCTCTGGCTCTGGCTCTGGCTCTGGCTCTGGCTCTGGCTCTGGCTCTGGCTCTGGCTCTGGCTCTGGCTCTGGCTCTGGCTCGGGTTCTGGCTCCGGCTCGGGTTCTGGCTCCGGCTCGGGTTCTGGCTCCGGCTCCGGTTCGGGTTCGGGTTCGGGTTCGGGTTCGGGTTCGGGTTCGGGCAGATATTCTGCTTCGTCCTCGAACTGCGGCGAAACCGGCATTATCGTGATCTCGACCGGCGCCTCAAATGAGCTCTCCGGGACATTCGGGCCGCCCCTGGGGCCCAGCGGAATGTCCACAGGATCGGGAATCAGGCGGTCAAAAGCATTGAATACGGTCTGGCAATGTCCGCAACGGACCTTGCCGGCCTTCAGGCGCAACTGCTCGGAGGTAACACGGAAAACCGTGTTGCAGGCCGGGCAGCCTGTCCGCATCAGGGCTTGACTCCGCTCAGGCAGACCCAGTCCTCGCGGACATCGGCGACCTGCATGGGCAGCCACTGGGCGTAGATGCCGATGATCTCTTCAGCCTGCTCGCGGAGGATGCCGGACAGCGCCAGCCGGCCGCCGGAGCGGACGTGGGCGCAGATGGCCGGAGCCAGGACACGCAAGGGATTGGAGAGGATATTGGCCACGACGACATCATACTCGCCGGCTACCGGCTCTGCCGAGTCGGCAAACAGTGCGCTGACGCCATTACGCTCGGCATTGGCCCGCGCTGCCTCGACGGCCAGCGGATCGATATCGACCCCGGCAACGCGCCCCGCCCCAAGACGCGCCGCGGCGATGGCCAGAATGCCGGAGCCACAACCGTAGTCGAGCACAGTGCAATCGGCATCGACGGTGCGTTCCAGCCATTCAAGGCAAAGCCGGGTGGTCGGGTGCGAACCGGTACCGAAGGCCATGCCCGGATCGAGAATCAGGTTGACCGCAGCCGGGTCGGGCGACTCATGCCACGAGGGCACGATCCACAGGCGCTCGGAAACACGGATCGGGTCGAACTGCGACTGGGTCAGTTGCACCCAGTTCTGTTCGGCGACCTCCTCGATCGTGAACTCCGGCACTTCGTTCAGGCCGATGGCTTGCCCAGCCGTCGCCAGCAGGGCCGCAACATCGGCCTCCGGCTCGAGCAGGACGATGATGCGCGAGCGCTGCCAGCCCGGCGAATTGACCGAGCCCGGCTCGCCGAACTGCGGCTGCTCGTCCGGCGTGCCGGCGTCGGCATCCTCGATGCTGGCCGACAGTGCGCCGGCTTCAAGCAAGGCGTCGCACAGCGGCTCGGCGTGCACCACATCGGTCAGGAAACTGACGTTTTGCCAGCCCATGTCAGCTCTTCACTTCGCCCTTGTCGGCGAGCTTCTGTTCGAGGTAGTGAATGCTCGTGCCACCTTCGACAAAGCGGGCGTCCTGCATCAGTTCCTGGTGCAGCGGGATATTGGTCTTGATGCCCTGGATGCTCATCTCGGACAAGGCGATGCGCATGCGCCGGATGGCCTGCTCACGGGTATCGCCATAGGCAATGACCTTGGCGACCATGGAGTCGTAATGCGACGGCACGGTATAGCCCTGGTAAATATGCGTATCGACCCGGATGCCGGGACCGCCGGGCGGGTGATAGAACTCGATCTTGCCCGGACAGGGCACGAACGTGAAGGGATCTTCGGCGTTAATGCGGCATTCGATGGCATGCCCGCGGAACACGATGTCCTTCTGCTTGTAGCGCAGTTTCTCGCCGGCGGCGACACGGATCTGTTCCTGGACGATATCGACGCCGGTGATCATTTCGGTCACCGGGTGTTCGACCTGGACGCGAGTGTTCATTTCAATGAAATAGAACTCGTTGTTTTCGTACAGGAATTCGAAAGTGCCGGCGCCGCGATAGCCGATCTTGCGGCAGGCTTCGGCGCAACGCTCGCCGATGCGGGCGATCAGGCGGGCCGGGATATGCGGGGCCGGCGCTTCTTCGATGACCTTCTGGTGACGGCGCTGCATCGAGCAGTCGCGTTCGCCGAGATAGATCGCACTCTTGTATTCGTCGGCCAGCACCTGGATTTCCACGTGACGCGGGTTTTCCAGATACTTTTCCATGTACACGGCCGGGTTGCCGAAGAACTGGCCGGCTTCCTGCCGGGTCAGCGCCACGGCATTGACCAGGGCCGCTTCGGTGTGCACCACACGCATGCCGCGACCACCGCCGCCACCGGCCGCCTTGATGATCACCGGGTAACCGACGGCCCGGGCGATCTTGACGATTTCCTTCGGGTCTTCCGGCAGGGCACCTTCTGAACCCGGCACGCAAGGCACCATGGCTTCCTTCATCGCCGCCTTGGCCGACACCTTGTCGCCCATCAGGCGAATGGTTTCGGCGCGCGGCCCGATGAAGACAAAACCAGAGGTCTCAACGCGTTCGGCAAAATCGGCATTTTCGGACAGGAAGCCGTAACCCGGGTGAATGGCCTGGGCATCGGTGACTTCAGCCGCCGAAATGATCGCCGGCACATTCAGGTAACTCAGCGTGGACGAAGCCGGGCCGATACACACCGACTCGTCGGCCAGCTTGACATACTTGGCATGACGGTCAGCCTCGGAATAGACGACGACGGTCTTGATACCGAGTTCGCGGCAGGCGCGCTGAATCCGCAGGGCAATCTCCCCACGGTTGGCGATCAGAATCTTTTCAAACATGGCCATGGTCAGCCAATCACGAACAGCGGCTCGCCGAATTCAACCGGCTCGCCATTGTCGAGCAGGATGGCCTTGATGACGCCGGAAGCGTCGGCTTCGATCTCGTTGAGCAGCTTCATGGCTTCGATGATGCACAGGGTTTCGCCCTGCTTCACGCTCTGGCCAACCTGAACAAAGGCTTCAGCACCGGGCGACGGCGAGCGGTAGAAGGTACCGACCATCGGCGACTTGACGACGTGGCCTTCCGGCAGATCATCTTCGTCATCGAGATTGACCGTCGAGGCGACCGGGGCAGCAACCGGAGCCGGGGCAGCATAGTATTGTTGCGGCGCGGCAACGGCACCGTAATTCTTGACGATACGCACCTTTTCTTCACCTTCGGTGACTTCCAGTTCGGAAATACCCGATTCCTGAACGAGGTCGATCAATTTTTTGAGTTTACGCAGATCCATGGATGACTCCCTTCTGAATTGCACCGTTCGGCGCAAGAAGCCGGCACGAAGCCGGACTATTCAATGTTGATTTTGTTAAGCAGGTACTCGAGGGCCAGCAGATAGCCCTCATGACCCAGGCCGCAAATGACGCCAATGGCCAGGTCGGAGAAGTACGAGTGCTGCCGGAAAGGCTCCCGGGCATGCACATTGGAAAGATGCACCTCGACAAACGGAATCGCCACGGCCGCCAGTGCATCGCGCAACGCGACGCTGGTATGCGTGTAGGCAGCAGGATTGATGACGATGGCCCGCACGCCCTGTTCGCGAGCCGCATGGATGCGCTCGATCAGGGCCCCTTCGTGATTGCTCTGGAAGGCCTCAAGATCAACCTCGGCCGCCTCCGCCATGCGGGCCAGCGCCATGTTGATGTCCGACAGGGTCACCCGACCGTAATGTTCGGGTTCGCGAGTGCCAAGCAGGTTGAGATTGGGGCCATGCAGCACCAGGATGCGGGCCCGTTCAACCGACTTGGAAGCAGTTTTTTGCTTCTTCATAGCTGCAAGTTTGCCGCAAATAGCCGCATTTTGTCCAGCCTATTCCAAAAGTAAGGCACGCAGGGCCTCGGCGCGAATCCGTTCGCGCGAACGACCATCACGGTGTTTCATCGTCACCCGTTCCATCTGCGGCGGAAAGATCACCAGATTGACGTCGGCGACATCCGTTTCGAGCACCAGCACGGCTTCGGCTCGTTCGTTACGCGGCTCGGCATGTTGAAAGGCAATATCGCGATTAAGCAGGAAGATCTCAACCTCTTTTGCGCTGTCGGCAAAAAGCAGGATATCGATGGCTGAATGCTCGCCGGCTGTGCCGTCGAGCACAGAACCGGTCAGGTAGGGTCGAAAGTCCGCCAGCAACTCCAGGGTTTCGAGCGCCGCCTGACGCTGCTCACGGAGCATTTCACCATGACCTTCATCCTGATACAGGCTGCGATAGGCCCGCAACTCGACATCGATTTCGGCATTGTCCGGGTAGGGCGTGTGCTCGGGCAAACCCAGTTGGCGGGCTGCCTTACGTTTGGCGTGGTGATAATCGGAAATGCCATCTTCCGCCATCAGGCGGGCAGCGGCAGCGGCAATACTGGCCCGGGCAGCAAGGTTCGGGCGGGGCCGTTCATGACGGGGCATGGTCGCTCAATCAGGGTAAAATCGCCCCCATTCTAACGGGTCTATGTGACATGCACATTCATATTCTGGGTATCTGCGGCACCTTCATGGGCGGCGTCGCCCAACTGGCGGTTGCCGCCGGGCATCGCGTCACCGGCTGCGACGCCAATGTCTATCCGCCGATGAGCGACCAGTTACGCGCCGCCGGCGTCGACCTCATCGAAGGCTTCGGCAGCGAGCAACTAGCCCTGAATCCGGACGTGTTCGTCGTCGGCAATGCCATTTCACGCGGCAACCCGCTGCTCGAAGCCGTGCTCGACAAGGGCCTGCCCTATGTTTCCGGACCGCAATGGCTGGCCGAGAACGTCCTGCAGGGACGCTGGGTGCTCGGCGTCGCCGGCACCCATGGCAAGACGACCACCGCTTCGATGCTGGCCTGGATCCTTGAAGATGCCAACATGGCGCCGGGTTTCCTGATCGGTGGCGTGCCGCTCAATTTCGGCGTCTCGGCCCGCCTCGGCGATACCCCGTTTTTCGTCATCGAAGCCGACGAATACGATACCGCCTTCTGCGACAAGCGCTCCAAGTTCGTGCATTACAGGCCGCGCACCGTGGTTTTGAACAACCTGGAATTCGATCACGCCGACATCTTCGCCGATCTGGCAGCCATCGAAACACAGTTCCACCACCTCGTGCGCACCCTGCCCGCCTCCGGCCTGATTATCTCGAATGCCGGCGAAGCCAGTCTCGAACGCGTCCTGGCGCGCGGCCGCTGGACACCGGTCGAACGCTTCAACGATCCGGCCGGCTATCGCGTCACTGGCGATGATGCCAGCGGCGAACTGGTCCTGCATGGTCCGCAGGGCGAGATCGGGCGCTGCATCTGGGCACTGTCCGGCGAGCACAATCGCGCCAATGCCTGCGCTGCCCTGCTGGCGGCGCGCCACGTCGGCGTGCCGCTGGACAAGGGACTGGAAGCACTATCCCGCTTCATCAACGTCAAACGGCGCATGGAAGTGCGCGGCGAAGTGCGCGGCATTACTGTTTACGACGATTTCGCGCATCACCCGACCGCCATCGCCACCACGGTCGCCGGCCTGCGCCGCAAGGTCGGCACGGCCCGTATCCTGGCCGTGCTTGAACCGCGTTCGAACACCATGAAGCTAGGCACCATGAAAAGCCAGTTGCCGGCCAGCCTGAGCGAAGTCGATAGTGCCTTCTGCTACGCCGCCAATCTCGGCTGGGATGCGCGCGAGGCCCTGGCGCCCATGGGTGATCGCGCGGTTGTTGAGGACAATATCGACGAACTTGTGTGCAAGATCGTTGCAGCCGCTCGCCCTGGCGACCAGATCCTGGTCATGAGCAATGGCGGTTTCGGCGGCATTCACGGTAAATTGCTGGCCGCACTAGCCGCCTGAGTCACCTTGCCGCACAAATAAAAAGCGCCAGCGGGTTACCCTGCCGGCGCTTTTTTTGATTCGCTTGCTGTTGTTGCTTAGCGTTCCATCGACTCAACCACAGCCAGGGCCGTCATGTTGACCAGGCGACGCACGGTGGCGGTCGAGGTCAGGACATGCACCGGACGGGCGGCACCGAGCAGGATGGGGCCAATCGTCACGCCTTCGCCCGCCGTCATCTTCAGCAGGTTGTAGGAGATGTTGGCGGCATCGATGTTCGGCATGATCAGCAGATTGGCTTCGCCCTTCAGCGACGAATCGGGGTTCGCCACGCTACGCAGCGCTTCGGAAAGCGCCGAGTCGCCGTGCATTTCGCCGTCGACTTCAATTTCGCCCTTGCTCAGCGTTGCCACCAGCTCAGCGGCGCGGCCCATCTTGCGGGCCGATTCGGAAGAACCCGAACCGAAATTGGAATGCGACAGCAAGGCGACCTTCGGCTGCACGCCGAAACGCTTGACCTGTTCGGCCGCGTTGACCGTCATCTCGGCGATCTGCTCGGCGTTCGGGTTTTCGTTGATGTGGGTGTCGCAGATGAACAGCGAGCGACCGGGCAGCATCAGGTAATTCATCGCCGCCAGGGTATTGACCCCCTCGCGCTTGCCGATGATCTGCTCGATAACGCCCATGTGATGGCTGAACTGGCCGGTCATGCCACAGATCATGCCGTCGGCGTAACCGAGTTTGAGCAACAGGGCGCCAATCAGCGTCGGCTTGCGACGCAGGGCCTCCTTGGCGATGGCTGGCGTCACGCCCCGCCGCGCCATGAGCTTGTGATAAGCCGTCCAGCATTCGCGATAACGTTCGTCGGATTCCGGATTAACGATATCGAAATCGACCCCCGGCTTGATGCGCAGGCTGGCCTTGGCCAGACGGTGCTCGATGACGGCCGGGCGACCGACGAGGATCGGCCGGGCGAACTTTTCTTCGATGACGACCTGGGCAGCACGCAGCACGCGCTCGTCCTCACCTTCGGCGAAGATGATGCGCTTGCCCTGGGCCTGGCGGGCGGCCTGGAAGATCGCCCGCATGCCGACACCGGTGTGATAGACGAATTCCGACAGCTTGGCGCGATAGGCATCCCAGTCGGTAATCGGGCGGGTGGCGACACCCGAATCCATGGCGGCCTGGGCGACGGCCGGCGCGATCTTGACGATCAGGCGCGGATCGAAGGGCTTGGGAATCAGGTATTCCGGGCCGAAAACGATGGTCTGATCCGGGAAGGCCATGGCCACTTCATCGGTGACTTCGGCTTCGGCCAGTTCGGCGATGGCCTTGACGCTGGCCATCTTCATTTCTTCGGTAATGCGCGTCGCGCCGACATCGAGTGCGCCGCGGAAAATGAAGGGGAAGCACAGCACGTTGTTGACCTGGTTCACATAGTCGGAACGGCCAGTCGCGATGATCGCATCCGGGCGGACTTCCTGCACCAGCTCGGGCATGATTTCCGGGGTCGGGTTGGCGAGCGCGAAAACCATCGGCTTTTCGGCCATGCTGACCACCATCTCCTGCTTGACGACACCGGCAGCCGACAGACCGAGGAAGACGTCGGCGTCGACCATGGCATCGCCCAGGGTACGGGCTTCGGTATTCTGGGCGTAACGCGCCTTGGTTGCGTCGATGTTTCCAGGACGCCCGACGTAAATGACGCCCTTGGAATCACAGACGGTGACGTTCTCGCGCTTGACGCCGAGCTGGCACCACAGGTTCAGGCAGGAAATCGCAGCCGCACCGGCGCCCGAACAGACCACCTTGATTTCGTCGATTTTCTTGCCGACGACCTTCAGGCCATTGAGCATGGCGGCGGCAGAAATGATCGCCGTGCCGTGTTGATCATCGTGGAAGACCGGAATATTCATCCGCTCCTTGAGCTTCTCTTCGATGTAGAAGCACTCCGGGGCCTTGATGTCTTCGAGGTTCACGCCACCGAGCGTCGGCTCCATGGCGGCGATCATGTCGATCAGCTTGTCCGGATCGTTTTCCGACAATTCGATGTCGAACACGTCGATCCCGGCGAATTTCTTGAACAGGCAGCCCTTGCCTTCCATCACCGGCTTGGCGGCAAGCGGGCCGATGTTGCCGAGGCCAAGCACGGCCGTGCCGTTGGTGATGACGCCAACCAGATTGGCGCGCGAGGTGTACCAGGCGGCGGTGGCCGGATCTTCGACGATCGCGTCACAGGCGGCGGCAACGCCCGGCGAGTAGGCCAGCGCCAGATCGCGCTGGTTGGTCAGGCCCTTGGTCGGGCGTACGGAAATCTTGCCCGGGGTGGGCCAGCGATGGTATTCGAGAGCGGCTTCGCGCAGATCCTTTTCCACGGATTCTCCTGAGGGTTTGTCTGTTAGGGAAAACCCCGTAGATTACTCCAACTTTTTGGGGGCCGAAAGCGTAATTATGAATTACGCTGGGAACTACGTACAATCCGAAAGCCGCCACGGGTCGGTCTTGCCGGGATCCACTCCGGCCTAGAACCGGTGCGACAGGGTCAGGCGGAAGCTGCGCGGTTCGCTCGGATGAATGTGCCGGTCGTCGTAGCCTCCGGCCGTTCCGTCGGCGCAACCGGCCGGATTGGCCGCCTCGCCGGCAGTGCGCGAGCAATACCAGTATTCGATGTCATTCACCTTGCGGTCGAACAGGTTGTACACGTCGAGCGCCAGTTGCGTGCGCTTGTCGATCTTGTAGCCGATGCGCAGGTTGGTCAGCGTCGATGCCGAAGAGCGCACCGAATTGTCCTCGATCAACGGTCGCGGCCCGAAATAACGCAGGCGCAAGGCGCCGTACCACGGCCCGAGATTGTCCAGGGTCAGGCCGAGATTGGCCGTGCCGGTCACCGCCCCCGGAATGTAGTCACCGACGACCGGATCGTGGTCGCGGAAGCGGGCATGCGACCAGGCAAGGTCGGCATCAAGCGCCAGCCAGTCGGACAGCACGTAGAGATTGGTCCATTCGACACCGTAACGCCGCGACGGGCGCGACGCTTCGGTCGTGCCGGCATCGCCGACGAAGAGCAACTCCGAGGCGGCGGTCAGTTGCCAGAGCGCAACGGTCGACTGCCAGCCAGGCAGGACTTCCGAACGCACACCGATTTCGTAGCCACGCGTGCGCACCAACGGCTGCACCTTGCTGACCGGCGTCACACCGTCGGTCGGATCGACGCGTATCGTCGTGCCGCGCGCATCATTGGAATGAAAGCCGTGCCCGTAATTGAGATAGAGCTCGGTCTTCCGCCACGGCCCGAAGACCAGTGCCAGCTTGGGAGTCAGCATCTGGTCGCTGGCCCGGCCGGAATTGGCACTTAAACTGGCGTCGACCGTAAAGTCGTAGGCATCGGCACGCAGGCCCTGGATCGAACGGAACCAGTCGGTCCACCGCGTTTCGTTCTGCACCCACAACCCGATGTTGCGCTGCGTGACCTTGTCTTCGCGGATGGTGGACAAGGTTTCGCGATTGCTCGTCGCGTACAGGCCGACCGGGCTCAGGCGGTCGATGCGCGTTTGCAGGCCGAAACTGTTTTCGACGACGAAGCCGGCCCAGGTGTCGAAAATCGCATGCGATGCCGCAAAACCGCTGGCCTGGCGGCGCTCGAACTGCTTGAACTGGTCACCCGGCGGGCAGCCGTTGTTCAGGCAGTACTGAAAGTTGGACCACAGGTCGAGGCTCGATTGCAGCCACCAGACATTCGCCTTGCTCTGCGCATTGCCCCAATGCTTCGCCCATTCGCCGGACAGGCTGTAGCGCTCGGTCTCGCCGCCGGTGCTCGGATCGAGCGAACCGTAACGGTCAACCGCGCCGCTGTCGATGGCCCGCTCGGCAATCTGGTCGGTCGAGGTCCAGCGCCCGCGATAGACCATGCCAGTGATGGCAAAGCCGTTGTTACGCGTGCCCTGGCTGTAACTGAGCACGCCATTCAGCTTGCGGTAATGCTCGTCGACCTGCCACGGACCGTCGTTGTGGAACAGTTCCAGGCCGTAAAGCAGATGGCCGCCGGCCAGTTCCGGCGAGCCGGCAATCAGGCTGCGCGCGTAGCCGTTCTGGCCGAGCGTCAGTTGCGCCAGCGTGCCGTCGATACGGCGCCGGGTGTCGATGTGCGCCGCGCCGGCCGACGAGAAATCGCCCTCCGCAGCGTAATACGGGCCCTTGCGGTAACTGATCTGGTCGACCAGTTCCGGGATCAGGAAATTGAGATCGGTGTAGCCCTGGCCGTGCGCATGCGTCGGCATGTTGACCGGCACGCCGCCGACGTAAGTCGCGAAATCGGTACCGTGGTCAAGATTGAAACCGCGCAGAAAATACTGGTTGGCCTTGCCGTCGCCGGCATGCTGCGTGACGATCAGGCCGGGCACCATCTCCAGCGCCTCGCCGGGCCGCAGCATCGGCACGGCGGCCAGACGCTGGCTGGACACCACGCCCTCGCTACCCGCCGTCGCGAGGCCTTCGAGATTCTCGGTCTGGGCGCGTACCTCGACTGGCGAGAGCTGGACCGCCTCTTCCGCCGCCACGCCACCGCAGGCGAGCCACAAATATGAGTAAATTATTTTTTGTCTTAACCGCATCGGCAAAAAAGGCCGGTCGCCCGCCCCCCCCAAATAAATGAATCAGGCCACGGCCGGCCGACGCGTCAGGCGCAGCGCCGCGACAAAGCTCAATGCGATGATCGCCACCAGCATGAACCCGAAAACCAGCTCCTTGCCTTCGCTCCAGGCATCGACCGCCGGCGACAGCAGCTTGGCGGCGCCGAAAGCGGCGACCAGCAGGCTGATGCCGGAAACGACCAGGCCCATGACGCGCGAGGCGACCAGCGCCACCTGGTCGGCACGGGCGATCAGGCGGGCGATCCACAGGCCGTTGATGCCGTCGGTGAGCAGCATGCCGAGCATAAACAGCGAAGCGAGGATCAGCGCGTGTTCCCAGCCGCCGAACTGGGTTGCGGTCAGGGCGAAGAAGGCGGCCTGCGACAGGGTATCGAAGGACAGCGCAAACAGGGCGCCGACCAGTGCGATCAGCGCCGGATGCGAAACATGGCGCAGGTTGCCGAGCAGCTTGCCCTTGAGGCCGACCGGCTGGACGATCTGGTCCGGCCCGGCGGCGAGCACGGCAGCCAGGTTGAGGCTGCCGAGGGCGACCAGGAAGGCGATGGAAATCAGCGAGCCAAGCAGGCCGAACCAGGCCGGTACTTCCCAGCGTCCGGCGATGGCCGAGACGCCGAGGGCGATGGCCATGACCACGGCGCCATGACCGAGCGAGAACAGCGTGCCGCAGTAACGCGCCAGGGCCGGCCGCTGCCGCGCGTTGTAGCGGGTCAGGCCGTCAATGGTGGCGAGATGGTCGGCGTCGAATCCGTGCTTCATGCCGAGCACGAAGGTCAGGATGAGCAGCGACAGCCAGTCGGTGGACAGGGTTTCCATGGCATCCGTATGAATGATTTTTCAATCTTCATACAAGTTGCGTGCCAGCGCAATAAGTCATTGTCCGTATTGAAACGGCGCAATTTCCCCGGCGACTGCGGGCAAAAAGTGGTCAGCAACTTTCCACAGGCAGTGACAAGACGAATTCCGCCCCACCTTGCGGCGCATTGCCCGCCGTCAGGTGGCCGCCGTGCCGCTCAATGATGCCGTAACTGATCGACAGACCGAGCCCGGTACCCTGGCCGACCGGCTTCGTCGTAAAAAACGGTTCGAACAGGCGACCAAGATGCGCCTCGCTGATACCGGGGCCGTTGTCGGTAAAGCGCAGCATTGCCATCCCGTCGGCCCGGTTGCCGACAATCTTCAGCGTCGCCAGGGGCTGGCTGGCCGTCGCATCGCAGGCATTCTGGATGAGGTTCATGACGACCTGCTGCAACTGGCCCGACGAACCGGAGCAGTGCAAATCCGCTGGCAAATCGACGTCGACGGCGAATTTTGCCGCGGCGCTCTGCACTACCCAGCGCACCGAGCGCTCGACCACCTCGTTGAGGCTGACCTGCTCGGGCTGCATCTTGTCGACGGCGGAAAAACGCTTCAGCGCATCGACGATGTCACGCGTGCGCTCGGCACCTTCGATCATGCCGTCGATCAGTTGTGGCATGTCGGCGACGATGCGGTCGATGCGCAGTTCGGCGCGCATTGCCTGCAAGCCTGCGTCGGTCGCCGCCGGGCTGGCATGCACGGCATTCAGATAGGCGCCAAGGCGACCGGCGTAACGCTGCAGTGAGAGCACGTTGCCGAGCACAAAGCTGATCGGGTTATTGAGTTCATGCGCGACGCCGGCCACCAGGCGGCCCAGCGAGACCATTTTCTCGGCGTGCAGCAATTGCCCTTGCGTGCGTTTCAGATCGTCGTGTGCCTGGCGCAGGGCCGAATAGGCGCGGCGCAATTCGCCGACCGGCCGACCGGTGACGACCATGCCCATGAGCTTGCCGGTCTGCGACAGGCGCGGTGTGCAGTTCATCGAGACCGGCACGGTCGCCCCGTCACCGGCACGCAAAAAGAACTCGCAGTCGTGCACGCCCTCGCGCCCGAAGCGGGCAAAGATGTCGCGCGCCTTGGCCCGCTCGACATCGTCGGCAAAAAGGTCAAAGACCGGCTTGTGCTGCAGCTCTCCCGCCGTCTTGCCGGAAATGTGGGAGAGCGAAGAATTGACCTCCTCGATATTGCCGTTGCGGTCACAGACGATCAGGATGTCCGACATCGAGGCGAGCACGCTCTCGATGAACTGATGCGACTCCTCGAGCGCAGCATTCTTCTCTTCGAGCGCCACTTCGTACTGTAGGAGGTCGTTGTAGACCTCATCCATTTTCTGGATGACCTCGATCCAGGCCTGCTCGCCGAGTTGCTCGGTAGCCGCCGGCAATGGCGAATCGGCGCCCAAATCAGCGGGCCGGCCGGTAGTGGACATGGTCCGCACCGTGTTCGTCGTGGGCATGATGATGCTCGGGTTCGAGGGCAATCACATTGAGATGGCCGTGGCGCACGCCACTTTCGGCCATCAGCAGATCGGCGAATTGGCGGACCTCGGCAGTCGCGCCCTTGAGAATGACGGTTTCCAGACAATTGTCGTGATCGAGATGGCTGTGCATGGCGGCCACGGTCAGGTCGTGGTGGTCGTGCTGCAGGCCGGTGATGCGTTCGGCCAGTTCCCGCTCGTGGTGGTTGTACACGTAGGACAGGTTAGCAACACAATGGCCGGCCGGCGGATCGCGCTGGCGATCGCTCTCGATGGCGCCGCGAATCAGGTCGCGCACCGCTTCCGAGCGGTTGCTGTAGCCGCGCGCCGCGATCAGTTCGTCGAACTGGCTGGCCAGCGACTCGTCCAGCGAAATGGTAAAGCGCTCCATCGATCATCCCCCTTGGCGAAAACACCGGCAACAATGCCGGCATTCCCGATGGCGTGCAAGTCACCCGCGACAAAAAGCTGGAACGGGAAATGCTAGGAAAAGACTGCAGTTCGGGAATCACGCTCTGGCATCCCTGCTTTCACAAGAAGCACATGTCGCAACAGGAGGATTCATCATGGCTCATACCGACATCCGACTCGCTGTCGCCGAAGAACGCACCATCTACGACGTGGCCGCCATCGAACGCGCCATGGAAGAGGCTGCCGGCAACCGCAACGAAGCACTCGCCACCCTGTACGACAAGATGAAACAGCGCGGCGGCGGGCGCTTCCTGATCCGCCCGACCGATGCCGGGATGATCGACGATCTCTACGCTAGCTGCCCCAATTTCAGCGACGTCATCGACGATCTCAGGAAGTACATCGCGCTATCGGTGGCCGGCAACGAGCCGATGAGCTTCACGCCCATCCTGCTGCTCGGCGAGCCGGGCATCGGCAAGACGCATTTCGCCCGCGAACTGGCGGCCCGCCTCGGTACCGGCCACGAATTCATCTCGATGAGCGCCTTGACCGCCGGCTGGGTCCTGTCCGGCGCCTCATCGCAATGGAACAACGCCAAGCCGGGCAAGGTGGCGCACACTTTGGTGCATGGCGACTACGCCAACCCCATCGTGGTGCTCGACGAGATCGACAAGGCCGGCGGCGATTCACGCTACGACCCGATGGGTGCCCTGTACAGTCTGCTCGAACACGACACGGCACGCGCCTTCAAGGACGAGTTCATCGATATCGACATCGACGCCTCGCACATCCTGTGGGTTACCACGGCCAACGACGAACGCAGCATCCCGGAACCCATCCTCAACCGCATGAATGTCTATGAAGTGCCGCGCCCGGATCACGACGCCGCGATCAGCATCGCTGCCGCGCTGTATCGCGAAATCGTCAGCCAGCACGACTGGGGCTTCCCGCCGGAAGCCGAAGAAAGCGTGCTCGAACGCCTCGGTTCATTGCCGCCGCGCGACATGAAGAAACGCCTGCTCGCCGCCTTCGGCACAGCCAAGCTGGAAGGGCGCAACTGGCTGGAAGCGGCCGATTTCGAGCAGGCCAGGATGGGGCGTAGTCGCAAGATCGGTTTCTGAGCCCCCCGTCGCCCCGCAAGCCTGCACCGGGGGCGGCGGCCGGCCCTCAGGCGACCCGCCGCACCTTGACCTGATTGCGGCCGTTCTGCTTGGCGTCGTACAGGGCCTGATCGGCGATGGCGATCAACTGGTGCGGATCGAGATCGGCCACCCGACTGGCCATCGCCAGACCGAGACTGATCGTCAGCCGCACCCGATGTCCGCCATCAACCAGGGTCTCCTGATCGATGGCAAGCCGCAGGCGCTCGGCAATCTGTTCAGCAACCTCCGCATCCTCACCATCGAGCACGATAATGAACTCCTCGCCGCCATAACGACCGACCCGGTTGTAATCCCGGACACCGCGACTTAAACGGTCAGCGACCATCTTCAGCGCGCGGTCGCCAACCAGGTGGCCATGGCCATCATTGATCTTCTTGAAAAAGTCGATGTCGATCATGATCAGGCAGAGCGGCAAGTTCTCGCGGCGCGCCCGCGACAAGCGCGTTTCCAGCAGATTCATGATGGCCCGCCGGTTGTAGAGCCCGGTCAGGTCATCATGCATGGCCTGATCCTGGAGAATGCGCTTGGCTTCGCGCAACTCCTGATTGACCTCATACAGCTGCTGATAAAGGCGGCTCTTCTCGACCAGCAAGGAAAGCTGCAGAGCCAGACGGAGGAAAACGCCCTGATGGACGTTTTCGTAAGTATTTTTCTCGAAGCTCGAAAAAAACAGCAGGCCGATCGGCTTGCCGTGGGCAATCAGCGGACAGGTCAGGCTGGAACGCACACCCTCGGCCATGACCAGCCGGCTTGAGTCGGACTCCGGGTGCTCCGCCAGGTAGCTTTCGAGATCGTTGATGATGCGCGGCTTGCCGGTCTCGATCACGCGTTGCAGGCTGCTGCCCTGCATGGCAGCGCTATAGCCCGGTGAAATATTGAGCATGTCGGCATCGGAGCGCCCCCAGTAATGGGTCAGACAAGCCTTGTCATCACTGAGAAAGGCGGCCCCCAGACGATGGTAGGGAATCACCGAACGAAAGCTCTCGAACACCTTTTCCAGCACCTCGTCGAGAAACAGGCCGCCCGTGACCTGCTCGGCAATATGCTGGATTTTCTGGGTTTGCTGGTAGTTCAACTCCAGCGTTTCGGCCAGCCGGGTCAGTTCCAGACCAAGAATCCCCACTGCATCAAGCGGCTCGGCAGGAATATCCACATCGAACTTGCCGTTGCGCAAATGCTGCACGGCTGACTGGAGGACAGGAATTCTCTCGTCCGTTTCAATCGATTTCCCGCCAGTTCCCATGTTTTCCCCCTTGGTATCACGGCCCCATAAAGCAGACCACGCTGCAGTGGGATCAGTTCCCCTGGCGCATTGAGGGCGAGGATTGTACTGGCCATTTTGTTGCCGACCAACGACAGGGGAATGTTTTCGACGGGGACAAGGCCGCCCAAGCACGCTCATCAAGAAAACCCCGGCGGGCTTAATCCTGGCCGGTTTTTTTTGTTCCCGAATTTTTGAAATTATTCCGGTAAACGGCAAAGCCCCGCTAGCTTGAGCTAACGGGGCTTTGAATGGGGAGCCTGGCGGTGACCTACTTTCGCGAGCGGAAGCTCACTATCATCGGCGCTTTGCTGTTTCACGGTCCTGTTCGGGAAGGGAAGGGGTGGGTCCAGCAGGCTAT
>JBAQDI010000004.1:0-126059 GCA_049294655.1 Azonexus sp.
GAGATTGGTCAGGTGGTGTTGAATATAACCAGCGGTGCCGCCTTCTGCGCTCATGTTTTCTCCAGTCAGCCTAGCGATTCTTCAGCAGTGCCATCCAGTAGATGACAAAGGTTGATGCGTATCCAAGAAAGAGCGGCAGTACCGCAACCTCCTTGTACCCCAAAAACACCAGCGCAAACCCGGCGAGAGTCAGGGCAAACTTGAATCCCTCTCCAGCGGCTTGCGCCCGATAACTCTTGACCGGATCGTTCCCCGAATTCATGCGCAACGCTCTCAGGACATACCCGAGATTGGCGACGATTCCGATTGATCCCCCGATCAGGACAGAGACTGCCGCGTTTGCATCGAGCAACAGGATGGCCAACAGTGCCAATGCCATTGTCAATGCCGCTTGCCGGCTGAGTATCCAGCTTACTTGCGGGTGCAAAGCGTGCCTCGTCCAAAAACCTTACAAGTGTATCGAAGTCTTCTAGATGAGTCAATTTCCGCAGTGCAAAAAGCAAGGGTTTTCCCGCATCGCCGGCTGGTTTCGCTTGACTGCATCGCTTACACCCGCAGTCGGGAAATCAGGCCGTCGAGCTGATCGAGGCTGGCGAAGTCGATGGTGACCTTGCCGCTGCCCTTCTTGCTCGAACGGATGGCGACACTGGCGCCCAGGCTGTCGGACAGTTCTTCCTGCAGGCGCAGCAGGTCGCGGTTGACGGCTGCTTCGGCCGTCTTTTTCGGCGGATTGAGCAGTTGCTGGACCAGGCGTTCGGTTTCGCGCACCGACAGATCCTTCTGCACAATGCGCTGGGCCAGGCCGATTTGCTGGCCGCTGGAGACTGGCAGCAGGGCACGGGCGTGGCCCATGTCGAGCTGGCCGCTCATCAGGAGTTCCTGCACTGGTGCCGTCAGTTGCAGCAGGCGCAGCAGGTTGCTGGCGGCCGGACGCGAGCGGCCGACGGCATCGGCGGCCTGTTGATGGGTCAGGCCGAATTCGTCGATCAGGCGTTGCAGGCCCTGGGCTTCTTCAAGCGGATTGAGGTTTTCACGCTGGATGTTCTCGATCAGCGCCATGGCCAGCGCCTGTTCGTCCGGAATGCTGCGCACCAGGACCGGCACTTCGGCCAGGCCGGCCAGTTGCGCGGCCCGCCAGCGGCGTTCGCCGGCGACGATTTCGTAGCGCTCGGCGCCCGGCGTGCTGTTGACGGCACGCACCAGGATCGGCTGCATGATGCCCTGGGCCTTGATCGAGGCGGCCAGTTCGGCCAGCGACTCTTGATCCATGTGGGTGCGCGGCTGGTACTTGCCGGGGCGCAGGCGTTCGACCGGCAGGTTACGCTGCTCGTCGCCCTGTGGTTTGTCGCTGCCCGAAAGCAGCGCGTCGAGGCCGCGGCCGAGTCCCTTCATCTTGATCATTTGGCGACCCTTTCGAGAATTTCCTGGGCGAGCGCGCTGTAGGCCTGCGCGCCCCTGGAGTTTTTGTCAAAGGCGATGACCGGCTTGCCGTAGGACGGCGCCTCGGCCAGCCGGACATTGCGTGGCACGATGGTCTTGTAGACCTTGTCGCCGAAATGGCTTTCGAGCTCGTTCGAAACCTGTTGCGTCAAGGTGCTCTGGCCGTTGTACATGGTGCGCAGCAGGCCTTCGATTTCGAGGCGCGAATTGAGGTGGTTGCGGATCTTGCGCAGGGTCTCGACGAGATCGGACAGGCCTTCCAGCGCGTAGTACTCGCACTGCATCGGGATGAGCACCGAGTCGGCGGCGACCAGCGCGTTGACGGTCAGCATGTTGAGGGCCGGCGGGCAGTCGATGAGGACGAAATCGTATTCGTCGTGATTCTGTTGCAAGGCCTGCTTGAGGCGGTATTCGCGCTGATCGAGCTCGATCAGTTCGACCTCGGCGCCGGCCAGTTCGCGGTTGGCGGGCAGGATATCGAAAGCGAACTCGGTTTTGATGCAGACCTCGAGCAGTGTCGCCGCGCCAATCAGCAACTGGTAGACGGTAGGCAGGGCTTCCTTCTTGGTGATACCGGAGCCGGTGGTCGCGTTGCCCTGCGGATCCATGTCGATGAGCAGGACGCGCTGGCCCTCGGCGCCCAGCGAGGCAGCCAGATTGACGGCGGTGGTCGTCTTGCCGACGCCGCCTTTCTGGTTGGTTATGGCGAGTACTTTCATGACCCGGCTTTCAAAATGATCAAATGTCGTTCGGCTTCCAGCCCCGGCACCTGCAGCGGAATGATGGCGTCCACCACGATGTCGGCCGGCAGGGCCTGGAGTTCGTCGTCCGGTCGCACACCCTTCATGGCCAGCCAGCATCCGCCCGGCGCCAGCAGGTGACGGGTCAGGCTGACGAACAGGCCGATCTCTGCAAAGGCGCGCGAACTGATCTGGGCGTATTGTCCCTGCATTTCCTCGACCCGCGCGTGATGCGCCCGAATATTCTTCAGGTCGAGTTCGATGGCGGCCTGTTGCAGGAAAGTCGCCTTTTTTTGCACGGTATCGACCATGCTGACCGACAGTTCCGGGCGGGCGATGGCCAGCGGGATACCGGGCAGGCCGCCGCCGCTGCCGACATCGAGCAGTGGGCCGCTGCCGACATGCGGCAGGATGGCCAGCGAATCGAGCAGGTGGTGCGAAATGGCCTGGTCCGGATCGCGCAGGGCGGTCAGGTTGTAGGTCTTGTTCCACTTGAGCAGCAGGTCGCGAAAAGCGAGCAGCTTGTGCTGCGCCTCGGCGGGGAGCACGATACCGAGTTCGGCGAGGCCATCCGGCAGCTTGATCGGGCTCATGCGGCGGGTGAGAGATTGTGGCGCTTCAGGTGGATCAGCAACAGCGAGACTGCCGCCGGCGTGATGCCCTGGATGCGTGAAGCCTGACCGATGGTCTGCGGCCTGTGCTGGGCGAGCTTCTGTTTGACTTCATTGGACAGGCCGGCGACGCTGGCATAGTCGAGATTGGTCGGCAGGAGCAGGCTCTCGTACGACCCGGAGCGCGCGACTTCCTCGGCCTGGCGGTCGATATAGCCCTGATACTTGGCCGAGATTTCCAGCTGTTCGACGACCAGCGGGTCGGTTTGCGCTTCGCCGGCCCCGGGCAGGCTGAGCAGGGAAGTGTAGGAAACCTCGGGGCGGCGCAGCAGTTCGAACAGGTTGTACTCGTGCTCGATGGCCTTGCCGAGGACGCGTTCGCAATCAGCAGCCGGGGTGATTTTCGGATTGACCCAGGTCGCCTTCAGGCGTTCCTGTTCGGCGGCGATGGCGTCGCGTTTCCGGCTGAAAGCGGCCCAGCGGGCATCATCGACCAGGCCGAGTGCCCTGCCCTGTTCGGTCAGGCGCAGATCGGCGTTGTCTTCGCGCAGGGAGAGGCGGTATTCGGCGCGGCTGGTGAACATCCGGTAGGGGTCGGAAACGCCGCGCGTGATCAGGTCGTCGACCAGTACGCCGAGGTAGGCTTCGTTGCGTTTCGGGCACCAGCCCGCTTCGCCGCGCACCTGGCGCACGGCATTGATGCCGGCGAGCAGGCCCTGGGCGGCGGCTTCTTCGTAGCCGGTCGTGCCGTTGATTTGGCCGGCGAAGAAGAGCCCACTGATCGCCTTGCTTTCCAGCGTGTCCTTGAGGCCGCGCGGGTCGTAGAAATCGTATTCGATGGCGTAGCCGGGGCGCAGGATGTGCACGTTCTCCATGCCGCGGATCGAGCGCACCAGAGCCAGCTGGATGTCGAAAGGCAGGCTGGTCGACACGCCGTTCGGATAGATTTCGTGCGTCGTCAGACCTTCCGGTTCGAGGAAGACGTTGTGCTGGTTCTTGTCGGCGAAGCGGTGGATCTTGTCCTCGATCGACGGGCAGTAGCGCGGCCCGACGCCTTCGATGACGCCGGTGTACATCGGCGAACGGTCGAGCCCGCTGCGGATGATGTCGTGCGTGCGTTCGTTGGTTTCCGTCACCCAGCACGGCAACTGGCGCGGGTGCTGGGCGGCGTTGCCGAGGAAGGAGAAAACGGGCAGCGGATTGTCCGAATGTTGCTCTTCCATGACCGAGAAATCGATGGTCTTGCCGTCGAGGCGGGGCGGTGTGCCGGTCTTCAGGCGACCCTGCGGCAGATTCAACTCTTTCAGGCGGGCGGCCAGCGAGTTCGACGGTGGATCGCCCATGCGCCCGCCGGTGTAGTTTTCCAGGCCGACGTGGATCTTGCCGTTGAGGAAGGTGCCGGCGGTGAGCACGACAGCGCCGGCCATGAAGCGAATGCCGAGCTGGGTGACGGCGCCGGTGACGCGTTCGCCTTCGACGATCAGGTCGTCGCAGGCTTCGGCGAAGATGGTCAGATTCGGCTGGTTTTCCAGACGCGAACGGATCGCCTGCTTGTACAGCACGCGGTCGGCCTGGGCGCGGGTGGCGCGCACGGCCGGGCCCTTCGAGGCGTTGAGGATGCGGAATTGGATGCCGGCTTCGTCGGTCGCCGCGGCCATCGCCCCGCCCAGCGCATCGACCTCGCGCACCAGGTGGCCCTTGCCGATGCCGCCGATCGAGGGGTTGCAGCTCATCGCGCCCAGCGTATCGAGATTGTGCGTCAGCAGCAGCGTGTTCGCACCCGCCCGCGCCGCGGCCAGGGCGGCTTCGGTGCCGGCATGACCACCGCCGACAACGATGACATCGAAACGGGTGGGATAGAGCATGGAATGACTTTGCTGCAGCGCAGTAGCGGGACGCGAATTTTACGTCAGGTCGCTGAAAAATCGTAGTTTTTGCCGCCCGGCAATGCTCTTCCGGGCAACTCGCCAAGCCCTTCCCGGCGTCGCTGCGGCCGGCCGGATGCCTTGCCCTGCATGCCGAACTCAAGTAACTTGCCAAGGATTCGCACTAGCCAAGCAAATCGCATGAGCGCCCTCGACAACGAAGAGATGCTGCTGGTTTTACACCAGTCACTGACCAAAAAGCGGGTTTTGATCGTCGATCGCCATCCGCCGGCGCGCGAATCGCTGCGTCTGATGCTGGCGGCGCTTGGCGTAACGGCCGTCCATGGTGCCGGCAGTTCGGCCGAGGTCATTCGTCAGGTCAAGGCCAATCGCTTCGACATCGTGCTCTCCGATTTCGTCCTCGACGACGGGCGCGACGGCCAGCAATTGCTTGAGGAGTTGCGGCACGCCCACCTCATCCCGCTCGGCACCGTCTATCTGATCATCACCAGCGAGCGCGGTTACACCAATGTCGTGTCGATGGCCGAACTGGCGCCGGACGACTACCTGATCAAGCCGTTTACCGCCGAGCAGTTGCAGGCCCGGCTGGTCAAGGCGATTTTCAAGAAACACGTACTGCGCCACATTTACGAACAGATCGAACGCGGTGCCCTGCAGGAGGCAATCGTCGCCTGCGACCGGGTGATCCAGCAGCAACCCGCCTACATGTACGATGCGCTGCGTTTCAAGGGCGAATTGCTGCATACCCTGGGCCGCACGGCCGAAGCCGAGGAGATTTTCCGGCGCGTTCTGGAAGGCCGCGTCGTGCCCTGGGCCAAGATGGGTCTGGCCGTTGCCCTGCGCGATCGCGGCGCCCTCGACGAAGCCGGCGATCTCGCCGAGCAGGTGCTATCCGAAGCGCCGGAATACCTGTCGGCCTACGATTTCCTGGCTTCCGTGCATGAGGCCAAGGGGCGTCTGGTCGATGCCCAGCAGGTCCTGCAGCGGGCGGCCGATGCTTCACCGCACAATACCATCCGGCAGCGTCTGGTCGGCGATACGGCGGCCCGTAACAAGGATCTGCTGGGGGCCGAGCGGGCCTTCGCCAAGGTCATTGACCGCAGTCGCGGGTCCAGCCTGCGCACGGTGGACGATTTCGCCAACCTGTCGCGGGTACTGGTCGAGCGCGGCGATGTGGCCGCCTCGCGCAAAATTACCGCCGACATGAAGCGCGAATGGCGTGGCGACAAGCAGGCCGAGCTGGCGGCGCTGGTCAGTGAAAGCCTGTGTCTCGATGTCGAAGGCTCGCCCGACAAGGCCAGGGGCCTCGTCGAACAGGCTATCGCCCTGCAGCAGCAGCTCGAGAGCGAAGCCGCCGACCAGGGCAAGCATGTTTCGCAACGCCTGGCCGTCGATCTGGCGCATGCCTGCTACGCTACCGGGCAGCCGGACGCGGCGCAGAAGATCATGCGTCAGGTGGCCGCCGAAAATCACGAAGATCCCCACCTGATCGGCCACATCACCAGCGTCTTCGAGAAGACGGGCCAGCCGGAAGCCGGCAAGGCACTGCTCGCACAGGTCAGCAAGCAGATCATTGATCTCAACAACAAGGGCGTCTTGGCCGCCCGCAATGGCGATCTGGAAGGTTCGGTCCAGTTGCTGATCCAGGCTGCCGAACAGGTGCCCAACCTGCAGTTCCTGGTGAACGCGGCCAAGGCCATATTCAGTCTGCTCGACAAAAAGGGCTGGGATGCCGATCTTGCCGCGCGCGGCCGGGATTACCTGCAGCGGGCCCAGCGCAAGGACCGCAAGAGCCCGAAGGTGGCCTCGGCGCGGGAACTTTACGTCACCGTTGCCAAGAAGCACGGGATCGAGGTTGACTCGCCCTGAGCGAGGCTGGGCTGCGGCGTAACATTCTGAAACCATTTTTCCTGATCGGCGGTCCATCCATTTGCCGCGGCGGGCGTTACTCATAAACCGGACGCCTGTTCGGAGCTGTTCTTACTGAATGTTCAGGAGTGCCCCATGTCCCGTCTTTCCCGTTTCTTGCCTGCCGTCTTGCTGATCCTTGTTTCGACGCTGGTGCAGGCCGATCCGCCGGCTCGCGTCGGCCGTCTGGCGCTGGTTGAAAATGCGGTCAATTTCCGGGTTGATCGCGACGATCAGGGCAGCCCGGCCAGCATCAACTGGCCGATCAGCAGCGGCGCGCTGCTCGAGAACGGGCGACACGGGCGCAGCGAGGTCTGGGTCGGTTCGACCGCCTTCCGCCTGGCGCCGGACAGCCAGCTCGAGTTTCCCGTGCTCGATGATAGTCAGGTCATGGTTCGCCTGAGCGGCGGCAGTCTGGTCGTCAGTATTTTCGATCGCGAGCAGAGCGACGACATCACAGTCGAGACGCCGGAGGGACGCATCAACTTTGCTTCACCCGGTCGCTACCGGATCGACGTGCTGTCCGATCACACCGAGCTCACGGCCCAGGCCGGGCAGGCCGGTTTCAGTGACGAGCGGCGCAGTATCCCGGTGCCCGCCGGGCAGAAGGCCAGCCTGTATGGCGACGGCCAGATGCGGGTCGATCCGGATTTTGACCAGGATGCCTTCGATATCTGGGTGGCCGAGCGCGAGAATGCCGCGCTGGCCACCGTTTCCCGGCGCTATGTTTCACCGGCGATGACCGGCTACCAGGATCTCGATGCCTATGGCGACTGGAACTCGACGGCTGAGTATGGTGCGGTCTGGTATCCGCGCAGCGTCGCCGACGACTGGGCACCGTATCGTTTCGGGCGTTGGGCCTGGGTGGCGCCCTGGGGCTGGACCTGGGTCGACCAGTCGCCTTGGGGCTTTGCTCCCTTCCACTACGGACGCTGGGTGCATGTGCACAACCGCTGGGGCTGGGTCCCCGGCAGCTATGTCGCCCGTCCCGTCTACGCACCGGCCCTCGTTGCCTGGATCGGCAACCCGGGCTGGAGTGTCGGTTTCCGCAGTGGCGCCGCACCGGCCGTCGGCTGGTTCCCGCTGGCGCCGCGTGAAGTCTATGTGCCGGGCTTCCGGGCCTCCTCGAAGTTCGTGCACCGGATCAATGGTGGCCATGTGCGCAACGTGGTCGATATCGACCACGCCATTCGCTCCGGCCCACGCCATGCCTATGCGCATCGTGATCAGCCGCGGGCGGTGACCATCGTTCCGGCCGCTCATCTCAGCGAAGGCCGGCCGATCAGGGCGGGCGAAATAGCCCGCCACGACCGGCGTGATCTCGAACGGGCGCCGCAGGCCCGGCCGGCGCCCGATAAAGCCGTGCTGCCGCCGCCGGTCGGCGGCCGGCAATTGCGCGACGAGCGGCGCGAAGCACCCTGGCGCGGTCGTGAGGCGGATGCCGGATCGCCGCGTCCGGCCATGGACGCCGGTCGCCCGCGTCCTGCAGTGAGCGGGCAACGCCCGGAAGCCGAGACGCCTATGCCGCGCCGGGATGATGGCCGGCGTGGCAATTTCAGTCGTGAGCCTGGGCTTGCTGCCCCCGCCGGGCGTCCAGATGATGCCCGGCCCGGCCAGGCCGAGCGACGTTTCCCTGGGGCTCGTGAAGTGCTGCCGGCTCGCTCTCCGGAAACACCGCGCCCGGAATTCGAGCGCCGTGGGGCGGTGATGCCCGGGCCGGCGATGCCGGCCGCCGAAGCGCCCCGGCGTGCGCCAGAAGTCGTTGTGCCGCCGGCTGCGATACCCGCCGGTCGGACGCCGGATGCCTCGCCAGGCCAAGGCGAGCGACATTTCCCGGGGGCTCGCGAAGGGCTGCCGGCTCGTTCTCCGGAAATGCCCCGTCCGGCGCCGGAACGTCGGGCACCTGAGCTTGCCCCGGCGATGCCCGCGGCTGGCGAGCGCGGTCCGGGCTGGCGTCAGGGAAATGAAGGCCGTGATGAACGGCGGGCTTCGCCCTTCCGGGAAAATCCGCCAGCGCAGCCGGCCGCCCGGGACGTTCCGCGCCAGGAAATGCCCCGTCAGGAACGCGAGATGCCGCGTCAGTTTGAAATGCAGCGTCAGCGCGAGCCGGCGCCGGTCGCCCCGCCGCAACCGATGCGGGCCCCGGTGATGCAGCCGGCCCCGGCTGCCGCTCCGGTTCGGGAGATGCCCCGCTTTGAGCCGCGGGCCCAGCCGCAAGCGCAACCTCAAATGCAGCCACAGGCGGCGCCGCAACAGCGGGGTGGTGGCCAGGAGCGCCGCCACGACCAGCGGGATGAGCGCGGGGGGCGCTAAACCTTGAAACCTCAGTTGACCGCTTATCCATCTCAGGCGAGCCGCATGGGCACTGACTTTTGTGCCTTCGAGGTGATTCACCCCAGAGGTGAGAACGCTACGCGGCCGCTGGCACGTCTGGTCGGGCGCCCGGCTTTGTCGCTCCTTCTTGCAGGCATGAGCCTGCCGCGGCGTCGCTTCGCGCCGGACATCCCGCCCAAACGCACCAACAGCCGCGTCCAACTGAGGTTTCAAGGTTAATCCCGGGGCGGACCGAGCGGCGGTTGCGCCGCTCTACGGGGCCTTGTGCCCCAGGCCGAGGTAGGCCTCGATGACGCGCGGGTCGGCGGCCAGTTCGGCGCTCGGCCCGGCCAGCGAGACTTCGCCGGTTTCCAGGACGTAGCCGTAGTCGGCGATGTGCAGCGCGGCGCGGGCGTTCTGCTCGACGAGCAGGATGGCGACGCCGGTCTGCTTCAATTCGGCAATGATGCGGAAAATTTCCTTGATGATCAGTGGTGCCAGGCCGAGGCTGGGTTCGTCGAGCATCAGCAGTTTCGGCTTGGCCATCAGGGCGCGGCCCATGGCCAGCATCTGGCGCTCGCCACCGGACAGCGTGCCGGCCAGCTGGGCGCGCCGTTCCTCGAGGCGCGGGAAGAGCTCGAAGACCTCGTCCATGGTTTCCATGTGGTCGCGGTGGCCACTGCGGTAGCGGTCAAAGGCACCGAGCAGCAGGTTGTCCTCGACGCTCATTTCGGCGAACAGTTCGCGCTTTTCCGGGACCAGCGTCATGCCGTGGCGGACCAGATGCTCGACCGAGCGTTGCTGGCGCTCGGCCTGGCCCATGTAAATGATCTCGCCGCGGGCCGGCAGCAAGCCCATCAAGGCCGCCAGCAAGGTGGTCTTGCCGGCGCCGTTGGGGCCGATCACGGTGACGATCTCGCCGCGCCGGATTTTCAGGTTGACGTCGTGCAGCGCCTCGACCTTGCCGTAGGCGACGCGCAGGTTCCTGACCTCGAGGATGAGCTCGTGGTCGTGCAGGTGGGCGTGCTTGCTCATGCTCATTCAACTCCACCGAGATAGGCTTCGAGCACCTTCGGGTTGCGCTGGACCTCATCCGGCTGGCCGGCGGCGATCTTCTCGCCGAATTCCATGACGACGACGCGATCGGCCAGGCCCATGACGAAATCCATGTCGTGCTCGACGAGCAGGATGCCCATGCCTGCGCTGCGCAGTTTGCCGAGCAGTTCGGCGAGCGCCTGCTTTTCGAGGTAGCGCAGACCGGCCGCCGGTTCATCGAGGAGCAGCAGGCAGGGGTCGGAGGCCAGGGCGCGGGCGATTTCGACGATGCGTTGCTGGCCGAGGGCCAGGCTGCCGGCCGGGTCGAACATGTAGTCCTGGAGGCCGACCCGTTCGATCTGGCGGGCCGCTTCGGCGAGCAGGCGGTTTTCCTCGGCGCGATCGAGGTGCAGCGCGGCGGCCACGATGCCCTTGCTGCCGCGCAGGTGGGCGCCGATGGCAACATTCTCGATGACCGACATCTGGCCGAGCAGGCGGACGTGCTGGAAGGTCCGGCTCATGCCGCGCCGGGCGATGTCGCGCGAACCCAGGGCAATGGTCGATTCGCCGAGGAAGGCGATTTTCCCGGCGCTGGCCGGAGAGACCCCGGAAATGCAGTTGAACATCGTGCTCTTGCCGGCGCCGTTCGGGCCGATCAGCGCCATGACCTCGCCGGCGCGTACGCTGAGATCCATGTTGTTGTTGGCGACCAGACCGCCGAAGCGCTTGGTCACTTCGCTGGCTTCGAGCAGCACCGTGCCAGCCGGCGGGGACGGACGTTTGGGCAAGGCTTCAGCCGTCGGCACCGTTCGCGGCGGCCGGTGCCGGGGCAGCCGTTCGAGGATGACCGGCCACAGCCCGGCGCGCGCCTTTTGCAGCACGATGACCATGGCGATGCCGAAGACGATGACCTCGAAATTGCCGCTCTGGCCGAGAATCTGCGGCAGCCAGTCCTGCAGCCACTGCTTGAGGACGGTGATCAGGCCGGCCCCGAGCACGGCACCCCAGACGTGGCCCATGCCGCCGACGACGATCATGAACAGGTACTCGATGCCCTGGGTCAGCGCGAACGGCGTCGGATTGACGAAGCGCTGCAGGTGGGCGTACAGCCAGCCCGAGGTGCTGGCGAGCAGTGCGGCGATCAGGAAGATGGCGATCTTCGTGCGCTGGGTATTGACGCCCATCGCCTCGGCCATCACGACGCCGCCGCGCAGCGCGCGGATCGCCCGGCCTTCGCGCGAATCAAGCAGGTTGCGCACGGCGAGGATGGCGAGCAGCACGACGAGCCAGATCAGATAGTAAAACTGCTCGCCGGATTTCAGTTCCCAGCCGAACAGCCAGACCGGCGGAATGCTGGTAATGCCGGTGTGGCCGCCCAGGAATTCCAGGTTGCCGAACAGGAAGTACAGGCTGATGCCCCAGGCGATGGTGCCAAGCGGCAGGTAATGGCCGCCCATGCGCAGCGTGATGAAACCGAGGCACAGCGCGACGGCGGCGGTGATGGCCAGGCCGATGAACAGTGTCAGCCACGGTGACAGGCCGTAGGCGGTGGTCAGGTAGGCCGTCGTGTAGGCACCGAGGCCGACGAAGGCGGCCTGCCCGAAGGAGGTCAGGCCACCGACGCCGGTCAGCAGGATGAGCCCGACGGCGACGATGGCGTAGAGCCCGATGTAATTGAGCAGGGTGATCGAGAACTCGGGTAGCAGGCCGGGCGCGACGAGCAGCAGGCCGATACCGGCGACCAATGGCAGATGGCGCAGCCAGCGCCGCTTGGCCGGTCCGGTCAGGGAGTCGGGATTGATCTCGTCGGTGTATTCGTCATCGTCCTCGACGTGGTGCGCCTTCAGCGAACGCCAGAGCAGCACCGGAATGATCAGCGTGAACACGATGACTTCCTTGAGGGCGCTGGCGTAGAACGAGGAATAGGATTCGAGCAGGCCGACCAGGATGGCGCCCAGCGCGGCCAGTGGGTAGGAAACCAGGCCGCCGATGATGGCGCCGACGAAACCCTTGAGGCCGATCAGGAAGCCGGAGTCGTAGTAGATGGTGGTGATTGGTGCGATCAGGATGCCGGAGAAGACGCCGATCGCAGCGGCCAGCGTGAAACACAGCTTGCCGGCCAAGACCGGCGGAATGCCCATGAGGCGGGCGCCGGTGCGGTTCATGGCGGTGGCGCGCAGCGCCTTGCCGTAAATGGTGCGCTCGAAGAAGAAATAGAGGCCAATGATCAGCATCGCCGAGGCAACCACGACGAGCACGGTCTGACCTTGCAGCGGGGCCCCGGCGAGCTCGAAGCTGAACTCGGTAAAGGCTGGTGTGCGCCAGCCTTCCGCGCCGAAAAAGAGCAGGCCGAGGCCGATCAGGGCCAGATGTACGGCGACCGCGACGATCAGCAGGACCAGTACAGAGGCGCTGGCCAGGGGCTGGAAGGCGAGGCGGTAGATCATCGGACCGAGCGGCACGACGAGCAGCATGGAGATCAGCACCTGCAGCCACAGCGGCAATTCGGCCGGCGGGATGACAAACAGCCCGCCGGCGGCGAGCAGGGGCAGGAGTACATTGAAAATGAGCAGGGGCGGCAGCTTGGCGTAGCGCTTTTCGCGCAGCAGCCGGCTGCCGTCGAGTACGGCGATGCTCGCCCCCAGGCCGACGAGCAGCCAGATGGTGCCCGGTACCTTGCCGGCCTGCAGGGCGGCCAGCGTCAGGGCGCCATAGGCGACGAACTCGCCCTGCGGGATGAAAATGACGCGGGTGACGGCGAAGACCAGCACGAGGGCCAGGGCCAGCAGGGCATAGATGGCGCCATTGGTGATGCCGTCCTGGCCGAGAAGAAGAAGGATTTGCAGGTCCATGGTTTACCGATGCGGGCCGTCCGGGCGTCGGCTAAAGCCCGGCCCGGGCCGCGCAGTGACGGAGGGCGGCAGGATGAGCCGGGATGGGGGCGGCTGGATTATTTGACCAGATTCCAGGTGTTGTTTTCGCCGGGTGCCAGCCGGTTCTTCGTGCTTTCGAAGGGGCCAGAGCCGGTTTCTTGAGCATTTTTGAACTCGGCGCGGGCAAGCGCAGGGCCCAAAGTCTAGCACGCCGCTGCCCGCCAATCGGCGGGCAGACGGCGACTGCGGGCAATTTCCGTGTTACTTGGCGAGCTTCCAGCTACCGGCCTGGATACTCACCATGACGCGGGCCCGCTGATCGAAACCGAGGTGATCGTTCGGGCTCATGTTGAAGACGCCATGCGCACCGGGCAGGTTTTTCGTTGCTTCCAGGGCGTCGCGCAGGGCCAGGCGGAATTCGCGGCTGCCCGGCTTGGCCTTCTTCAGCGCGGCGGGCACGGCATTGGCGAGCAGCAGGCCGGCATCCCAGGCGTAACCGCCGAAGGAGCTGACGCTGCCCTTGCCGTAGGCGGCTTCATACTTGCCGACATACTCGCTGGCCGATTTCTTGACCGGATTGTCGGCCGGCAGTTGCGCGGCGACCAGCATCGGGCCGCTGGGCAGCACGGTACCCTCGCAGTCCTTGCCGCAGACGCGCAGGAAGTCGTTGTTGGCGACGCCGTGCGTCTGGTAGATCAGGCCCTTGTAGCCCTTTTCCTTGAGCGACTTCTGGGGCAGCGCGGCCGGCGTGCCGGCACCGCCGATCAGCACGGCATCGGGCCTGGTCGACAGGACTTTCAGGACCTGGCCGGTGACGCTGGTGTCGGTGCGGTTGAAGCGTTCGTTGGCGACGATCTTCAGCTTGCGCACTTCGGCCAGTTTCGAGAACTCGTTCCACCAGCCTTCGCCGTAGGCGTCGGAAAAGCCGATGTAGGCCACGGTCTTGATATTGTTGTTGGTCATGTGTTCGACGATGGCGGTAGACATCTGGGCATCGTTCTGCGGCGTCTTGAACACCCATTTGCGCTTGTCGTCCATCGGTTCGACGATGCGCGTCGAGGCGGCCATGGCGATCATCGGCGTCTCGTTTTCGGCGGCGACATCGATCATGGCCAGCGAATTGGGCGTCGTCGTCGAACCGATGACGATATCGACCTTGCTTTCGCTGATCAGCTTCTTCGTGTTCTTGACGGCGGTCGTCGTGTCGGAGGCATCGTCGAGGACGATGTAATTGACCTTCTGGCCGGCGATGGCTTTCGGCAACAGTTCGATGGTGTTCTTTTCCGGAATGCCCAGCGAGGCAGCCGGGCCGGTGGCCGATAGCGTTACGCCGACATTGATGTCGGCCAGGGCGGCGGCGGAAAGCGCCGAAAGCAGTGCAGCAAGCATGGTTTTCTTCATTTTTGTCTCCCTTGGGTGAATCAATTGCGCAAAGGTAAAAACATTATTCCCTAGATGGTTTTCGCGCAAGCCGGCTGGTCAAGCCGACGTGATAAAGTCCGGTTTTTCGCTCAACGGGTCTTGCCATGTTCTCTGGAATCGTCGCGGCCGTCGGCCGCATCACTCACCTTACCCCCCGCGAAGTCGGCTATCGCCTGCATGTCGAAGCCGGCAAACTGGGCATCGACGAAGTCGCGCTCGGCGACTCGATCGCCCATGCCGGCGTCTGTCTGACCGTGGTCGGCAAGGAAGGCAACACCTTCATGGTCGACGTCTCGCCGGAAACCCTGTCGTGTACCGTCGGTCTCGATGCGCCCGGCCCGGTCAACCTGGAAAAGGCGCTGCGTCTGAATGATGTCATCGGCGGCCACCTAGTGTCCGGTCACGTCGACGGTGTTGGCGAAGTGCTGCGTTTCGATGCGGTGGGCGACAACCGCCTGCTCGAAATCCGGGCCCCGAAGGACATCGCCCGCTTCATCGCGCGCAAGGGCTCGGTCGTCGTCGATGGCACCAGTTTGACGACCAACGAGGTCAAGGGCACCGATTTCACCATCAACCTGATTCCCCACACCCTGGAAAACACCACGCTCGGCGGCCTCAAGCCCGGCAGCCGGGTCAATCTCGAGATCGACCTGATCGCGCGCTATTGCGAACGCCTGCTGAGCGCTGAAAAAGAGCTCTGAAAAAAGCCTTTTCCCGGCTCTTGTAAATCGCTCCAGCCGCCCCCATAATCAAGGCATGGTTGTAACTCCGGCAAACTGGAGGCGTTCTGGACAGGGGTTCGACTCCCCTCATCTCCACCTAAGTACAGCGTGCTGCGCTTAGCTGGGGGTGTACCGGTTTCGACAGGGCGGGCAAAGGTAAGCAGGCAACTCGTCAGGCGATCGACGTTAATGAAGCAAATCCTTAATTGCCAATGATGAGCAATTCGCTATTGCCGCCTAAAAACGGTTAGCCGGGGCTGCTAGAGCCTTGTTACCAAAGATAGCCGGCGGGGACTTCGGTCCCCGTCGTCATTTCCGGACTTGCAGGCCTTTTTCGCCCATAGACGATGTCGTGATTTCCGCTCCGCTGCCCCCACTCGATCGATCCGTCGTCCAGCCCTCGCCCGGTGAGCGCCTGCTCAATGTCATGATCGTGCTCGGCCTGCATCTGCTGTTGCTCTATGCGGCGCTCTATCTGTCGGTCAAGAACGAACTCATCGAACTGCCGGTCAGCCTCAGCGTGCGCCTGTTGCCGATGCTCGAAGAGCGACCGCACGAGGCGCCGCCACAGCCGCCACCGCCCAAACCACAACCGCCGCTGCGCCGTCCGCCGGTCATCCAGCCAGAGCCGGCGCCGGTGCCGGTACTCGCAGTCAATACGGCATCTGCCGCCCCAGCTTTTGTCGTCGCGCCGCAGCCGCCCGCGCCGCCGGTGCAGGCGCCGGTGGTCCCCCCGGCCCCGCCGGCGCCCCTGGTCGCGGCGCGTTTCGATGCCGATTACCTGCATAACCCGAAGCCGGCATATCCGGCAATTTCCCGGCGCCGTGGCGAAGAGGGCAAGGTCTTGCTGAAAGTCCGGGTCAGCCCCCAGGGTGAGGCACTCAATGTCAGCATCGCGAAATCGAGCAGCTATGAACTGCTCGATGCGGCGGCCGTCGAGGCGGTATCGCGCTGGCGTTTCGTGCCGGCCCGGCGGGGCGACGAAGCGGTAGAATCCTCGGTGGTCGTTCCGGTCACCTTCGCGCTTGAGTAATAAAGGAAAAGCATGGAATCGCAAATGGGCATCGCCCACTTCTGGAGCCAGGGCGACCTGGTCACGCATACGACGGCGATCATTCTCGCCCTGCTCTCGCTGGCCTCGTGGTCGGTCATTGTCAGCAAGCTGTTGTCGACCTGGCGCGCCTCGCGCCTGCCGGAGCGCGTGCTGGCCAGTTTCTGGGATGCCAATTCGCTGCCCGAGGCGCTTGAAGCGCTGCGCCGCGAAGATCGTTCCGGCATTTTCGCCGGTCTGGCTCTGACCGGCGCCCACGCCGCCCAGGCCCATCAGCAGAATGCGGCGCGCGGCATCGGGGCCGGCGTCAATGCCAGTGAATTCGTGACGCGGGCGATGCGCTCGCAGATCCTCAATACCCAGGCGAAAATCGAACACGGCCTGACCTTCCTCGCCTCGGTCGGCTCGACGGCGCCCTTCATCGGCCTGTTCGGCACGGTGTGGGGCATTTACCATGCGCTGGTCGGCCTGGCCGGGGCAACCCAGGTGGTGCTCGACAAGGTCGCCGGGCCGGTTGGCGAGGCGTTGATCATGACGGCGGCCGGCCTGTTTGTCGCGATTCCGGCAGTGCTCGCCTACAATGCCTTCACCCGGGCCAATCGTCTGGTTGCCGTGCAGCTCGACGGTTTCGCCCACGATCTGCACGCCTATCTGACGACCGGGGTGCGGGTTGGCGGGAATGCCAACCTGGTCAATCTCGAGGCCGCCCGTAACGGCCGGGTCGGCTGAGCATGGCATTCGGCAGCTTCGACGAGGCCGGCGTCAGCCAGCCGATGGCCGAGATCAACACGACGCCGCTGGTCGACGTCATGCTGGTCCTGCTGGTCATCTTCATCATTACCGCGCCGCTCTTCCAGCAGGCGGTGCCGATCGACCTGCCGCAAGTCACGGCGACCAAGCTGGAAGAGAAGCCGCAGGTCATCCAGCTGGCGATCGATGCCGACGGGAAGATTTTCTGGAATGGCGAAGCCATTGGCCGGAGTGAACTCGATCAGCGTTTTGCCGAGGCCAGTGGTCGGCAACCGGAACTGCATCTGCGCGCCGACCGCGGCGTGCGCTACGAAAAGGTGGCCGACGTCATGGCCGCGGCGCAGCGCGCCAATATTGGGAAAATTGCTTTCCTGACTGAGCCGGCCAAGTAATCCAGGGCTAACTACAGTTGCCGGCGGATGGCCTCGAGCATCTCGTCTGCCCGGAAAGGCTTGGTGATGAAATCGTCCATGCCGGCGGCCAGGCAGCGGGCGCGGTCGTCGGCCATGGCGTTGGCGGTGAGGGCGATGATCGGCAGGTGCGGCAGGCCCTGCTCGCTTTCCCAGGCGCGTTGCCGCTCGGTGGCTTCCAGGCCGCCCATGTTGGGCATCTGCAGATCCATCAGGACCACATCGAAAGGCGCCGTCGCCATGGCGGTCAGCGCCTTCAGGCCGTCTTCGGCGAGGACTACGTTGCAGCCGAATTTGGCCAGCAGTTTCCTGCCCAGCAATTGATTGACCGGCGTGTCTTCGACCAGCAGGATGCGTTTGCCGGCCAGGCTGTCGCTGCTCGAGGGCAGGGCCGGCAGATGCTGGCCGACTCTCGGGGCTGGCGATTCGGCCAGCCGGCAGACAATCGAGAAACAGAAGGTACTGCCCTGGCCGGGCTGGCTGTCGAGGCTGATGCTGCCCCCCATGAGTTCGACTAGCTGCGTGACGATGGCCAGGCCGAGCCCGGTGCCGCCGTATTTTCGGGTGGTCGAGCTTTCGGCCTGGGAAAACGGAGCAAAGATCATTTGCTGCTTGGCCGCGTCGATGCCGATGCCGCTGTCGCTGACCGCAAAATGCAGGCGCAGCTTGCCGGGCAGGCCGCTTTCCTCGGCGCGGACCCGGATGCTGACTGCGCCGTGCTCGGTAAATTTGAGCGCATTGGAAACCAGATTACTGAGAATCTGGCGCAGGCGAACCGGGTCGCTGACGATCTGGTCCGGCAGCGTACCAGCGGCCTGCCAGCTCAGGCCCAGGCCCTTGTCGTTGGCCTGGGCCGAATAGATGCCGACCATGCTGTCGAGGATTTCCGGCAGCGCCAGCGGGACCATCTCCAGGCTGAGCTGGCCGGCTTCGATCTTGGAAAAATCGAGAATGTCGTTGAGCACCCGCATCAGGCTTTCACCGGAGAGTTTGACCCAGGTCAGGTATTCACGCTGTTCGGCGCTCAGTTCGGTGGCCAGCGCCAGGTCGGTCATGCCCAGGATGCCGTTCATCGGCGTCCGGATTTCGTGGCTGACCGTGGCCAGGAAGGCTGTCTTGGCCTGGGCGCCGGCTTCGGCGGCACGGGCCAGGCCCTTGGCTTCGTCACGCGCTGCCGTGAGGTCGCCGATGCGTTCGGCGACGGCGCGCGACATGGCGTTGAAGGCGGCGCCGAGACGACCCACTTCGTCCTCGCCTTCGGGCACCGGCGGCGGCGTCAGGTTGCCGGCCGCGACGGCTTTGCTGGCCCGCGTCAGGGCGCCCAGGTGACGCGTCAGGAAATAGCCGAGCAGGCCCATCAGGCCGGCCGATAGCACGATCTCGAGCAGCGCGATGAAGATGCCCTGCTTGAACAGCTGACCATGGGCCCGGGTGATCTGTTTGAGGCTCAGGCCGAAGTGCAGCAGGCCAAGCTTCTGGCCGTAAATCTCGATCGGGATTGCCACGTCGTAACGCGGGGTGGCGTTATCGTCTTCAAACAGGCGAAAGTCCGGGTCGGGGGGCGGCAGCGGCGTTTTTTCGGGCCAGCCACTGCTCGCCAGGCGCCGCCCGGCCTGGTCCGTGATCGCCAGGTATTCGATACCGTCGGTCGTTGCACTTTCGTCGAGTACTGCCTGGACGGTGGCGTAGTCGCGCTGGGCAAGCGGCGCGACGATGGCGGCGATCAGCACCGGGGCCATCTGTCCGGCGTGCAGCCTGGCCTGGGCACCCATATTGTCGGTCAGCAGGCGCAGGCTGTTGGTGACCAGCAGCGTCAGCATCAGGGCCTCGATGGCGATGGCCACGAGCAGCAGTCGCCCGCGTACCGAACGCAGCGGCCGGAAAACTTTCATTTTCCGCGCAGGACTTGGCGGGTTTCGGCGGCGTAAGGTTCCATCGCCTCAAGTTCCCTCGGGCGCAGTTTGCGGTAGCCCTCGAGCTTGTTCTGCTCGAAATATTTTTTGCCCTCGTCCGAGGTGGCAAAGGACCACAGCGCCGTTTCAATCTTTGCCCGGGCCGCGCTTTGGCGCTTGTTCAGCACGTACACGCGGCCGGCCATGGGTTCACTTTCGGCCAGGATGCGCAGTGCCTCGCGCTGTTCGGCCGGCAATTTCTGGAAATTGGCCAGTGAGGTGAAGGCCAGCGCGGCATCGCCGGCCAGCACCTGGCGGGCCACGCTGTCGGCGGCCGAGACGTAGCGCGTCGTGATGTCGCCGACGTTGTTGCTCTTCAGCCAATGGACACCCCACAGCGAAACCAGCGAAGACGGCGACAGGGCGAGAATCGTCGTGCCCCGGAGATCGGCCGGCTTCTGGAATTTGCTGTTCTTTGCCACCAGGGCCACGGCCTTGAAGTCGGCCTGATAGGTGAGCAACGGCAGGTAGCCGGCGTCGGTCTGGTAGAGGCGGGCCTGGTGGCCGGTAGTAACGGCCAGGTCATATTCCTGATTGAGCGCCCGGCGGCCGAATTCGGTGAAATCCGGCGCGGTCTCCACTTCGACCGGCTGGCCCAGGCTGCGCTCGAGATACTGGCGCAGCGGCTGGTACATTTCGAGAATGACGCGGGCGCTGGTGTGCGGTGCGATGCCCAGTTTCAAACTGTTGTCCTGGGCCGCTACATTGCTCGCCAACAGGCTGCCGGCGAGCAGCAGTCCGGAAAATAGCCAGGCGCGCAACTGGCCGGCGGTCTGGGCGATCTTCAAGCGTTGAGCTTTTCGAGTGCCTCGCGCAGCTTGCCGGGCTCATCGAGGCGCAGCATGCGGCGGACAGCCGGGGTGATTTCGTTGAGATCGGATTTCAGGACGCGATTCTTCACCGACAGGATCTGCGAAGGGTGCATCGAGAAAATGCGCAGGCCCATGCCGAGCAGCAGGCGCGTCAGCTCGGGATCGCCGGCCATTTCGCCGCACACGGAAACAGGGATGTCGACCTTCTCGGCACTGGCCAGGGTATGCGCGATGAGCATCAGCACGGCCGGATGCAGCGGGTCGTAGAGGCTGGCGACCTGTTCGTCGGAACGGTCGATGGCCAGGGTGTACTGGATCAGGTCGTTGGTGCCGATCGACAGGAAATCGAGGCGGCGCAGGAACAGCCCGACGGCCAGCGCGGCGGCCGGAATCTCGATCATGCCGCCGACCTGGATGTTCTCGTCGAAGCTGATTTTCTCGCCGCGCAGGCTGGATTTGGCCTGTTCGAGCGCGGCCAGCGTCTGGTCGATCTCATGGGCGTGCGCCAGCATCGGAATGAGCAGCTTGATCGGGCCGTATTTCGAGGCGCGCAGGATGGCCCGCAACTGCGTCTGGAACATCCGTGGTTCGGCCAGCGACAGCCGGATGGCCCGCCGGCCGAGGGCCGGGTTGGTCTGCACGCGGTCATTGGCGTTGTTGTCCGGGCGCAGGTCCTTGTCGTTGCCGAGGTCGAAGGTACGGATGGTCACCGGCCGGCCGGCCATGCCCTTGACCACCTTCTTGTAGGCCTCGAACTGTTCCTGCTCGTCGGGCATGTCGCCACGGTCGAGAAAGAGGAATTCGGTGCGGAACAGGCCGATACCCTCGGCGCCGCCTTCCAGGGACAGCGGCACATCGCCGGGCAGTTCGATATTGGCGAACAGTTGCACATCGACGCCGTCGATGGTCTGCGAGCGGGCCGTTTTCAGACGCTTGAGCTTGGAGCGTTCGAGCTCGATCTGGTTCTTGCGCAGCAGGTATTCTTCGAGCACCCGCGGGTCGGGGTTGATGATGGCGACGCCGCGCGTCCCGTCGATGATGATCTGCTCGCCGTCGCGGATCAGCTGGCGGGCGTTCTCCATGCCGACGATCGACGGGATGGCCAGGCTGCGCGCCAGGATTGCCGTATGCGAGGTGGCGCCGCCGACATCGGTGATGAAGGAGGCGAAGCGGTGATCCTTGAAGGCGATGACGTCAGCTGGCGAGAGGTCGTGGGCGACGACGATCAGATTCTCTTCCTTGACACCCTTGGCCGCCTTGACCACGGCTCGGCCGGGCCGGCCGAGCAATTCCTTGATGACGCGCTCGACGACCTGGACGACGTCGAACTTGCGCTCGCGCAGGTAGGGATCGTCGAACTGCTCAAACTGGTGCACCAGGTCTTCCATCTGCTGGACGAGCGCCCATTCGGCATTGCAGCGCCGCTCGCGGATGATCTCGCGCGGCTTGTCGACGAGTTCCGGGTCTTCGAGGAACATGGTGTGGATGTCGATGAAGGCGGCGAGCTCGGCCGGGGCGTGCTCGGTGGTTTCCTTCATGGTCTCGAGTTCGCTCTTGACCAGCTTGATGGCCGCGTCGAAACGGGCGATTTCCTTGTCCACCATGCGCGGCGCGATGGTCAGATGCGACACTTCCAGGGTCGCGTGCGACATCAGCATCGCCCTCCCGATGGCGATGCCGCCCGAAACGCCGAGGCCGTGCAGGGTGAAGCTCATGGCGCCTTACTCCCCTTCGCCGAAGTAATCGGCAATCAGCGCGAGCAGCGCGGCCATGGCTTCCGCCTCGTCCGGGCCGTCGGTTTCGATGCTGACCGTCGAGCCCTTGCCGGCGGCCAGCATCATGACGCCCATGATGCTCTTGGCGTTGATGCGGCGACTGCCCTTGCTCATCCAGACTTCGCACTGGAACTTGCCGGCCAGCTGGGTCAGCTTGGCCGAGGCCCGGGCATGCAGGCCGAGCTTGTTGATGATTTCAGTTTCCGTGGTCTGCATTGTCAGTGTTCCAGCATGTTGATGACGCCATCGCGACCGCCGCTGATGGCGCGCGTCAGCAGGGTTTCCATGCCCTTGTCGCGATAGGTCAGGGCACGCAGCAGCATCGGCAGGTTGACGCCGGCAATGCCTTCGACGCGGCCCGGTTCGAGCAGCTTGAGGGCGAGGTTGGCCGGGCTGGCGCCGAAAATGTCGGTGAGCACCAGCACGCCCTTGCCGTTATCGACCAGTTGCAGCATCTGGCGGGCCAGCGGCAGCAGGTCGAGCGGATCGTCCTGTGCCGCGACGCCGAACTGATTGAGCTGGGCCGGTCGCTTGTTCAGGACGTGGCAGGCGTTCTGGACGAGAGCTTCGCCGTAGCTGCCGTGGGTGATGAGGAGAATTCCGATCATGCGCCGGATTCTACCGCCCTTTTTCAGCGCCGGCTGACGATCAGGATGCCGAGTACGACGAGTCCTGCGCCGAGCATCTGGGCCAGCGAAACATGTTCGCCGAGCAGCCACCAGCCAAAGCCGATGGTGAGCAGCGGCCCGACCATCGAAAACAGCGAGGAACGGCCGGGCCCGAGGCGGCGGATGGCGGCCGACTGGGCGAAGACCGGGATCACCGTGGCGAACAGCGCCATCGCCAGGCCCCAGCCATAGACCGGCAGCGGCTGGATGAAGGCGGCGAGCGGATGCGTCGCGGCAAAATGCAGCAGGGTGACGCCCGCCGAGATCAGCGTGGCGAGCGCCGCGAAACGCATGGCGCCGATCCGGGCGATCATCGAGCCGCTGCCGGACAGGTAGATGGCGTACGAGATGCTCGAGCCGAAAACCAGGGCACCGCCGATCAGCACATCGCGCGTCTGGCCCAGACCGAGGTCGTGCACGAAGGCGAAACCGATGCCGCTGTAGCACAGGGCCAGCGCGATGCCCTCGCGGCGGGTGAAGGCCTTGCCCTGGAAAAAGACGCCGATCAGGATGGTCAGTGTCGGATAGGTGAACAGGATCAGGCGTTCGAGGCCGGCCGAAATGTATTGCAGGCCCCAGAAATCGAGAATGCTCGCCCCGTAATAACCAAAACAGCCGAGCAGGAAGAGCCGTCCCCAGTCGCCACGCGACAGGCTGGCGCCGGCCCGTTGCTCGACCAGCCCGACCCACAGGAAGACCGGCAGCGCGAAACCCATGCGCAGGGCGAGCAGGGTGATGGCGTCGACGCCGTAGGGGTAAGCGAGTTTGACGAAAATGGCCTTCATCGAGAAGCCGAGCGCCGCCAGCAGGGCCAGGGCGGCGCCGGTGGCGGGACTGCTCTTCCAGTCGTTCGATTTTTCCAAAGCCAGGCTCGTCGGGTTGTTTGCCGGATGCCATTGAATACGGGGAAGGCAGGCTTGGCAATTGGTAATATCCGAAGCCAGTATTCGTCATGGGCGACACCATGCGCAACGATCAGCCGACCGGGCGCCGCGCGGCCTGCAGCTGTGCGGGCCCGCCCGAAAATCCCCGAGTCCGGCCGCCATTGCCCTGTTCGACCATCTGGTCGGCCCGGGAAGCACGGCGGAAAGTCCGTAATTCCTTTAACATTGGCGGGCTAACATCGCATCTGCCGGCCAATAAAAAAATCAGGCCGGCCAACATGATTCTGGGAGGAATTCAGATGTCTTTCATGCCGTGGACGGACGCCCTCGAAATAGGGATCGTATCCATCGACGACCAGCACCGCTGGCTGGTCGATGCCACCAATCGCCTGCATGGCGAAATCACCAAGGCCAGCCCGGATCGTGCCGTGCTGGCCGAAATCCTCGAAGGCCTGGTCGATTACACGATGAACCACTTCGTGCTGGAGGAAGAGCTGTTCCAACGTTTCGGCTATCCCGAAACGGCGGCCCACAAGGCCGAGCACGACGCCTTCACGGCGACGGCGATGAACCTGCTGATGCAGTTCGAAAGCGGCGAAAGCGTCGGCCCGCCGGTCATGGACTTTCTCAAGGAATGGCTGTTGCACCACATTCTCAAGGTTGATCGTGCCTACGCCCCCTTCCTCAAGGCGGCCGGCGTTCACTAGGCCGGAGGGTTGGCGTACCGGCCAGCGGCGCTTCCTGCAGGGCGGCGCTGGTCGGCGGCAGCGCTGATTCGGCGTTAGAATAAGCATTTGCTTATTTTCTAACGGAGCCCCCTCATGAAACCGCTGTTTGCCATCAGTTTGTTGTTCGCGGCCTTGCCCGTTCTGGCCCAGGATCTCGGCGCACTGACCGCCGAAACGAAAAAAGCCGTACTACCGGTCGTCCCCAAGGTCGTCAATGCGATGCAGGAGGCGGTGGCCGAGAAGGGCGTGGCCGGGGCGATTCCCGTCTGCAAGGATCAGGCGCCGCAACTGATCAAGGAAAAGCGTCAGGAAACCGGCTGGGATATCCGCCGCGTCAGCCTCAAGGCACGCAATGCCGAACGCGCCACGCCGGACTTGTGGGAGGTTCGCCAACTGGCTGATTTCAACATTCGCGCGGCGAACGGCGAAAAGCCGGAAACGCTGGAAAAAAGCGAAATTGTGACGGTCGATGGCAAACCGGTATTTCGTTACATGAAGGCGCTGCCGGTGGCTGATGTCTGCCTGAAATGCCATGGTCCGAGCGACAGCATGGACGCCGGTCTGCGGGCAAAACTGGCCGAAAGCTACCCGCACGACCAGGCGACCGGCTACGCCAAGGGCCAGATTCGGGGCGCCCTGACCGTCAAACGGCCGTTGTGATCCTTGCTTGAATGGGCTGGCGCAAGTGGGGATGCGCCGGTCCTTCATTGCACCTTTGGCTAGAAGCGGTAATTCACGCCCAGGCTGACCAGATTGCCATCCCATGTCGTCCTCAGGTCGGCCGTGGCCGAGGCGTAGGGGGCGTTGTTGTTGCTTGTCTGATAGCTGGTGAAGCTGGTCCGGGTCCGTGAGCGGCCCAGGTTGTAGTACAGATACTCGGCCCGCAGCGACCATTTTTCGCTGAGCGCATATTCCAGTCCGAAACCCGCCGTCCAGCCGAGGCGCTCGCTTTGGGCCGAGGTCGAGCCGGACAGGGTGCTCGAGATATTGCCGATCTCCCCCTGGATGGATTCCGTGGCCGTCAGGCGGCTGCGCACTTCGCCGGAAACGAGGCCGGCGCTGGCGAAGAGCAGCCAGTCGTGATGGCCATGGCCGAGCCGGGCGCGCAGCATTTTCAGGTTGTCGATGCGGCTTTGCAGATGCAGGTTCGAGCTCAGGCTATTGAAGGGAAAGCCGCTGATCGGACTGCTCCCGGTCGCATTTCCCGACTTGCTGATGTCAGCCATCCACAGATCGGCCTCCAGCCCGTACACCAGTGAGGCGAGCCGCCAGTTGTAACCGAGGCTCAGGCCGCCCGCGTAGCCGGCCGGGGTGGTGTCGAGGCTGGTCGGTATGGCATTGGCCATCGCGGCGGCGACCACATTTGCTTCGTCGCTTTCGGGATTGGCATAGCTGGCCGATCCGGTCATTGTCGTCCTGGCCTGGCCGGAACCGTAGCCGCCATGCAGGCCGGCATGGAAACCCGACCAGTCGTGCGCCTCGCTGGCGAATGTGGACTGGCTTGGTGACCAGAGCAGGGGTGGCAAGAGCAGGGCCAGGCACCGTATCTTGTTCATCCGGCCCGCCTGCCCTGATGCCGCATGGAAGCCGTGGGCCTGGGCGTTTTC
Source organism: Azonexus sp. (assembly GCA_049294655.1). GTDB lineage: Bacteria > Pseudomonadota > Gammaproteobacteria > Burkholderiales > Rhodocyclaceae > Azonexus. The sequence goes on from JBAQDI010000004.1 coordinate 25,588, forward strand.
AGCGGCGGCCACCGAGGATGCTGCCCAGTACGCCGCGCAATATCTGTTTGCCGATTTCCCGGCCGACCGTGCCGGCAACGCCCCGTGCCGCGCTCTTTGCCGCACTTTCCAGCACCCCTTCGCGATGGCCGCCGCGCGGCCCGGTGCTGCCGCCAAACAGTTCGCCGAGGCTGCCAAAAAGACCGCCGCCCGAGCTTGCCTGCGGGGCAGGAGCACTCTGGCGTGGCTGCGGAGCGGGGGCTGGCTGGCCGGCATGGTTGCCCCAGTCGTTGGCACTCGGCGCGCCACCGGCCGGCGGGGCCGGGATGGCGCCCGGTGCCGGCTGTTGGGTGGCCGGTTTGCCGCGCAGGAGCTCGTAGGCCGATTCGCGGTCGACCGTCTGGCCGTAGGTGGCGAGCAGCGGCGAGGCCTGGATCATGGTCTGGCGTTCCTCGGCGGTCAGCGGGCCGAGGCGCGAGGCGGGCGGGAAGATGGTGCTGCGCTCGACCATGCTGGGTCGGCCCTTGTCGTCGAGGAAGGAGACCAGGGCCTCGCCGACGCCGAGTTCGGTGATCACCGTGGCCGCATCGAATTTCGGGTTGGCGCGCATGGTCTGCGCGGCCGCCTGCACGGCCTTCTGGTCGCGCGGCGTGAAGGCGCGCAGGGCGTGCTGGACGCGATTGCCGAGTTGGCCGAGGATCTTTTCCGGGACATCAAGCGGGTTCTGGGTGACGAAATAGACGCCGACGCCCTTCGAGCGGATCAGCCGGACAACTTGTTCGACCTTGTCGGTCAGGGCCTGCGGCGCATCGGAAAACAGCAGATGGGCTTCGTCGAAGAAAAAGACCAGCTTCGGTTTGTCGAGATCGCCGGCTTCCGGCAGTTGCTCGAACAGTTCGGCGAGCAGCCAGAGCAGGAAGGTCGAGTAGAGCGCCGGCGCCTGCACCAGCTTTTCGGCAGCCAGCACATTGATGACACCGCGGCCGTTCTCGTCGACCCGCATGAGGTCGGCGATGTTGAGCATCGGCTCACCGAAGAACTGGTCGCCACCCTGTTCTTCGAGGCTCAGCAGGCCGCGCTGGATGGCGCCGATCGAGGCGGTCGACACATTGCCGTATTCGGTGGTGAAGTCCTTGGCATTTTCGCCGACATACTGGATGCAGGCCCGCAGGTCCTTGAGATCGATGAGCAGCAGGCCCTTGTCGTCGGCGATCTTGAAGACCAGTTGCAGCACGCCGGTCTGCGTGTCGTTGAGATTGAGCAGGCGGGCGAGGAGCAGCGGCCCCATGTCGGAAATGGTGGCGCGCACCGGCACGCCGCCCTGGCCGAAGACATCCCAGAAGGCGACCGGATTGGCGTAGGGGGCGAAACCTTCGAGGCCGAGTTCGGCGAGGCGCGCTTCCAGCTTCGGGGTGACGGTACCGGCCGCGCCCATGCCCGACAGGTCGCCCTTGACGTCGGCCATGAAGACCGGCACGCCGGCATAGGACAGGCGTTCGGCGATCGACTGCAGGGTCACGGTCTTGCCGGTGCCGGTGGCGCCGGTGATCAGCCCGTGGCGATTGGCCATCTGCGGCAGCAGTGCCGGATAAGCGTCTTCGGACTTGGCGAGATAGAGGGGTTCGGACATGGCGGTCTGGGCGGCGAGAAGAGAAACGGCGAGATTAGCACAAGCCGCCGGCGGCCAATATTTCCCGGTCTGGCGCCGCGCGGCCGGCCGTCACGCAAAGTTTGCCTTGCTGGCCGGAATTGAAATCGTCATCATGCGGGGTATTCAAAACAGATAATCAATAGCGCCTTGAAGGAAACCCAGTTTATAGATCGGCGTCGGGGGGAGTGGGAAAGCTGGGACCGGTGGCTGGCGAAGTCGTCCAGGAAGCGTTCCCGCGAGCCGGCTCCAGACCAGCCGGCAATGGCCATCGCCAATCTGCCCGGCAGTTTCCGGCGTCTGGCGCGTGACCTGGCCCTGGCCCGCGACCGCCAGTATTCCGCGCCGCTCGTCGAGCAGTTGCACCATCGCGTGCTGACTGCCCATCAGCACATCTACGGTGCCGCGCCGGCCCAGCGCAACAGTCTGCTGGCCTTCATCGCCGGCGGCTTCCCGGCCCTGGTGCGCGGCGAGTGGCGGGTCGTACTCAGCGCCTTCCTGCTGTTCTTCGTGCCCATCTTCATCATGCTGGCGGCGCTGCAGCACTATCCGGACGGCGTCTATCTGATTCTTTCGCCGGAACAGGCAGGCAATTTCCAGGACATGTACGCGCCTGACGCCGAGCATCTCGGGCGGCCGCGCCAGGCGTCGAGCGCCTGGGCGATGTGGGGCTATTACATCGCCAACAACGTGCGCATCGATTTCCAGTGTTTTGCCGGCGGCATCATCTTCGGCATCGGTGCCATCTTTTTCATGATCTACAACGGCCTGATGATCGGCAGTGTCGCCGGGCACCTGACCCAGCTCGGCTATATCGAAACCTTCTGGGGTTTCGTCGCCGGTCACAGCGCCTTCGAATTGACCGGGGCCCTGCTGGCCGGCGCCGCCGGGCTGAAAATTGGCTATGCCCTGGTCGCTCCCGGCAACCTGGCGCGCGGCACCGCCCTGAAGAACGCTGCGGCGGTTGCCGGCCAGCTGCTGGCCGGGGCAGCCGCCCTGACTTTTCTGGCCGCCTTCATCGAGGCTTTCTGGTCGCCGATGCGCACAGTCCCGGTCAACATCAAGTACGGCGTCGGCATCGCCCTGTGGATTTTTACTTGGGCTTACCTGCTGCTGATCGGTCGGAGTGGTCATGCAGATTGAGCAGATCGCCATCCGCCTGCGCCGGCGTACGCCGCGCGAAGCCATCGATCTCGGCGGTGCCATGCTGCGCGCCTGGGCGCCCGGCACTTACCGCATCTGGATGTTTACCTACTGGCCGGTCGGCCTGCTGCTGCTGGCCATTTTCTGGCATCACCAGACCATTGCCATGGCCATCCTGTGGTGGCTCAAGCCGGCCTTCGATCGCATCCTGCTGTTCGCCTACAGCCGTTCGCTGTTCCATCAGCCGACCAGCCTGCGCGACGTGCTGCGCGCCCTGCCCGGCTTGGCCCGGCAGAGCGGCCTGTGGTCGGGGCTGAGCCTGCGCCGGCTCAGCCTGGCCCGTTCGCTGCTGTTGCCGGTCTGGCAACTGGAGGGCTTGCGCGGCGCGGCGGCGCGCCAGCGCTTCAAGCTGCTCGCCCGGCGCACGCGCGGCACGGCGGCCTGGTTGACCGTGGTCTGTTCCAATCTGAGCACGGCCCTGTGCTTGTCCTTCATTCTTCTCATTGAAGTCATGCGGCCGCAAGGCAGCATCGAGTTTTTCCAGTTCAGCGACTGGTTCAGCAACGACCTGACGCCGGACCAGGAAATTCTCGGCAGCCTGCTCTACCTGTTGGCCGAAACCCTGATCGAACCGCTCTACATGGCCAGCGGTTTCGCGCTCTACCTCAACCGGCGCAGCGAACTCGAAGGCTGGGACATCGAACTGGCCTTCCGTCGCCTGGCCGGGCGTCTGGCCACGGCGGCGGCCGGTCTGTTGCTCGCCGTCGGCCTGGCCGGCGTTTCGCTGAGCCCGGCCACGGCCTGGGCGGAGCCTGGTGCGGCGCGTCCCGAGGTAAAGGCTGAGGTCACGGCCGAGAGCCGCGAGAAGCAGACGATCAACGGCGTCCTGGCCGACCCGGTATTCGGTCACCGGGACAAGGAACTGGAGTGGCAGTGGCGCAAGAGTGACGAGGCAAAGCCGGCCGGCGGGCTGCCCGACTGGCTGCGCAACCTGCGTGCCATGCTCGAATTCGCCAGTCAGGTGATGTCCGGGCTGGCCTGGATCCTTGGCTTTCTGCTGCTCGCCTTCTTCATCTACCTGCTGGTCATTTACCGTGAGCGCTGGCTGCCGCGCGATGGGCGCCGCGCCGCACCGCCCGACTTCCTGTTCGGTCTCGATGTGCGTCCCGAATCGCTGCCCGCCGACCTGATCGGCGCCGCCCGCGCGGCGCTGGCCGCCGGTCGCGTCGAAGCTGCCCTCAGCCTGCTTTACCGGGGCGCCCTGGTCGCCCTGATCCAGCGTACCCCGGTCGAATTCCGGGCGGGCGATACCGAAGACAATTGCCGCCAACGCATCGCCGGCCATGTCGAAGCCCCGGCCAGCAGTTATTTTGCCGAACTGCTCGAGGCTTGGCGGGCCACCGCCTACGCCCGTCAACCGCCGCCGCCGGCTGCCCTGGAAGCGCTGTGCGCCGGCTGGGAAGCGCACTTTGGCCAGGCTTTCGGCGTTCCCGCCAAATGACCCGGCGCATCGTCTGGGGGGGCGTGCTGGCGCTGGTCTTCACCGTGCTTATCGGGCTCTGGCTGGCGACGCGCCTGGAACAGGTCGAGGTCGACCACTGGACGCCGCCCGGCCCGGCGGCCCGCCATGACCCATTTCTGGCCATGACGCGCTTCCTCGACGGCATGGGGCGTCCCTTGCGGGCCGGTGATGGCGAGGGGCTCGACACCCTGCCGCCCGGCGGGGTCATGCTGCTCGACGCGCAGCGCCGCTCGCAACTGACGCCAGCCCGTACCCAGGGCCTGCTCGACTGGGTAAAGCGCGGCGGTTACCTGATCGTCGCGGCCGAAGCGCCCGGCGTCAAGGACCCCCTGCTCGAGTTCTTCCAGGTCAATTGCGGGTGCTCCGCCAGCCCGGACGAGTCGGAGCCAGTGGCCGAGGGACCGGCCGAGGGTCAGGCCGAGAATCAGGCCGAAGACCCGGTTGATAGTCCGGTCGTCCCGGCAATCAAGGCGCCCCGCCGGCCGGACAGTGTCAGCGTCAGCGTGCCGGGCGCCGCCCGGCCGTTACAGGTGGATTTTGCCTACCGCCAGCTCGAAACCGGCGCTAGCGAACCCGAGTGGGCGGCTGGCGCCGCCGATTATCCGGCGCAGATCCTGCATTTCCGGCACGGTACCGGCCACGTCACCGTCCTCGCCTCGCTGACCCAGCTTTTCGACAACAAGCACATCGGCCACCACGATCATGCCGAATTGTTGTGGACCCTGCTCGAGACCTATCAGCCGGACCATGGCCGGCCGGTCACGCTGCTCACCCGCCTCGGCCGCATCACCCTTTTCGAGTGGCTGACCCGGACGGCGCTGCCCGCTACCCTGAGTGCCGCGGCCTTGCTTGTCCTCTGGCTGTGGTCGGTCATACCGCGCTTTGGCCGGACCTTGCCGGCAGTCGCGCCGGCCCGCCGCGAACTGCGCGAACACCTTGCCGCCATCGGCCGTTACGTCTGGCGCGTCGGCGGTCTCGACCACTGGCTGGAAACCGCCCGCGAATCCTGCCGCGAGCGCCTCGCCCTGCGCCATCCCGGCCTGCTTGCCCTGGCCCCGGCCGAGCAGGCGCAGGCCCTGGCCGAACTGACCCGGCGCCCGGCCAGCCTGATCGCCGCCGCCCTGCACGAACCGGCCCGGACGCCGCAATCCTTCACCCTCGCCCTGCGCGTCCTGCGCAATCTTGAACGTAGCTTGTGAGACCCCACCCATGAATGCTCCCGCAGCCTTGCCCGCCGACAAACTGACCCAGATCGAGCAGATTCTCGGCAGTTTGCGTAGCGAACTCGCCAATGCCCTGATCGGTCAGCGCACGGCCATCGACGAAGTGCTGATCGGCCTGCTCTGCGAGGCCCACGTCCTCATCGAGGGCGTCCCGGGACTCGGCAAGACCCTGCTGGTCAAGGCCCTGGGCAAGAGTTTCGCGGGCGAGATGAAGCGCATCCAGTTCACGCCCGACCTGATGCCTTCCGATGTTGTCGGCCACACCTTTTTCGATGCCGCGAGCAGCCAGTTCACGACGCGCCAGGGGCCGATCTTCACCAACCTGCTGCTCGCCGACGAAATCAACCGGGCGCCGGCCAAGACCCAGTCGGCCCTGCTCGAAGCCATGCAGGAAAAGCAGGTGACGCTGGAGGGCAAGGCCCTGGCGCTGCCCCGACCGTTCATGGTGCTCGCCACCCAGAATCCGATCGAGCAGGAAGGCACCTACCCGCTGCCCGAAGCCCAGCTCGACCGCTTCCTGCTGAAAATCCGCATCGGCTACCCGAGCGCCGAGGAAGAGGCGGCAATGACCCGGCATGTCACCGAACGGCGCACCGGTGCCGATCTCTCGGTCGACGCCGTGCGTACTGTCGTGCAGCCCGCCACGGTGCTCGCCCTGCAGCAATATGCCGCGCATGTCGCGGTCGACGAGCGGGTCATGCAGTACGCCATCGCCATCGTCCGGGCAACCCGTGAGAATCCGGCCATCGCCAGTGGCGCCGGGCCGCGCGGCAGCATCGCCCTGGTCCGTGCCGGGCGCGCCTGCGCCCTGCTCAACGGCCGGGCCTACGTGACGCCGGACGATATCAAGCGCGTTGCCCTGCCGGCCCTGCGCCATCGCATCATGCCCTCGGCCGAAGCGGAAATCGACGGCCTGGGCAGCGACGACCTGCTTCTTGCCCTGCTCGACAAGGTCGCCGCGCCGCGCAGCTGAATAAACCCGTCATGGCGCAATTGCCCATCCCCAACCGTCCGCTGCTCTGGCTGGCCACCGCCTGGCTGGTCCTCGGCATCGGCGCCGTGCTCGCCCCCGCTCTGACCGAGGCCTGGCGCCTGGCCGGCCTGCTCGGTCTCGCCGTCGCCCTGGCCGATGCCGCGGCCGGGCGACGCCAGCGCGGCCGGCTGGTCGTCGTGCGCGAACTGGCCCATACCCTGCCGGTCGGTACCTGGCAAACGGTCGGCCTCAAGCTCAGCGCCGGCAAAAATGTCAGTGGCTGGCTGACCGACCGCTATCCGGCCGCCTTCCGCTGCGAGGGATTGCCCTTTTTCTTCAATCTCGAGGCCGGGCGCTGGTTGCGTACCCACTATCGCCTGCACCTCACCGAGCGCGGCCGTCAGCCCTTCGCCGGCCTCGACCTGCGCCTGCGCTCGCCGCTGCGCCTCTGGTTGCTGCCGGAAAGTCTGCCGGTGGTCGACGAAGTCCGTGTCTTTCCCGATTTCGCCCGCATCACCCAATACACGCTGCTCGCCACCGACAACCGCCTGTCGCAGATGGGCGTGCTGAACCGCCGGCGGCGCGGCGAAGGCATGGAATTCCACCAGTTGCGCGACTATCGCCAGGAAGATCCGCCACGCAGCATCGACTGGAAAACCAGTGCCCGCCTGGGCCGCCTGATCGCCCGCGAATACCAGGACGAACGCGATCAGCAAATCGTCTTCCTGATCGACTGCAGCAGTCGCATGCGCGCCAAGGATGGCGATCTCTCGCATTTCGACCACACCCTGAATGCCTTGCTGCTGCTCGCCTATGTCGCCCTGCACCAGGGCGACGCGGTAGGCATCGCCACCTTCGGTCACCCGGAGCCGCGCTATCTGCCGCCGCGCAAGTCGATTGCCACCGTGAACCGCCTGCTCAACGCGGTATACGACCTTGAACCGACCCTGCACAGCCCGGATTACCTGCTGGCCGGCGAACAATTGCTCAAGCGCCTGAGCAAGCGCAGCTTCGTCATCCTGGTCAGCAATCTGCGCGACGAGGACGACGATACGCTCGGTCCGGCCATGACCCTGCTCGGCCGCCGTCACGCGGTGACCCTGGCCAGCCTGCGCGAGCCGGTGCTCGACGAGTTGCTGGCCGCACCGATCGACGATTTCGACGCCGCCCTGACGCGCAGCGCCGCCCTGCAGTACGCCAACGCCCGGCGCCGCCAGGCGGCGATGCTGCGCCATGGCGGCGTGCAGATCGTCGATACCAGCCCGCATGAATTGCCGGTCGCCCTGATCAACCATTACTGGCAACGCAAGCGGGCCGGCGCACTTTAATTTCACTGGAGGATGCAAACATGCAAAACGACAACAACCCTTTCAAGGCGCCGACCGCACAGGTCGCCGATCTGCCGCCGGATAGCGGCGATTTCATTGCCGGCGGCCGGTCGGTGCCGGCCGGCAACGGTCTGGCCTGGCTGGGCGGGGCCTGGGAACTGTTCCGGGCGGCACCGGGCATCTGGATCGGTCTTTGTGTCGCCTATCTCCTGCTGATGGTGGTCCTCGGCATGATCCCGCTGGTCAATTTCCTGCTCGGCCTGCTGGCACCGGTGTTTGCCGGCGGCATCATGATCGGCTGCAAGGCCCTGGACGATGGCGACGAACTCACCATCGGCCATCTGTTCGCCGGCTTTTCCGGGCATGCCGGCAATCTTTTCCTGGTCGGCCTGATCTACATGGCCGGGGTGGTCGGCGTCGTGCTGCTCATGCTGCTGATTGGCGGCGGTATCGGATTTTCTCTTTTCGTCAGCGGGGCGGTCTCGCCCATGGCGATGATTGTGCCTATCCTGGTCGCCTGTCTGCTCATCGTGCCGCTCGCCATGGCCGTCTGGTACGCGCCGGCCCTGGTCGTCTTCCACCAGCAGACGCCATTTGAGGCGATGAAAGCCAGCTTCTTCGTCAGCATCAAGAATTTCCTGCCCTTCCTGGTTTATAGCCTGGTCATCATCGTCCTCGCCATTCTCGCCAGCCTGCCCTTCTTCCTCGGCTGGCTGGTCCTGATCCCGGTCCTGCAGGCCTCGATCTACGTCAGCTACAAGGACATGTTCACCGAAAGCTGAAATGGCCATCGATACCGTTCGGCGCATTGCCACCCCTGAGGGCTGTGAGCTGGAGTTGCGTCTGGCCGGCCCGGTCAGCCGTGTCCAGGCCTGGCTCTACGACTTCCTGATCCGCCTGGTCGGCTGGCTCGGGCTGGCCATGCTCGCCTCGATCGGCGGCAAGCTCGGCATGGGCTTTTTCCTGCTCAGCACCTTCCTGCTCGAATGGTTCTATCCCATCCTGTTCGAGGTGTACATGGGCGGCCAGACGCCGGGCAAGCGCAGTTGCGGGCTGGTCGTCCTGCATGACGACGGCCGCCCGGTTGGCTGGAACGCCTCCTTCATCCGCAACACCGTGCGTTTCGTCGACTTCCTGCCGCTGCTCTATGTCACCGGCTTCATGACCAGCCTGTGCAACAGCGACAGCAAGCGCCTGGGCGATTTTGCCGCCGGTACGGTGGTCGTCTATACCCCGGCGCGACCGGACGAGAACGCGCTATCGACCGCCGAGGCGGAGAAGGGCAGCGAGCCGCCGCCGCTGCCCCTGGGCTTCGAGGAACAGCAGGCGATCATCGAATTCCACCGTCGGGCCGCCCTGCTCACCGACGCACGTGCCCAGGAACTGGCGGAAATCCCGACGCCGCTGACCGGCGGCCTCAATCCGCAGCAGGCACGGAGCCGTCTGCTGCGCATCGGCAACTTCCTGCTCGGCCGGCGCGACTAGACGTATCCTGAGTACAGCGGAATCCGGCAAAGCACGGCGCGGCAGGGTAGAATTCGCCTTTTCGATTTTTCGGAGCACGACCATGGCCGGACATTCCAAATGGGCCAATATCCAGCACCGCAAGGGACGCCAGGATGAGAAGCGCGGCGCCGCCTTCTCCAAGATTGCCAAGGAAATCACCGTGGCCGCCAAGATGGGCGGCGGCGACTTCAATTTCAACCCGCGTTTGCGCGTCGCCATCGACAAGGCCAAGGGCGTCAACATGCCCAAGGACAAGATCGACACCGCCATCAAGAAGGGCACGGGCGAACTCGAAGGCGTCGATTACGTCGAGATCCGCTACGAAGGCTACGGCATCGGCGGCGCGGCGATCATGGTCGACTGCCTGACCGACAACAAGGTACGGACGGTGGCCGAAGTGCGCCACGCTTTCTCCAAGTTCGGTGGCAACATGGGTTCGGACGGCTGCGTGGCCTTCCAGTTCAAGCATGTCGGGCAGCTGATCTTCGCTCCCGGTACCGACGAAGCGGCGCTCATGGATGCCGCCATCGAGGCCGGTGCCGATGACGTGGCAACCAACGACGACGGCTCGATCGAGGTCATCACCCCGCCGAACGACTATATGGCCGTCAAGGATGCGCTGGAAGCCGCCGGTTTCAAGCCGGAATTCGGCGAAGTGACGATGAAGCCCGAAGGCGAAAACGTCTTTGCCGGTGAGGATGGTTTGCGCATGCAGAAACTGCTGGATGCGCTGGAAGGTCTCGACGACGTGCAGGAACTCTACACCACCGCCGTTATCGAAGACTGAGCGCCAGCATCCCGATGGAGCTGCCGATCATCATCGACATCGAAGCCTCGGGCTTCGGGCGCGGCAGCTACCCCATCGAGATCGGTTATTACTCGCCGGACGGCGCGGCCTATTGCACGCTGATCCGGCCGCAAGCCGAGTGGACGCACTGGGATGCGGCGGCCGAGGCGGTGCATGGCATTTCCCGGCCCTTGCTGGTCAGCAAGGGCAAGCCGGCCGTCGACGTCGGCCTCGATCTGAACCGGCAATTGTCCGGTCAGGTCGTCTATTGCGATGCCTGGGCCTACGATTATGTCTGGCTCGGCCGACTTTTCGATGCGGTCGACCTGGTGCCGACCTTTCAATTGAAGGATCTGCGCGAACTGCTCAGCGATCGCGAAAAAGGCCTGTGGCACGCCTCCCGTCTCGCCGTCGAATTGCGCCTGCAACTGCGCCGCCACCGGGCCAGCGGCGATGCCCGCACCCTGTTCGAGACGCTGCGCGAAACCCGCCAGCGTTGCCTCCTCAAGCCGGCCGATTGAGCGCCATGCAGCGCTTCTATCCCCTGCTCTTCGTCTTCCTGTGGAGCACCGGCTTCATCGGCGCCAAGTACGGCCTGCCCTTTGCCGATCCCTTGTCCTTCCTGCTCGTCCGCTACCTCCTGGTGATCGGGCTGATGACCTCGATTGCCGTGCTGAGCCGCGCCCCGTGGCCGAAAGAGCCGGCCCAGTGGGTGCACATCGGCATCTCCGGCGTGCTCGTTCATGCCGTTTACCTGGGCGGCGTCTTCATCGCCATCAAGCAGGGTTTGCCGGCCGGCGTTACGGCGCTGGTCGTCGGCATGCAGCCATTACTGACGGCCTTCGGTGCCGGCTGGCTGCTTGGCGAAAAAGTCAGTGGCCGGCAATGGGCCGGTCTGGGCCTGGGTTTCGTCGGCGTCGGCCTGGTCGTTTCCGGCAAGTTCGGGGAAGCCGCCGCACTCGGTACCATGCTGTTGCCGGCCATCGTCGCGCTGTTCGGCATTACCGTCGGCACGCTCTACCAGAAACGTTTTTGCGCCCGCTTCGACCTGCGCAGCGGCTCGGTCATCCAGTTCGTGCCAACCGCCCTGCTGACGGCGCTGGTCATCGGGCTGTTCGGCGAATTCCATGTCGAATGGGACGGCCAGTTCATGTTTGCGCTGGGCTGGCTGGTGCTGGTGCTTTCGATCGGTGCCATCGGCCTGCTCAACCTGTTGATTCGCAGCGGCAGCGCAGTCAATGTCGCCAGCCTGTTCTACCTGACCCCGCCGACCACGGCCCTGATCGCCTGGGCCCTGTTTGGCGAAACCCTGAGCCCGGTTGCGCTGGCCGGCCTGTTGCTGGCCGTCAGCGGCGTCTACCTGGTGGCGCGGGCCAAATGAGCGATATTCCCCGCATTCTCGGCATTGACCCCGGCCTCAGAATCACCGGTTTTGGCGTCATTGAAAAGCACGGTAACCAACTAATCTACGTGGCCAGCGGCTGCATCAAGTCGAACGACAAGCAGTCCTTGCCGGAGCGCATCAAGACGCTGTTCGCCGGGATCAGCGAGGTCATCGCGACCTACGCGCCGAACCAGGCGGCGGTCGAGAAGGTCTTCGTCAACGTCAATCCGCAATCGACGCTGCTGCTTGGACAGGCCCGTGGCGCGGCCCTCAGCGCGCTGGTTCATGCCGATCTGCCGGTCGCCGAATACACGGCGCTGCAGGTCAAGCAGGCCGTGGTCGGGCACGGCAAGGCGGCCAAGGAGCAGGTCCAGGACATGGTGGTGCGCCTGCTCGCGCTGCCCGGTTCGCCGAGTGCCGATGCGGCCGATGCGCTGGCCTGCGCCATTGCCCATGCGCATGGCGGGCAGGGTCTGGGGGCGCTGGCGACCGCCGGTTATCGCGTTCGCGGCGGGCGCCTGATAGGATGATCCTATGATCCTCGAACCCCAGATTGCTTCTTTCCCCAATCCGCTGGCCAAATATGTCGCGGCGACCCGCCCGGCCTTTCTCAGCGTGACCCTGATCGGCAGCCTGATCGGGCTGGCCACGGCCTATTCCAGCGGCTATCCGCTCGATGCGCTGAAAGCCGTACTGACCGTTTTCTTTGCCCTGGTCGCCCACGCCGGGGTCAATGTCGTCAACGACTATTACGATGCGCTGAACGGCTCCGATGCGGCCAATACCGAGCGCCAGTTTCCCTTTACCGGCGGCAGCCGCTTCATCCAGAACGGCATCCTGAGCCGCCGGCAAACCGGGCTCTTCGGCTATGCCCTGCTCGCCTCGGTGATTCCGCCCGGCCTCTGGCTCGCCGTCAATTCGGCGCCGGAACTGCTGCTCATCGGGCTGGCCGGGCTGTTCGTCGGCTGGGCCTATTCGGCGCCGCCCTTCAAACTCATGAGCCGGGGCGTCGGCGAGCTGGCCATCGTCGCCGGCTGGCTGCTCGTCTGCGTCGGTACCGATTTTGTCCAGCGCGGCGGTTTCGTCGCCTTGCCGCTGCTCGCCGGCCTGCCCTTCGCCCTGCATGTCGCCAATATCCTGTACATCAACCAGTTCCCCGACCTCAAGGCCGATGCCGGTGCCGGCAAACGGACCATTGTCGTGCGCCTGGGGGTGGCTACGGCCAAGTGGGGCTATCCGCTGCTTGCCCTGCTTGCCCATTTCTTCCTGGCCACCATGGTCATGCTTGGCCAACTGCCGGTTCTCGCGCTGATTGCCACGCTGACCCTGCCGCTCTCGCTGCTCGCCACGCTCAGCCTGCTGCGCGATGCCGATCATCCGGCCCAGCTGGTGCCGGCCATCAAACAAACCATCCTGGCCGCCAATTTGCACGGCCTCTTACTGGTCGGTGCGCTGCTTGCGACGGCCTCGGGAAAATACGCATGATTGGACGCCTGACCGGCTTTTTGCTCGAAAAGAACCCGCCGCAGATCGTTGTCGATGTCGGCGGCGTCGGCTACGAACTCGACGTGCCGATGAGCACTTTCTACAACCTGCCGGCCAATGGCGAGAAGGCGACGCTGCTGACGCATTTCGCGGTGCGCGAGGACGGCCATTATCTGTACGGCTTCCTGACCGAAGCCGAGCGCTTTGCCTTTCGCCAGTTGCTCAAGGTTTCCGGCATCGGGGCGCGGACCGCGCTGTCGGTGCTCTCCGGCCTGTCGGTTGGCGATCTGGCGGCGGCCGTGGCGCAGCAGGAACTCGGCCGGCTGATCAAGATTCCCGGCATCGGCAAGAAGACCGCCGAACGTCTGCTGCTCGAACTCAAGGGCAAGCTGGCCGAAACTACCGGCATCTCCCTGAGTGCGCCGGCCGACGAAGCCCGTGCGGATATTTCCAATGCCTTGCTCGCCCTCGGTTACAACGAAAAGGAGGCGGCTTCGGCGATGAAGCTGCTGCCGGCGGATGTCGGGACCTCCGATGGCATCCGCCAGGCGCTCAAACTGCTTTCCAGGGTCTGATGTTTACCAGCGAAAATCCCAAGCAACTGGCGCAGATCGCGCTGGTCGTCCTGCTTATCGTTGGCTGTCTGGCCGTCTTGTGGCCGATGATCGGCGCCGTGCTGTTCGCCATCGTCGTCTGGATGTGCACCTGGCCGCTTTATTCGGCCAAGCTGCTGCCCCGCCTGGGTGGGCGCGACACGCTGGGGGCGACGCTGATGACCCTGCTGCTCGTTCTGATCATGCTGCTGCCGACGGTATTCCTGGCCGGCAGCCTGGTGCATGGCGTGGACAAGCTGATCGCCATTGCCAAGCCCTACGTCGACCAGGGCATGCCGCTCGATCCGCCGGCCTGGCTGAGCGGGCTGCCCTTTATCGGCCGGGAAGTCGACGCCTTCTGGCACCAGGTCGCGACCAGCCGGGACGAACTCAATGCGCTGACCCGCCAACTGCTCGCGCCCGCCCGCCAGTTCGCGCTGTCGCTCGGCGCCATCGCCGCCAACGGCTTGCTGCAACTGGCGCTGGTGCTGTTCGTCGCCTTCTTCCTGTACCGCGATGGCGCCAAGGTCAGCCATGCGCTGATCGTTGGTGCGCACAAGCTGGGCGGTGAGCTGGGCGAGGAAATGCTCAACAAGACCCGTGACACGGTGGTCGGCGTCATGCTCGGCATTGTCGGCACGGCGGTGGCGCAGGGGACGGTCGCCATGGTCGGCTTCCTGATTGCCGGCGTGCCGGGGGCCGTGTTGCTCGGTTTTGCCACCTTTTTCCTGTCGATGATCCCGGTTGGCCCGCCGCTGATCTGGGGCGGCGCCGCGGCGTGGTTGTATGCCGAGGAGCAGACCGGCTGGGCGATTTTCATGGTGCTGTACGGCCTGTTCGTGATCAGCAGTATCGACAATTTCCTGAAGCCGGTGCTGATCGCCCGCGGTGCCGGCATCTCGATTCTGCTGATTGGCCTCGGTGTGCTCGGTGGTGTGCTGGTCTTCGGCTTCATCGGCATTTTTCTCGGGCCGGTGCTGCTCGCCCTGGGCCACATGTTGTTCGGGCGCTGGACGGAAAAGGAAGATCCCGCATGATCGAAACCGACAAACTCGCTTCTGTTCAGCGGATCATCGCGCCGCAGGCCAAATCGGCGCAGGAAGAAGCGCTCGAACGGGCGCTGCGCCCGAAGCGCCTGGCCGACTACACCGGCCAGGTGAAAATCCGCGAACAACTGGAAATCTTCATTCAGGCCGCCAAGAATCGCGGCGATTCGCTCGATCACGTGCTGCTCTTCGGCCCGCCGGGCCTGGGCAAGACGACGCTGGCCCACATCATCGCCCACGAAATGGGCGTCAACATGCGCCAGACCTCGGGCCCGGTGCTCGAACGGGCCGGCGACCTGGCCGCCATCCTGACCAATCTCGAACCGCACGACGTGCTGTTCATCGATGAAATCCACCGTCTCTCGCCCGTCGTCGAGGAAATCCTCTACCCGGCGCTCGAGGATTTCCAGATCGACATCATGATCGGCGAAGGTCCGGCGGCCCGTTCGGTCAAGCTCGATCTGCCGCCGTTCACGCTGATCGGTGCAACGACCCGGGCCGGCATGCTGACCAACCCGCTGCGCGACCGTTTCGGTATCGTTGCCCGCCTCGAGTTCTACAACGCCGAGGAATTGCAGCAGATCGTCAGCCGTTCGGCGACGCTGCTCAATGCGCCGATCGACCCGGAAGGCGCCTTCGAAATCGCCAAGCGCTCGCGCGGTACGCCGCGTATTGCCAACCGCCTGCTGCGCCGCGTGCGTGACTACGCCGAGGTCAAGGCCGACGGCCGGATCACGCGCCAGGTGGCCGATGCCGCGCTGGTCATGCTCGACGTCGATGCGGCCGGGCTCGACATCATGGACAGGAAACTGCTCTCGGCGGTCATCGACAAGTTCGGTGGCGGCCCGGTCGGCGTCGACAACCTGGCGGCGGCGATCGGCGAAGCGCGCGACACCATCGAGGATGTGCTCGAACCCTATCTGATCCAACAGGGTTACCTGCAGCGGACCTTGCGCGGGCGTATCGCGACGCCGGCCATCTACCGCCACCTCGGCCTGGCCGAACCGAACAGCGCCGTCGTCCGCGACCTGCTGGCTGAAGAATAACGTTTGTCGCGGGAAAATAAAAAAGCCCCGGGCTCGCGCCCGGGGCTTTTTGCTGGTTGGGGTCTTTTTATTACTTGGTGGTCGGCGCAACTGCCGGGGTGGCGACAGCGGCCTCAGCCTTTTCAGTCTTGACCTGTTTCTTGCTCTTGGCCTTCTTTACCGGCTTGCTGTCGGCGGCCGGTGCGGCTTCAGCCTTGACCGGGGTTGCTGACTTGGCGGCTTCGGCCTTGACGGGTTCGGCAGCCTTCGGGGCTTCGACCTTCTTTTCAGCGGCGGCGGCCGGGGCGACGACCTTGGCGCTCGGTGCAGCTGCCGGGGCGGCGGCCGGAGCCTGGGCGAAGGAAGCGGAAGCGAAGCCGGCGGCAACAGCGAGAGCGATGAGGGACTTGATCATTTTGAATCTCCTGAAACGGGTTGTTTGGGTTTTCCGGTGCTGCGCTAGTGCAGCGCCTTGTGCCGAATAACGCGGCCCGTTAGGTCTTCGATGTCATGACAAATGTAAGCCGGTGTATCGCTCTGTGACCGGGATGTTTCCGCTTATTGCTGCGCGGTCGCGCGGTTGTTGCCGCCGACGCGCAGGGCGGTTGCGATGGCCAGGGTTTGCAGCACGGCGATGCCGATCAGGACCTGGGCAAACTGTCCGCGGTCCATGAAACCGCCGAAAATCAGCGGCGCCATGGCCAAGCCGGCATCGAGGCCGGAATAGACAAAACCATAGACCCGGCCGTAGGCGGCCTGGCCGAAGCGCGAAGTGGCAGCGCGGCGGACCAGCAGGTCGCGTGACGGGCCGGCAATGCCGGTACAGAAACCGATACCGGCCATCAGCGGCATGACACACCAGGCGGGCAGATGCACGGTGGCGAGCAGAATGGCGAGCAGGGCGGCGATGCCCAGGGCGGCGGCGATCAGATAGTCGTGCTCGCCTTTCTGGGCGAGAAAGCCGCCGAGCAGGATGCCGACGGCACCGCCCAGCAGATAGGCCGATAGCGAGGTGGCGGCGACGGCCAGCGACAGACCGTAGAGATTCTGCAGGATCGGCGAGGCAAAATTCTGGATGGCGCCGAAGGCCGTGGTGATCAGCAGGAAAAAGGCAAAGCACAGCCAGACGGCGCCGGAGCGCAGAAAGGCGAAGGCCGAGACGGGCGGCCCCTGCCTGGTGGCCGGGGCGACCTGTGGCGGATCGTCGAGGCTGCGCCGCCGCCAGAAGAGCAGCCCGAGCGAGATGGCGGCTACCAGGGCGGCACCGAGCGCGGCTGTCCGCCAGCCGGTGCTGGCGGCAATGCCGGTCAGGAAAACCGGGGCCAGTGCCCAGCCGAGATTGCCGGAAAGGCCGTGCATGGAAAAGGCATGGCCGAGCCGGGCCGGCGAAACATGGCGGTTGAGGATGGTGAAGTCGGCCGGATGGAAGACGCTGTTGCCCAGGCCGGCCAGGCCGGCAACCAGAACCAGCATCGGATAGCCGTCGGCAAAGGCGAGCAGCAGCGCGGCGAGCAGGAAGCAGGTGATGCCGCCGCCGAGCACGCGGGCGGCGCCCAGATGGTCGACAAGAAAGCCGGCCAGCGCCTGGCCAATGCCGGAAACCACGAAAAAAATGGTCATCGTTGCCCCGATGCCGCTAAAGCTCAGCCCGAAATCCTGCATCAGCCAGGGAAAGAGCGGCGGCAGCAGGAGGTGGAAGAAGTGCGAGACACCATGCGCGAAACCGATCAGGGCGATGGCTTCAAGGTCTTGGCTCGGCGGCGGCGAGAGGGTGGTGGCGGTCATGGCGAGGGCTCCGGGGGCAGGCAAATGCAGTTTATCGACTCGGCGATTGACCATGATTCGATAAACTGACAATAATTATCGCAATGCAGACACGCCTGCCTTTCGATCCCTTCCCGCGCCGGGCGCCGACCGTAGACGAGCCGATCACCGTCAACCTGCGGCGGCCGCCGCCCGATGTCGCCGTGCCCCGCCACAGCCACAGCTGGGCGCAGTTGGCCGTGCCGCTGAGCGGCGGCATGCGCGTCTCGGCCACCGGCATGACCTGGATCGTCCCGTCCTTTCGGGCGGTCTGGATTCCGCCGCATATCGAGCACGAAGTCGTCATGCTAGGCCGGGTCGAATTGCGCACCCTGTACATCGCGCCCGAGGTCGCCCCCTTGCCGCTGGCGGCCTGTACGGTGGTCGAGGTTTCCGACCTGATGCGTGCCCTGATTGAGGCGCTGGGCGCCGACAGTAGCGAAGCCGGCCGGCGCGATTTGATGATCGCCTTGCTGCTCGCTGAAATGCGCCGGGCGCCGCCGCTCTCGCTGGGGCTGCCGCTACCCGCCGACCGTCGTCTGCAAAGCCTGTGCGATGCCCTGATCGCCGATCCGGCTTCGCCGCTCGATCTGGGGGAGTGGGCGGTGCGCGTTGGAGCCAGCGAACGGACCCTGGCCCGGCTGTTCGGGCGCGAACTCAACATGAGCTTCGGTGCCTGGCGCCAACAACTGCGGCTGGCCCGGGCGCTCGACCTGATCGGCCGCGGCCGGCCGCTCGGCCTGGTCGCCGCCGAGCTTGGTTACGCCAGCCCGGCGGCCTTTTCGGCAATGTTCAAGCGGGCGCTGGGCGTGCCGCCCAGCCAGTTCATGACGGAACGCGAGATCAGGCATGTCGGCTAGCTTGCGACCTTGTCACCTGACGATTGTCATACCTTGCGGCTGGAAAAATAATTGGCATGGAAACAGATCGTTACAAAACATTGTTGCGGCGCAAGGTAAAATCGCAAGATGAAATATGAGCCGAAGCCCAACGCCTTCTCTATCCCTGTACGCGTCTATTACGAGGATACGGATGCCGGCGGTGTGGTCTATTACGCCAATTACCTGAAATTTTTCGAACGCTGCCGCACCGAGTGGATGCGTTTTGCCGGTCATGACCAGTCGCAACTGGCGGCCGATGCCGGCATCGGCTTCGTCGCCCGCAAGGCGAGTTGCGAATACCTCAAGCCGGCCCGCCTCGACGACGAATTGATCGTCGGTCTCGAAGTTGACAAGCTGACCCGGGTCCGCGTCGTCTTTCGCCAGCATGTCCGGCGTGGCGACGAAGAGCTGGTCACCGGCGTCGTCGAAATCGCCTGCGTCAATATGGCGACCATGACGCCCTCCGCGATTCCCGAATTCCTGCACCGCAAACTGGAAACCCTTAAATGAACGTCACCCAGGATCTTTCCATCCTCGAACTCATCCTGCACGCCAGTGCGGTCGTCCAGATCGTCATGGCCCTGCTGGCCGGCGTCTCCTTCATGTCCTGGTACTACATCTTCATGAAGTGGTACTCGGTGCGCCAGGCGCGGACCAAGACCGAGGAATTCGAGCGCGAGTTCTGGTCGGGCGGCGATCTCAACAACCTCTTCAACAGCGCGGTCAATGATCGCCACCATGCCGGTTCCATGGAACGCATCTTCGAAGCCGGTTTCCGCGAATTCACCAAGCTGCGCGGCCAGAAGAACCTTGATTCCAAGGATGTCGTCGATGGCTCGCGGCGCGCCATGCGCGCCACCTACCAGCGCGAGATGGATACCCTCGAATCACACCTCGCTTTCCTCGCCTCGGTCGGTTCGGTGTCGCCCTACATCGGCCTGTTCGGCACCGTCTGGGGCATCATGCATGCCTTCCGCGGCCTCTCCAATGTCGGTCAGGCGACCCTCGCTTCCGTCGCCCCGGGCATCGCCGAAGCGCTGGTTGCCACGGCCATCGGCCTGTTCGCGGCAATTCCCGCGGTGCTCGCCTACAACCGTTTTTCGCACGACATCGACCGCCTGGCAACACGCTACGAATCCTTCATGGAAGAATTCTCCAACATCATCCAGCGGCAACTGAGGTAAGCAGCGATGCGCCAGCGCCGTCTGAAAGCCGAAATCAACGTCGTTCCCTACATCGACGTCATGCTCGTGCTGCTCGTCATCTTCATGGTGGCGACGCCGATGATGACGACCGGTTCGGTCGATCTGCCGACCACCGGCACGGCGCCGCAGAAGCCGCCGAAATACATCAAGATCGAAGTGCAGAGTGACGGTGGGCTGGCGGTCTTTGACGCCAATGGCAAGTCGACCAAGGTCAGGGGCGTCAAGGAAATGAAGGCGCAACTGAGCGCCCTCAAGGATGACGAAGACAATATTGCAGTGCTCATCGCCGGCGACAAGGAAACCCAGTACAAGAACGTCATCGAGGTGCTCGACGAGGTCAAGCGCCTGGGCTTCCATAAAGTCGGCCTGGAAACGGGCAGCAAATAGCCTTCATGATCGACCTGAACCGCGAAGAACCCGGCAAGAAGTACGCTCTGGCGTTCACCGTCCTGGTGCACGTGGGCTTGGTTGTCGTGCTGTTCTTCGGTGTGCAGTGGAAACGCAGCGTGCCGGAAGTCATGGAGGTCGAACTGTGGTCGGCCCGTCCGCTGCCGGCGCTGCAGCCACCTCCGCCACCGCCCGAGCCGAAACCAGTGGTCAAAGTCGAACCGAAACCCGAGCCGCTGCCGCCGAAAAAGCCGGATATCGTGGTCAAGGAAGAAAAGAAGAAACCTCCCGAGCCGAAAAAGCCGGAGCCCAAACCGGAACCACCCAAGCCTGAGCCGAAGAAGGTCGAGCCGCCGAAACCCGAGGTCAAGCCGCCGCCGAAATTCGATTTCGACAAGGAACTGGCCAGGGAAACCAATCAGTTGAAATCCTCAGCCAAGGCGGCTGCCTCGGCCCAGCAACTGGCCAATGCGGCGGCCGCCGAGGCTGAACAGCGGGCTTCTGCGAACAAGCGCGGCCTGAACGACTACACCAACAAGATCCGGGTGCGCATCAAGAGCAACATGACGGTCCTGCCGCCAGCCATTCAAGGGAATCCGGAAGCGGTTTTCGAAGTGACCCAGTTGCCGACTGCCGAAATCCTCAACGTCAAACTGAAGCGTTCAAGTGGCAATGCGGCGCTTGATACGATTATTGAAAATGCCATCCGCCGCTCTTCCCCATTGCCGAAGCCTGATAATCCCGCGCTGTTTGAACGTGTTCTGGAAATCAAATACAAGCCGTTTGAAGAGTAAAATCGCGCGAAACTTATTGAAAATGAAGACTATGCAACGAATTTCCCGTCGTGTTTTCCTGGCCTTTGGCCTGCTGCTTGCCGGCCTTGCCCAGGCCCAGCTGTCCATTGAAATCACCGGGGCCGGTGCCAATCGCATTCCGGTGGCGATTGCCGATTTCCTCGGCGATCCTGCCGCGTCGCGCGTCGTCACGGCCACCGTGCGTTCGGATCTGGAGCGCAGCGGCCTGTTCAAGCTGATCGATACGACCGGTGTGGCGCTCGACGAAAATGCGTCGATCAACCACGGCGAATGGAAAGGCAAGGGGGCCGATGCCCTGGCCGCCGGCAGTCTGAGCCGCACGGCAGACGGCCGCATGGAAGCCCGCTTTCGCATTTACGACACGCAGAAGGCCGTTGCCCTGGGCGGCGCCGCCTACGTGACCGGCAACCAGCAGTTGCGCATCGCCGGCCACCGTATCGCCGATTACATCTATGAAAAATTGACCGGCGAAAAAGGGGTGTTCTCGACGCGCATCGCCTATGTCGTCAAGATGCGTGGCCAGTTCCTGCTGCAGATCGCCGATGCCGATGGCCAGGGCGCGGCGACTGCGCTGACTTCGCCGGAACCGATCATCTCGCCGGTCTGGTCGCCGGATGGCAGCAAGCTCGCCTATGTCTCCTTCGAGAAGAAAAAGCCGGTGATCTACGTGCACTCGCTGGCTTCCGGTCAGCGCAACATCGTCGCCAATTTCAAGGGTTCCAACTCGGCGCCGGCCTGGTCGCCGGATGGTCGCCGTCTGGCCGTCGTGCTCTCGAAGGACGGCAACTCGCAGATTTATGCCGTCAATGTCGATGGCAGCGGCGTCCAGCGCCTGGCCCAGTCGGGCGGTATCGATACCGAACCGCGCTACTCGGCTGACGGTGCCAGCATCTATTTCACTTCGGATCGCGGCGGTAGTCCGCAGATCTATCGCATCGGCGCCACTGGCGGCGATGCGCAGCGCGTTACCTTTGAAGGCAGCTACAACGTCTCGCCGCGTCCCTCGCCGGACGGCAAGAGCCTGGCCTTCATTGCGCGACGCGAAGGTCGCTTCCAGTTGGCCGTGATGGATTTGGCCAGCCGTCAGGTGCAGGTGCTGACAGATTCGCACAAAGACGAATCGCCCAGCTTTGCTCCCAATAGCCGCATGATCCTGATCGCCACCGAAGTTGGCGGGCGCGGCGTACTATCGGCTGTCTCCAGCGATGGCAGGATCAAACAACGCCTCTCGGTAGCCGCAGGTGACGTGCGGGAACCAGCCTGGGGCCCCTTCTATCACTAATATCCTCCTCTGGAGAACCCCCGTGAAAAAACTCATTATCCCCGCCATCCTGTCTGCCCTGATCCTGGGTTGCAGTTCCACTCCGACTGATGAAACTGGCGGCGCGCCCGTCGAATCACGCAGCGGTACCGGCAATGGCGCCGGTGTTGCCCAGGTGATTGCCGGTGGTGCCGACGCCAACGGCCTGCCGCGCGAACTGACCGATCCGAAGAGCGTGCTGGCCAAGCGCAGCATCTACTTCGACCTCGACAAGTACGAAGTCAGGGATGAATACAAGGATCTGGTCGCCGCCCATGCCAAGTACCTGGTGGCCAACCGTGGTTTCAAGGTGCTGCTGCAAGGCAATACCGACGAACGCGGCAGCCGCGAATACAACCTGTCGCTCGGCCAGAAGCGGGCTGACGCCGTCAAGCGTTCGCTGACCCTGCTCGGGGCCCGCGAAGACCAGGTCGAATCGGTCAGCCTGGGCGAGGAAAAGCCGAAGAATGCCGGTCATGACGATAGCGCCTGGACGGAAAACCGTCGTGCCGACATCCTTTACAAGGCAGCTGACGGTCGCGGCGAGTTCTGATCATGCGTCGCCTCCGTCTGGTTCTCCTGATTGCCGCACTGGGCGCTAGCCAGGCCCAGGCCGGCGTATTCGATGACGACGAAGCCCGTCGCCAACTCGCCGATCTGAAGATCAAGACGGAGGCGCGCTTTGACCAGCTGGCCAAGTCCCAGCTCGAACTGGCCAACCAGAATGCGCGCCAGGCCGAGGAAATCGCTCATCTGCGCGGTCTGCTCGAAACCCTGAGCTACAAGCAGGAGGTCGGCGACAAGCGGACCCAGGATTTCTACCTCGATCTCGATACCCGCTTGCGCAAGTTCGAAACGCCGCCGGCCGCTCAGGGCGCCGCCGAGGCTGCCGGTCCGGCCGCTGCCGTCAGGGGCGATCCGGCCAAGGAAGGTGTCGAGTACGAAGCTGCGCTGAACCAGTTCAAGGCCGCCAAGTACAAGGAAGCGGCCGGCGGTTTCGCGGCTTTTGTCCAGAAATATCCGGACAACTCTCTGGCCCCCAATGCCCAGTACTGGCTCGGCAATGCCTGGCGGGCCCAGGGTGACTGCCGGCGCGCCATCGAGGCGCAAAGCATCGTGACGACCAAATATCCCGACAGCGCCAAGGCGCCCGATGCCTGGCTGGCGATTGCCACCTGTCAGCAGGAAATGGGCAATCCGACCGGGGTCAAGCGTTCGCTGGAAACGGTGATCGCCAAGTACCCGAATACGCCGGCTGCCGAAGCGGCCCAGCAACGGCTGAAAAAGAAGTAGCAGACAAGGCTCCCGCCCTGGCGGGAGCGCTGTCTGAGCCGACTACCGTGCCCGGCCGTGATGGCCTCTTGCGAGATTCCCGTGGCCCTGAGAATTACCGAAATCTTCTATTCCCTGCAAGGCGAGGCGACCCGCGTCGGCCTGCCGACGGTTTTCGTCCGCCTGACCGGCTGCCCGCTGCGCTGCACCTGGTGCGACACGACTTACAGTTTTACCGGCGGTGAAGCCGCGACGATCGAATCAGTGCTCGCCGAGGTCGCCAAATACCCGACGCGCCAGGTCTGTGTGACCGGCGGCGAGCCGCTTGCCCAGAAGGACTGCCTGCCCCTGCTGGTCGCCCTGGGCGATGCGGGTTACGAGGTGTCGCTGGAAACTTGCGGAGCGCTCGATATTTCGGCGGTCGATCCGCGCGTGGCGCGGATCATGGATCTCAAGGCGCCGGATTCCGGCGAGTGCGCGAAAAACCGTTGGGAAAACCTGGCCTGCCTCAATGCCCGCGACGAAATCAAGATCGTCATCGCCTCGCGCGCCGATTACGAGTGGGCGCGCGACGTACTGCGCGACCACCGGCTGGCAGCCCGCTGCCCGGTGCTCTTTTCGCCGGTCCAGGCTAGCCTGGAGCCAGCGGCGCTGGCCGGCTGGATACTCGAAGACGGGCTCGATGTGCGCTTCCAGCTGCAACTGCACAAGCTGCTTTGGGGTAACATGATCGGCAAATAAGGGAGGAAGACACCCATGACCAGCAACCGCCGCCAGTTTTCCCGTGTGCATTTCGAGAGTGAAGCCCGGCTCTATTTGCCGAACGGCGAATTAGCCGTCGAGGTGCTCGACCTCTCGCTCAAAGGGGCGTTGATCCGGCCGGTGGCCGATGCCTTCGTCAAGGTGGGCAGCACCTGTACCCTGAAAATCCGGCTCGACGATCTGGGCACAAGCATCCGCATGGAATGTACCGTTGTCCATAGCCAGGCCGGGCTCTACGGCCTGATCTGCCGGGAAATCGATCTTGACAGCATTACTCACCTGCGGCGCCTGGTTGCCCTCAATCTCGGTGACGAAAATCTCCTTGAGCGCGAGCTCGGTCTGCTGGCTTCCAGCTGATCTCCCGGCCTTCGAACGCCAAAAGTATGCTTGTGGCATCAGTGGTGCCGGGATAGTATCTTCCAGAATGTAATCAATTGGCCGCTTGGGTGCCCGTTGGGTGGTCACTGATTTCTCTGGGGGAAACAATGTCGCAAGAGCAGAAAGCTCGGTTGGTCTCGATAACTGTTGATGGCGTTATTGTCGGATCGGGCAATGGCTGATTTACCTTCCTTGTGCATGCATGGTCAAACCGAGGTCTTGCCCGGCCAGACGTTGCCGGAGCGCTGCGAACTCCAACTGGCGATTCTCGAAAATGCAGGACATGCGATCATCGCCACCGATCCGGCCGGCCTGGTCCGGTATTTCAATCCGGCCGCCCTGCGCCTCCTGGGCTATAGCCGGGATGAGATGCTGGGCCGCCCGATGGCCTCTTTTCATGAGGCTGGCGAAATTGCAGCGCATGCCCGGGCCGGCCGACCCGATTTCTCCGCCTTGCTTGCCGAGCTGGTCACCGACCGGCCCCTTGAAAGCGACTGGACTTATCTGCGCAAGGACGGTTCCCGGTTGCCCGTTTCTCTCGCCCTGACCACCCTGCGCGACAGCGCTGGTCGGCTGATCGGTTATCTGGCGATGGCCAGCGATATTTCCTGGCGGCATGAGCTCGAAGGCGAACTGCGCATTGCCTCAATGGCGTTCAAGTCGCAGGCAGCGATCATGGTGGCCGATGTCAACCGGCGCATCCTGCGCATCAATCAGGCCTTTACCCGGCTGACCGGTTACAGCGCCGCGGAAGCGGTCGGCAAAACCCCTTCCCTGCTCAAGTCGGGCCGCCATGATTCCGCCTTTTACCGACGCTTGTGGAAAGGCCTGAACAGTAATGGCCACTGGCAGGGTGAAATCTGGAACCGCCGGAAATCCGGCGATATCTTCCCGGAATGGCTGACGATCAGCGAGGTCCGCGACGAGGCGGGCGTACTGACCCATTACGTCAGCACTTTTTCGGATATTTCCGACCTCAAGCAGGCTGAATCGGAAATTCACAACCTGGCCTTCTACGATCCCCTGACCGCCCTGCCCAACCGTCGCCTGCTGCTCAACCGGCTCGGCCAGGCGAGGATGGTCGGCAAGCGCAGCCGGCAGTTCGGCGCGCTGCTGATCATCGATCTTGATCATTTCAAGAATCTCAATGACACGCTGGGTCACGACATCGGCGACTGTTTGCTGCTTGAAGTCGCCAAGCGGCTCACGGCCTGCATTCGCGAAGGCGATACGGCGGCCCGCCAGGGCGGCGACGAGTTCATCGTGATGCTGGAAAATCTCGGGCTGGCCGGCGAAGCCGCCGGTATCCAGGCCGAAGCGGTGGCCGAGAAGATCCGCCTGAGTTTGAGCGAACCCTATCTGGTGGGCGGTGAAATCGAGTGCTTCCATTCGGCCAGCATTGGCATCAGCCTGTTCTGCGGCCACGACAAGACCACCGAGGCGTTGCTCAAGCAGGCCGACATCGCGCTGTACAAGGCCAAGGACGCCGGGCGCAACAGCATCCGCTTTTTCGATAGTGCCATGCAGACGGCGCTCGACGTCCGGGCCGGCCTCGAATCGCGCCTGCACCAGGCGCTGGCCCGCCAGGAGTTCCAGTTGTTCGTCCAGGCGCAGGTCAATGCCGAGCGGGAGCTGATCGGAGCTGAAACCCTGCTGCGCTGGCAGCCGCCCCTGGGTGCCATGGTCTCACCCGGCGATTTCATCCCCCTGGCCGAGGAGACCGGGCTCATCGTTGCGATCGGCAACTGGGTGATTGACATGGCCTGCGCCCGCTTGCACTGCTGGGCCGAAAATCCGCTGACCCGGCATCTGTATCTGGCGGTCAATGTCAGTGCCCGCCAGTTCCGGCAACCCGATTTTGTCGACCAGGTACGGGCTGCCCTGGCCCGGCATGCCGTCGAGCCGAAACTGCTCAAGCTCGAACTGACCGAAAGCCTGCTACTCGACAATGTCGATAACGTGGTTGCCAAAATGCAGGCCTTGCGGGAAATCGGCGTGCGCTTTTCCCTGGATGATTTCGGTACCGGCTATGCCTCGCTGTCCTATCTCAAGCGTTTTCCTTTCGAACAACTCAAGGTGGACCATTCCTTCATCCGCGACATCGCCACCGATCCCGACGATGCCGCTATCGTCCGGGCGATCATCGCCATGGGCAACACGCTGCGCCTCGATGTCGTGGCCGAGGGCGTCGAGGCCGAGGAACAGCATGCCTATCTCGTCGAGCACGGCTGTACCTGCTTTCAGGGCTTTCTGTTTGGTCGGCCGATGCCTTTCGCCGATTTCGAGCGCGCTCTGGCCGGGACGCGTGGCGCGCCAACCGAGCCTGCGGCTGAATAGCTGCACGAAGAGAGTGCGTAAAGTGGCGGATCGCGGCAAAATCGGCCCGTTAAGGTATATTTCCGCCCCATCATGAAACCAGCCGTCCTGCTCCTCTCCGGTGGACTCGATTCCGCCACCTGTCTCGCCCTTGCCCGCCGCCAGGGTTTCGCTGTCTATTGCCTGTCCTTCGACTATGGCCAGCGCCATTGTGCCGAGCTCGATGCGGCGCGCCGCGTCGCCCAGGCCATGGGGGCTGTTGAGCATCGCGTGATCAATTTCGGCCTGGCCCAGTTCGGCGGTTCGGCGCTCACCGATACCAAGATCGCCGTGCCCATCGGCGGCGTGCAGCCGGGCATCCCGGTGACTTACGTGCCGGCCCGCAATACCATCATGCTTTCGCTGGCCCTGGCCTGGGCCGAGGTGCTGGGCAGCCGCGACATCTTTGTCGGGGTCAATGCCGTCGATTATTCGGGCTATCCCGATTGCCGGCCGGAATACATCGCCGCCTTCGAACAGATGGCCAACCTGGCGACCAAGGCCGGGGTCGAGGGCGTCAAACTCAGCATTCATGCGCCGCTGATCGATCTCAGCAAGGCCGAGATCATTCGCACCGGCCTGGCGCTCGGTGTCGATTACGGGCTGACCGTTTCCTGCTACCAGGCCGATGCCGAAGGCCGCGCCTGCGGCGAATGCGATTCCTGCCGGCTGAGGGCCGAGGGTTTTGCAGCAGCCGGCGTGCCTGATCCAACCGCCTACCGGGACGCTTAAGACCCCTCGTTTTCCTTGAGTTTCTCGATGACCAGCGGGAAAGCGCCGGAGCCGACCAGGGCGATGGCGGAGACGATGAAGGCCAGCCCGGCCATCGGGTCGTCAAGCACCGGATGCAGGCTGGCGCCGAAGCCGGCCAGGCTGATCAGGCCGGGAATGGCGCAGAGAATGCCGAGAGCGGTCAGGGCGACAAAGGAAAGCGGGTAACGACGCATGGCGGTGAGCCTGTTTCTTGAGTTTCGAAGCGAGAGATGCGTAGTGTAGCCATGGCCGGATAGCCGCGGCAATGCATCGGCCGGGTCGGGCAGCGAACCAATCGGCTTTTTCGTGCTCTGACGAGAGCAACTTTCGGCATGGCTCTTGCTGCCAGTCGACTCTCCCGCCATTTTCGTCAGAAACCCGACCACGCCGCCGATGAACGCTCCACACCCACTGCCTCCGGAAATTCCCGCTTTCGACAACAGCTTTGCTGCCCTGCCGGAAGCCTTCTATACCCGCCTGGCCCCGCAGCCGCTTGAGCATCCCCACGTTGTGGCAATCAGCGATGAAGTCGCCGGCCTGCTCGGCCTGCCGGCCAGTCTGCTCACCAGCCCCGAATTCGCCGCGATTTTTGCCGGTAACCAGTTGCTGCCCGGCAGCGAACCCTTGGCCGCCGTCTATTCCGGCCATCAGTTCGGCGTCTGGGCCGGCCAGCTGGGTGACGGTCGGGCGCATTTGCTGGGCGGCCTGCGCAACGCCCAGGGCCATTGGGAAATCCAGCTCAAGGGGGCGGGGCGCACGCCGTATTCGCGCGGCGCCGATGGCCGCGCCGTGTTGCGCTCGTCGATCCGCGAATTCCTGTGTTCGGAGGCGATGGCCGGGCTGGGCGTCCCGACGACGCGGGCACTGTGCATCGTCGGTGCCGAGCAGGCGGTGCGCCGCGAGGAAATCGAGACGGCCGCCGTGGTCACCCGGGTGGCGCCCGGCTTTGTTCGTTTCGGCTCCTTCGAGCACTGGTCGGCCCGCGGCCGGCATGAGGAACTCAAACAACTGGCCGATTACGTCATCGATACCTTCCGCCCGGAATGCCGGGCCGCGGCCAATCCCTACGCCGCCCTGCTGGCCGATGTCGCCCGGCGTACCGGCGAACTCATGGCGTACTGGATGGCGGTCGGCTTCATGCACGGCGTGATGAATACCGACAACATGTCGATCCTCGGCCTGACCCTTGATTACGGCCCCTTCGGTTTCATGGAGGCTTTCGATCCCGGCCATATCTGCAATCACTCGGATCACCAGGGCCGCTACAGCTACCGCAACCAGCCCCATGTCGCGCAATGGAACCTGTATCGCCTGGCCGATGCCCTGCTGCCGTTGATCGGCCGGCCGGCCCAGGCGCAGGCGGCGGTCGACGATCACTTCGGGGCGGCTTTCGAAGCCAAGTTCGAGGTATTGATGCGCGCCAAACTCGGCTTCCGTGAAGCCTGTGCCGATGACGAGGCCTTCATAGGCGAGACTTTCGGTTTCCTGCAGCAGCATCGCCCCGATTTCACGCAATTCTTCCGTGCCCTGTCAAAGCTGCCGGCCGTGCTCGACGGCCAGACTGCGGCCCAAGCCGATGCCCCGCTGCGCGACCTGTTCATCGATCGCAGCGCCTGCGATACCTGGCTGGCCGGCTGGCGGGAGCGCCTGGCGCAGACACCGTGGCCGGATGCCGAGCGTCAGGCGGCGATGCTGGCCAGCAACCCGAAATACGTCCTGCGCAACTGGCTGGCCGAAACGGCCATCCAGAAGGCGAAAACCGGCGATTTCTCGGAGGTTGGGCGACTGCTCCGCTGCCTGCGTCAGCCGTATGCCGAGCAGCCAGAGTTCGAAGCCTACGCCGCCCTGCCGCCCGATTGGGCGACCGGTCTGGCGGTCAGTTGTTCGAGCTGAACTGGCGCGTCGGGCGGGACCGGGCGAAAATGCGCCTTTCCTGCTGACTTCACCCGAAAGCGATCTCGCGAAATGTCTTTAACCTTGAAACCTCAGTTGACCGCTTATCCATCTCAGGCGAGCCGCATGGACACTGACTTTTGTGCCTTCGAGGTGATTCACCCAAAAGGTGAGAGCGCTACGCGGCCGCTGGCACGTCTGATCGGGCGCCCGGCTTTGTCGCTCCTTCTTGCAGGCATGAGCCTGCCGCGGCGTCGCTTCGCGCCGGCCATCCCGCCCAAACGCACCAACAGCCGCGTCCAACTGAGGTTTCAAGGTTGAACGAATTGCCGCACGACAACCCTGCCCCCCGGCTGGCCGCGCATTACCAGTCGCTCTGGGAAGCGGGCGGACAGGACATGGCCGAGATCAATCCGCGACTGGCCGTCGAGGCGGTCGGTTTCACTCGTCATGAAGGCGACTGGCTGGGCGTGGTCATTACGCCGTGGTTTCTCCGCCTGTTCCTGTTGCCCGGCGGGGGCAGCCTGTGGGGAGAGATTCCCGTCGGCCAGAGCCGCTATCTCAGCCTGCCGACGGAAACCATGCAGTTCGTTGCGGACCAGGCAGCGGAGCTTGGCGCTTTCCAGTACTGCACATTGATCGAACCGACCAGCCTGATCAGCGACATGGCTGCCGCTCGCCAGATGGCGGAACGTGTCATGCAGCCTTTTGGCTACCTGCCGCCCGCTGCGCCCATTTCCGTGAGTCCGGAGCCGCCAGCGCCGGCCGGCGTTTCCCGGCGCGGCTTTTTCCGTCGCCTGGCCGGCAAGCGTTAAGGGGCGGTACTGCCGGCCAGGCCAGCGCGGCAAAACGGGCCCGCCAAAGCCAATACGTGGACGTAAAAAAGCCGGCTGGATTTCTCCGCCGGCCTTGTTCGTGCTGTGTTGCCTTACTGGACTTGCTGAATCCCGGCCAGTACCCAGCCCGTGCTACCGCTGCGGGCCTTGGTCAGGTGCCACATTTCGTCGAAGGCTTCCGGTGCGGCATTCTTCTCTTCGCGGATCAGGCCGGTAAAGCGGACGCTGACCACGTAGCGGCTGGCTTCCTCGGCGACGTCGAGGACTTCAGCATTGAGCTGGACAACATCGGTTTCCTGCTTTTCAGCACCGCGTTCGCTCATGCCCAGCTTGATTTCGGCAAACATCTCGGGCGAGGTGAATTCGCGGATGTCTTCGAGGTTGCCGGCATCGTTGGCGGCCTGCAGGCGGATGAAGTTGAGTTTGGCGTTACGGACAAAGCCATCGACATCGAAATCGGCCGGAATATTGCCGCTGCTCGCCTGGTTGGCGGCCGGGGTGGAGGAGCTGCCGCCGGCCGGGATGAAATCAGGCTGGCGCGGCGCATTGCCGCCCATGCCGGCATTGGCGTATTGCATGCCGGGTTGGGCTGCCGCCGCCTTCTTGCGCATCAGGAAGCCGAAAAGCATGACGGCGCC
The DNA here is from genome assembly GCA_049294655.1 of Azonexus sp. GTDB lineage: Bacteria > Pseudomonadota > Gammaproteobacteria > Burkholderiales > Rhodocyclaceae > Azonexus. The sequence continues at coordinate 56,508 of JBAQDI010000004.1, forward strand.
CATGACCAGCAGGCCGATCATCATGATGTTGGCCAGGCCTTCGCCGAAGCCGAAGTGCGAAGCCAGCGCAGCCAGGCCGAGACCGGCGGCCAGACCGGCCAGCGGGCCCATCCACGAACGCTTGGGCTGGGCTTGCGGGGCGGCGGCCGGGGCAGCCTGATTCTGGGTCGGGGCGGCGTTGGTCGCCTTGTTCGGGGTAACGGCCTGGCGCTGCATGCCGGAAGAGCTGCCGCCGCCGAGGCGACGGGCCGCTTCGGCATCGCCGGTGGCCAGCGTGAAGCCGAGGACCAGAGCCGCGGCCATCAAAGCAAATGATTTCATGTTTGTCTCCATCGAGGTGAATGCTACAGAGCGCATGGTAACCGGGATCGGGTTCCGGAAAAATTCGGATTATCTGCCGTTATGTTTCGTAAAAATCGAAGTGTGTGGGTTCAACTGAACAGCCTGGCGACGGCGCTCGGGTTGGATGGAAAATAGAAATGCACGTAGGAGGCGGTCAGGCGTCCCTGGCGGTAGATGGCCTCGCCCGTTCGGCCTTCCGGGGTGGTGGCGAGGAGCAGCGGGACGAGCGGCGTCTGGCTTTTCGAATAGTGGAAGGTGTGGCCGCTCAGCCGGCCTTCCGGCAATTCGGCAAACTGCGTGCCGAGGGCAGCCAGACGCGGCTGCATGATCGATATGCCGGGCAGCAAGCCGGCAAAGGCATGGCTTTCGCCCTGTTTGTCGGTGACCTGCTCGAACAGGCTCATCATGCCGCCGCATTCGGCGAGCAGCGGCTTGCCGGCTGCGACATGGGCGCGCAGTGCGGTCCATAGCCGCTGATTGGCCGAAAGTGCTGCGGCATGCAGTTCCGGATAGCCGCCGGGCAGCCAGGCAGCATCACAGGCCGGCAGCGATTCGCCGGCGATGGGCGAGAAAAAGCACAGTTCGGCGCCGAGCGCCGCCAGCGTTTCCAGATTGGCCGGATAAATGAAGCCGTAGGCGGCATCGCGGGCGATGGCGATGCGTTTGCCGGCGAGCAGTGGAGCGTGCACTGGCGCTGCGTTGTCGGCGAATTCGACGCTGGCTGGCAGATCGACGGTAGCCGTGGCGGCCAGTCCATCGGCCAATTGGTCGAGACGGCCTGCCAGATCGTCGATCTCGGCCGCCTGCAACAGGCCGAGGTGGCGTTCCGGCAGGGCCGCCGCGGCATGGCGCGAGAGTGCACCGAACCAGCCCATGCCGGGTGGCAGGCTGTCCCTGAGTAGTTCGGCGTGGCGTTCGCTGCCCACCCGGTTGGCCAGCACGCCGGCAAAGGGCAGGCCGGGCCGGTAGCTGGCCAGGCCGTGGGCGACGGCACCGAAGGTCTGGGCCATGGCACTGGCGTCGATCATCGCCAGGACCGGGATGCCGAAGCGGCAGGCAAGGTCGGCGGCCGAAGGCTGGCCATCGAACAGGCCCATGACGCCCTCGACCAGGATCAGGTCGGATTCCTGCGCGGCGCGCGCCAGGCGCCAGCCCGCATCGGCTTCGCCACACATGCCGAAATCGAGGTTCTGGCACGGCCGGCCGCTGGCCACGGCATGAATCTGCGGATCGAGAAAATCCGGGCCGCACTTGAAGACAGTGACGCGCCGGCCTTGTCGGGCATGCAGCCGGGCCAGCGCGGCGGTGACAGTGGTCTTGCCCTGGCCGGAGGCGGGGGCGGCAACGAGTAGGCTGGGACAGCGGAGCATTTTGGCGGGGTTGAGTGTTCGGGGGCGAAAAGGGCGCCATTGTAAACGCCCTGTCGCAGGAGGGGGCGTAGGAGCGGCGTAGGAGCGGCTTCAGCCGCAAATACTATCGGCTCGCCGGCCTGTTCGCGGCTGAAGCCGCTCCTACCGCTGGGTTCAGGCCAGCCAGCGGTCAATGATCGGCGAGATCACACTGGCCAGGGTGGCGGCCGCCCAGGCAGCGAGCGCGCCGGTGATGACGTCGAGCGTGTAATGGGCGCGCAGGACGATGACGACGCCGGCTTCGAGCCCGGCAATGGCGATGGCCAGCCAGCCCAGCCAGGGTGGCGCCAGGTGGAAGGCCTCGATGGCACCGAGCACGGCGAGCGCCGTATGGCCGGAAAAGAACAGGTCGTTGCTGACGCCGTAAGTCACCAGCAGCGAGGGGAATCCAGGATCACGCCAGATCACGCCGGGCGGCGGCGGCAGGCTGACGAGGTTCTGGCACAGCTGGCGGAAGGCGAAGAGGATGACCATGGCGACGAAAGGCCCGAGCGATGGGCCGAAAATGGCCATGCCGAGCAGGGCCACGCCAAACAGGTCGATGAACAGGGAACTGCCGATCAGCAGCCGGTCGGCGCTGACCGGATGGGCGGTCAGCCAGGCATGCCAGCCGGCTGTGCGCTGGTGCAGCCAGTCGCCGATGTCGGTGTCGCTCGATGCCCGCTGGCCGATCAGGGACTGGCTCCAGAACCACAGGCCAAGCGCGACGACGACAAAGAGCAGGCGGATGCCGATCTGGGGCAGGAAGTCAGACATCGCGCTTTTGCTCCGCCGAATTGGCCCGGCTGGCTGCCATGAGGCCTTCCATTCTTTCGCGCAGGCGGGCCATCAGCGGGTCGCCATGCGGGTAGATCTTGCGCTCGGGAGCAACCGGCAGGGCGTCACCGACATGCACTTCGGCGTGCAGGGGGAAATGCGGCCGGACCTTGTCGGTCAGGTCTTCTTCGTAATGTTCGACGATTTCGAGCAGGCGCTCGTTATCGGGCGTCGCCAGGTAATTTTCCGGATAGCAGTGCAATTGCTGGACGAAATAGAGGTCGCCAATGTCTCGCCAGAGCTGCTCACGTTCGACCTCGGCCAGCGTGTTTTCGAGCAGGCGGGGGAATATCCGCATGCGGATGGCCTTGACCCGGGCCATCGTGTCGGCATGGCGAATCTTGCGGATCCACTTGCGTTCGACGGGTTGCAGGACGACTTCCTTCAACTGCCGAACGCGTTCCGAGAGCGGGCCGCTGCCGGCGCTGCCGAGGTATTCGATTTCCTTGGAGGCGAGCAGGGCCTGGCCGCTTTTCAGGATGCGCTCGCGCAAGGGAACATGTTTCTGCGGCTGCCAGCCGAGGCGGGTCTCGACTTCCGCCAGGACCGGGCTGGTCCTGGCCTCGACGTCGCCGCCAAAGGTGTAGCGGATGAAAATCGGGTGGATGACCACCTGCCCGTCATTCTCGGCCTGCCGGCGCAGCGCCGCGCGGCGGGAAACCAGGGCCGAGCCGCGCAGGAAGGCATTGATGTGGTCGTTGGTGCGGCTGACGATGGCTTCCGGGAACATGACCAGCGGATGGTGGGCCGTGACCAGGATGTCTTCGGCGCAGCGCAGCGATTTGCGGTCTACTGATTCGCGATGCACGCTGAAGATGCCGACGCGCTGGAGCATGTAACGCTGCAGGCGGTTTTCCATGAAGATGTGCCAGGTGGACATGATGTTCACCGGTCGGCGGCAGGCGTTGCCGAGTTCGGCAATGACGAAGGGATCGGCCGGACGCGAATGATTCGGCGCGAGCAGGATGCCGTGCCCGGCCTGCAGCGATTGCTGCAGTTTCTCCTGACCAGAGTAACTGACCGAGGTGACGCCGTAGGCCTTGCGCAGCAGCAAGGGCAGCATCGGTTTCAGGGTGTTGTAGAGCAGCGGGCTGAAGCGCGGCGGAACGAATTCGTAGGGCTGGGGGACGATCAGGTTCTGCATGATAACCAGGGCCGATGCTCTGTGAGCCAACAAGCTCCGGGATGGAGCTGTCGATGACAAGGCGCTGATTTTCGCAAAAAATCGGCTATGACAAATATTTTTTTAAATAAAGGCCCGGTCGTCGGTTACCACTCCAGGCCGGGCATCGCCTTGATCCCGGCCTGGAAGGCATGTTTTTCGTTGCTGATGTCGCTCACCGTGTCGGCTGCGGCGCGCAGGGCTTCCGGTGCGCCGCGCCCGGTGACGATGACGTGCTGCATCAGCGGCCGGGCCAGCAGCTTGGCAATGACTTCGTCGAGCTCGAGCCAGCCGTACTTGAAGGCGTAGGTCATTTCGTCGAGCACGACCAGGCCGATCGCCGGATCGGCCAGATGTTCGCTGGCGATCGCCCAGGCGTGCCGGGCGGCGGCGGCATCGCGTTCCTTGTCCTGGGTTTCCCAGGTGAAGCCTTGGCCGCCGACATGCCAGACGACATTCGGTTGGTTGCGGAAGAAGGCTTCCTCACCGGTATCCGAGCGGCCCTTGACGAACTGCACGACGCCGACCTTGAGGCCGTGGCCGAGCGCCCGGGCGACGACACCGAAAGCGGCGCTCGACTTGCCCTTGCCATTGCCGGTATTGACCACCAGCACGCCGCGTTCGGCCTGGGCGGCGGCGATCTGGTTATCGATCACGGCCTTTTTTTTCTGCATGCGTTGTTCGTGGGTAACCATGTCTTACTCCGGGATGAAGCAGCGCCGGCCGTTGTCGTCGATCTGGCGCAGGGTGTAGCCGTAGAGTCCGGACAGCGTTGCGGCGGTCAGGATCGCGTCGACCGGTCCGAGTTCGCAGCGGCCGTCGCCATGCATGAGCAGGGCGCGGTCGCAGAAGCGGTGGGCCAGGGCCGGGTCGTGCAGCACCATGACGACGCCGGCGCCGCAGTCGCGCGCCGTGCCGGCGAACAGTTCGAGGGCGGCCATCTGGTGATTGAGGTCAAGGTGCGACAGCGGCTCGTCGAGCAGGTAAAGCGGTGCCGCCTGGGTGAGCAGCGTGGCGATCGACAGGCGCTGGCGTTCGCCGCCAGACAGCGTGTGGATCTGGCGTTCTTCCATGCCGTGCAGGCCGACGGCAGCGAGCGCGCTGCGCGCCAGGTCGGCATCGCGCGTCGTTTCCCAGTCCCAGCGGCCGAGATGCGGGTGGCGGCCGGTCAGGGCCGTTTCCAGCACGGTCGAGCCGAAGGGATCGGCATGGAACTGGCCGAGCCAGGCGCGGCGCAAGGCAGCTTCGCGCGGTGGCAGCAGGGCGGCATCCTCGCCGCCGAGCAGCACGGCGCCGGCGGCCGGGGCGCGCAGACCAGCGAGGGTGGAGAGCAAGGTCGATTTGCCGGCGCCGTTGCGACCGAGAATGGCCAGGCGTTCGCCGCCGTTCAACGCCAGATCCAGACGGTCGACCACCCGTCGTCCGCCAATCTCGACGGCCAGTTGGCGAGTTTCGAGCAGCGGGCCACTCATTTCGGCTGCCTCGAGAGCAGGATGAGAAAGACCGGCACGCCGATCAGCGCGGTCAGCACGCCGACCGGCAGTTGCTGCGGTGCGATCAGCGTCCGGGCCAGCGTATCGGCCAGCACCAGCAGGGCACCACCGGCCAGCACCGAGGCCGGCAGCAGCAGGCGCTGGTCATTGCCGGTGGCGAGGCGCACGAGGTGCGGCACGACCAGGCCGACGAAGCCAATTGAGCCGGCGGTGGTCACCGACGCGGCGGTGGCCAGCGAGGCGAGCAGGAAAATGGCGTAGCGCAGCTTGTTTACGGCGACACCGAGCGCCTGCGCCTGCAGCATGCCGCGCGCCAGCAGATTGAGTTCGCGGGCGAAGGGCATGGCCAGGGCCAGCCCGACAACCAGCGCGAGCAGGCCGGGCAGCCAGCCGGAAGCTTGGGCGAGATCGCCCATCAGCCAGTAGAGCATGCCGCGCAGGCGATCTTCGGGGGCGATGGCGAGCATCAGGGCGACCAGTGCGCCGCAACCGGCGGCGACGATGACGCCGGTCAGCAACAGCCGCGTCTGCGTCCAGCTGCCGTCGCCATGGGCCAGTCCGAAGACCAGAAACATCGCGCCGAGCGCGCCGACAAAGGCCAGCCCGTCGATGCCCAGGGCTGGCAGGCCGAGCAGGATGGCGAACAGCGCGCCACAGCCGGCGCCGCCGGAAATTCCCAGCACGTAAGGGTCGGCCAGCGGATTCCGGAGCAGCACCTGCATCAGCGCGCCGGCCAGCGCCAGCAGGCCGCCGCAGGCAAAACCGGCGAGGGCGCGTGGCAGGCGCAATTCGAGCACGACATCGATGCCCGGCACCTCGCGCCCGGCCAAGGCAGCCAGGACGTCAACGAACGGGATGCGCAGGCTGCCCACCGTCAAGGCCAGCCCGATACTCAGCAGCGCCAACAAGGCGAGGCTGGCGAGGATCAGGAAGGCGCGGCGACGGGTGGGCATGGGGATTTACTTCGGTGTGTAACGAATGCCGATGAAGGCGTTGGCACCTGGCGTCGCGTAGCCGTCAGCCAGGGCATAGTTTTCATCGAAGAGGTTGTTTACCCGGGCGAAAACGGACCAGTCACGGGTCAGGCGATAGGCTCCATAGAGATTTGTCAGCATGTAGGCATCGAGTTTTTTGGTGTTGTTGGTGTCGTCGAAACGCTCTCCCGATGCATGAACCTCGATACGCCAATCCCAGTCACCCAGTTTCTGGCCGATGCTGATGCTGCCATAGTCTTTGGCGCGTCGCACCAGCAGTCGATCCTTGTCGGTGTCGCGCGGATTCTGGTGATTGTAGTTGGCCATCAGCATGAAGTCGCCGATCCGGCCATCATAGGCCAGCGTGGCGCCTTCAAGTTGGGCATGGCCGATATTGACCGGCATGTTGTTGAGACCGCCGGAGCTGGCGATCAGGTTTTCGACCCGATTCAGGAACCAGGTCAGGGAAACGTGGTGCTGACCATTTTCGTAGTGAATCGATGCCTCGCGGTTGCGGGCATATTCCGGCTTCAGGTTGGGATTGCCGGTGTAGGTGCCCCACGATCCGAAATCCGTGAACGGCCAGTACAAGTCGTTGAACGAAGGGGCCCGGAAGGCCGTTCCATAGCCGAGATTGGCCCGCCAGTTCGGGGTGAAGCGGTAACCGTAGCCGATCGAGCCGGTATTCTTGCTGCCGAATTGCGAGTTGTCGTCGTAGCGCAGGTTGCCCTGTAACTGGTGATCCTGGAATTTGCCGCTCCAGCCAATCTGCGCCGAATCGTTGGTGCGTTCGGTCAACTGATAAACATTGGTCGAAGAGACTTTCTGTTCAAGGTGTTCGATGCCGAGCAGGAATTTGCCGAATCCTGTCTTGAAGTCGTTTTGCCAGGCGAACTGTTGCTGGTTGGTCTTGTACAGGCTGTAGCTGGAGCCGCTGTTTCTTGAGTCATCGACACTCTGGCCGATGCTCAGGGTGCTCGTCCAGACATCACCAATCCGGTTTTTCAGGTAGCTGTTGAAGCTCGACAGGATCAGGTGATTGCGGTCATCGCCACCCGCGTCGTAGCGGCTTTCGCCATCACTGTAGAAGGCGTTCAGGCCGACTTCGTGGCCGGGGGCGAAGCTATAGCCAAGGCGCCCGGAGAGGCTGTTGTTTTCGAAGCCGTCCCGATCATTGTCGGCCCCGCTCGTTTTGCGCTTGTTGTTGAAGCCGCCGGTCTTGTAGGTCGACAGATTGAGCGCGTAACGCCAGCCGTTCTGGCTGCCATTGAAGCCGCCGCTGGCACTATAGGTGTTGTAGGTGCCGACGCCTGCTTCGGCGTTGATATTGAAAGGACCCTCTCCCTGGCGGGTAAAGATCTGGATGACGCCGCCCAGGGCGTCACTGCCATACAGCGAGGAAGCCGGGCCGCGGAGGATTTCTATGCGATCAATCTGGTTGGTGGGAATGCGCGACCAGGAAACGTCGCCGGCCGTGACCGAGCCGACCCGCATGCCATCGATCAGCAACAGGGTGTGCTTGCTGCTGGTGCCCCGGGTGAAGATTGAGCTATTGGCACCGGGGCCCCCATTGGCGGCGAATTCGATACCCGGTTGCTGGGCAAGAACCTCTTCGAGCGTCGAATGTCCGGCAGTTTCGAGTTCTTCACGCTCGATGACGGTAACGTCGGCGAGTACTTCGGAGGTGCGCATCTGCTGGCGAGTGGCAGTGACCAGAATCGGGTCAAGTGCGGCGAGTTGTTCGATGGCCTCGGCCTGCATGGCGAACGCCAGCGGCAGCAATGCCACCAGCGGTTTGAAACGTGGACTCATGATTTCCCTTTCCCGACAGGCGTCCCCGCACGTCGGAACAGCTTAGAAAAGGAAGAGCCGGGGGAGTGATTGCAGGTCGGAGACCGGCGCCACAGCCCCGTGGCACTTCCGCTTTGTCCCAGGCCGGTATCCGGGCTCGCAAGTCTTGACGCGTCGCCTTCCCAGGTTTGCACCCAGTGGCCTGATGACGCGCCCGCACTTGCTTACCGTTGCGGGGGCAGCAGCGGAATGGTCTCGAGCGAGACGCACCGCTTTCCCGTTTAACTGCGCTTGGAGAATCCGTACGCAGCACCTGTAACGGCGCGCATTCTACCGCGCGGTCTGTTGCGGTGCATCAGAAATATGGTTTTCGATTTATACAAACCACTTTGAGAATAAAGGCTTAGTCCTTGACCATACGGCGTTTTTGCCTTTATAGTCCGCGCCATGAATAGCGAACTTGAAGCGCTCGAAGGCAAGGTTGAACAGGTCGTCGCCCTGGTTCAGCAGTTGCGTGCCGAGAACGAAGTACTCAAGAACCAGATGGCCGCTGCCGAAGTCGAACGCCTGCATCTGCGGCAGACCATGACGGCCGCGCGCCAGCGCCTGGAAGGCATGATGGACAAGCTTCCCGAGGATGTCTGAGATGAGCGGCGAGCCGAATTTCCTGGATGTGAAGATCATGGGGCGCGAGTACCGCGTCGCCTGTACTGCTGAAGAGCGCGATGCGCTGCTTTTGGCGGTCGACATGGTCGATGCCAAGATGCGCGAGATTGCCCAGCGCACCAAGAGCACGATTGCCGAGCGTGTCGCCGTCATGGCTGCGCTGAACATCGCCCACGAGCTGCTTTCCGGGGATTCCCGCAGCGGCGAAAAAAGCTTTGCCGAAGCGGTTGATACTTCCGAAGCAAAGCGTAGAATCGACGACATGGGAGCACGGATAGACACTGTGCTAGCGCCCCAGCAGCAACTGGATCTCTGATCAATTCCTGCTGACCCCGGCGCCGCCCGCCGAGCGTCCCCTGCGGTGTTTGTTAAGGCCATATATTCCTTGAACCAATGCTAATTGGCATCGGTTGCGGACCATCAATCCGCTGTTGTGCGTGCTCTTCGTCGAGCGTGCCTGATGCGGAAGGAATGCAGCCACTCTGGACTCAGGTTCAGGATGCCGGCCTGACGGCACTTGCGGGGGCCTATCTCCAACGGGTGGCAGAGCAATCTGCCACCCGTTTCCATTTCTGAAGTCGCGACATGCACTACTGGTTGATGAAATCCGAGCCGGACGAGGTGTCGATCGACGATCTGGCAGCAGCCCCCGGCCAGACCGTGCCCTGGTTCGGGGTGCGCAATTACCAGGCGCGCAATTTCATGCGCGATGCCATGCAGGTCGGCGATCTCGCCTTCTTTTATCACTCCAGTTGTGCCGAGCCGGGCATTGCCGGCATCTGCGAGATTTGTTCGCTGCCTTATCCGGACGAAACCCAGTTTGATCCGGCCAGCCCGTATTTCGATGCAAAATCGGCGCGCCAGGAGCCGCGCTGGTTGCTGCGCGATGTGCGCTTTGTCGCCAGGACGCCTTTCCTGACGCTGGCCGAACTGCGTCGCCATACGGAGCTTGCTGACATGCGCCTGCTGGCGCGCGGCAACCGGCTGTCGATCATGCCGGTTACGGCAGCTGAGTGGCTGTTCATTACCGGGCGATTGCTCGGACTCAACCCGGATTCGAGGTAATTTTCATGGCGCTGGAATGGATTGCAGCCTATCTGGCGCTCGGCGCCTTCGTCGGCTTCTTTGCCGGGCTGCTCGGTGTCGGCGGTGGCGGCATCATGGTGCCGGTGCTGGCGACGATGTTCGCAGCGCAGGGCTTTGCTCCCGAACATCTGGTCCATTTGTCACTCGGTACCTCGATGGCAGCCATCGTCCTCACCTCGATTTCCAGCCTGCGCGCCCACCATGCGCATGATGCTGTGCGCTGGGATATCGTGCGCGGCATCACGCCGGGTGTGCTGGTTGGCACCTTTGCCGGCACTTTCGTCGCCTCGCGCGTGCCGAGCGCGCCCCTTGCCGTGTTTTTTGCCTGCTTCATGGGCTACGTGGCGCTGCAGATGATCCTAAACGTCAAACCCAAACCTTCCCGCGAACTGCCGGGGGCGCTTGGACTGGCCAGCGTCGGCGGCGGCATCGGCCTTGTCTCGGCGCTGGTCGCCATCGGTGGCGGCTCGTTGTCGGTACCGTTCATGACCTGGTGCAACGTCAGGATGCAGAATGCCATCGGCACCTCGGCGGCGATCGGCTTGCCGATCGCGCTGGCTGGCGCGGCTGGCTACCTGATCAACGGTTGGGGTGGGGCCGGCTTGCCGGCCTGGTCGATCGGCTATGTTTACCTGCCGGCACTGGTCGCGATCAGCCTGGTCTCGACTTTGACCGCGCCGCTCGGCGCGCGGCTGGCGCACCGTTTGCCGGTAGGTACATTGAAAAAAATCTTCGCCGCGGTGCTTGTGCTGCTCTCGGCGAAGATGCTGCACACCATTTTTGGCGGCTGATCAGCGCGCCTGGAAAACCGGTTTGCGCTTCTCCAGAAAGGCGGCCAGACCCTCCTTGTAGTCTTCGGTATCAAGGAAGGCAAAGGAAGCGGCCTTTTCCTCATCGTTGAGCAGCCGACCGCTTTGCAGGCGGCGTATCCACTGCTTGTGCCAGCCGGCGACCAGCGGTGCGCCGTTGCAGATGCGGCGGGCGGTGGCATAGGCCTCGTCCTCGACTTGCGCATCCGGAACGACGCGCGTCACCAGGCCCTTTTCATAGGCTTCGCTGGCGGTCAGGATGCGCCCTTCAAGCAATATTTCCTTGATGACGGCCGGGCCGGCCAGTTTGAGCAGGCCTTCCATTTCACCCGGGTACATTGAAAAACCGAGCTTGTTGATCGGCGCCCCGAAACGGGCACTTTCGTTGCAGATGCGCAGGTCGCAGACGCCGGCGATTTCCAGGCCACCGCCGATGCAGGCGCCCTGGATCAGGGCCACCGTCGGGTGTGGGCAGTCGGCGATGGCATTCAGCGCGCTGGCCACCTGGCCGTGATAGTGCAGGGCCTGCTCGAGTGTCGCCCGGGCGGTGACGAATTCCTCGAGATCGCCGCCAGCGGCGAAGGCCTCGTGGCCGGCGCCCCGGATGACGATGCAACGCACCCCGGAATCAACCGAGAGGCGGGCGATATTGTCGGCCAGTTGTTGCCACATCGCGAGATCAATGGCATTGAGCTTGCCGGGGTTGTTCAGGGTCAGGGTGGCGATTTCGCCGGTGCAGGAAAGGTCAACCGTAGCCATCAGGAGCGTCCGCTGTGCAAAAGCCGGATTATAAGGCCGTCGCAATTCACCATTAACTAACGTCTTGTATAAGATATAATAATGCCGCCGGTTTTCCGGTAATTATTAATTAAGGGGGACAGCAGCCATGAGTAGCGCGATGTATGAGCGGATGCGGGCCAATCCGAAATTCCAGGAGCTTGTGAGCAAACGTACGCGTTTCGCCATGATCCTGGCGGCCATTGTTTTGAGCATGTTCTACGGTTTCGTGATGGTGGTGGCGTTCAGTCCCGCCTCTCTCGGTCAGCCGGTCAGCGAGGGGTCTATGCTGACGGTCGGCGTGGCCGTTGAACTCTTCATGTTCATTTTCTTCTGGGTGCTCACTGCGGTTTACGTGAAACGCGCCAATACCGAGTTCGATGCCTTGACCCAGGAAATCGTCAAGGAAGCCTGGAAGGAGAACAAATGATGCGCCGTCTGACTCAACTCACCGCCGCCCTCGGCCTTTTCGCCGTTGCTGCCCTGGCCTTTGCCGGTGGCCCGCTCGAAGGCATCACCGAAAAGCAGGCGACCAACTGGCACGCCATCATCATGTTCTGCATCTTCGTCGCGATGACGATGGGCATTACCTACTGGGCGGCCAGCCGCACCAAGTCGACCGCCGACTTCTACACGGCCGGCGGCGGCATCACCGGTTTCCAGAATGGCATGGCGATTGCCGGCGACTACATGTCGGCCGCCACGCTGCTCGGTCTGACTGCCATGGTCTACACCCAGGGCTACGATGGCTACATCTACATGCTGGCCTTCTTTGCCGGCTGGCCGATCATCCTGTTCCTGATGGCCGAACGCCTGCGTAATCTGGGCAAGTTCACCTTCTCCGACATCACCGCCTATCGTCTGGATCAGGGCAAGGTGCGCACCATGGCGGCGATTTCCTCGCTGACCGTGGTCTGCTTCTACCTGATCGCCCAGATGGTCGGTGCCGGCCAGCTGATCAAGCTGCTCTTCGGCCTGGAATACAACGTCGCCATTTTCGCCGTCGGCATCCTGATGATGGTGTACGTGACCTTCGGCGGCATGGTCGCCACCACCTGGGTGCAGATCATCAAGGCCGGCATGCTGCTGTGCGGCGGGACCCTGGTCATGGTGCTGGCCTTCACGCAATTCGATTTTTCCTTCCAGAACCTGCTGGAGAAGGCGACGTCAGTGCATAAGCTTGGCGACAAGCTGATGTCGCCGGGCAGCTTGCTCAAGGATCCGGTGACCGCCATTTCCCTGGGCCTTGGCCTGATGTTCGGGACGGCCGGCCTGCCGCACATCCTGATGCGCTTCTTCACCGTCAATGACGCCAAGGAAGCCCGCAAGTCGGTGCTTTATGCCTCCGGTTTCGTTGCCTACTTCTTCAACGTCATCTTCATCATGGGCCTGTGCGGCATCCTGATCGTCGGTCAGAACCCCGAGTTCTTCGAAGGCGGCGTGGTCGGCGGCAAGCTGATCGGCGGCGGCAACATGGTAGCCATGCACCTGGCCAAGGCGGTCGGCGGCGACATGCTGCTCGGCTTCCTGGCGGCGGTGGCTTTCGCCACCATCCTGGCCGTCGTTTCGGGTCTGGCCCTGGCTGGCGCTTCGGCCATCTCGCATGACCTCTACGCCCGCGTCATCATGAAGGGGCAGGCTTCGGAAGCGAAGGAAATCCGCGTCTCGAAGATCGCCACCATCTGCCTCGGCTTTGTCGCCATCGTGCTCGGCATCCTGTTCGAGAAGCAGAACATCGCCTTCATGGTCGGTCTGGCCTTCGGTGTGGCGGCAGCTGCGAACTTCCCGGTCCTTATCCTTTCCATGTACTGGAAGGGCCTGACGACGCGTGGTGCACTGTTCGGCGGCTACGGCGGCCTGGTTTCGGCCGTGCTCTTCGTGGTCTTCTCGAAGTCGGTGTGGGTTGATGTGCTGCACAACGCAGCGCCGCTCTTCCCCTACACGCAACCGGCCCTGTTCGCCATGCCGCTTGCCTTCCTGCTGGCCTACATTTTCTCGAAAACCGATTCCAGCGTGCGCGCCGGCAAGGAAATCGAGGCCTTTGAAGACCAGTATGTGCGGGCCCAGACGGGCTATGGCGCCTCGGGCGCCAGCAAGCACTAAGCTTCTCCCGGAAGCCTGAAAAGCCCCGACCGGCTTGCCGGTCGGGGCTTTTTTTATTTCGGTTTTCTGTCATGTTATGGCATAGTCATTGCCCGTTGGGCGGATGGCATATCTGTTTCAGATAAATTCCGACATATTATGCCTTGACATTTTATGTCCAGGCTTCTAATCTGGCTTCGAGGCAGTACGATTCTTTTAATGACAAGGGAAAGAAATGGAACAGTCGCTGAGAGACAAACTGGATGGCCTGGACAGCATTGTCGGTGCGCTGATGGGGGGGCTGGCCGTGCAGTTGCACCCGATCCCCGGGCCGGTACCCGTCGTCCAGGTGAGCATCGAAGGTCGTGAGGAATTGCCGATCTATGTGACCTGCTCGGATTCGCAGATTCTTTGCCTATGCTACCTGTGGAAGGACAGCGAAGTACTGGCGGAGCGCCGCACGGAACTGCTCGAAACCCTGCTCGATCTGAATCCCTCGGTACCGCTTTCATCCTTCGGCCGCGTCGGCGAGCGCTACGTGCTGTTCGGTGCCCTGGCGCTGAACGCCCGGCCCGCCGATATTGCCGAAGACATCGCCGCTCTCAGCGACAACGCGCTCGATGCCCTCGAAGCCTTGTCCGAATTCTTGCAGTGACAGGAGAAGATCATGTCCGTGATTAAAAAAGTGGTAACCCTGCTGCGCGGCAGCGCCCGCGAGATCGCCGAAAACGTTGTCGATGCCAATGCAACGCGCATCTACGAACAGGAAATCATCGATGCCAAGCAGAGCATCCTCGAAGCCCGCAGCAGCCTGGCCGACGTGATGGCCAAGGAAATGCAGAGCGCTCGTGCGGTGACCCGGCTGGAAGGCGAAATTGCCCATTACGAAGGCTTGGCCCTGGAAGCCCTGAACAAGGCCCAGGAAGCCCTGGCCGAGGAAGTGGCCGGCAAGGTGGCGGCGCTCGAACAGGATCTCGACGAGCAGCGCAAGGCCGGGCAGTCGTTTGCCAGCCAGGTCAGTAAACTCAAGGAACTGATCAAGACGGCCGAGGCGAAGATCCGCGAGCACGAGCGTGAAATCGCCATCGCCAAGACGACGGAAAGTGTCTACAAGGCGACCCAGTCGATCTCCGACAATATCGGCAATAGCGGCTCCCGACTGGCTAGCGCCCGCGAGTCGCTGGAGCGTATCAAGCAGCGCCACGAACACCTGGCGGATCGCCTGCAGGCCAGCGAGCAACTGGATCGCGAGCTCGGTGAAAAGGCTTTGGCGAGCAAGTTGGCAGCGGCCGGTATTGGTCAGGATGCTGATCGTCAGCGCCAGGTCATGGAACGCATCCGGGCCCGCCAGGCAAAGCCGACGGACGGCCAATGAGCGTCAAGCAGAAGCCGGCCCGCTGGCAAAGCTCCGATGCGGCGCTCAAGGCCGTGCAGGTGGCTTTCGATGTCGAGGAAAAGGTGCTTGAAACCGTGCGTCGCACGGCCTTCGAGGAAAATCGCTCGACCTCCGACCAGATCCGCCACCTGCTCGGCCTGTCTACGGCCAGCCGCCCGAAACGGCCGCGCCTGACCGTTTCGCTGACCGTCGCCGACTACGCCGTGCTGGGCGAGCGCTACGGTCTGGCCGTCGATGACCGGCTGGCGATCAAGGAGCGGGTGACCCGGGAATTGATCGATTTTGCCAATGCCACAAAAGGGTAAACAGGAATGACCAGCTTTTACGACGCCGCCATCTCCTTTCCGACCGCCATCTATACAACGCTGCTTGGCGTGGTCATGGTGTACTGGCTGCTCGCCCTGGTCGGCATCGTCGATTTCGAGTCCACCAATCTGGATATTGACAGTGACTTGCATGCCGACGCGCATGTCGATGAAATCAGCGATCTGGCCAGTTATCTCGTCGCCCTGGGGCTTAACGGTGTGCCGTTTTCGGTGGTGTTTACGCTGCTCACGGTGTTCGCCTGGACGACGACCTGCCTGGCTGCCATGTGGTTGTTGCCGCTGGTGCCGACCACGCTGCTGCGCACGGTGGCCGGTCTGGGCGTGCTGCTTGGTGGTTTTGCTCTGGCCCTGCCGCTGACCGCCAGGATGATCCGCCCGATGCGCGGCCTTTTCGTGACCCATACCGCGATGTCGAATGCAGCCCTGGTCGGCCAGACCTGCCGGGTGCTGACCTCCAGCGTCGATGAAAAATTCGGGCGCGCCGAAGTGGCAACCCGGGGGGCCGGCGTCAATATCAAGGTCTGGGCGGAAACGCCCAACAGCCTGAGCAAAGGCTCGACAGCCCGAATTCTTGAACACGATGCGGCAGGGGAGCGCTACCTCATCGTTGCCGAAGAACAGATCCAGTAATTCATTACTTTTTCAATCCATTCAAACGTAAGCAAGGGGAAATTCATGGAGCCGGTTCTATTTGCCGTTGGTGTGCTGGTATTGCTCATCCTCGGCATGATCGCCCTGTTCGCCAAGTTCTATCACAAGGTCGAGCAAGGCTACGCAATGATCGTCAACACGCTGCGGGCCGAACCCGAAGTGACCTTCACCGGGCGCATGGTCTATCCGATCATCCACAAGTCCGAGCTGATGGAGATTTCGCTGAAGACCATCGAAATCGACCGTTCCGGCGGTGAAGGCCTGATCTGCCGCGACAACATCCGGGCCGACATCAAGGTCAAGTTCTTCGTGCGCGTCAACAAGACGGCCGAGGATGTCCTCAAGGTGGCCCAGGGTATCGGTTGCGAGCGCGCTTCCAGCCCGGAAATCCTCGAAGACCTCTTCTCCGCCAAGTTCTCGGAAGCGCTGAAGACGGTCGGCAAGGCAATGGATTTCATCGACCTGTACCAGGCCCGCGACCGCTTCCGCGACGAAATCGTGCGCCAGATCGGCGACGATCTTTCCGGTTACGTGCTCGAAGATGCCGCCATCGACTACCTGGAACAGACGCCGCTGCAAAAGCTCGATACCAACAACATCCTCGACGCCCAGGGCATCAAGAAGATTACCGAGCTGACGGCCGTCGAACACGTTCGGACCAATGAACTGCGCCGTAACGAGGAAATGCAGATCAAGAAAAAGGACGTCGAGACGCAGGAAGCCCTGCTCGAACTCGAGCGCCAGCAGGCTGACGCGACGTCGCGCCAGAAGCGCGAGGTCGCCTCGGTGCGGGCCCGCGAAGAAGCCGAAACGGCGAAGATCCAGTCGGAAGAACTGACCAAGTCGGAAGTGGCGCGCCTGCAGTCCGAGCAGACCATCGCCGTGCAGCAGGAAAATGCCCAGCGCGAGAAGGAAGTGGCGGAAAACAACCGCAAGCGCGCGGTCGCCGTCGAAGAGGAAAAGGTCACCCGGGCTCGTGAGCTGGAAATCGTCGATCGCGAGAAGGAAGTCACCCTGCAGCGCATCGACAAGGACAAGGCCGTCGAAGTGCAGAAGAAGGCCATCGCCGACGTCATCCGCGAACGGGTCATCGTCGAGCGCACGGTCGCCGAGCAGGAAGAGGCGATCAAGGAAGTCCGCGTTGTGGCCGAAGCCGAGCGTACCAAGAAATCGATCGTGATCCTCGCCGAAGGTCAGGCCGAAGAAAAACTGGTCCTCGAAGTCAAGGCCGCCGAAGCCCAGGAACGCCGCGCCCGCCACAAGGCGGCCGAGGAACAGACCCTGGCCGAAGCTCACCTCAAGGTGGCCGAGAAGGAATCCGAGGCCAAGAAGCGCGAAGCCGAAGGCCTCGAAGCCATGGCCGCCGCGACCGGACTGGCACAGGCCAGGGTGATGATGGTCACGGCCGATGCCGAAGAAAAGCAGGGCATGGTCGCCGCCAAGATCAAGATGGCCGATGCCGAAGCCGTCACCAAGTTCGGCACGGCCGAGGCCGACGCCTTGCTTGCCAAGCTCGACGCCGAAGCCCAGGGCAAGGAGAAGCTCGGTCTGGCCGAGGTCGCCGTGCGTACCGCCGATGCCGACGCGACCGCCAAGGCCGGTCACGCCGAAGCCGAGGTTGTCGAGGCCCGCTTCCAGGCTGAAGCCAACGGCCTGCGCGAGAAGTTCGAGGCCATGAGTTCGATGAGTCCGGCCGCCCGCGAACACGAAGAGTTCCGCATGCGTCTCGACAATGCCCAGATCGCCACCCTCAAGGCGATCGATGCGCAAACCTCGATTGCCCGCGAACAGGCCGAAGTGCTCGGCGCGGCCCTGGCCAATGCCAAGATCGATATCGTCGGCGGCGAGGGCGATTACTTCGACCGCTTCGTCAATGCGCTGTCGATCGGCAAGGGCATCGACGCGACCATCGGCAAGAGCAGCACGCTGCAGGTCGCGCTCAAGGATCACCTGAGCGGCGAGCGCGACATGGTCGGCGACGTCCGCGACATCATTGGTGCCCTGGGCGGCTCGGCCGGCGAATTGCAGAATCTGTCGGTCGCCGCCCTGCTCAGCAAGGTGACGCGCGAAGGCAGTGCCGAGCAGCAGGATGCCTTGCGCACCCTGCTGGCCGGTCTGGCCAAGCGTTAAGGGCCAAGCCGCATGCTTGTTGCCAACGCATTGCTCTGCGAGTGTGGTGCCGGGCTGCTCTGCGGGGCGCTGGCCGAAGGCCTGCCGGCCCGGGTCTGCCCGGCCTGTGGCGGCGTCCTGCTGGCGCTCGACGATTATCGGGTCTGGCGCCAGACCTTGCCGCCGGCTGCTGCCGAAACACCGGCCGGCCTGGCGGTGCTTGGCGAGGACAGCCGGGCCCGCAGTTGCCCGGCTTGCAGCGGCCCGATGGCGCGCTATCGCGTGCTGCCGGTCAGCAGTTTCCGGCTCGATCGCTGCAATCACTGCCAGCTCGTCTGGTTTGATGGCGGCGAATGGTCGGCGCTCGTCGAGGCCGGCCTGATCGATCGCCTGGACAGCATCCTGGCCGATGGTTGGCAACGCCGGGTGCAGGCCGACGAAGCGCGCCAGCGCCGGGAAAATGCCTTGCGCCAGCGCCTCGGCGACGCGGCGGTCGATGAACTGCAACGCATCCAGTCCTGGCTGCACAGCCGGCCGAATGGCCGGGAATTGCTCGCGCTCCTGAGCGGCGAGCCCATTTGAACTGAATTCAGGGGCAACCCCACGTCATGGCTTCCACGAATACGCCTGCATCCGAAACCTCTGCCGAGCAGACTGACAGCATGGTCGGCGACAGCGGCAGCTACGAGCTGCTGAAAAAGCGCCTGGGCAGCCATGGCGACGCCCTGCTCGGCAAGGCGCAGGCCCTCAATGCGGCGCGCGTCGCCGAATTCGGCCGCAACGAACAATCGCTGATCCTGCGCACGCGGGCCCGTACCGAGAACAACTGCGTCGCCCGCGACATCGTGCGCATCGGCGACCGCCTGCTCTTTGGCTACAACGTCTTCATCGGCCTGCGCAAGGAAACGGCAGTCAGTGACGTTTTTGCCCTGTATCGGCTGGCCGAGTCGGGCGCCGCTGACGAACTTGAGGCCCTGCCGCTGGCCGGCAGTTTCCTCGAAGACCAGCGTTTCGTTTCCGACTTCCGCGAGCTGCACGCCTATTACAAGCAGGCCACGCTGATCCAGTTGCGCGTCACCCAGGACAAGCTGCTGGCGGCCTTCCAGATCGGTCAGCAACTGCACGACCTGCGGGTTTTTCGCTGGAGCCTGGAGAACAACGGCGAACTGCGCTACATCGACAATCGTGGCGAGCGCGACATGGCCCTGCCGCCGACCCATGATTTCGAATGGACGCCAACCCGGCGCGAGGACCAGATCGGCGGCCGCCATCCGCACATCAACATTCTCGACACCGTCTTCGTCGAAACGGTGGGCGGCGACCTGACGGTCAAGATCGAAAACAATACCGAAAGCGGTCTCGGCATTTACAGCGAACCGGTCGAGGACAAGACCCAGTCGCTCGACGACGCCGAAATCGCCTACGCCCGGCTCGGCCTGCTCATCCTGCTGCGCATCAAGCCCTACCGCGAACAGACGGTGCGCTACCTCGTCTACAACACGCGCACGCAGAGCGTCACGCGCATCGACGCCATCGGCGTTTCCTGCATCCAATTGCCGGAAGATCACGGCATCATTTTCCCCGGCGGCTATTACCTGCAATCCGGCGAGTACAAGCGCTTCGACCTGCCGGAAGCGATGCTCGACAACCTGCGCTTCAAGCGCGTCCTGCGCTCGCCGAACGGCGAAGATGTGCTCTACGTCTTCTATCAGCCGGGCCTCGGCCATTACGCGCTGTTTACCTACAACCTGATCGACAAGACCCTCGGCGCGCCGATTCTCGGCAATGGTTACGCCCGCTTCCCGGACGGCCGCATTCTGGTTTTCCAGGCCGATGGTGGCGAGCCGACCCGGGTGCATCCGATGCAGCTCTGGCAGACGCCCTTCAACAGTGAAGAGCATGCCGGCCAGCAGGCCGCCGGGCAGGGCTTCTTCGGGCGGATCGGCAACGCCGACCTGGTGCGCGGCATTTCCGAACTGAACGGCATTGCCCGCGCCGTGCGCGAACAGGTGCCGACACGCACCGCCTACGAAGACCTGATCCGCCAGTGCAGCCGCGCCCAGGATGCCTATTTCTGGCTCGGCGAGCCCGAGGCGGGTGGCCTCGGGGCCGAATTGCAGGCGATTACCGAAGGCGCCCGCCTGACCCTCGCCGAATTCGAGAAGGTCGACAGCATCCGCCGCGAAACGGCGCAGGCGCTGGCCGCCGCGGAAGGCGAGCAGCGCGAGTTGCTGAACCAGATCGCCGGCATGCTGTGGAAGCGTTCGGACGATTTCGTCACGGCCCTGAATCACCTGCGCGAACGGCGCGGCCGCCTGCAGACCCTGAAGGAGCTGCGCTACGTCGACCTGCCGCGCATCGAGGCGATGGACGGCGAACTGGCCAATGAGCAGAACCGGGTCGGCGAGCGGGCCATGCAGTTTCTCGCCTCGCCCGACGCCTTTGCCGGCCAGCGCCAGCTACTCGAAGGTCTGGCCGCGCAGGTGCCGGTTGCCGCGACCTCGCAGGCGCTCGAACAACTGGTCGGCGAACTCGACACGGCCGCCGCCGGCCTCGATCTGCTCAGCGAGCAACTGGGCGGTCTGCCGGGCGGCGATGCGGTGGTGCGCACCGACATTCTCGACCGCATTTCCGTGCTTTACGCCGAGATCAACCGCCTGCGCGCCGAGGCGCGCAATCGCAAGCGTAACCTGGGCAGCAGCGAAGCGGCAGCGGAATTCGGCGCCCAGTTCAAGCTGTTCGGCCAGACCGTCGAAAGCGCCCTGGAATTCGCCGATACCCCGGAAAAGTGCGACGATGCGCTGACCCGTCTGCTCGCCCGCCTCGAAGAACTGGAAGGGCGTTTTGCCGAACAGGAAGCCTTCGTCGCCGATATCGCCAGCAAGCGCGAAGCCGTCTATGAAGCGCTCTCGGCGCGTCGGCAAAGCCTGCTCGAAACACGCCAGCGGCGCATCCGCTCGCTGTCCGAAGCCGGCGCCCGGATTCTCGAAGGCGTGCCGCGCCGGATTGCCCAGTTCGGCGAAATCGCCGAAGTGCATGGCTATTTCGCGGCCGATCCGCTGATCGGCAAGTTGCGCAAGCTGGTCGATGACCTGCGCGGGCTCGGCGATGGTGTCGCCGCCGACGATCTCGATACGCGCATCAAGACAGCGCGCGATCAGGCCCTGCGCACCGTGCGCGACCGCAGCGAACTGCTCGGCGAGGACGGCAATACCCTGCGTTTCGGCCGGCATGCCTTCACCGTCAGCCAGCAGGCGCTGGATCTGACGCTGGTGCCCAAGGAAGGCGGGCTGGCCTGGCATTTATCGGGCACCGACTACTTTGCTACGGTCAACCCGGAAAAACTCGAAAAATTCAAATTCCTCTGGGATCAGGCGCTGGTTTCCGAATCGCCCGATCTGGCCCGCGCCGAATATTTGGCCGGCACCCTCCTGCATCTGGCCCTGAACACGCAGGAAGGCTTTTCCTGGATCGGCCTGCAGCAGGCGGCGGGCGGGGAGCCGACAGCCTTGCTCGACCTGGTCCGCCAGTTTGCCGCGGCGCGTTACCGCGAGGGCTATCAGAAGGGCATTCACGACGAAGACGCGGCTCGCCTGCTGGCTGCGCTGATCGCCATGCAGGGCGACGCCGGGCTGCTCGCCTGGGGGCCGCGCCAGCGCGGGCTGGCCTTGCTCTACTGGCAGCACGGTTGCTTCGTCGCCGAGCGCGAAGCCTTGCTGCGTCAGGCCCGGGCGGCCCTGCAAATGCAGCAGCAATTCGCCGCCGGCGAAGCGCTGGCCCGGCTGGAAGCCGATGTGGCGCGCGCGCTGCAGGTCTTTGCTAAAGAATTTGCCGCCGAACCCGATTCCGCCCGGGTTTTTGCCACCGAGCCCGACCAGTTGCCGGTACTTTTCGCCCAGTCGGCCGCCTACCTGATCCGCCAACTGGCCGCCGAGCGCGGCGAGGCCAACTGGGTGATCTCTGGTCCCGGCGACGATCTGGCCGCGGCGCTGATCAAGGAACTCGAACGCACCCAGCACTACGCCGAATGGCGCAACGACATCGACAGCGCCGAACCGGCCGAGCGCTGGCGGCTGGTTCGCGCCTGGGTGGCGGCCTTCGCCGCCGCGCAGATGCCGCAGGCGACTGACTGGATCGACGACGCGGCCGGCAAGCTGGTCGCCGCCGCCCTGCCCCGGCGCCGCGTCAATGCGACCTTGGCGGTCAATGTCGAGGCCTTGCGCAGCGACCACCCGCGTATCGTCGATGGGCAACTGGCGCTCAATCTCAACGATTTCTGGCAACGCTTCCACGCCCACCGCACGCAGATCGTGCCGGCCTTCGAGCAGTTCCATCAATTGCGGCGCGAGATGCTCGACGCGGAAAAAGCCAAGCTCGGCATCGCCCAGTTCCAGGCCAAGCCCTTGTCCACCTTCGTGCGCAACCGCCTGATCGACGAGGTTTACCTGCCGCTGCTCGGCGACAACCTGGCCAAGCAGCTTGGCACCGCTGGCGCCGGCAACCGCACCGACCGTATGGGCATGCTGCTGCTCATCTCGCCGCCGGGTTACGGCAAGACGACGCTCATGGAGTATGTCGCCGACCGTCTCGGCCTGGTCTTCGTCCGCATCAACTGCCCGGTGCTCGGCCACGACGTCACCTCGCTCGACCCGGCCGCAGCCAGTCACGGCGCGGCGCGCCAGGAGCTGGAAAAGCTCAATCTCGGTCTGGCCATGGGCAGCAACGTCATGCTCTACCTCGACGACATCCAGCACACCAGCCCGGAGTTTTTGCAGAAATTCATCGCCCTGGCCGATGGCACGCGGCGCATCGAAGGCGTCTGGAAGGGCGAGCCGCGCACCTACGACATGCGCGGCAAGCGCTTCGCCGTGGTCATGGCCGGCAATCCCTATACCGAATCCGGCGACGTCTTCAAGATCCCCGACATGCTGGCCAACCGGGCCGACATCTACAACCTCGGCGATGTGCTGGACGGCCGCGAATCCCTGTTCGCGCTGTCCTATATCGAGAACAGCCTGACCGCCAATCCGGCTCTGCTGCCGCTCGCCTCGCGCGACCCCAAGGATGTTCAGTTGCTGGTCCGCCTGGCCGAGGGCGAGGAGATTCCAGGCAGCGCCTTCAGCCATCCCTACAGCGCTCTCGAACAGGAAGAACTGGTCGCCCTCATGCAGCGCCTGTTCCGCATCCGCAACCTGTTGCTCAAGGTCAACCTGGCCTACATCGAGTCGGCGGCGCAAAAGGATGCCTACCGCACCGAGCCGCCCTTCAAGCTGCAGGGCAGCTACCGCAACATGACCAAGCTGTCCGGCAAGGTCACCGCCATCATGCGCGACGAGGAGGTCGATGCCCTGCTGCGCGACCACTATCGCGGTGAAGCCCAGACGCTGACCACGGGCGCAGAGGAAAACCTGCTCAAGCTGGCCGAATTGCTCGGCACGGCGACGGCGGACGAGGATACGCGCTGGGCTTCGATCAAGGAAGCCTTCGTCCGCCAGCGCAAGCTGGGTGGCGACGAAAGCGACGCTGGGACGCGGATCGCTGCTTCCCTGCTCGATGTCGCCCGCGCTGTCGACGGCCTGAAGCCGGATAACGCCCTGGCCGAACGCCTCGGGGGCGGGCTGGAACGCATCGAAGCCGGGCTGCGCTCGGTCAAGCCGACGGTCACTGTCGAGGCCGGCGACTTGTCGCAATTCGCCGGTGTCGTCGGCGAAATGGTCAAGGCCTACGAAAAGGTCCTGATGCCGCTGGTCACCGCGACCTATCACAAGCTGCGCATGGACCACTCGATGTGGGACGAGATGAAACGGGTGACCAGTTTGATCGAAAAAATCGAGGGCCAGACAAGCGGCGAAGCGCCGCCGCCCAAAGCCAAACCGAAGGCCAAGCCATGAGCGGTACAGCAATGAATATCGAGGATATCCTGGGCCTGCTGGCCGGCGGCATTGCCGATGGCCGGCTCAGCGATGACGAGCGTCGCGCACTGGCCAATGCCCTGCTCGCCAGTCCGCTGCGCGACGAAGACCTGCGGCGCTTGCGCAACCACTCTTTCGAGCTGGTTCGCGAACGCCTGTCCGATCCTTTGCAACTGGCTTTGCTCAAATGGCTGGAGGGGGTCGTGCGGACCCTCGATGGCAGTGCGCCCAAGACGAACGCGCCGGCGCAGGAGGCCGCCTTCAGTCCCGGCATGGACTGCCTCAATCTGATCCTGCGTTGCCTGCGCGGTGCCGGCCAGACGATCGATATCTGCGTCTTCACCCTGTCCGATGACCGCATCGCCGAAGCCGTCCTTGCGGCCTATCGGCGTGGCGTGCGCGTCCGCATTCTGACCGACAACGACAAGGAATTCGATGGCGGCAGCGACATCAGCCGTTTGCGCGATGCCGGCATTCCCGTGGTTGTCGATCGCACCTCGGCGCACATGCATCACAAGTTTGCCATTTTTGACGGCAAACGCCTGCTCAACGGCAGTTACAACTGGACGCGCAGTGCCTGCAACCTGAATGAGGAAAATCTCGTGCTCAGCAATGATCCGGCGCTTCTGAAACGCTTCTCGACGCAATTCGAAACACTCTGGGAAGCCCTGGGTGAAGATGCGGCTCTTGCATCATGAGCCGCCGCAGCTTTGACTGGAAATTGCCACCGGCCATCGAGCAGCGTCTGGGGCGTGACAGCTATGGCCCGCAACGGGCCATTCATGAAGACGACCACCTGCTGCTGATCCTGCACGAACCGCCGATTTCCGAAGGCAATGCCCGCGAACCCGCGGTTTTCCTGCGCAGGCCGGATGGCAAGTGGCTGTATCACGGCGTCGACAACGGGCAATACGCCCTGGGCCAGCTGCTTGAGCGTTACGAAAAGCAGTTCGGCGGGCTTGAGCAGTTGTACGCCAAGGCGAAGACCGCCGAGCAGCTGTTTCAGGTTCTCGATCGGGCCTTGCCGCTGGCCCGTGCGGCCGGCAACCTCAAAGAGGCGATGCAGGCGGCGCGCGAGCTGGTCAAGCTGGATCCGTTGCTGATTGACGCCAGGGATCGCACGGTTGACCTGGCGCGCGGCATGGAGCTCCTGGTCGGCGACAGCCGTCTCGCTCTCGATTTCCGTCTGGCCCGCAATGCCGAGGAACAGGCGCAATTTGCCCTGGCCGGCAACCGCGCCCAGCAGAAACTCAATATCCTGGCCGCCTGGACTTTCCCCCTGATGACCCTGGCGGCCGTCTTCGGCATGAACCTGCGCGGCGGCTTCGAGAATTTGCCGGAAATCTGGTTCTGGCTGGTCTTCGCCGTCGGCATCGTGCTCGGCATGCTGGCCAAAGGCTGGGTCACGCATTCCCCGCCGGAGACGACCAAAAAGCGTAACTGATCAACGGAGTGCTGCCGCGCTGGGCTGCGCGGCAATCCTTTTCCGTACAGAAAATGCGGCTCCCGAACGCCGGCGTGGGTGCGGTGTTTTCAGGGTGTTCCGCAACTGCGGAAGGTCGGCATGCATACGCCTGAGGGCTGATGCGCAGGGGTTTCCTCAACAGAATGTAGTAAATTCGCAATACTGGCGGTCGGCCAGCAATTTCTCGTTGGGGAGGTTTAGTGAAACGGGATATCCAAGCGACGGCGGTGGAGCGCATGATGCGCGAAGACGATTTCATCGTCTCGAAAACCACGGCCAAAGGCATCATTACTTACGGCAATCCGATATTCATCGAGTTTTCCGGCTATTCGGAAGAAGAGCTGCTGGGTACCCAGCACAATATCGTGCGCCATCCGGACATGCCGCGTGCCGCCTTCAAGCTGGCCTGGAGCACGATCGAGGCGGGCAAGGAGTTCTTCGGCTACGTCAAGAACATGGCCAAGGATGGCAGCTACTACTGGGTCTTTACCCATATCACGCCGGATTTCGACAGCCAGCGCAATATCGTCGGCTACACCTCGGTGCGGCGTTGCCCGAAGCGTGAGGCGATCAGCAAGATCGAGCCGGTCTACCGGCAAATGCTGCAGGCCGAGCGGGCGGCCGGGGCGCGCGATGCCATCGCTGCCGGAACACAGGTGCTGGTCGATTTGTTGCAACAGACAGGAATGAGTTATGAAGAACTCGTCTTTTCCCTTTAGACGTGCCCTGGCCGCCCTGCTTCTGCTGGCGGGGCTCGGCATGGCTTTCCTGTCGCCCTGGTGGGCGGCCTTGTTCCTGGTGCCGCTGCTGTTGCTGATCGTCTGGCCGGAGACTGGGGCGGCGGCACCGTTGATCGAACTCGATCAATTGCTCGACCGGGTTGTGCACGGTGATCTGGTAGCCCGTCTGCCGCATACCCTGCGCGAGCCACGCCTGGAAGCGATCCGGGTCAACCTCAATTCGGTACTCGACCAGACGGAGACTGCGTTTCGCGAAATTCTCGGGGCCATGGGCGCCTCGTCGGAAGGGTGCAACTGGCGTCGGTTGCAGACGACCGGCCTGCACGGCACTTTTGGCGACGTTCTGAAGCAGATGCAGACCCTGCTCGACCGGCTCGATGCGGCGCAGGAATCGGTGGCACGCGAAGCCTTGTTGTCGCAGATCTTCCTGCGTTCCGAGCGCGGCCTGTCGATGGCCATCGAGAATGTGGACAAGCGTCTGGCCGACGTTGTCGGGCACTCTCGGCAGGCGGAGGAATTGGCCGGTGCGTTCGGCCAGTCGGCGAGTCAGATGGCCGATGCCGCGCAGCGCATGTCCACTGCCCTGGGCGGGGCGCAGGATGCCGCGCAGAGCGGTGTCATTGCGCTGGATGACCTGAATGCCAAGGCTGGCGCCATTCGCCTCCTGACCGGGCGGATCGACGGCATTGCCAAACAGACCAACCTGCTCGCCCTCAATGCGGCGATCGAGGCGGCGCGAGCCGGCGAGGCCGGCCGCGGTTTTGCCGTGGTGGCCGACGAGGTCCGCAAACTGGCCGATCAGGCGCAAGGCTCGGCCGAGGAAATCGCTGCCGCCATTTCGGCCATCTCCGGCTCCCTGGCTGGCGCGACTCGCCAGATGGGCGGCTTGAACGAATCGGTCAGCGGCGCGCGCATGACGGCTGATGAATTCAACCAGAAACTGACCGGCTCGGCGGCTTCCGCCACTCAGGTGGGGGCGCTGGCCGCCAATATCGGCACCGGCGCTGCAGCGATGATTTCCTCGATGCATCTGGTGGCCATGGCCCAGAAGGCACGCGCCGATGTCACGGCCATCCTGCACGGCGAAAAGCTCAATATGAGCGATCTGTCAGCCATGGAACGCGAAGCGCTAGCCGTCGTCCAGTCGAGAAAATGGATCAAGGGCAGCGCCGACCGCGATGCCCTGGTCGAAATCTACGAACACCTGTTCGCCAACATTGAAAGCGAGATGCACTGAACAAATTAGGGGACAGACCAGGGCAAACCACGGTTTTCGCTCTGCGACTTCAAACTTGTCCGCATCGGCGGATAAAAGCCGCTCTTTGAGCGGCTCACCAATTAAAGCCCCCGGCTTTGCCGGGGGATACTTACTGCCAGCAACGCAAGAGGGCGCAGTAGCGAAACTATCGCATTACGCCGCCAACTTCCCGAGAACCTTCCGACTGTTGCCCAAGCCCGTAGTACCTATTGAAATAACGTACTAACTGGCTGGTTTCTTCCTTTGTCAGCGGCGCGACGCCGCGTAGCTGGCGGTAGGAGTGCATGCGCGTCAGACTCGGCATCCAGTCGCTGCGCCGTGATAGCAGCAGGCGGCGGGCGTCGTGGCAGGCCAGGCATTTTTGTTCGACCAGCTTTTCCGTGCCGGCACCGTCGGGTTTGAACTGGCCGCTGCGCACTTCCTCGGCGCGTTTTTTGTCCATATCCGCCTTGCCGGCGATGCGCGCGGCGAATTGCACGTAGCAGACTTCACCGTCGCGCACTTCGCGGCTGCCGCGGCGTTCTTCGATATTGACCAGATGTTCGACGTATTCGCCGTTCTTCGTGAGACGGTTGATGTTGTAGTTGTAGAACTCGGAAAACAGCACGTCGCCGTTGCGCAGCACCTTGATGGCCATGACCTGATCGTCGCTGGCGGGCCGTTCCGGCAGGTAGGCGACGGCGCCATCCGGGGCGATGCGCCCGAGGCGGCCGCGTTCGTCGCCGGAAAACCACAGGACGCCATCCGCTGCTGCCGACATTTGCTGGATGTAGGTGGCGTCGGGCAGTTTCTGTTCGCTGACGCTGCCATCGGCCGCAATCCGGCCGAGGACGAAGCGGCAGTGGTCGGAGAAAGCGAGACCGCCGACGACCGGCGTCAGGTTGCTCGGGCAACTGTTTTCCCACCCCGCCACGGTAGTCCACTGGCCATCGCGCGACAGCGTCGCCAGTTGCCCCTTGGGCTGGCCACCGTTGCGCCCCGGCACCAGGATGGTCACCCAGGCGCGGTCCTGGTGGTCGAAGGCCAGCGAAGTCGGCCAGCCTTCGCCCACGGGGAAATCATGCATCTTGCCCTGGCGGTCGATACGGCTGACCTTGGCGAGCATCGCGCTGCCATGGCCGGCGTGTTCGTCGCTATCATTCTCGTGCCCGGACATCTGCGTGAACCACGCTTCACCCCGGCGGTCGACGGCGACCATGCCGGGATGGCCGTCGCGCGTGGGAAATTCCCGGATGCGCCCGTCCGGCGCCAGGCGACCGATCTTGCCGCCGTCCATCTCGACGAACCAGACGTTGCCGCGGCGATCCAGGGTCAGGGCGCTGGGTTCGGCATTTTTCGTCGGTAGCGCATAGGCCTTGACGCTGCCGTCCGGCGCCAGCCGCGACACGGCGTTGTTGTCGCCCTCGGTGAACCAGATGCCGCCGGTTTTGTCTTCGACCAGTTGATAAGAGCCAAAAGGCCGGCAAGCCAGGGCCGGCGTCGCCAGCAGCGCAGCCAGGCCGAAGAGAACGGGGAAAATTGCTTGTTTGCGCACGCAGCACTCCTTGCCAGTCAAAAACGTAAAATGAATTCGCCGCGCAGGGTGCGCGGTTCGCCATGCCAGAAAAATCCCGTGACGTAGTCGCGGTCGAAGACGTTGTCCAGCGCCAGCGTTGCTTCCCAGCTTTTGGCCCGCCAGCTTGCCGCCAGGTCGAGCACGTCGTAGGCGGCCTTTTTCCAGCGGTAGCCCTGGCTATCGACCACGGCATTGGCTTCGTCGGTGTAGGCGCTACCGACCAGGCGCCATTTGGCGCGGGCGGAAAACTCTGCGGCCGACGCGTAATTCAGGACAAAATTTGCCTTGTGTCGGGGCATGTCCGGCAGCGCGTTGCCAACCAGTTGCGGCGCCGATTGGTCACGGACGATGCGGGTCCGGGTGTAGGTGTAATTGGCGTCGAGCTGCCAGCGCTCGGCCAGCGGCTGCGACCAGTGCGTTTCCAGCCCGTGCGCCAGCACCTCGCCGACGTTTTGCGGCTGCTGCACCATCGGCGCGCCGTAATCGAGGATGCGTACGGCAATCTTGTCCTGCCAGCGGGTGGCGAACAGGGTGACGCCGCCGTTGCCACCCGCCGCGCTGCCCAGCAGGGCGAGGTCGGCGGTGGTCGAGCGTTCCGGCTTGAGGGCCGGGTTGGCCAGCGTCACCGAGCCGGCGCTGACATAGCCGTTGTAAAGCTGTGTCGCCTGCGGCGGCGAGAAACCACTGCCCAGGCTGCCGCGCAGGCGAAGGGTCTCGCCCAGCGGCCAGGAAAGGGCAATCTTCGGACTGGTGGCCGCCTTGACCACGCCGCCGCCCCGCGTTTCCTGGCCGGGCGGGCCGGCGTCAAACACGCGCGACGACACATAGCGTTGCCAGTCGCGGCGCAGGCCCAGTTCCAGGCGGCCGACACCGAGCGGCAGTTCGCCGGCAGCAAACAACGCCTCCTTGCGGATCAGCGACTCGGCCTGCGTGCGCGTGGCGTGGCTGGCGTAATCGCTGGCGCTGAATTGTTCCGACAGTTCGATCAGGCTGCCGCCCAGCCGCCCCTGCCAGCCGCCGTCCTGCCAGGCCAGCGCCGCCGAGGCCTCGCGTTGGCGGGTGTCCTGGGTCAACCATTGCTCCGCCGCCAGGCCGGCGGCGTCGATGCCGGTACCGCGATCGCGCACGCCGGCTGTGGCATTGCGGTCTTCGCCCAGCGCGCCTTCCAGCGACCAGCGTTCGTTCACCTGCCAGGCAAACTGGCTGCGCACGGTATCGGTTTGCCAGTCGAAGGCCCAGTTCGGGCGACCGAGAAAGGAATGGTTGTCTGAGTGCTTGATGTTCAGTGAACTGGCAAAATCGCTACCGTTCCAGGCCAGCTTGCCGTCCACGGAAGTGCTGCGGCCATGCTCGTCGGCCACCGTGATCTGGTAGGGAAAGGGCGAGCGCGGCACAGTGCGGAAGCCCCTGTCCTCGCGGCTTTCCGCCAACAAGGCCCAGGCCAGCTCGGCGCGCTCGCCGCTGCCCCCCACTCGGGTATAGCTGCCACCACGGGAATCCAGCCCCTGCGTCAGGTTGACCGCAGGATTTTCCCGGCCGCCGGCCCGCCGCGTCGTCACGGCAATCGCCCCGCCCATGGCCTCGGCCCCGAAACGCGCCGACGCCGCGCCGCGCAACACTTCGATGCGCTCGACCTGCTCCGGGCGCAAGGCCGACAACTCGCTGACCGAAGAAACGAAGCCATCGACTACCACGGCAATACCGCGCACCCCGCGCATACTGATGACGCTGTTGTTCTCGTCCAGCCCGACCCGCCGCTTCAGCATTTCCAGCAGACTGGTGGGCTTTTCGCGGACGATGTCGGCGGCGGTGATGACAGAGACCTCGGCTTCATCGCTACTTTTCGCGGAAACCGGCACCGCAATGATTGCGAGTGCCAGCATCGCACCCCTTGGCAGCAATTCGCTTATGCCGAGGCACCGCCCTCGTCTGTCAGAACCTCGCATTCAGACCGAGCCAGATATTCCGGCCATCCAGATACTCGTATTGCTGCTCGCCATAGCGCTTATCAAACAGATTGTTTATCGCCAACGACAGCTCTAGCTTGCGGGCAAATCCGCCGGTTGGCAGATTCACGCCAATTTTTGCATCGGCAACGAAATGTGCCGGGTTGCGGGCGTCCGCCGTGTTCTGGTCGTTGAAATAGTAGGCCGCCACATGGCGACCGGAAATGCGGCCATACCAGCTGTCAGAAGGCGCATACGTGACCCCGAGATTGAGCTTGTGGGGAGAAACCCGTTGCAGCCGTTTGCCTTCAGTCAGAAGATCACCCGGGTTTTCTTCGATCTTGGAATCGGTATAGGTGTAGTTCACATAGGGATGCCAGCCTCCCGAGAAGCTGCCTTCCATCGCAAATTCCAGACCATTGACCGCAACTTTGCTGACATTGCTGAACTGCCGCTGCGCCCCCACCGTAATGACTTCAATTTTGTCGGTGTAATCGGTGTGATAAATCGCCGCGCAAGTTGTCACGGGGCCATAGCGGTAATTGGCGCCCAGCTCGTAGGAAGCTGATGTTTCGGGTTTTAAGCCCACGTTATCGAGCCAAACACCGCCGCTGCGGAACTTCAGCGAGTTGAGGGCCGGGACGTAAGCCGTACCTGCCGTGGCATACACCGAAGCGGCCTCGGTCAGGCGGTAGCGCACCCCGACGCGCGGGTTGAACACGTTGTCGCTTGAATTCTTGCCAGTCGCGACTCCGTCACGGCTGTCACCGAAAAACCGGTAATGATCCCAGCGCCCGCCGAGCAAAACCGACAATGCTTCCGAGAACCGATGTTCGTCCTGAATGAATAAGCCGGTCAACTCGCTCTTCGATGAGGTCTGCTCGGCCGGGAAACCAAGAAAGGCTCCGGTATAGTCGGCCGTAGTTGTGTATTTTCCCTGTCCGTAGCTATAGCCAAGAGAAAGTACATTGTTCCGGGCAAGACGAAGATCTGCCTGCAAATCGATGGAATCGCTGCTATCGGTTCGGTTATCAAATTCGGCCAGGGATAGATCGCCATTTGCCATATACGCGTCGGCATCAAAGAATGCCCGCGCCTTTTGCTGCAACTTGCGATAGCGAGCCTTGACTACCGCCCAGTCACCGATCTCGGCACGATAACCCAGATCATAGCTTTCCAGCCGCGCATGGATACGGTAGTTGGGATGGCCACCCAACCAGGCTGATTCGATATCCGAATGACGGATGCCGAAGGTGACTTCCTGGTTCTCGGATGGCCGCAGACCGCCGGTCAGAGCGAATTTTTTATCCGTACCATCGCGTGCGCCCAAATCCCGGGTTCCCCAACGATCCGGCTTCGGCTGCGCGACGTAACCATCCGTACGGTAATCGCTCACCGACAACCTGAAATCGGCCACATCCCACGCCCCGCCGACCGCACCACTGACCAGGGTCGAGCCATGACTTCCCCCGCCGATCTGCACTTCTGCCCCCGGTGCGCCCTGCCAACGTTTGGACATCAGGTTAACCACGCCACCGACGGCACTCGGACCGTAAAGTGCCGAAGCCGGCCCTCGAACGACCTCAATGCGCTCAACATCCTGGACGGCGAGTGTTTTCATGCCGTAGTGAATGCCGGTAATCGGCGACTCCAACGGCATGCCATCGAGCAAAACCTGGCTGGTCGAGCCACCGTACGACCCGCCTATGCCGCGCAACATAACCGACTCGCTTCCGGCTAACGACGCCGTGTTGCTGACGTCGACACCTTCGATATTGCGCAGCAGGTCGCTGATGACCGTGGGCCTCTGACTGGCAATATCCTTGGTAGTGATGACGCTGATACTGGCCGGCACATCATCAATCCGTCGTTCCGTGCGCGTGGCGGTCACCACCACTTCGTTCAGACTCTGTTCGGCGCGTGAGGCGGCGACGATCACATAGCTGTCGCCATCGCGACGGAATTCCAGGCCGCTGCCTTGCAACAAACGGCCAAGCGCCTGTTCAACACTCATTTCACCCCGGAAGGCCTTGACCTTCATGCTGCCAACGGCATCGGCTGCATGAACGATCTGTACCCCGGCCTGACTGGCCAGTTGGCGCAACGCCGGGGCGAGTTCTTGCTGAGCAATTTCGACACTGACGTTCGGCCCGGCCAGCACTGAGCCTGCCTGGCAGGTCAGCAATACGGCGACGGCAAGATATTTCCGGGCAGTTCCCGGCCGGCCCGGCATTTTTTTCTGAAGCATGTTTCCCCCTGGTAACGAATGGCGACGAAATGCGCCCTTCCCTATCAAGACGAAGTCGCTGGCACTTTCCCTACCTGGAACCCATGGGCTGCGACAACATGCCGCATGGAAATTGCCAGGCAAGGCTTTTAGCATTGCTTCATGTTCTTCTCCATTGCCCTGAATCCCCCCGACGAACTCGATCTGGAGCAGCTTTACCGGGAGCATTTCGACCCTTTGCGGAATTACCTGGCGCGCCGGCTCGATTGCCCGGAAGCCGGCCGGGACGCGGCGCAGGAGATTTTTCTTCGTTTACTGCTGAAGCCGCCGGTCAATGTCATTCACAATCCGCGCGCTTTCCTGCTGCATTGCGGTCGCAATCTGCTCATTGACCTGGCACGCCTTGCCAAAACCCGGCCGTTGCTGCTGCCGATTGAAGATTTTCAGGATTCCCTGTCCGACCCCATAGCAGACCCGGCGCGCATTGCCGCGGCACGGCAGCAACTGGCGGCCCTGGCCGAGGGCATCGAAACCCTGCCACCCAAGTGCCGGGAGGTCTTTTTCCTGCATCGTTTCGAAGCCCTGACCCAGAACGAGATCGCCGCGCAGATGGGCATTTCGGCCAAGACAGTGGAAAAGCATCTGGCTAACGCCATGCTGCAATTGCGTCGGCTATGGGCGTGTCAATCGACCGTCATTTGACAGACCAAGCATCGCTACCGAAAATCCGGGGCATGCCGCAATCGTCCAATCCGCCCCCATCCGCTGCCGAGCAAAAGATCCAGGAAGCCGCCGCCGCCTGGTTTGCTCGCCTGCAAGGCGAATCGGTTTCCGGGCAACAGCGGACAGCCTTTGCCAACTGGCTTGCCGAAAATCCGGCGCATGCCCGGGAATTCAAGATCCTCGAACAAATCTGGAACAGCTCGGCTCGGTTACAGCCGCAACCTCGCCCGGCGCGGCAAAATCTGCGCCGCGGCATTGCCTTGGGCTGCATCGTCCTGGTTTGTGGGTGGCTCGGCCTGAGCTGGCTCGACGGCCGGGTGTCGACCGAGGCCGGCGAAACCCGGCACTTGCAATTAAGTGATGGCAGCGAACTGGATATCGCCCCCCGCAGCCGTCTGCGCATCAGTATTGATGGAGAGCAACGACGTATTGATCTGCTTGAAGGCGAAATTGCAGTCAACGTGGCTATCGACCGCCAACGTCCTTTTGCAATCAAAGCCGGCGGCAACACCATCCGTGATATTGGCACCCGCTTCGCAGTCCAGACCGACACCCGACACACCCGCGTCACGGTCGCCGAAGGCATCGTGGACATCCTTCCTGACACGACCGGCCAGCTGGCGCTACGCTTAAGCGCCGGGGAGGCGGTAGACATCGAAGATGGAAAAATCGGCCCGGCACACAGTATCGAACGGCGCCTTGCGCTGAACTGGACCAAGGGGCAACTGGCCTTCGATGCCGTACCGCTGGCCCAGGTCGTCGCTGAATTGAACCGTTTCCGCAAACAACCCATCGTGCTTGAAGACGCCGGTCTGGGACAAATCCGCATCAGCGGCGTTTTCTTGCTCACCGACGAGACAGCCGCGCCGCGCGCACTACAACAACTTGCACCGATGAGTTTCGTAGCAAGCGAGGGATATTTACTGGCGCGTTCGAACAAATAGGCCGATTACTGTGCGCGCATGGCACGTTCACCAAGCGTCAGAACTGTTCTCGATCAGTTGCCCTTGCCGGCGCTGCCGTCCTGCATCTTGGCCAGGGCTTCGCGACCGGACAGCAGATGGTCGTGCATGGTTTTTTCGGCACGTCCTGCTTCGCCCGATTCAAGGGCGGCCATGATCAGGCGATGTTCGTCGAGTGACTGCTGCAGGCGGCCTTCCAGCGATAGCGAGTGGAGGCGGGAGAGTTTCAGGACGGTGCGCAGGTCCTGAATGACGGTGAGCAGCCAGCGGTTGCCGGCCAGATCCTGGATCTGCCGGTGGAATTCCTGATTGGCCTCGAAAAAGGCGTCGATTCGGCCATCGCGGGCCGCTGCCTCGAGGCGGTTGTGGATCGCCTTGAGCACGGCAATGTCGGCTGGTTTGGCACGATCGACCGCTTCGGCGGCGCAACGACCTTCGAGCAGGGCAATGAGCGGGAAGATGTCGTCCAGATCCTGGCGCGAAATTTCGGTGACGTAACAGCCGCGCCGTGGCTTGAGTTCGACCAGTCCCTCCGAGGCCAGAACCTTGAGCGCTTCGCGCAGCGGCGTACGTGAAATGCCGTATTGTTCGGCGAGTTTTTGCTCGTCAATCCAGGTGCCGGGCGTCAATTCATGCGCGAATATCCGCTGACGAAGTCGCTCGGCGACTTCCTGGTAAAGCGCTGTAGGTGCAATGCGGTTCATTGTTTCCGTCTAGTGTGAATGGGCACGTCGATGCTTTGCCGACTTGCTTCCATAATTATGGATAAAGTATTATGTGAGGTTTGGTATGTCAAGCTGGGTCTGTGAGCGTAGAATTTTGAATTCTGCATCATCGGCCCGAAAAAATCGAATCAGCGAGGGGTGTGTCATGTCTGAAAAGTTCTTTGATTCCAATAACCTGGAAGCATGGGAAAAGGCCGCAGCAAAACAGTCTCCGGGTGGCGATATCGGCAATCTGGTCTGGAACACCCCGGAAGGTCTGGCCGTCAAGGCCTTGTATACCAAGGCTGACGTCGCCGGTCTCGAATTTGCCGACACCCTGCCCGGCTTTGCGCCCTATCTGCGCGGCCCGCAACCGACGATGTACGCCGTCAAGCCGTGGACCATTCGCCAGTATGCCGGATTCTCCACCGCCGAAGCCTCCAATGCTTTCTACCGCAAGGCGCTGGCCGCTGGCGGTCAGGGGGTTTCGGTGGCTTTCGACCTGGCGACGCACCGCGGTTACGACTCCGATAACGCCCGTGTCACCGGCGACGTCGGCAAGGCCGGCGTGGCGATCGATTCCGTCGAAGACATGAAGATCCTCTTCGACAGCATCCCGCTCGACAAGATTTCCGTCTCGATGACCATGAACGGCGCCGTGCTGCCGATTCTCGCCGGCTACATCGTTGCCGCCGAGGAACAGGGCGTGCCGCAAGACAAGCTGTCCGGCACCATCCAGAACGACATCCTCAAAGAGTTCATGGTGCGGAATACCTATATCTATCCGCCCAAGCCGTCGATGAAGATCATTGCCGACATTTTCGGCTACACGGCGCAGCACATGCCGAAGTTCAACTCGATCTCGATTTCCGGTTATCACATCCAGGAAGCCGGTGCCAATCAGGCCATCGAACTGGCCTTCACGCTGGCCGACGGCATGGAATACGTGCGCACCGGCGTCGCCTCCGGCATGGACGTCGACACCTTTGCCGGCCGCCTGTCCTTCTTCTGGGCGGTGGGCATGAATTTCTACCTGGAAATCGCCAAGATGCGTGCTGGTCGCCTGTTGTGGGACCGCATCATGACCGGTTTCAACGCCAAGAGCGCCAAGTCGAAGATGCTACGCACGCACAGCCAGACCTCCGGCTGGTCGCTGACCGAGCAGGATCCGTACAACAACGTCGTGCGCACCACCATCGAAGCGATGGCGGCCGTCTTCGGCGGTACCCAGTCGCTGCACACCAACGCGCTGGACGAAGCCATTGCGCTGCCGACCGAGTTCTCGTCGCGTATCGCCCGCAACACGCAGCTGATCATCCAGGAAGAAACCCACATCACCAACGTCGTCGATCCGTGGGCCGGCTCCTACATGATGGAAAAGCTGACCCAGGATATGGCTGACAAGGCCTGGGGCATCATCGAGGAAATCGAGGCGATGGGCGGCATGACCAAGGCCGTCGAATCGGGCTGGGCCAAGATGCAGGTCGAAACCTGCGCGGCCGACAAGCAGGCGCGCATCGACTCCGGCAAGGACGTCATCGTCGGCGTCAACAAGTACAAGCTGGCCAAGGAAGACGCGATCGACATCCTCGATATCGACAACCACGCCGTGCGTGAATCGCAGATCGCCCGTTTGAAGACCATTCGCGCCAGCCGCGACACGGCGGCCGTCAATGCTGCCCTGGAAGCGCTGACCAAGGCCGCCGAAAGCGGCGAAGGCAACCTGCTCGACCTGACCGTCAAGGCCATGCGCCTGCGTGCCACGGTCGGCGAAGTGTCGGATGCGCTGGAAAAGATTTTCGGTCGTTTCCGCGCCAACAACCAGACCATTTCAGGTGTGTATGGAGGCGTTGTGCAAGGTCAGGAAAGCTGGGAAGCCATCAAGGCCGATGTCGCCAAGTTTGCCGAAGAAGAAGGTCGTCGGCCGCGCATCATGATCGCCAAGCTCGGCCAGGACGGTCATGACCGTGGCGCCAAGGTGGTGGCCACGGCCTACGCCGACCTCGGCTTCGACATCGACATGGGCCCGCTGTTCCAGACCCCGGAAGAGGCTGCCCGCCAGGCCATCGAAAACGACGTGCACGCCGTCGGCGTGTCGTCCCTGGCCGCCGGTCACAAGACCCTGCTGCCGCAACTGGTCAAGGCACTGAAGGATCAGGGCGGTGACGACATCATCGTCTTCGCCGGTGGCGTGATTCCGGCTCAGGATTACGATTACCTGTACAACGCCGGCGCCAAGGCCATTTTCGGACCGGGAACCCGGATCGAGGATTCGGCCATCAAGGTGATCGAAGAAATCCGCAAGGCACGCGGCTAAGCGCTGCATGCATCTGGGCGAAGCTCCCGTGCGCGCAAATCTCCTGTCGGCGGCTGACCAGTCGCTGGTTGACGGCGTCCTGGCCGGGCAGCGCCGCGCGCTGGCCAAATCCATCACGCTGATCGAGTCGACGCGACCCGATCACCAGCAGCGCGCCCAGCAGGTGCTGAACGCGCTGTTGCCGCACACCGGCAAGGCGATCCGCATCGGCATTTCCGGCGTGCCGGGGGCGGGCAAGTCGACTTTCATCGAGGCGCTCGGCGTCTGGCTCATCGAGCAGGGCAAGAAGCTTGCCGTGCTCGCCGTCGATCCGTCGTCTTCCGTGTCCGGCGGTTCCATCCTCGGCGACAAGACGCGCATGGAACTGCTTTCCCAGCGCGAGGAAGCCTTCATCCGGCCGAGTCCATCATCCGGTTCGCTGGGCGGCGTTGCCGAAAAGAGCCGCGAAGCCATGCTGCTCTGCGAAGCCGCCGGTTACGACGTGATCATCATCGAAACCGTCGGTGTCGGCCAGTCGGAAACGACCGTCGCCGGCATGGTCGACATGTTCTGCCTGTTGCAGTTGCCGAATGCTGGCGACGACCTGCAGGCGATCAAGAAGGGCATTGTCGAGATTGCCGACATGGTGGTCATCAACAAGGCCGATATCGACCGTCAGGCGACGGCCGTCGTCCGCGCCCAGTGGCGCAATGCGCTGCACATGCTGCGTCCGGCTTCGCCCAACTGGGCGCCGCCGGTTGTCGCGCTGTCGGCCCTGCACAAGGAAGGCATCGCCGATTTCTGGGCGCAGGTCGAGAAATACCAGGCGGCGCTCAAGCCGACCGGCGAGTTCGAACAGAAGCGCCAGCACCAGGCCCTGTCCTGGATGTGGCAACTGATCGAGGCCGGTCTGCATCAACATTTTCGTCTTCATCCGCGCGTGCAGGAAAACCTGCCGGCGCTGACCCGTTCCGTCGAGGAAGGCAATACGACTCCGGCTGCTGCCGCGTATGCCCTGCTCGGTTACCTAAAACACTGATTTTTTCGTATTACCCGCACCAATCAGGGAGATTTCCTCTATGCACGACATCATCCGACAGCTGGAAGAAAAGCGCGAACTGGCCCGCCTCGGCGGTGGTCAGAAGCGTATCGACAGCCAGCACAAGAAGGGCAAACTGACTGCCCGCGAACGTATCGAGCTGCTGCTCGACCCGGATTCCTTCGAGGAATGGGATCTGTTCAAGGAGCACCGTTGCACCGATTTCGGCATGGACAAGGCCGAAAAGATTCCGGGTGATGGCGTGGTTGTTGGCTACGGCACCATCAACGGTCGCCTGGTCTTCATCTTCTCCCAGGATTTCACGGTGTTCGGCGGCTCGCTGTCGGAAACACATGCCGAAAAGATCTGCAAGGTCATGGACCATGCGATGAAGGTTGGCGCGCCGGTGATCGGCCTCAACGACTCGGGCGGCGCCCGCATCCAGGAAGGCGTTGCCTCGCTCGGCGGTTACGCCGACGTGTTCCAGCGCAACGTCATGGCCTCCGGCGTCGTGCCGCAGATTTCCATGATCATGGGCCCCTGTGCCGGTGGTGCGGTGTATTCGCCGTCGATGACCGACTTCATCTTCATGGTCAAGGACTCGTCCTACATGTTCGTGACTGGTCCGGAAGTCGTCAAGACCGTGACCCACGAAGACGTCACCGCCGAAGAGCTGGGCGGCGCAATCACCCACACCAGCAAGTCCGGTGTCGCCGACCTGGCCTTCGAGAACGATGTCGAAGCTCTTTCCATGCTGCGCCGCTTCATGAATTTCATCCCGGCCAACAACAAGGAAAAGCCGCCGGTCACGCCGACCAACGACCCGGTCGACCGCATGGATTATTCGCTCGACACCCTGGTGCCGGACAATAACAACAAGCCGTACGACATGAAGGAACTGCTCATCAAGGTCGTCGATGACAACGACTTCTTCGAGCTGCAGGCCGATTACGCCAAGAACATCATCATCGGTTTCGGCCGCGTTGACGGCCATCCGGTCGGCATCGTCGCCAACCAGCCGCTGGTCCTGGCCGGCTGTCTGGACATCAAGTCCTCGATCAAGGCGGCCCGTTTCGTGCGCTTCTGCGACGCCTTCAATATTCCGGTCGTCACCTTCGTCGACGTCCCGGGCTTCATGCCGGGCACCCAGCAGGAATACGGCGGCATCATCAAGCACGGCGCCAAGCTGCTCTACGCCTACGCCGAATGTACCGTGCCGAAGGTCACCGTGATCACCCGCAAGGCCTACGGCGGTGCCTACGACGTGATGTCGTCCAAGCACCTGCGCGGCGACGTCAATCTGGCCTGGCCGTCGGCTGAAATCGCGGTCATGGGGCCGAAGGGCGCTGTGGAAATCATTTTCCGCGAGGAAAAGAACAATCCGGAGAAGCTCGCCGAGCGCGAAGCCGAGTACAAGGCCAAGTTCGCCAACCCGTTCGTGGCGGGCGCCCGTGGCTTCATCGACGACGTCATCATGCCGCACGCCACCCGCAAGCGGATTGCCCGCTCGCTGGCCATGCTGCGCGACAAGAAACTCGAAAATCCGTGGCGCAAGCACGGCAACATTCCTCTGTAAGCGTCAGGGAGAAACAGGAATATGTTCACTAAAATTCTGATCGCAAACCGCGGCGAAATTGCCTGTCGCGTCATCAAGACCGCCCGCAAGATGGGTATCAAGACGGTTGCCGTCTATTCCGAAGCAGACAAGGACGCCTTGTTCGTCGACCTGGCCGACGAAGCCGTCTGTATCGGCCCGGCCGCCTCGAAAGAGTCCTATCTGGTCATGGACAAGATCATCGCTGCCTGCAAGCAGACCGGTGCTCAGGCTGTCCATCCGGGTTACGGCTTCCTCTCGGAAAACGCCACCTTCTCCCGTCGTCTGGAAGAAGAAGGCATCAAGTTCATCGGTCCGAAGCACTACTCGATCGCCAAGATGGGCGACAAGATCGAGTCCAAGAAGCTGGCCATCGAAGCCAAGGTCAACACCATCCCGGGTTACAACGAGGCCATCGCGGGTCCTGACGAAGCCGTCAAGATCGCTCAGGGCATCGGCTATCCGGTGATGATCAAGGCCTCGGCCGGTGGCGGCGGCAAGGGTCTGCGCGTTGCCTACAACGATGCCGAAGCGCACGAAGGTTTTTCCTCCTGCGTTAACGAAGCCCGTAACTCCTTCGGCGACGACCGCGTCTTCATCGAAAAGTACGTGCTCGAACCGCGCCATATCGAAATCCAGCTGCTGGGCGACTCGCATGGTAACTACGTGTACCTGAACGAGCGCGACTGCTCGATCCAGCGTCGTCACCAGAAGGTCATCGAAGAGGCGCCGAGCCCCTTCGTCGATCCGGAAATGCGCAAGGCAATGGGCGAACAGGCCGTGGCCCTGGCCCGTGCCGTGAATTACGAGTCGGCCGGTACGGTCGAATTCGTGGTGTCCGGTGCGACCAAGGAATTCTACTTCCTGGAAATGAACACCCGCCTGCAGGTCGAACACCCGGTCACCGAACTGATCACCGGCCTCGATCTCGTCGAGCTGATGATTCGCGTCGCCTACGGCGAAAAGCTGCCGCTGACCCAGGCCGAAGTGAAGATCGACGGTTGGGCGATGGAATGCCGGATCAATGCCGAAGATCCGTTCCGCGGCTTCCTGCCCTCTACCGGCCGTCTGGTCAAGTTCCAGCCGCCCACGGAAGTGCCGGGCCACGTGCGCGTCGATACCGGCGTTTACGATGGCGGCGAGATCTCGATGTACTACGACTCGATGATCGCCAAGCTGATCGTCCATGGTGCCACCCGCGAGCAGGCCATCGCCCGCATGCGTGATGCGCTGAACGGTTTCGTGATCCGCGGCATTTCCTCGAACATTCCGTTCCAGGCCGCGCTGATGCAGCATCCGGTTTTCCATTCTGGCATCTTCGAT
Source organism: Azonexus sp. (assembly GCA_049294655.1). Lineage (GTDB taxonomy): Bacteria > Pseudomonadota > Gammaproteobacteria > Burkholderiales > Rhodocyclaceae > Azonexus. The sequence continues at coordinate 98,141 of JBAQDI010000004.1, forward strand.
ACCGGTTTCATCCCCAAGCACTACCCGACGGGCTTCGATGCCTCGATGGTGCCGCACGATGATCCGGCCCTGCTGGTGTCCGTTGCTGCGTACGTGTACCGCGCCTTCACCGATCGCTCCGCTTCGATCACTGGTCAGTTGGAAGGCCATGAGCGCATCGTCAGCGACAACTGGAGCGTCGTGCGTCTCAACCCGAACGGCAATGAAAACCATCTGGTGGTGGCTCGGCCGATCGCCGGCGGTTATCACGTCGAGTACAAGGGCGAGAAGTACGAAATCCTGTCCGACTGGAAACTCGGCGAGTCGCTGTTCAACGGCACCTGCAACGGCGAGGAATTCACGCTGCAGGTCGAACGTCACAAGACCAAGTACAGCCTGTTCCACTGGGGCACGCGTGCCGACTTCATGGTCATGAGCGCCCGCGCTGCCGAACTGCTGGCCCTGATGCCCGAAAAGCCGGCACCCGACCTGTCGAAGTTCCTGCTGTCCCCGATGCCTGGCCTGCTGCGCGAGGTCGCCGTGGCCGTCGGTCAGGAAGTCAAGGCGGGCGAGAAGCTGGCAGTCATCGAAGCCATGAAGATGGAAAACATCCTCAAGGCCGACCAGGACTGCAAGGTCAAGAAGATCTCGGCGGCTGCCGGCGAAAGCCTGTCGGTCGACCAGGTCATCATCGAGTTCGAATAAGCCCCGGCGACCGTCAGTGACGGTCGTTGGTGGTCAGCGAGGCCCGTCTCCGGACGGGCCTTTTTCTTTGGGCTTTAGCCGGGCCGACAGGCGTAGCGAACGAAGTCGATGCCGCGTTCGACGACTTCGGTGGGCACCAGGTGGTGCATGGTGCTGCCTTCGAGGGCCAGGCCGATACCGGGGCGGATCGGCGCATTGTTGGGCAGGACCAGGGACATCTGACCATCCTGGTTGAGCAGGAAGACAGCGACCCGCGCCAGCTTCGTGTCGCGCAGGCCGGGCTGCTGCAGGCGGCAGGCCTCAACCGTTCCGCTATACCATTCGAGCTTGGCCGTCAGCGTACCGGAGGCATCGCCAAGCAGGGCGTGCAGCACGCCCAGTTGCGGCCGTTCCGAGCGATTCGCCGAAATCAGGCAGGGCGCGAGGCGGCGCGGCCCGGCTTCCGGCTGGCGAATGGCCTGGCCATTTTCCAGAGTCCAGGGCTCCCCGGGGATTTTGAGGCGCTGGACGGCCGTCGGCATGCGCGCCACCTGGTCGAAGCCAAACAAAGCCATGCGCTGGTTGGACAGAGAGTCGCTCTGGACATCCATCGGCGCCTCTGGATTGAGCAGTTCTTCGCGGAACACGGCATAGGCATGTTCGGCGCCGAAGGCGAGAATGATCTGCCCGCTTTCGCGGTCAAGGGTTTTCGTCGGCGGGCGCAAGCGCTGCTCGATATCGCCGAGCAGGCGGATGCAAGCGGTACCCGACAGCTCACGCCCGAGTTTCAGGGATTCCGGAGTTTCACCGGCGCGCAGCGAGACGACCCGCGCGTGGATCTTCCTGACCACCGGCTGAATGTTGAGGTATTGCGGCACGCTGTCCGGCAGGCGGGCGCCGAAACGCTCGGCCAGCGGGATGTCTAGCGCCGGCGCGGCATGCTCGGCGTCCATCTGGAAATTGCACAATTCACGCCAGCGACTGATCGTCCGGTTGGCAACGGTCAGCTGCGCCGCGGTCATGTGATAAGGGTTGACCAGGCGGAGCAGGAAGGCCCAGGCCAGCAGGCCGGCAATATTGGCTTCGCCAAAATGGCGGAAGGCGGAATCGCTATGGGGCTGCCGCAGGATGCCGGCGTCGGCTGCCTGAATGAGGGTCGAAAAGAGCAGCTCATCAAGCTGGGCCGGGCATTCCCGGCTGGCCTGGAAGTGCGCGAATTGAGCCATCCGGAAGGCATTGGCGGCGCGGAACAGCAGCGGGCATTTTTCGCGTGGGGCAAAGTGCGGCGCCAGGCGCAGGTAGGCGATGCCCAACCGGGTCCATAGCTTCTGTGCCGCGGCGAAGATCCGTTCCTCCTCGTTGGGCATGGGCAGGGCCTTGCGCGTGAAGCGGACCTCGAGGCTGGCCTGCACCGGAATGATTGCGCCGTGCAGCAGGTTGAGCAATTCGACGGCGAGCGCCGGCGGTAACTGGGCGGCGTCGAGGGCATCAAGCTGTTCGCCCAATACGCTCTGCATCAGCAGGGGCTGGGCCTTGGGCTGGGCACCCAGCCAGAGTTTGGCGCTGGCGAGGTCCTGAAAGGCCGGTTGGCGGTCCGATTCCGGGGCAGGCAGGTTTAACCAGTCCATTCAAGCACCTTTAGTTATTAGTTGTGAGTTACCAGCTATTAGCAAAAGCTGGCGACTACCGACTACCGACTACCGACTCTACTTCCCCTGCTTCATCTTGTCGATGCCGCCGCGCAGCATCTGTTCGATATCCGAGCCGGGCTCGACCTGGGGCAGCAGCGCTTCCCAATAGGCGATGCCGCGCTTGTTGTCCCCCGCTTCCATGGCGGCGGCGCCGGCCAGGAACAGCGAGTGGGCATGATTCGGATCGAGTTTCAGGGCGCGCTCGACGAGTTGCTGCGGTTTGCCGGCAAGTCGCTTGCCACTGGCCGTGGCCAGGGCTTCGGCGTAGTTGGCGAGCAGGTCGGGATCCTCGTTCACCACGGCTTCGGCTTTGCCATAGGCTTCGGCGGCCTCGGCATTGCGCCCCATGGCCTTGTAGGACCGCGCCAGCATGAGCCAGCCCTGCATGTCGTCCGGATTGGTCTTCATGCGCTCGGCCAGTTTGCTGACCATGTCATTGATCTGCTCGGGGGTCATCTTGGGCTGGGCGGCGGTGCGCACCGGATCGAGCGCCTGCGGATTGCCCAGGATGCCGTAACCGAGCAGGGAGAGCAGCGGCAGCAGCAGGATCACGGCGATCGCGGTCTTGCGGCTCGGGCCATGGCTGATTACCGTGGCCGGTGCATTGGCGGGTTGGACCTCTTCAAGCAGGCGTCGTTGCAGCTCGCCGTGTGCCTGTTCGAAGTCGGCCTCGGCCAGACTGCCCTCGGCTTTTTCGCGCTCGAGTTCAGCCAGTTGATCGCGGAAAATTCCCAGATTGGTTTCCTTGCGTTCGGCACTGGCGGTGGGGGCACGGCGCCCGAGCCAGAGCGTGGGGAGCAGGAAGCTGGCAGCCACGACGATAAGTAGCGTGGCGAAAATGGCAAACAGGGTCATTTTTGTTGAAGTTCCTTGAGCAGCGTCTCGGCCCGTTGTGTTTCCTCGGAAGACAGCGGCTGTTCGTTGGCCAGGCGGCCGGCGCGCTGGCGCAGATAGCGCACCAGCGCAAAGATGCCGAGCAGCAGCAGGGCGATCGGGCCGCCCCAGAGCAGCAGGGTGATGCCCTTGACCGGCGGGCGGTAAAGGACGAAATCGCCGTAGCGCGTGACCATGAAGTCGATGATCTGCTTGTCGGACTGGCCGGCCTGGATCATGCCGCGGATTTCGCGGCGCAGATCGACGGCCAGCTCGGCATTCGAGTCGGCGATCGTCTGGTTCTGGCAGACCAGGCAACGCAGTTCGGTAGACAGTTCCTGCAGGCGCTTTTCGGCCACCGGGTCAGCGGCCAGCGGTGCCGCCTCACCCGCCTGGGCGAGCGGCGCGCAGAGCAGGGCCAGGGCGAAGAGCAGTGAACGGGCGATCATTTGTTGAGCTCCGCGAGCAGCGGCAGGATCTTCTTGCTCAGGACATCCGGGTCGATTGGCCCGGTGTGCTTCATGCGGATGATGCCGGTCTTGTCGATGACGTAGGTTTCCGGCACGCCATAGACGCCGTAGTCGATGCCAACCCGGCCATCAAGATCCATCAGGGTCAGGGTGTAGGGGTCGCCGTGCTGGGCCAGCCACTGTCCGGCGCGCTGGAAGGCCATTTTCTTTTCCTGGTCCGGATTGAGCTTGCTCATGTCGAACTCGCCGTCGCCGCGCACTTCCTTGTAATTGAGGCCGAGCACCGGGACTTCCGAAGTCTTGGCGAACTGCACCAGCACCGGATGTTCGGCGCGGCAGGAAACGCACCACGAGGCCCAGACGTTGAGCAGCCAGACCTTGCCCTGCATGTCCTTGGGCGAGAGGGTCTTGTCCGGCGTGGCCAGGACGTTGAGCTGGAAAGCCGGGGCCGGCTTGCCGACCAGCGGCGATGGTACGTCGTGCGGATTCAGGTTGAGGCCGACGGCGAGCAGGGTGACGAGAGCGGCGAAGGCGCCGAGGATCCAGAAATAACGGTTCATGCTTTTTGGGTTCCAGACGGGATATTGACGATACTGGCCTGCTGCTTCTTCATGCGGTAGCGCCGGTCGCTCATGGCGAGCAGGCCACCCAGCGCCATCAGCAGGCAGCCGCCCCAGATCCAGTCAACAAAGGGCTTGTAATAGACACGTACGGCCCACTCGCCTTCCGGACGGTCGCGATCAATCGCCTCGCCGAGCGAGACATAGACATCGCGGACGAAGCCGGCATCGATTGCGGCCTCGGTCATCGGCATGGTCGATGAATGGTAATTGCGCTTTTCGGGGTACATCTTGCGTTGCAGGCGGCCATCGAGCAGCAGGTCGAAATCGCCCTGGGCGGCCACGTAGTTCGGGCCCTCGATGCTTCTGACGCCATTGAAGGTGAAGCTGTAGCCGGCAACATGGGTGGTGTCGCCGGGCGCCATCTTGATGTCGTTTTCTTCCTGGAAGCTGCCGACCATGGTGACGCCGATGACGAAAATGGCGATGCCGAAGTGGGCCAGGTGCATGCCCATGAAGCTGCGCGGCTGGCTCAGTGCAGCCGCCAGGAAGGACTGGCTGCCGCGGGTGTGCTGGACACGCTCGACAAAATTGATGGCGCCGGTCGAGATGATCCAGGCGGCCAGCAGCAGGGCCAGCGCGGTCAGCGGCATCCACGAGCCATAGAGCAGTGGCAGGGCGATGGCGACGATGACGGCCGGAATCAGCGCCCAGCGCACGGTGCGGATGATTTCCGGGATCGAGGCTTCCTTCCAGCGGGCAAAGGGAGCTACGCCCATCAGGAAGAGCACCGGGCTCATGACCGGCACGAACACCGCGTTGAAGTAGGGTGGGCCGACCGAGATCTTGCCGACACCCAGGGCATCGATGAGCAGCGGGTAAAGCGTGCCGAGCAGCACGGTGGCGGCGGCGACGACCAGCATGACGTTATTGGTGAGCAGCAGGGATTCGCGCGAGATCAGGCCGAAACGTCCGCCCAGACCGACCTTCGGGGCCCGCCAGGCGAACAGCGCAAGCGAGGTGCCGATGACGGCGACCAGGAAGACCAGGATGAAAATGCCGCGTTTCGGGTCGGTGGCAAAGGCATGCACCGAGGTCAGCACGCCGGAACGGACCAGGAAGGTGCCGAGCAGCGACAGCGAGAAGGCCGAGATGGCCAGCAGGACTGTCCAGTTCTTGAAACTGCCGCGCTTTTCGGTGACCGCCAGACTGTGGATCAGCGCCGTGCCGACCAGCCAGGGCATGAAGGAGGCGTTTTCGACCGGATCCCAGAACCACCAGCCGCCCCAGCCCAGCTCGTAATAGGCCCACCACGAACCAAGGGCAATCCCCAGGGTCAGGAAGCACCAGGCGGCCATGGTCCACGGCCGCGACCAGCGCGCCCAGGCGGCGTCAAGCTGACCGGAAAGCAGGGCGGCAACGGCGAAGGCGTAGGCCACCGAGAAACCGACGTAGCCCATGTAGAGCATCGGCGGATGGATGACCAGGCCAAAATCCTGGAGCAAGGGATTGAGGTCACGGCCTTCGGCGGCAGCCGGCAACAGGCGCTCGAACGGGTTGGAGGTGATCAGGATGAAAAGCAGGAAGCCGAAGGCGACCAGGCCGAGGGTGCCGAGGACGCGGGCGACCATGGTTTCCGGCAACTGACGCGAGAGCATGGCGACGGCGAAGGTCCACCACGAGAGCATCAGCATCCACAGCAGCAGCGAGCCCTCGTGGCCGCCCCAGACACCGGAGACGCGGTACTGGAGTGGTAGCAGGGAGTTCGAATGCTGGGCGACGTAGACCACCGAGAAGTCGTTGGCGACGAAGGCCTGCATCAGGCAGCCGAAGGAAAAAGTGATGAGCAGCGCGAAGGCGATGGCGGCCGGGCGGGCCAGGGCAACCCAGGTCTGGCGGTTCTGGTGGGCGCCGATCAGTGGCAAGGTGCCGAGCACCAGCGCGATCAGCGCAGCGAGAATGAGGGCGAAGTGGCCGAGTTCGGGAATCATGATCAGTAGCTCGCTTTCGGCTTGTCGTCGGCCGCTGCGGCGGGTTTCTGGCTGGCGGCCTGGGCATCGTTGACAGCCTTGGCGGCTTCCGGCGGCATGTAATTTTCATCATGCTTGGCCAGCACTTCCTGGGCGGCGAAGGTATCGTTCGCCGTCATCTTGCCCTGGGCGACGACGCCTTTGCCTTCCTTGAACAGGTCAGGCAGGATGCCCTTGTAGTTGACCTTGATGTCCTTGGCGGTGTCGGTGATGACGAAAGCCATGGTGACGCCGTCGGCCTGCCGTTGCAGGCTGCCTTCCTTGACCAGGCCGCCGATGCGGAAGGCCTTGCCTTGCGGTGCCTTGCCGCCGGCTACGTCGGTCGGGGTGATGTAGAGAGCGATGTTGCTGTTGAGGGCCTGGAGAACGAAGAAGGCGATGATGCCGAGCAGGGCGAGCGCGCCGCCGATCAGCGCGAGTTTCTTGTGACGGGATTTCATTCAGCGGTATTCCTTGTTTCGGCGCGAAGCTGGCGCTTCAGGCGGGCGATGGTGGTCTTTCGATTGCGGGCAACCACAATAGGTTCAACCAGCATGATCAATGCGGTGAGGCCGAAGGAGCCCCAGACGTAGGTGCCGTAGCCACCCATGGCGATGAAGTCGGCAAAGCTGTGCCAATAGATCATTTTTCGTCTCCCGCCAGCAGGGCCTTGACCCAGTCGGTGTGCCGCTCGCGTTCGAGCATGATGGTGCGCACCCGCATGAAGGCGACGGCGATCGAATACATCCAGAAGCACATGGCCATGAGCAGCATGCCCCAGAGCATGGTGGTCGCCATTGACGACTTGCCCATGGCGATGCTCGAGCCCTGGTGCAGGGTGTTCCACCATTTGACGGAGAAATAGATGATCGGCACATTGACCACGCCGACCAGCAACAACAGTCCGCCGGCCTTGTCGGCCCGCCGGGCGTCGTCGATGGCGGCGGTCAGGGCCATGTAGCCGATGTACAGGAAGAGCAGGATCAGTTCCGAGGTCAGCCGGGCATCCCAGACCCACCACGCACCCCACATCGGCTTGCCCCACAGGGCGCCGGTCCACAGCGAGAGGAAGGCCATCAGGGCGCCGGTCGGCGCCAGCGCCTGGGCCATCATGCCCGACAGCCGGGTGTTGAAGGCCAGGCCGATGGCTGCCCAGCCGGCCATAATCAGGTAGATGAACATCGACATCCAGGAGGCGGGCACGTGGATGAAGATGATCCGGTAGCCTTCGCCCTGCTGAAAATCGGTGGGCGCGACGAGCATGCCGAGATACAGGCCGGCGATACCGAAGACGGCCGAAACGGCGGCAAAGAAGGGAATCATCGCCCCGGCGAAGGGATAGAACGTGGCCGGCGAGGCGAAACGATAGAGGTTGAAGCGATCTTTCATTCGAGGGCAATCTTCAAGGCTGCGGCTGTTGCCCAGGGGGCGAAGCCTAGTGAGGCAAAAGTCATGGCGGCGAGCAGGGAAAGGTGACCTTCTCCCCCGAGTCCGGTCACCGTGGCATCCACTGCGCCAGCGCCGAATATTAACACCGGGATGTACAGCGGCAGTACCAGCAGTGACAAGAGCACGCCGCCGCCGCGCAGGCCGAGGGTCAGCGCCGCGCCGATGGCGCCGATGCCGGACAATGCCGGGGTGCCGAGCAGGATGGCGAGGGTCAGTACGATCAGCGCATCGTTCGCCAGATCGAACTGGATGCCGAGGACTGGCGCGATCAGCGCCAGCGGCAGTCCGGAAACCAGCCAGTGAGCGATCACTTTTCCGGTAACGACCAGGCCAAGCGGGTGTGGTGAGAGGGCTAGTTGTTCGAGCGTGCCGTCGCGATGGTCGTCGGCGAACAGGCGGGGCAAGGAGAGCATGGTGGCGAGCAGGGCCGCCACCCACAGCACGCCGGGTGCCAGCTTGCGCAGCAGGTCGGGTTCGGGGCCGACGCCGAGCGGGAACAGGCTGACCACGATGATGAAGAAAAAGAGTGCCGAGACGATGTCCGCCTGTCGCCGCATGGCCAGTTTGAGATCGCGGGCAATGACCGCCGTGACTATTTTGAGCATCAGCGTATCACTCTCAACTGAGTCGCAATTCGCGCACCCGGCCCGCCGGGATGTCGACCAGCTGGTGCGTTGTCATGACGGCCAGGCCGCCGCGCTGCAGGTGGCCGGAAATGATGCCGGCCAGCCAGGCGACGGCCGCCACGTCGAGCGCGACGAAGGGCTCGTCGAGGATCCACAGCGGGCGTTTTTCCTTGACCAGGCGGGCTAGCGCGACACGGCGCTTCTGGCCCTGCGAGAGGTATTTGCAGGCCAGGTCTTCGCGCCCGGCCAGGCCGACCTGTTCCAGCGCATCGATCGCCTCGTCCTCGCTCAGTGTCTCGTCGGCCATCCGGGCGGCGGTCAGCAGGTTTTCGAGCGGCGTCAGCTCTTCCTTGATGGCATTGAGGTGGCCGAGATAGCAGAGGTCGGCGCGGAATTCGTCGGCTTGTTGGCGGATCGACTGGCCCTGCCAGCGGATTTCGCCGGCTTCGGGCGGCAAGAGGCCGATCAGCATGCGCAGCAGGCTGGTCTTGCCGGCCCCGTTTTTGCCCTGCAGATACAGGAGTTCCCCGGCCTCCAGCCGAAAGCCGAGGCCTGCGAACAGGCGGCGCTCGCCGCGCACGCATTCGAGATTTTCAGCTTCGAGCATCAGGGGAAAACCGAGGCAAATTAAATAAGTGGGAAAATTTCACGGCGCAAGTGTACCGGCAGATGGGTTGGAATCAAACAAATCGGATAAGAAAATCGGGGCCGGTCCGGGCCGGGAAAGGGGCGGTCTTGGTCATCGTCGTCGGTAGTTTGCCCAAGCCAGCTTAAGATTTCCTGAGCTGATGCGCGAGTAACACCTCGGCCTGGATTTTCTGCAGATGGCTGCTTAAGGTACTGCTCAGGCTTTCCATCTCGTCGAGCCGGGGCTGGCGGGCAGCGGCGCTGCTCTCCGGGCGCTCGGCAATCAGGCCGGCAGCGATCGCGTGGATGCGCCCGTGCACGCCGTCGAGCTCCGGGAAGTCCGCCATGGCGGCGTATTTGCTATCACGGTGGGCATCATACCAGCGTCCGAAACGGCATTCGTGCGGGTCGCTGGCCGGTGGCGGCAGGTTTCCGGTGCTGTCGGCGAGATAGGCGTAGAGACTCTTTTTCCAGCGCTGGTGATCGACGCCGGCGATGAGCAGGGGCAAATCCTCGCGTGACCAGCGGAAGGCGGTGGCCGAACCCCACAGTTCGTCGGGCCGGAACAGCGCGATCCAGGCCGGTAGCTGGTCGGCCGGCATCGGCCGGGCGATGCCGAAGCCCTGGGCCATGTCGCAGCCGAGCAGCAACAGGACCAGACCGTGTTCGACGCTTTCGACGCCCTCGGCAATGACCTTGCGCTGGAAGGCCTGGGTCAGGCCGATGACGCCCTCGACGATGGCCAGGTCGTCCGGATCGTCGAGCATGTCGCAGACGAAGGACTGGTCGATTTTCAGGATGTCGGCCGGCAGGCGGCGGAAATAGGTCAGCGAGGAATAACCGGTGCCGAAATCGTCGAGCGAGAAGCTCACCCCGAAACGCCGGCATTCGGCAAACAGGGCGGCGACGCGCGTGATGTCCTCGAGCGCGGCGGTTTCGAGCACTTCCAGTTCAAGATTGCGCGGCGAGACATTCGGGTGGGCCGTCAGCAACTCACCCAGGCGCTGCGCAAAGCCGGGAGCCTGCAGGTGGTTGCCGGCAATATTGACGCTGATCGCCAGGTCGAGGCCCTGATCCTGCCAGGCGCCCAGTTGCTGCAGGGCTTCCTGCAAGACCCAGTCGCCCAGCGCGATCGACAATTCGCTGCCTTCGATGGCCGGCAGGAACTCGCCCGGCAAGAGCAGGCCGCGCTCCGGGTGTTGCCAGCGGATCAGGGCTTCGGCGCCGATCACGCTGCCCTGGCGCATATCGACCTTGGGCTGGTAGAAGAGCACGAACTCCTTGTTGGCCAGCGCTTCGCGGATGCGCCCGACTTCCTCGCGACGCACCCGGGCCCGCCGGTCGTTTTCCGGGTCGAACAGGTGGAAGCGGTTGCGCCCGGCCTGCTTGGCGGCATACATCGCCTGGTCGGCATGGCGCAGCAGGGTATCGCTGTCCGAGCCGTCCTGCGGATACAGCGTGACGCCGATGCTGGCCGAAATGGAGATTTCGTGGCCGCCGATGCGAAACGGCGTAGTCAGTACGGAGATGACGCGATTGATCGCATGGTCGCATTCGCGGACGTTGTCGAGGTCGGAGAACAGCAGCACGAACTCGTCGCCGCCCAGTCGGGAGACCGTGTCGCCAGCCCGCACGCAGGTGCGCAGACGCTGGGCGACCTCGACCAGCAGTTTGTCGCCGGTGGCGTGGCCGTACTGGTCGTTGACCGGCTTGAAGCCGTCGAGGTCGAGGTAGCAGACAGCCAGCGCCTTGCCGTTGCGTTCGGTCTGGGCCATGGCCAGTTGCATGCGGTCGCCGAGCAGCATGCGGTTGGGGAGCTGGGTCAGCGCATCGAAATGGGCCAGATGTTCGAGGCGTTCCTGGTGCTGCTTGAGCAGTGTGATGTCGGAGAAGATGCCGACGAAATGCGAAATCTCGCCTTCGCGGTTGCGCACGGTCGAAATGGTCAGCAACTCGACGAAGACCTCGCCGGTTTTCTTGCGGTTCCAGACTTCGCCGCGCCAGTAGCCGACGTTGCGGATGGTCTGCCACATGCCCTCATAGAAGGCGGTATCGTGATGGCCGGATTTGAGCAGGTCGGCCGTCTGGCCGACCGCTTCTTCACGCGCATAACCGGTCAGTTCGCTGAAGGTGGCGTTGACCTCGATGATGCGCCCGGCCGGGTCGGTGATCATGATGCCTTCGTGGGCATTGTCGAAGACGCTGGCCGCCAGTTTTTGCCTTTCCTCGGCGATCAGGCGCTCGCTGATGTCCTGGGCGATGCAGAACAGCGCCGGGTGGCCGTCCCAATAGCCGGCAATGAAGCGGGTTTCAACCTCGATCTGCCGGCCGTCGGCGTGCAGCAGCGGCAGCAGGCAGTTGCTGCAGCGGCCGCTCATGATGTCCGCGAAGTGGATGGCCATCGCCGCGCTGTCCTGTTGCCGGTGCAGCGTGCGCATGTGCTGCCCCTTCAGCGCAGTGGGCCCGTAGCCCAGGTGCTCGGCGACGGCCTGGTTGTAATGCAGGATCTGGCCGTTCGAATCGATGACGAAGAGAAAATCGGTGAGGGTGTTGAACAGGCCGCTCAGGTTGTGCTGCAGGCGGCCGGCTTCTTCCTGGGCATCGAGGCGGAGCAGGGTCTGGGCAAAATTGCTGGTCAGGGTTTCCAGAGCCTGCAGGGTTCCCGGGGAGATCTGCGACAGCTGGCGGCTGGCCAGGTAGAGGCAGGCGATGGCCTGGCCGCCAACCAGCACCGGCAGTGCGCTGAGGCACAGCAGGCCTTCGCTTTGCAGGCGGGAGACACTGATCAGTTCGGCCTTGTCACGTTGCGTGCAGCATTCGCCGCAACTGCAGACCAGTTGTCCCTGGCGGATGATTTCGGCCTGTGCCGAGTCGGCCGCGAGTTCGGCATTGGTCCGGATAAATTCGGGCGACAGTCCGGCGCTGGCCACCAGGCGATAGCTGTCGTCGGCCTGGCGGTAGTAAATGCCGCCGGCGTCGAGATCGGGGAAGCGCAGCGCTGCCTTCAGTATGGTGTTGAGCACTTCTTCGCGCCGCATGCCGGTGGCCAGCGCCTGGGCCAGGTCGTGGGCGATTTCGAGGCGCAGGGCGGCCAGCTTGCGCTCGCTGATATCGACGACCGAGGCGATGAGTACCTGCTGGCCGAAATAACGGCAGGGATGGAGGCGGACATCAACCGGGAAAACCCGCCCCTGGGCGCTTTGGGCCCAGTATTCGAAATATTGCGGCTGACCGGCGATGGCCGCCCTGAGGTAGCCATCGATGGTGGCCAGGTCGTTCAGGCCGGGGGCGGCCAGGGCGGTGTATTTTTGGCCGATCAGCGTGCCGCGTGGCTGTTCGAAAATGAGCTCGGCCCCGTTGTTGGCGTCGAGGAAGGTGCCGTCCCCGGTCTGGATGAACAGCGCCTCGCTGATGCTGTCGAAAATGCCGCGGAAGGTTTCCAGGCTTTTCTGCAGGTTTTCAGCCCCCTGGTGGTGGGCAAGGACGAGCGCCGCCAGTTGTCCGGACTGGGTGAGCAGCACCTGCTGTTCTTCGGTCGGGCCGCTCGCCTTGCTGTGGTAGGCGGTAAAGGTGCCAATCAGTTGCCCGTCGGGGGCCAGGATCGGCTCTGCCCAGGCGGCGGCAAAGCCGGCCTGGCGGGCTGCTTCGCGATAGTCGGCCCAGTTCGGGTGGGTGGCGATGTTGCGGGTGATGACGCGCTGGCGCAGGAAGGCGGCCTGGCCGGAACACGCTGCCTGTTCGGCGACGGCAATGCCGGGCACGGCGGCGAGGAAACTGTCGGGCAGGCGCGGCGCGGCGAAATGGCGAAGCTCCTTGCCAGTCTCGTCGAGCAGCAGCGTGGCGCAGGCCCACTCCGGCATTTCGGCCTCGACCGACAGGGCGATCAATTCGAGGACACCGACCAGTGGTTCGTTGCGCAACATGCCGGCCAGGGCGGCGTTGCGCAGCAGGATGGCTTCCTCGGCGCGGCGTCGTTCCGAGATGTCCTGGGCGAAGCCGACGGTGCCGAGCAGCGTGCCATCGTCGCCGATGACCGGCGTCTTGCAGGTTTCGAACCAGGTGAATTTCTCGTTGCGCAGGATGGGTTCGACGACGATCTTGCGCCGCCGGGTATTCATCACCTGCTGATCATCGGCCAGGTAACGTTCGGCCAGTTCGCGCGGCCACAGGTCCAAATCGGTCTTGCCGATCAGCTTTGTGACTGAGCTTTCGCCGCAGGCATCGGCCAGCGTGCGGTTGACGGCGAGAAAGCGCGATTCGGTGTCCTTGAGCCAGACCAGAAAGGGAAAGTTGTCGAGCAGGGCGCGCTGGTAGCGCTCGTTGCGGCTGGTTTCCTCCTGTGCCCGGTCGCGCGAGCGGCTCAGGGTCAGGCGTTCGGCCAGCACGTCGTCGACCAGGTCGAATTCGAGCGGGCGCATCAGGGTGTGTTCGGAAAGCAGGCCGACGGCCTGGCCGGCCGGATCGACCACCACGAGATGACGGATGCGGCGCTCGTCGAGTAACTGGGCGGCCTCGGCCAGCGAACTGTCTTCGCTGATGCTGATGGCTGGCGCAGTCATGACACTGGACAGCGGCGGATTGTCCTCGGCGTTGAGGAAGAGGCGGACCACATCGCGCTCGGTGAGGATGCCCAATGGCCGCTTGTCCTCGACGATCACCGCGCAGCTGGCGTGGGCCGCTTCCATGGCGGTCAGTGCGGCAGCCAGCGAGGCGTCGGGCGGCAGGCGCGGAAACATCCGGTCCATTAGCGTATCGACGTTGTTCAGGTGACGGAAAAAATCGGGGCCGAGATGGTGGCGGAAATCCGACTCGCTGACCACGCCCAGCGGCTCACCGGTATCGCCGGTGACGACGATATGGCGGATCCCCAGGCGGGCCGCCTCCTGGTAGGCGGCGCGGAATTCGGTGGTGGCGTTCGTACTGTGCACGGGCGAGGTCATCAGCGCGCCGATCGGCTGGTCCAGACCACGGTGTTCGCGCATCGCATGCAGGATGTCGCCTTCGGTGGCGATGCCGAGTATCTGCCCGTCGCCGACCACGATGACCGACGACTGTCCTTCCCTGACCATGATTGCCGCTGCTTCGCCTAGCGTTGCGTCCGGCCGGACCTGTCCGCTCTGGCGGCTTATCAGTTCGACAATTCTGGGCACGATCTCTCTCCTGTTGGCGAGATTTTAGAGCCAGAAAGAACTATTACGTTAGTCGAGTTTTCATTCGGCATGAGTGGCCCAGGCTCGGGGTGTGCAAGATAACTTTCCACTCTGGACAAAATATGACCACTTGTGGCTGGCGGGGTGGTTTGCCGGAGATCGCCCGATGCCGGGCAATGTCATTGATTCGTATCGGAAAAATCATCCCGGCTGGCGGTGGCACGCGCCTTGCCTAGAGCCTGTCACGCCATGCGCCATAACGAAGGGGGAACCGAACGTGACCGAGACATTCTATGAAGTACTGCGCCGCCAGGGCATTACCCGGCGCAGCTTCCTCAAATTCTGCAGCCTGACCGCCACTTCGCTCGGGCTGGGCAGCGCCGCCGCACCGCGCATTGCCCATGCGCTGGAAACCAAGCCGCGCACGCCGGTGATCTGGCTGCACGGTCTCGAATGCACCTGCTGTTCCGAATCCTTCATCCGTTCGGCGCATCCGCTGACCAAGGATGTCGTGCTCTCGATGCTCTCCCTCGACTACGACGACACGCTGATGGCCGCCGCCGGTCACCAGGCCGAGGCGATCATCGAAGAGGTCAAGAAGAAATACAAGGGCAACTACATCGTCGCTGTCGAAGGCAACCCGCCCTTGAACGAAGACGGCATGTTCTGCATCCACGGCGGCCGGCCCTTCGTCGAAGTCCTCAAGGAAACCTGCGCCGACGCCAAGGCCGTGATCAGCTGGGGCGCCTGCGCCTCCTACGGTTGCGTGCAGGCCGCCAAGCCGAACCCGACGCGCGCCACGCCGGTGCACAAGGTGATTACCGGCAAGCCGATCATCAACGTGCCGGGCTGCCCGCCGATTGCCGAGGTAATGACCGGCGTCGTCACCTACATGCTGACCTTCGACCGCATTCCCGAACTCGACCGGCAGGGTCGTCCGAAGATGTTCTACGGCCAGCGCATCCACGACAAGTGCTATCGCCGCGGCCATTTCGATGCCGGCCAGTTCGTCGAGAACTGGGACGACGAAGCCGCCCGCAAGGGCTACTGCCTGTACAAGATGGGCTGCAAGGGGCCGACCACCTACAACGCCTGCTCGTCGATGCGCTGGAACGGCGGCGTCAGCTGGCCGGTGCAATCCGGGCACGGCTGTATCGGCTGTTCCGAAGAAGGTTTCTGGGACAAGGGCAGCTTCTACGACCGCGTCACCGACATCAAGGCCTTCGGCGTCGAAGGCAATGCCGACACCATCGGCAAGGCGGCCGCCGGCACCGTTGGCGCCGCGATTGCCGCGCATGCCGCGGTGACGGCATTGGCCCGCGCCCGCCAGAAGGCCGGCGACACTGAAGAACAGAAGGGGGAAAAATAAGATGGCCGCTTACGAAACTCAAGGCTTCAAGGTCGACAACTCCGGCAAGCGCGTCGTCGTCGACCCGGTCTGCCGCATCGAAGGTCACCTGCGCGTCGAGGTCAATCTCGACGACAAGAATGTCATCCGCAACGCCGTATCCACAGGCACCATGTGGCGTGGTCTCGAAGTTATTCTCAAGGGCCGCGATCCGCGCGATGCCTGGGCCTTCACCGAGCGTATCTGCGGCGTGTGTACCGGCACCCATGCGCTGACTTCGGTGCGCGCCGTCGAGGATGCGCTGAAGATCCAGATCCCGGAAAACGCCAACACCATCCGCAACATCATGCAGCTGAACCTGTACGTGCATGATCACCTGGTGCACTTCTACCACCTGCACGCGCTCGACTGGGTGGACGTGGTTTCGGCGCTAAAGGCCGATCCCAAGGCGACCTCGACGCTGGCCCAGAGCATTTCCAGCTGGCCGCTCTCCTCGCCGGGCTACTTCCGTGACATCCAGAATCGCCTGAAGAAATTCGTCGAATCCGGCCAGCTTGGCCCCTTCATGAACGGCTACTGGGGCAACCCGGCCTACAAGCTGCCGCCCGAAGCCAACCTGATGGCCGTCGCCCATTACCTCGAGGCCCTCGATTTCCAGAAGGAAATCGTCAAGGTGCACACCATCTTCGGCGGCAAGAATCCGCACCCGAACTGGCTGGTCGGCGGCGTGCCCTGCGCCATCAACATGGAAGGCACGGGGGCGGTCGGCGCCATCAACATGGAACGGCTGAACATGGTCAAGAGCATCATCGACCGGGCCGCCGAGTTCGTTGAACAGGTCTATATCCCCGATTTGCTGGCCATCGGCTCCTTCTACAAGGGCTGGCTCTACGGCGGCGGCCTGTCCTCGAAGAACCTGCTCTCCTATGGCGACCTGCCGCAGAAGGCCAATGACTATACTTCGGCCAACCTGCTGTTGCCGCGGGGCGCGATCATCAATGGCAAGCTCGACGAAATCCACCCGGTCGACCTCAAGGACCCGGAACAGGTGCAGGAATTCGTCACCCACTCCTGGTACAAGTACCCCGACGAAACGCTGGGTCTGCATCCCTTCGACGGCATCACCGAGCCGAATTTCGAGCTCGGCAAGAACACCAAGGGCACCAAGACCAACATCAAGGAACTCGACGAAGGCGGGAAGTATTCCTGGATCAAGGCGCCGCGCTGGCGTGGTCATGCCATGGAAGTCGGCTGCCTGCCGCGCATGGTGCTCGGCTACCTGCAACCCAAGCAGTACCCGGAAATCCACGAGCTGGTCGATGGTGCGCTGAAGAAGCTCGACGTGCCGGTCACTGCCCTGTTCTCGACGCTCGGCCGGACGGCGGCGCGCGGCCTGGAAACGGCCTATTGCGCCAAGCTGCAGCAACAGCAGTTCGACAAGCTGATGACCAATTTGAAATCCGGCGATCTCAACACCGCCAACATCGAGAAATGGGAACCCAGCACCTGGCCGAAGGAAGCCATGGGCGCCGGCTTCACCGAAGCACCGCGCGGCGCGCTGGGCCACTGGATCAAGATCAAGGACACCAAGATCGACAACTACCAGTGCGTCGTGCCCACGACATGGAACGGCGGACCGCGCGACCACAAGGGCCAGATCGGCGCCTTCGAGGCCTCGCTGATGGATACCCCGGTGGCCAAGGCCGACGAACCGCTGGAAATCCTGCGCACGCTGCATTCCTTCGATCCCTGCCTGGCCTGCTCGACGCACGTGATGAGCCCGGATGGACAGGAAATGACCTCGGTGAAAGTCCGCTAAGGAGAGTGGTATGACCCCCTCGCTCACTATGTTCGCTACCCCCCAAGGGGGCGCCGCCTCCCTCGGGGCGGCCCGTCAGGAGGCTTAATCATGCTCTCTCAACAGGACATGCTGGAAGCCGAAAGGCACGGTAAACAGGTCCGTTCGATCTATGTCTACGAAGCGCCGGTCCGTCTCTGGCACTGGATCAACGCCCTGGCCATGGTGGTGCTGGCGGTGACCGGCTATTTCATCGGCAAGCCCTTGCCGACGATGCCCGGCGAAGCGTCGGACAACTTCCTCATGGGCTACATCCGCTTTGCCCATTTCTCGGCCGCCTACATCTTTGCCGTCGGGCTGCTTGGGCGGGTTTACTGGGCGTTCGTTGGCAATCACCACGCCAAGCAGATCTTCAGGTTGCCGATCACCAATCCGCAGTGGTGGAGCGAAGTGTTCTTCGAGCTGCGCTGGTATCTGTTCCTCGAAAAGACGCCGAAAAAGTACGTCGGCCACAACCCGATGGCGCAGCTGATGATGTTCTTCTTCTTCACGGTCCTGGCGGTCGGCATGGTGTTCACCGGCTTTGCGCTGTACAGCGAAGGCGCCGGGCTGGGCAGCTGGCAGGACAGCCTGTTCGGCTGGGTCATTCCGGCCCTCGGCGGCTCGCTGCAGGTGCATAACCTGCATCGGTTGGGCATGTGGATCATGATGACTTTTGTGCTGGTGCATGTCTATGCGGCGATCCGCGAGGACATCATGAGCCGGCAAAGCCTGATTTCGACGATGATCTCCGGCTGGCGGATGTTCAAGGACTAGGCTTCTTTGCTTGTACAAGCCCCGGTCTGCATGCCAATGTAGCCGGGGCGTTTCTTTCTGGGGATGGCAATGAATTCCAAACGCATTCTGGTGCTGGGCATCGGCAATATTCTGTGGGCCGATGAAGGCTTTGGCGTGCGTTGCGTCGAGGCGCTGAACGCCGGCTGGGAATTCCCGCCGCAGGTCGAGCTCATGGATGGCGGGACGCAGGGCCTCTACCTGCTGCCCTACGTCCAGGAAACCGATTGCCTGCTGGTCTTCGACGCGGTGGATTACGGCGATACGCCGGGCACGCTGCGCGAAGTGGTTGGCGATCTGGTGCCGCGCTTCATGGGCGCCAAGAAAATGAGCCTGCACCAGACCGGTTTCCAGGAGGTACTGGCCGCCGCCGAGATGACCGAGAAGCTGCCGGGCGAACTGGTCCTCATCGGTGTCCAGCCGGAAGAACTCGAAGACTACGGCGGCAGCCTGCGCGACGTGGTCAAGGCGCAGATGCCGGCGGCGCTCGACATCGCCTTTGCCTGGCTCGAGCGCTGGGGCGCGAGTCCCAAGAAGCGCCAGGGCGAGGCCGTCGGCATCAACAACTCGGCGCTGGCCATCGAGCTCTACGAAGCCGAGCGGCCGCCGGCCGATCAGGCCTACCGCATGGGTGACGCGCGTTTCCTCAACCTGGAACAGAACTGAGATGTGCCTCGGCATTCCCGTCCAGGTCATTGAGTGCGGCGAGCATTTCGCCCGCTGCCTCGGTCGCAACGGCGAAAGCCGCATCGACCTGGCGCTGGTCGGCGTACAGCCGGTCGGCACCTGGCTGCTGACCTTCCTCGATGCGGCGCGTGAAATCATCCCGGCCGAACGGGCCGCGGCGATCAATGCCGCGCTCAATGCGCTCGATGCTATCAATGCCGGTGAAACCGATTTGTCTGCCTTTTTCGCGGATCTCGACCGCGAACCCCAATTGCCCGACTTTCTAAGGACGCAAAAGTCATGAGCCTGCAACTTTCTCCCGGAGCGACCTCGCTCGAGCGTCTCGAAACGGCCATCGGCCGGATGCAGCAAAAACACGATTTCCAGCGCGTCGAAACCGGCCAGAGCGACTACCCGGCCGGCCTGACCGCCCTGCTGCTGACCGAAGACCCGCAACGCAACCTGGAAGTGCTCGACGCCTGCGTGATCCTGCCGGAAGCCCTGAAGCCGCTCGGCGACAAGATTTCCCGCCGGGTCGCCGGAGCCGAGGCGAGCGCACCGCTCATGCAGCAATACGGCGTGGCCCGCGCCCCGGCCGTCGTCTTCCTGCGTGACGGCCAGTACGTCGGTGCGCTGAACGGCATCCGCGACTGGAACGAGTACCAGAACGAAGTCGCCCGTCTGCTCGACGGGCCGGCCCAACCAAAACCGATCGGCATTCCGGTGCGCGCCGAAAACACCGCTGGAGCCTGCGCATGAACCCGTCCACGATGCGTCCCTTCCCGATTTCCGTCGTCGCTATGGGCCCCGGCTCGCAGGGCGAGGAAGCGCCGGATTACCTGCCCATGCCGAGCATGGACACCTTCTCGGCACCGCGCCTGCCGGAAAACGCTGCCCCGGAAACGGTAGTCGAAGCGGCCACCCTGCTCGGCGCCTGGCTGGATGCGGCGGAGGCCGATGGTTTTGCCGGCGGCGCGACGCTCAATCTGGTCGGACTCGGTGCGCCGCTGCGTGACGTCATCACCCAGTCGCTCGGCTTCGGCGAAGTCAGCGCCTTCACCAGCGCGCCGGAACACTGGCGCGTCCAGGAAACGGCCTTCACCGGCCTGTGGCGGGTGCTCAAACTGGCCGATGACGGTGCCTTTGTTGTCGACCGTCTGGAAACCGGGAGCATTCCGGCGGTCCTCGTCGACACCATGGAAAACACGGCGCACGCCGATCTGCCCGCCCCGGCCTACCCGGAAGGCACGATGAACGCCCCGGCCTTGGTCGAGGAACTGCGCCAGCAGGCGGCCGCCTGGAAAACCGGCGAACCTGCCCACGTCATCAATCTGACGCTATTGCCGGTCAGCGAGGCCGATCTCGATACGCTGTACGGCTGGCTCGGTCATCGCGAGGTGTCGATCCTGTCGCGCGGCTACGGCAATTGCCGGATCACCAGCACGCGTCTGAAAAACGTCTGGTGGGTGCAGTATTTCAACTCGATGGATACGCTGATTCTCAACTCCATCGAGGTGGTCGGCATGCCGGAAGTGGCGCTCGCCGCCGACGAGGATTTTGCCGATTCGATCGAGCGCCTGCGTGAATATCTCGACATGATGGTGGAGCCTGTATAGGCTGGAGAAATGCGCTTCGAAGGTTCGTTTCTCAATGTCCAGCCGGCCGACCGGCTGGAATGCGGCATCTGCTGGTGGGTCTATGACCCGGAGCAGGGCGACGACGTGCGCGGCATCGCGCCCGGCACGCCGTTTGCCAATTTGCCTGAAGACTGGTGCTGCCCGGGCTGCGATGCGCCGAAGCACAAGTTCATGGTGACCGAATGAGCAGGGAGCAAGGCTCCAAGGCTTGCCTTGGAGTGCGACCGCCAGCGAATGAGATCCGTGCCTTCCCGTGGCGGTATGTGCCGGTATCCTGCTGCCCGGGGATTTCGCCTGTTCTCCGGAAGAGGAAGGCAGAATGAAAATCTGGCGGCAAAATCCGGCGGCCGAACTCACCGAGGTATTCAGCGAAATCGCCCGAACCCGCATGGCCGACGTGCCGATCTGCAATGCCGCGCTGCAGGTCGAGGCCGTCGATTTCCGGCGTGACGGCAATGGCCACTGGGTCGGCGCGATGATCACGCCGTGGGCGATCAACCTGTTGTGCCTGCCCGGCTCGGACGAAAACTGGCCACCTTTGGCCGCCTGCGCCAAACACGACTGGCAGTTTCCGTCCGGCAATTACGAATTCACGGTGGCCGAGGAAGCGCGCCTGGGCATCTACCACCTGTGCTCGCTGTTCTCGCCGGCCCTCGAATTCGAAAGTCACGAGGCGGCCCGGCTGACCGCGCTGGCCGCCGTGCATGCCCTGTTCGCCGAGCCGCTCGCGGCGCCCGAGGCCGGCCCCGCCAAAGCACCCAACCGGCGGGCTTTTCTCGGATTGCGTCCGTGACCTCGCTCGGCCTGCTTACCGTCCGCGCCCGCTTCGCCGGGCAGGCCGTCGACCAGTTGGCCGTGCAACTGGTCCGGCCACCGGTCACCAAGCTGTTCATCGGCCAGAATCCCGAGGCCGTGGTCAAGACCGTGCCCTATCTCTATACCCTGTGCGCCCATGCCCAGCGTGCCGCGGCGCAGGCGGCACTGGCCATTGCGGCCGACGAAGTGCGCCGGCCGGTCGATGATGGCGAATTGTGGATCGAGTTCCTGCACGAAAATCTCTGGCGTCTGCTGCTCGACTGGCCGCAGGCCCTCGGCCTGAGCCCGGCCAATGAAGCGTTTGCCGCCTGGCGGGCGGCCCGCCAGGGGCCGGATCGGGTGAGCGAGACGCAGGCGCTGCTGGCCGGCGCGCTGCATGACATGGCCGGGCACTGCCTGGAACGCCTGGGCGGTGTCGATGTCGAAACCGTGCATGGCGGCTTGTCCGAACTCCAGCCGGAGCCCTGGCTGGCCTACTGGCAGGGCTGTACTTCCGAGGTGCCGCCGACGCGGCGACCGACGAGTCTGGCTGCCGCCTATCGGGCGCGCCTGACGGAAGTCCGTCAGGCGGCGGCCGGGCTGGCCGGAAATCAGCCCTATCCGGTTGCGGCCACCGGTGGTGACGGTTGGGGTGTCGGTCAGACCCATACGGCGCGCGGCGTGCTGACCCATGCCGTGCATGTCGAGGACGGACAGGTCATGAACTACCGGGTCTGGGCGCCGACCGACTGTCATTTTGCCGATGCCGGTGCCCTGGCCGGACTGCTCGCCGGGCGGCACTTTGCCGACGCCGGTACGGCCCGGCGCGGGCTGGATCAGGCGGTACTGGCCCTCGATCCCTGCCTGCCCTATGTGCTGGAGTTGAACGATGCATGAAATGTCGCTGGCCGAAGGTGTGCTGCAGCTGGTCGAGGATACGGCGCGCCGTGAGCAGGCGCACAAGGTGAAGCTGGTGGTGCTGGAAATCGGCCGCCTGTCGTCGGTCGAGCCGGAGGCGCTGAAATTCTGCTTCGAGGCGGTGACTCACGGTAGCATTGCCCACGGTGCGGCGCTCGAAATCGTTGCCGTGCCGGGCGTCGGCTGGTGCATGCCATGCGCCGCCAGCGTGCCGATGCAAGAGCTTTTCGGTTGCTGTCCGCAATGCGGCAGCCACCAGGTGCAGCCGACCGGCGGTACCGAGATGCGGGTCAAGGAAATCGAAATCGAGTAATCGAAGAGGAGTCGGGCAATGTGTACAGTTTGCGGTTGTGGCGCGGGTGAAACGCGTCTTGAGGGCGAAGCGCATGAGCATACGCATGTGCATGCGGACGGTACGGTGCATGCGCATAGCCACGAGCATACGGATGAGCACAGCCACGATCACGAAGCGGCGCCGCTCGGCGTGCATGCCCATACCCATCAGCATGCCGATGGCCGCAGCCACAGCCATGCCCACGGTCATGACGGCGAGCACGCCCACAGCCACGAGCATCACCCGCATGAACACGGTGTCGGCGGCGACCTCGATTACGGCAGCGGCCCGGCCCACGCCCATGTGCCGGGCATGAGCCAGGCGCGCATGGTGCAGATCGAGCAGGACATCCTGTCAAAGAACAATGGCTACGCCGGCGAAAACCGGCAGAACTTCGACGATCGCGGCATCTTCGCGCTGAACCTGGTATCCAGCCCCGGTTCCGGCAAGACGACGCTGCTCGTCAAAACCATCGAACTCATGAAGGACAAGCTGGCCATCAGCGTCGTCGAAGGCGACCAGCAGACTTCGAACGACGCCGAGCGCATCCGGGCGACTGGCGTGCCGGCCCTGCAGATCAACACCGGCAAGGGCTGCCACCTCGATGCACACATGGTCGGCCACGCCCTGGAAAAGCTCAAACCGGCCGACGAATCGCTGTTCCTGATTGAAAATGTCGGCAACCTCGTTTGCCCGGCCGCCTTCGATCTCGGCGAGCACCACAAGATCGCCATCCTCTCGGTCACCGAGGGCGAGGACAAGCCGCTCAAGTACCCGGACATGTTCCGTGCCGCCGATGTCATGCTGCTCAACAAGTGCGACCTGCTGCCCTACCTTGAATACGATGCCGATCTGGCCGAAGCCAACGCCCGCCGCGTCAATCCGGACCTGACCATTTTCCGTGTCTCGGCGAGCAGCGGCGACGGCATGAGCGCCTGGCTGGACTGGATTTCTGCCGGTCTCGAAGCGCAGCGCGGCAAGCGTTCGGAAACCGTAGACGGCCTGAAACGTCGGGTCGCCGAGCTGGAACGTCAACTGGCCGGGAAATAAGCGCCCATGCCGCGTCTGGCCGCCGGGCAGTAATCACTCGATGAGCGGGCGGCAGATACGTGTGCGTGGTCTGGTCCAGGGCGTCGGCTTCCGGCCCTACGTCTGGCGCCTGGCCAATGAGCTCGGCCTGAACGGCTGGGTACGTAACGACGGGGCCGGCGTCAGCATTGCGGTGAGCGGCGCCCGGCTCGACGAATTCCTCGCCAGGCTGCCGGCAGAGGCGCCGCGTCTGGCGCGTATCGACGGCATCGACAGCGCGCCCGGCGAAGTCGCCAGCGAAGGATTTGCCATTCTCGACAGCGTGGCCGGTGACATCGCCACCGCCATCGGCCCCGATGCCGCGCTCTGCCTGGAATGCATCGCCGAACTGTGCGACCCGACGAATCGCCGCTGGCGCCATGCCTTCATCACCTGCACGCACTGCGGCCCGCGTTACACGGTCAGCCGCCGGATTCCCTACGACCGGGCGCAGACCAGTTTGGCGGATTTTCCGCTGTGCCCGTCGTGCCAGACTGAATACGAGCAACTCCCCCAAGGGGACTTGAGCCCAAGGCCCCCCGGCCTGCGGGGCGCGCCCGATCGCCGCTTTCACGCTGAAACCACCTGCTGCCCCGCTTGCGGGCCGCAGTTGAGTCTGCTTGACGGCAAGGGCGAGCCGCTGGCTGGCGACCCCATCGCCGAAACCCTGCGCCTGTTGCGTGCCGGAAAAATTGTCGCGATCAAGGGCCTGGGCGGTTTTCACCTAGCTTGTGAGGCGCGAAATGCCGAGGCGGTCGCCGAACTGCGCCAGCGCAAGCAGCGTGAAGAAAAGCCGTTTGCCGTGATGGGCCTGAACGCCGCCGTGCTGGGCGATTTCGCTCAAATCGGCGAAGCGGAGCTGGACTTGCTGCGCAGCGCCGCCGCGCCCATCGTGCTTTGTCCGAAGGGAAAAACCGAACTGCCCGGCATTGCCCCCGCCTTGCCCTGGCTCGGTGTCATGCTGCCGGCGACGCCCTTGCATCTGCT
Source organism: Azonexus sp. (assembly GCA_049294655.1). Taxonomy (GTDB): domain Bacteria; phylum Pseudomonadota; class Gammaproteobacteria; order Burkholderiales; family Rhodocyclaceae; genus Azonexus. The sequence goes on from JBAQDI010000004.1 coordinate 122,644, forward strand.
GCTCTGGCACGAAGCGGCGGGCCGGCCGAGCGGCACGGACTGGCTCAAGGACGGCAACGATCTACTGCTCGTCATGACCAGCGCCAATCCGCACGGCGAACCGCTGGTCACCGGCAACGACGAGGCGCTGGCCCGCCTGTCCGGCATTGCCGACGCCTTTCTGCTGCATGATCGCGACATCGTCGTGCGTTGCGACGATTCGGTGCTGCGCGCCGCAAAACCGGCAAAACCGGGGACAGACCACGGTTTTCAACAAAACCGTGGTCTGTCCCCGGTTTTGTTGCCGGCGTCTTTCATTCGCCGGGCGCGCGGCTACGTGCCGGTGCCGATTGCGCTGGACAAGGGCGGGCCGAGCGTGCTGGCCGTCGGTGGCCATCTGAAAAATACGGTGGCCGTCTTCAAGGGCAAGGAAGCCTTCCTGTCGCAGCACATCGGCGGCCTCGACAATGCGGCGGCGATCGGCTTTCTCGAGGAAACAGTGGGGCATCTGCTGGCCATTCTCGACGTCCGGCCCGACCTGATCGCCCACGACCTGCATCCCGATTTCGCCTCGACGCGGCTGGCCCTGCGGCTGGCCGACGAACTCGGCGTACCGGCGCTGGCTGTCGGTCATCATCATGCGCATATCGCGGCGATCTGCGCCGAACATGGCAGCAACGAGCCGGTCATCGGTCTGGCCATCGACGGTGTCGGGCTCGGTCCGGACGGTGGTGCCTGGGGCGGCGAGTTGTTGCGTGTTGACGGTACGGCCTGTCACCGGCTCGGCCATCTGCGGCCCTTGCGTCTGCCCGGCGGCGACCGCGCGGCGCGCGAACCCTGGCGTCTGGCCGTCTCGGCGCTGCACGATGCCGGCTTGGGCGAGCGCATTCCCGGCTGGCTCAAAAAGCACTTTCCGGAACGTGATGCCGCGCCGCTGCTCGCCATGCTGGCCCGCGACCTGCGTTGCCCGCCGACCTCCAGCCTCGGTCGCTATTTCGACGCGGCGGCCGGCCTGCTCGGAGTGCGTGCCGTCGCCTCCTACGAAGGCCAGGCGGCCATGGGACTCGAAGGCCTGGCCGTCGCGCACGGCCTAGTCGCACCGCTGGCCGGCGGTTTCCGGATCGAGGATGGTGTTCTCGATTTTTTCCCGCTGCTGGCGGCCTTGCTCGAGATCGACGACGCCGGCCGCGGCGCAGCGCTTTTTCACGCCACGCTGGCCGCCGGGCTGGCAGAATGGCTGCTGGCCGCGTGCCGGCAGGAGAATGTGATGACCGTCGCCACCGGCGGTGGTTGTGCGATGAATGCGGTACTGATGACGGCGCTGCGCCCGCGCCTCGAAACGGCGGGCCTGAACGTGCTCGAAGCGCGCCAGGCGCCGCCCAATGATGGCGGGCTGGCGCTCGGCCAGGGCTGGGTGGCCCGCAAGATGTTCAAGGAGATGAAGCATGTGTCTGGCAATTCCTGCGCAAGTCGTTGAACTGCGCGATGGCGACAACGCCGTGGTCGATCTGGCCGGCGTCCGCAAGGAAATTTCGCTGTCGCTGGTCGATGACGTCGCGGTTGGCGATTACGTCATCGTGCATGTCGGCTATGCGCTGAACAAGCTCGACCCGGAAGAGGCGGCCAAGACGCTGGCCCTCTTTGCCGAGCTCGGCCAATTGGGCGAAGACTCGACCCTGCACTGATGAAATACATCGATGAATTCCGCGATGGCGAGGTCGCTGCCGGCTTGGCCGAGGTCATTCGCCGCGAGGCCGATCCGGCCCGGCGCTACCATTTCATGGAATTCTGCGGCGGCCACACGCACGCCATCTCGCGCTACGGTGTGACCGACCTGCTGCCCGATAACGTGAAAATGATCCACGGCCCGGGTTGCCCGGTCTGCGTGCTGCCCATCGGCCGCGTCGACCAGGCGATCCGCCTCGCCCTCGAACAGGGCGTCACCTTGTGTACCTACGGCGACTGCCTGCGCGTGCCGGCTTCCGGCGGTCTGTCGCTATTGAAAGCCAAGGCCAGGGGCGGCGACATCCGCATGGTCTATTCGAGCGCCGATGCCGTGGCGCTGGCCCAGAAACATCCGGACAAGCAGGTCGTCTTCTTCGCCATCGGCTTCGAGACGACGACGCCGCCGACGGCGGTCGCCATCCGTCAGGCGGCGGCGCTCGGCCTGAAGAATTTTTCCGTGCTGTGTTGCCACGTACTGACCCCGTCGGCTATTGCCAGCATTCTCGAATCGCCGGAAGTGCGCCAGTGGGGCACCGTGCCGCTCGATGGTTTCATCGGCCCGGCGCACGTGTCGACCATCATCGGCAGCCGGCCCTACGAATTTTTTGCCGAGGAATACCGCAAGCCCGTGGTGATCGCCGGGTTCGAGCCGCTCGACGTGATGCAGGCCATCCGCATGCTGATCCGTCAGGTCAACGAAGGTCGGGCCGAGGTCGAGAACGAGTTTTCACGGGCCGTGAATCGCGACGGCAACCTCAAGGCGCAACAACTGGTCGCCGAGGTCTTCGAGATGCGCAAGAGCTTTGAATGGCGGGGACTGAATGTGTTGCCCTACTCGGCCTTGCGCATTCGCAGCCAGTTCGCCGAATTTGATGCTGAAAAACGTTTTCCGCTTGAATACAAGGCAGTGCCTGATCACAAGGCCTGCGAATGCGGGGCGATCCTGCGGGGGGTGAAGCGGCCGCAGGATTGCAAGCTGTTTGGCACGGTGTGTACGCCGGAGAATCCGGTGGGCTCCTGCATGGTGTCGTCGGAGGGGGGGTGTGCGGCGCATTACACGTATGGGCGGTATAAGGATGTGGCGCAATGAGCTGGCAGCATTGCACCGGTAGGCGGGATATGCGTTGGTTCCTTGCTGAACCGCTGTGTTCCGCGCTTGCGGCGCGGGCGGTGTTGCGCGCTGAGCGGCTGTTTTCCGCCTTGCGGGCGGGCGTACTTTCTTTTGCTTCGCCAAAAGAAAGTAGCCAAAGAAAAGGCGACCCCAGGGTCGGCGCCGGGCAAAGTCCGGTTCCTTGCGCTACTCGAAACGCCGGGCGGCTGGCTAAACTCGCCTGCGGCTCAGACAACGCCAGCCGACTTCCCCCGGCGTTCCTGCGTTGCTCAGCGCCTCTCATGGGGACCCGAAAGGCGTCTCGGAACAACGGCTCTGCCCAAGAAAAAGCTGTAGTAGTGGTCAAATATGAAAAAGCAACTGATCGCGGGTTTTGTCGGTTCGGTGTAGACGCTTTTCCGGGTCCCCATGTGGAGCGCCGAGCAACGGAGCTGATGGCGGAAAGAGGGCGAGGACTGTCTGAGGCCCGCAGGGCCGAGTTCCGCAGCCCCCGCCAGCAGCGAGTAGCGCAGGGGAGTCGGCGCAGCCGACCGCGTAGCCTGGGGTCGCCTTCTTCTTTGGCTACTTTCTTCTTGGCGAAGCAAGAAGAAAGTACGCCCGC